>JBJXEW010000038.1:0-2926 GCA_046156035.1 Phycisphaerales bacterium | reverse complement strand
GCCGGGGGCTCTTCACCGGAAGATCCCGAGCGTGGCGCGTACGTGGGAGTGGCAGTGTCGGACGTGAGCACCACGATGATCTACACCCATGTGCTGGCGCGGGGACCGGGGGCGGTGCGGAGCCCCTCGGAGTTGCTGTCTCCGCACGCGGGGTAGGCGGGGGTGCTGGGGTCTGGCGGGGATAGCGCGGTTGGGATAGCGTCCGGGGAGCGGAGATTGCCTGGTCCGTCACGAAGGAATTCGGCTGACCGGTGCGAAGGGAGTGGGCGGACCGGTGCGAAACCGATATCGGAGGTCAGTCTCCTCTTCGTTAGGCCGCTATGCGGCGGATCAAGCACACACCGGAAAAGAGGAGGAGGCGATCCATGCACGAGTCAGCTTCGCTTTCGCTCGCTCAGCTACAGCGCCGGCTTCGCTGGATCGGCGCTGTTGCGGTGGCGGCGTTCCTTGGGATGGGCTTGCTCGGCGTTACACTGTGGCGTCAGCCGTGGCAGTCTGATGAACTGCGCCTCCGCTCGCTCACGATTGTTGATGAGCACGGGGTGCCGCGTGTGAGAGTCGGGGGACAGCTGCCAGACGCCGTCATCGACGGGAAGTCGGTACCCCGCGGTGATGAGGCAGCGGGGGTGCTCATATACGATGCGGGAGGCCAAGAGCGCGGCGGCTATGTCACCTTTCGCCGGTCGGGTAATGCGGTGCTGACGCTTGACACCAAGAAGGGCATGGTTCTCCTGCTATCTGCCGACTCCGCTGATGGTGCCGCAGCAAAGCTGTGGGGGAACGGCTTTGCGAACTGGCTCGATTTGAGGGCGGATCCGACTGGCGCGCGCCTGACAGTCGTGCGGGACCACGAGATCGTCGTCCAGGACCCGCCTATGTCCGAGGCCGATGCCGACTTGGTATGCCGCGAGATCGACGCCGAGGTCGCGCAGCTGAAGACCGCGCCACCGGCGGATGAGGTTCTGCGGGCATGCAGTCGCAACATGCCTATCACCTTGTGCCGCCGGTGTCTCGGCGGACGTCGATGAAGCGGCCTAACAATGCGTGCAGCAGTCAGGCGATCTTTGGTAGGCGGCGGCTCCGCCGCCTCTCTGTTGGATTCGCCTGCGGCTGACGCTTGTCGTTGAAGATGTAGGAAAAGCCACCTCAGGCGACGTGAGGGAGGAAGAGCGGATGGTCTGAGGGCTTGAGGGGCTGCGGAGGACTGCGGAGGGGCGGTCGCTGCTCATCGTTGGAGCGGCGCGGGGCCGATGGGGGCAGGCCTCCCGGGGTCGGCTAGACCCGGGGCCCGTAGTGCGCCAGTTTCTCGATGTTGTGCACCAGGCAGAAGAGCTTCCACTGCCCGTCGACCTTGGTGCGGCCGCGCAGCGTGAAACGATCGAGTCGCTTGTTGTGCCGCAGATTCGCGAACACCGGTTCCACGGCGCCGAAGCGTTGCCCGTAGCGCGCTCGGCCCTCTGGCGAATCGATCTTGCGCTGCATGCGCGCGGTGTGTGTCTCCGGGGCGTCCGGCCCCTTGCCGTAGAAGAAGGCGACCTGGCGGATGCGCGTCGTGGCTGGGGTTCGTAAACACTGCACGCGGTGCGCACACGGGACGCAATCCCGTTGCGCGCCCTTGAAGCGATCCGACCGGAGCCCGTGCCTGGTCACCAGGCCGCGGCCAGAGCGGTAGAGCGACCGACCCGCCGGACAGACGCACGTCCCGGCCGCCTGATCATAGGTGAAGTCGCTCGGCTGATACATCGGTAACGCCACCGGCTCTTTCCGCGTCTTGTCATGCAACGGATCCGCGCCCTGTTGATGCCGCCCTTGCGTCGCAAACCGCTCGTCCCGGCGGCGCATGTCGCTGTCGGCGATCAGGGCGTCGACGTCCAGCGCCGCCAGCTGCTGCAGGTTCGCCTCACTATGATACCCCGCATCCGCCGTGATCACGGATAGGGGCGTGAGCAGCGGCGCGAGCGCGGTGACGACCGGCACCAGCAGGGCCTGCTCCGAGCCCGTACCATGCGCTTGCGCGTCACAGATGATTTGGTAACGCGCATCCACGGCCGCCACGCCGGTGTACCCTTGGATCACGCCCTTCCCCGTCGCCATCTTCGCGCTGTCGTTGTCGGTGCGGTTGCTTTGGCGAATGGCCCCCTTGGACCCGGGCCGATCCGTCGGATGCGCCGCGAGCCAGTCCCGGAGCTGCGTCGCGTCGCGCTCGAGGCGCGCGATGCGCTGGGCGCCCTTCGCGGCCAGGTCGGGCTCGACCGGCAAGGCGTCGGCCTCGCGATGCCGCTGCAGCATCGTGGTCGCCGCCGCTTCCAGTTTGCCTGCCTGTTGGGCGAACTCGGCCCGGGTCCCGCTCCGCCGCTTGGACGCGTTGCTCGGGAGTTTCACCCCATCGATGGCGAACATCTCGCGCCCGATCAGCCCCTGCCGGTCGCAGACCGCGAGCACCGCCGCGAACACGCGGGCGATGTCCGGCCCTCGCGTGCTGATGAAGTCCGCGATCGTGGTGAAATGGGGGGTGGTGTCGCCACACAACGCGATAAAGGTCACGTGCTCCTCGCACGCCCGCGCGATCGCCCGGCTACTCACGATCCCGCGCGAGTACGCGAAGAGGACGACCTGGAGCAGCGTGGCCGGGGGATAGGCCGGAGCGCCCGTGTCATCATTCCGGAAGCGGGCATCGAAGTGCGACACGTCAATCGTGCGCGTCAGCAGGTGGTGCAGCGCGTGCTCGAAGGTGCCAGGCAACAGCTGCCGCGCGAGGTCGATGGCCAGGAAGCGCGGGTTCGTATCGATGTACTTGTAGCGGGCCACGGGACCTCCTCGACGTGGGGCGGTCGGCACGATAACGTTCGCTGGGCCGACGACTCCACACCCTGCAATGTTCCTGCCGCCGGAGGATGGTGCGGGGCTTTTCCTACAGCTTCGTTAG
>JBJXEW010000019.1:0-4138 GCA_046156035.1 Phycisphaerales bacterium | reverse complement strand
TGACACCGCGCGCGAAAAGAGCACCGGAATCGCGCAGTCGAGGAGCACCGGGAGGGGAATAGGCGTTGGGGCGCGCAGTTTACCTAACCGGCATTTTCTTCCCGTCAGATGTCGTAAAACATCGTTTCCTTCCTTGTCTGGTTCCCTGGTGTCGATGTAAAGGGTATCGAGGGCGCGTAGGTGTTGCACGCGCGGAGAAAAAATGAAGCGCTCAGGGAGAACGTTTGCGCGTTGTCCCTGAGCTAACCTTGGGATCGTACCTCCCGTCGGCTCGTCTTACCATACAAAAACGGGTTCCCCTGGCCGCCGTGCACGGCGGCCACGACGCCCGCGGCGCCGCCGCTGTTTGCGCAAAGGTTGCGAACAATACTACCAGCCACACCGTGGCAACCAACGATACTGCCAACGGCCCGAGTGCCTAACCGAGGTGCGACGTTGGTATGCCGCACAGCGACAGGCCAAACGACGGCAATCCTACCAGGCAAAAGCCCAACACGCCCAAACGCAACGTGCGCGCCGCGAGCGTGCCAAGTCGACGCAACCAGCTACTGCCGCCTCGGTTACGTTGGCGCGTGGTCACGCAGCAGACGCCCACGTTTCCACGCCGTCGGGCCGGTCGGCAGAATGCTGCACCCCATCGATCACGCCACCGTACCCCGGGACTTGCAGTCACGCAACCCCCGGAGACGTTTCCACGCCACCGAACCCGCCATCAGAATGCTGCACACCCGCAAAACCGCCGCGGCAGCCCCGGGCGCGTGGTCACGCAGCAGAAAATTCCTGGAACCTGCGGTTCTGCCAGCGACCAGGGTGTTACGAAGCGGTCGCCAGTTCACTCCGCCAGACGGCATGCTATTGCAGCGTGGCCTGCCGCCGGGCGGTTCGCCAGGTGCGCGATCGCGAACGTAAATGGCGTGTGCGGGGCACGTTAGCTGGCCGCCGCAAAAGGGCCTGGGAGTATCAACGAGACCGCGACCGGCGCTGGCGGGTGCAGCAACAGGCCGCCGCCGCTCAACCACCACCCGTGATCCCTTCCGCCGTCGACCCATAGGCGGCGCCGGTCGGCCATCATCGCTCGGGCCCTTGGCATCGCTACTTTGGACCACGGTTTTGTGAGACTCGTTGGTTCTGAGGAGATTCCACATGTTGGAAAAACGGCTTCTGGTGCCGGAGCGGGTGCGGCGACTGCCCGCCACCGGCTGGTCATGGCTCGATCGCCAGTTCTTGCGCGAACATGGCGATTATCTGTCGCAGGAAGGGCTACTGTTGTACTTTTTTTTGGCCGCGGTCGCCGATCGCGACGGCTTGTCGTTTTACCGCGACGCGACGTTGACCAGCCGCCTGCGTTTGTCCCAGGCGGCGTTGGAACGGGCCCGCGAAGAGTTGCTGGGCCGCGATCTGCTCGCCTGCGAACTGCCGCTCTGCCAGGTGTTATCGCTGCCGGCACCGGGCGTGCGGCGCTGCCCGCAACCTGGCCAAGGGCTCAAAGTGCTCGGCGAAGTGTTCCGCCAGTTGGCAACCCCGACAAGGGAAAGGAGCACGCGATGAACGTCGCACTGTGGGCGGAAATCCGCCGCTTGTCGGCACGCGAGAAACTCTCGGTCCGCCAGATCGCACGGCAACTGCATTGCGCCCGGCGCACGGTCACCAAAGCCCTGCTAATGGCCGAGCCCCCAACCGGGCGCGTCCAGCCACGGTCCAGCCGCCTCGAACCGTACGTGGCACGGATCACCGCACTGCTGGAGAAGTATCCGCGGCTCTCGGCGACGCGCGTCCACGAAGAGATCGCTGAGGGACCGGACGGCTATCCCGGTAGCGTTGGTAGCGTGCGCCGCTACCTCCGGCGCGTGCGACCGGTCCGTGGCCGCGTCTACCAAGAGGTCCACTACGAACCGGGACAAACCCTGCAGGTCGATTGGGGGGAATGCGGCAATCTGACCGTCGGTTCCACGAAGCGGAAAGTGTCGGTGTTTGTCGCGGTCCTCTGCTACAGCCGCATGTTGTACCTGGAATTCACCCTGTCGCAACGCAAGGCCGAGTTCTATCGCTGCTTGGTCAACGCCCTGAAGTTCTTTGGGGGTAGTCCGCACTACTTGGTGTGCGATAATCTCAAGGCGGCGGTGCTCAACGGCGCCGGCCGCTCCGCCTGCTGTCATCCGGAGTTCCTGGCCTTGTGCGGCTATTTCTGCATGCAGCCGGTGCCGTGTGCGGCGCGCGATCCCGAAAGCAAAGGGATGGTCGAGGGGAGTGTGCGTTACATCAAGCACAATGCCTTGGCCGGCCGCAGCGACCAACTGGTCAGCCTGGCCGACTACCAAGCCTTGGCCTCCTCCTGGCGGGATAAAGTGGCCAACGTGCGGCGCCACGAGACCATTCAGGAGCAACCGTGCGAGCGTTTTCTCCGGGAGCGGCCCCGGCTGCGACCGTTGCCGCCCATCCCCTTCGACACCGACGAAGTGGTGCCGGCGGCGTTGGTGAGTCCGATGGCGCGGATCGAGTTCGACGGCAATCGCTATTCGGTGCCGCCGCAGTTCGCGCGGCGGTCGCTGACGGTGCGGGCCGATCGTGAAGTCCTCCGCATCCTGCACGAGGGGCAGGAGGTGACACGCCACCCACGCTGCTACGATCGCCGACAGTTGCTGGTCTTGCCGGAGCACCGCCTGGCGGCGCTGGCGCTACGCCATCGGCCATCGCCCCGGGCGCTGGAACAGGCCTTCGACGCTTTGGGCCCGGAAGCCCGCGACTTCCACCTCAAACTGACTCGCCTGCCGGTCAAGACCAGCGTCCATCTGCGCCGCTTGCTGGGCCTGGCCAAAGTGTATGGCGCGACGGCACTGTTGGCGGCCATCACCCAGGCCCTCCACTTAGAAACCTACGATGCCGCCTACGTCGAGAACCTACTGCTGGCCCAGCAGCGTCGCCTACACCTACCGACGCCTACACTGCCTACGCCCAAACGCCGCGAACTGATCGACGATCTCGAAGTCGAGCCCGCCGATCCGGCCCGTTACGACCGTTTTACCCAAGAAACCCTGGAGGAGAATCACCATGCCGAGTAACCCGGACAACCTGCAAACCAACCTGGAACGCGATCTCGCAGACTTACGCCTACTGGAGATTGCCAAATGTTACCGCGAAGTCCTCGACGACGCCGCCCGCAAGTCGAGTTCGATGCTCGAAGTCCTGGCGACCTTGATGGGACTAGAGCAAACGCGCCGCCAGCAACGTGCCCTGGAACGCCGCCTTCATCAAGCGCGGTTGCCCAAGCACAAGACCTTGGCCGACTATGACTTCACCTTCCCCAAACGAGTTCCCAAAGCCGCCATCGTTCGCCTGTTCGATTGCGACTTCATCGCTCGGCATGGCAATGCGGTCTTTCTCGGCCCCACCGGCGTCGGGAAAACCCATCTGTTGACCGCCTTGGGCTATGCCGCGTGCCTCCGGGGTTACTCGGTCCGTTACAGCCGTGTCATTGACCTGGTCAATTACTTGACGACGGCGCAGATCAACGGCACGCTGGCCAAGGCCATCAAGCCGTATGTCCGACCCAGCCTTTTACTGTTGGACGAGCTTGGCTACCTTCCGATCGACAAGCGTGGTGCCGATCTCCTGTTCCAGGTGATCGCCGCTCGTTACGAAGCCGGTGCCATCGTGTTGACCACCAATCGTGCCTTCCGCGAATGGGGCACTTTGTTAGATGGTGACAACACCTTGGCGACCGCGTTGATCGATCGTCTGATGCATTACGGCGAAGCCTACCAGATCAAAGGGGACAGTTATCGTACCAAAGATCAGCCGCCCGATCCACCGGCGACGTGACCGGACCGACTCACGGTGCGATCGGGTAACGCCGTATCGGCCGTGACCATAATTGTCATGTTGCCCGCACACCCACGCGGGCCTTCGCCTTCACCTTTCCCGCGACGCTGGAGGCTGGCCGCCGCGAACTCTGGGGGCCCAAGGTGGTTCCAGCTCTTGGCCTCATGGTACTGCCGAAGCCGCCGTGCTCACCACGACGGTCTTTGACGACGAGGTCTCCTGGAGCCCACATCACCGTTGGGTTCAGACACGGTTCCCGCGCGGCCGCGCTTGCGGAAGGTTCGACGTTAAGGAGCCAGCTATGCCAGCCAACTGACCA
>JBJXEW010000011.1:0-74167 GCA_046156035.1 Phycisphaerales bacterium | reverse complement strand
GTTTGGTGTCGCGGGCGAGGTAGACCACGCCCATGCCGCCGCGGCCGAGTTCGCGGAGAACGGTGTAGGGGCCGATGGAGGCGGGGGCGGGAGGGGAGGACATGTGTGGAAGTCTAACGGACCGGTGGAAGGGACCAGACCAAGACCCACACGGAGTGTGGGGGTACCCAAGCCACGCACACGGAGTGTGGGGGACCAGAACCAAACCAATCTCGCCCACCCCCCACCCCCTCCCTCTGGGAGGGGGCTTCTGAGGCAGGCCCCTACTTGCTCGCCCGCATCTTGGCCTTGAGTTCCGCCAGCCAGTTCACGATCACGGTCGGCTGCTGGCCCTGCTCGCCGGTTTCGCTCGCCGACCGGATGAACAGGAAGCGTGCGCCGTCGGGCGAGACGCTCATCGGGCCGTTGTAGGTGTTGCCCTTGACCTCGAAAACCGTTCGGGGCGTGCTCACGCGCAGCCCATCATCTTGCGGCGTGATCGACACGGCCCACATGGTTTGCTGGCTGCGGTAGTAGAGGTCCTTGCCATCGGGCGACCACCGGGGCCAACCGCTCTGGCCAGCGGAGACCTTCGTTTTCGCGCCCGGGCGCTGGAAGGGGCGCACGTAGACCTCGTGCGTGCCCGACTCGTTGGAGTGGTACGCGAGCCACTTCCCGTCGGGCGAGAGCGTGGCGGCCGATTCGTCGAACGGCGTGGAGAGGAAGACCTCCGGCTTCGATTCCGGCTGGGCCAGACGCAGGGAGAGAATGTCGTTGCCGCTGAAGGGTACACGCTCGCGGTAGAGGAGGACCGATCCGTCCGGGGTGAAGCCGTAGGGCGCCTGCTGGTTGACGCTGGTGGTGAGGCGCTGGGCCTCGCCGGTGCCGTCGGCGGGCTGGCGGAAGAGGTTGAAGTCCGACTTGCCGCGGTTGGAGGAGAAGACGATCCATTTGCCGTCGGGGCTCCACCACGGTTGATGGTCCACGGCCTCGTCGAAGGTGAGGCGTGTGAAACTGTCGCGCTCCAGTTCAAGAACCCAGATATCGGTGTTGCCACCGGCGGTGATCTGCGCGGCGACGCGTGTGCCGTCGGGCGAGAGCCGGGCCTGGAAGTAGCCGCGCTTGTGGCCCGAGGCCGGCGTCTCCTTGCCGCTGGCGTCGAGCCACACCAGCAGGCGGTCGTCTTCGGTGGCCGAGCCCGGGGCGTAGACCATCACGCCGGAGTCAGCACAGGCGAACTGAACGCTCCCGTAGTTGGGGCCGTTCAGCACGCCCTCCAGCACCGGCACGGCGGCCCCGGTGGCCTCGAGTCTGCCGGCATCGAAGGGGACGGCCATGAGCGTGCCGCTGCGGCCGAAGACGATGTGGCCGGTGGGCACGTAGCGCGCGTAGGCACCGCCCTTGATGATGGCCTTCTGCGCACCGGTGTCGAGCGACACGACGTTGATGGTGGCGTCGGTGTATTCGCTGTTGCGGTCCGTGGCGGTGAAGAGGACGGTCTTGCCGTCGGGGAGGAAGTGGGGCCAGCGGTGGGTGGGGATCGCTTCGCCGATGCCCGCGTCGGTGGCCTTCACCGCTTCGCCGCCCGCGGCGGGGACGCGCCAGATGCCCGACTGGGAGTCGGGAGAGAAGGCGATGATGCCGGATGTGCCCCAGGTGCCGCCGCGCAGGTCGGGGGCGTTGGCGAGGATGGTGGCGGGGCCGCCGAGGATGGAGACCTTGCGGAGTTTGCCGTTTTGCCCGAAGGCGATCCACTGGCCGTCGGGGGAGAAGAAGGGGCAGAAGGCGCTCTCGGTGTTGGCGATGGGTGTGGCTTCGGTCTGGTCGAGAGCGCGGAGGTAGAGTTGGCGGCCGGCCTCGGTGCGCCCCACGAAGACCACGCGCGTGCCGTCGGGGGAGATGTCCATCATGCTGCCGGGGAACGAGGCCAGGGACTGCGCCTCGGGGATGGTCATCGTGAGGCGCATGACGGCGGTGGCTGCCGGTTGGGCCGTGAACCACACGACGGCGAGGGCCGCCACGAGCGCGGCAGAGACGGCCCAGGGCAGGGCGCGGCGCAGCAGGGCACGCGGCGTGCGGCCGCGGTCCGGCCCGTGCGCGGTGCCTCCGCCGTGAAGCGTCCAGGCGTTGGGATCGGCGATGGCCTGAGCGAGTTCAACGCGGGCATCGGCGACGTCGTGGAGGCGGTGGGCACGGTCTTTGGCCAGACAACGCACCAGCAGCAGGCGGATCGTGGGCGGCGTGTGGGGCGGCAGGAGGGCGAGGTTGGCGTCTTTGTGGAGGGTGGCGCCGAGCGCATCCGTAACGGTCTCGCCGCCGAAGGGCTGGGCGCCCGAGAGCATCTCGTAGAGCACGCAGCCGAAGGAGAAGATGTCGGAGCGTTTGTCGACCGCCTTGCCGCGGGCCTGCTCGGGGCTCATGTAGCCGGCGGTGCCCATGATGGTGCCGGCGATGGTGGGCGAGTTGATGGGGCGTGCCGGCGTGGTGAGCGTGGGCGAGTCCGGCGCGGCATAAGGAAGGCCGGTGCTGCTGGGCACGCCGGTGTCGCCGCCGCGGGCGAGGCCGAAGTCGAGAACCTTGACGCGGCCCTCGGGCGTGAGCATGAGGTTGGCGGGCTTGAGGTCGCGGTGGACGATGCCCTTTTCGTGCGCGGCTTCGAGCGCCTCGGCGATCTGCTTGGCGAGCGGGAGCGCATCGTCGATCGGGAGCGGGCCACGCGCGAGGCGATCTGCAAGGGATTCGCCTTCGACGTATTCGAGGACGAGGTAGTGCTGATTGTCAACGATTTCGAGGCCGTGGATGGCCGCGATGCCGGGGTGGTTGAGGGAGGCGAGCACCTTGGCCTCGCGCTGGAAGCGTTCGAGGCGCGCGGGCTCCTGGGCGAAGAGGGCGGGGAGGGACTTGATGGCGACGTCGCGGTCGAGTTTGGGATCGCGGGCGAGGTAGACCACGCCCATGCCGCCGCGGCCGAGTTCTCGCTGGATGGTGTAAGGGCCGATGGAGGCGGGAGGGACGGTGGTCATTGCAGGGAGTTTACGGGCTTCGCGCCACCCACGCCCACGCCGCTGCCACCCACGCCCCACACTTGATGACGCGGGCCGAATCGTGGCACTGACCATCGCGCTGCAACCTCACCCCGCAGCGCCACGCTTCACTTCGCCGCGTCGACCTTGGCTCGCATCTCGTCGGCGAAGTTCACGATGACGTCGAGGCGGTTCTTGCCCTCGTCCTCCGCCTTCATGATGTCCAAGAGGCGACCATCGGGTGCAAAGACACCATTTCTGATCCTCGGCTGCAAATCCTTCATGCTGAAGAGCAGTTTGGGAACCGACGCGGCCAAGGTCGGCTCGGTCTGGATCTGGACGCTGAAGACCTGAAGGTCGACGTCGAGGAAGCGGATCTCCTTGCCGTCGGGGCTCCACCAGCCGCCGCCTTGGACGCCGGTGGCTGTGGAGATCTGGATGCGCCCTGATCGGGCGTCCGCAGCGCCAGCGCCGGCGCCCGTGAAGCGCTGGACATACAGCTCGCCGCGCCCGGTCTCACCAGAAATGAACTGCCCCCACTTTCCGTCGGGAGAAAAGGAAAGGCCAAACTCGTGTGCCGGCGAGTTCAGGTACGGCGTGGCGATCCACTTGCCGCCGGCCGCGTCCTTTTCGAGTATCAACACGTCCCCATTGGGATTCGAGAGGTCCCGCTGATAGAAAGCCAGCGTCTTGCCGTCAGGCGACCACTCCAACGGGATGAGCCAGGTTCCTCTCGGCACGGCGAACAGTTTCTCGGGCTCGCCCGATCCATCGGCGCGGCGTTCCACCATGCACATCTCGTCCTCGGCGACGAGATTGTGGACGATGCGCTGCCCGTCCGTACTCCAGATGTGATCCCACGCCGGCCCCTGGGTCGGGAGCCGGCTGAAGGTTCGACGCGAAAAGTCGTAGATCCACAGATCGGAGCCGAGGGAGCCGGGTTCGGTGGACTCGAAGTTGGTGACCACGCGTCCACCATCGGGAGAGACACGCACGTTGCGATACGCGCGGGGCGGGGCGCCGACCGGCACGGGCCTGCCTGTTTCGTCGATCCAGGCGAGTGTTCGGCCTGTGATGTCCTCGGGCTTCATCAGCATCGCCAAGTCGCCGGTGGGCGAGACAAAGAACGAACCGCCGAGTTTGCCGTTCCAGACCGTGACGGGCTCGCCGACGATCTTCTGGGAGGCGAGATCAAACCGTGCGGCGATGAGGCTGTCCCTGTTCCGCCGGGCGATGATGTGGCCTGTGGGCAGGTACTTCGCATCGCTGGCGTTCTCAATCAGCGTGGTGCGCTTGCCGGAGGCCAGTTCGACGATGTCGACCCAGGCTTTGCCCTCCCCGCGCACAACCCTCCCGCGTGAGGAAAGAATCGACTGGCCGGGCACCAGCGGACGAATCTCGCCCAGGCCTGTGAAGCCTGTGGCGTCTTCGTCGCTAAAGACCACCTTCGGCTCCCCGCCCGATGCGGGAACCGTGAGGATCGCCCGGTTCCACTGCTGCGCGATGGCGATCTCGCGGTCCGAGGACCAGCACAGATTCGCGTCGGTGGTCGCGGGGAGTTCGCAGAGTGTTTCCGGCGTGCCCGTGGGCTCGCCGTTGTTGAGGGCGACCTTCTTGAGATACACCTTGGTGCGGGCGCGGTCCTTGGCGGCGACGAAGGCGACCCAGCGCCCGTCGGGCGAGAGAGCCGCCTTCTGCACGCCCTCGGTGCCGGGGATGGGTTCGGCCTTGTCGCTGTCGAGGCGCCGGACCATCATGAGGCCGCCGGGCTTGGGACTGTCGGCTTCAAGTTCAGGCAAGACTCGGTAGACGATGAACCGCCCGTCGGGCGAGATGCCGAAGAAGTCGTTCAGTTCGGGCTTGGCCGGCGTTGCCACCGAGAGATGGAACGGCTGCGGCGGAGGCATCGGCGCGGGACGCATGAAGAGCGCTCCCAGCAGGCCGCCGACAGCGAGCATGAGCAGCGCGACACCCGCGACCGTCGCCGGGCGAACGCGGCTCGTGCGGGCGGTCGTTGAGTCGGAAGCGTCGAGCCACTCACGCCCGGTGATCGCACGTTCGAGTTCGAGCCGTGCATCGCCGATGTCGTGCAGGCGGTTCTTTTTGTCCTTGGCGAGGCAGTTGGCGAGGAGTTCGCGAACTCGCGCCGGTGTGCCAGGTGGGAGCAGCACCCAGTCGGGCTCACGGTGGAGCGTGGCGCCGAGGGCATCGGTCACGGTCTCGCCGCCGAAGGGCTGAGCGCCCGAGAGCATTTCGTAGAGCACGCAGCCGAAGGAGAAGATGTCGGAGCGTTTGTCCACCTGTTTGCCGCGGGCCTGCTCGGGCGACATGTAGCCGGCGGTGCCCATGATGGCGCCGGCGATGGTGGGCGAGTTGATGGGGCGTGCGGGTGTGGTGAGTGTGGGGGAATCGGGGGAGGCGTAGGGGAGGCCGGTGGAACTGGGCAGGGCGGAGTCGCCGCCGCGGGCGAGGCCGAAATCGAGGACTTTGAGACGACCTTCGGGGGTGATGATGAGGTTGGCGGGTTTGAGGTCGTGGTGGACGATGCCTTTTTCGTGCGCGGCTTCGAGGGCCTCGGCGAGTTGGCGTGCGAGGGGGAGGGCCTCGTCGAGGGGGAGCGGGCCCGTGGCGAGGCGGTCGGCGAGGGTTTCGCCGTCGACATATTCGAGGATGAGGTAGCGAGCGCCGGCGACTTCTTCGAGGCCGTAGATGGCGGCGATGCCGGGGTGGTTGAGCGCGGCCAGGGCCTTGGCCTCGCGCTGGAAGCGTTCGAGGCGCGCGGGCTCTTGGGCGAAGAGGGCGGGGAGGGCCTTGATGGCGACGTCGCGGTCGAGTTTGGGATCGCGGGCGAGATAGACCACGCCCATGCCGCCGCGGCCGAGTTCGCGGAGAACGCTGTAGGGGCCGATGGAGGCGGGGTGCTGGGTGTCGGGCATCGGGGGAGAGTAGAGGGTTGGCGGTTCAATCGGCGGCGGTGCGGCCGCGCACGGCGTGCCAGGCGGCCCAGCCCATGATCGCGAGGATGGGGCCGAGGCCGGCGATGGAGGTGGCGAGGTACCAGGCGCCGGGGTCGAGGGCGAGGGGCACACCGAAGAGGATGCGAGAGCAGAGCGTGGCCGCGAGCGCGGCGACGAGGCCGCGTGTGACGAGGAAGGCGGCGGTGCCCGCCGCCAGCAGCGTGTTGGTGATGAGGGCGTCGATGCCCACGCCGCTGTCGAGCGACAGCAGCGCGGCCACGAGCAGCACGCCGCCGATGAAGGAGGCCCAGCGGACGCGCAGGGCCATGTGGGCGAGCATGAGGAGGAGGGCGCTGAGCATGGCGAAGCGGGCGCCCGTTGCGACCGTCGAGGCCACGTAGCCCAGGGCGAAGCGCGGGCCGTCGAGGACGTCCAGGCCGTTGGTGGTGATGCCCGCGGCGCCCGCGCCGGCGAGTTCGAAGAGCGAGGGGACGATGGAGATGGCGCTGGTGACGAGTGCGCCCATCGCCCCGCCCAGCAGCACATCGCCGCACAGGCGGCGGTCGCGCACGCGCCCGTCGAGCAGCCGCACCCATGTGATGATCTGCTCCGGGGCGTCGCGCCGGATGAACGGCTCCAGGGCAAGGTACACGAGGAGGTACAGCAGGCCGCTCCACGCCGCCGCCGCCAGCGACGCGCCGACCTGCAGAGAGGGGCTGAGCATGGCCCCCTCCGAGGGCGCGACAAGGACACGGCCGATCCACGTGAGCAGCGCGACAACAGCGGCCAGGCGCCAGGCCCCGCGCGGGTCGCCGCGCTTGCGGCGGTGGTTGAACCACGCGAGCGTGAGGATGGTGGCGAAGATGGCGAGGATGAAGAGCCCCTCGAAGACCCTGCGGAAGTTGAAGTCGTCGGCCTGAGACGCGGAGACGGTGCGGCCCGGCGTGCTCCAGGGGCCGTACATGCCGAAGTGCACGACCTTGCCGCGCTCGCTGGCGGCCTCAACACGCACGGGCGGGCCGTTGGGTTCATCGCCGGGCTCGGCGCTGCCGCGCCAGCGGCCGGTCCAGGCGAGGCGGGTGTCGGCGGCGTGCCAGGGTGTGCGCAGCGGCGCGGCGGGTGAGAGGGCCCCCTCTTCCAGCCCGGCCAGCGCAAGAAGCCTGGACCAGTCGGCGGTGGGGGGGGTGGTGGGGGGGGCCGGGGCGGGCGTGTTTGGAGCGGGCGTATCGGGCAGGTTTGGAGCGGGCGCGGGCACGGCAGAGGGCGGCAGGCCTTCGAGCGCCACCAGCCGCCCGCGCGTATCCAGGCGGATCAGGCATTCGCCCGTCCACAGCATCGGCGGCTCCACCGGTGCTACCCGGCCCGCGCCCATGACGCGCGGCTCCAGGGGCAGGGCGCTCCAGCGATACCAGAAGATGAGGCCCGCGGGCGAGGCCTGCGCGGTCAGTTCGCGCGCAAAGCGCTGCCGGTCGGCGCGAGAGAGGTCAGCCCGGTACTCGCCCGCACGGGTGATCGCCGCCCAATCAGCCACGAACCCGCTGGCACTGTGGCCCCCCTTCACGCTGTAGCCCAGCGTCGTCAGCATCTCGCGGGCCTTCTGCGTGAGAACCTGGGCGGAGAGTTCGCTGGGGGCGATGCGGATGAGCGAGTGTCGCTGCACCACGGCGGCGGTGGCGAGGACGCTGGCGATGAAGAGGGCGACGAGGATGAGCGTGCTGCGCAGCGAGAGCAGGCCGGCGCCGCCACCGGCCTGGGCCACGAGTTCGGGGCTGGGCATCTCGCCCGCGGCGAGGGCGGCCTGCAGGGCATCGCCGCCGGGGAGGGCTGCTGCGACGGCCATGACGGAACGCGGGCGTCGGGCGGGGTCGCGCTCGAGGCAGCGGAGGATGATGCGCTCTGCGGCCGGGTCGATGTCCTGCACGATGGCGCTGGGTGTGGAGGCGGGCGTGCTGCTGAGGTGGGCGCGCTGGAGGTCGGCCCAGGTCGCGGTCTGGTTCAGGCCGTGGGCGTGGCGGCCGGTGAAGAGTTCAAAGAGGACCAGGCCCAGGGCGTAGATGTCGCTCTGCTTGTCGGCGGCGACGCCGGCCATCTGCTCGGGGGCCATGTAGAGGGGCGTGCCCGCGAGGGCAGCGCGGCCGGAGAGGTCGCCGTGTGAGGCGAGGCCGAAGTCGGTGAGGCGTGCACGGCCGCGGCCGTCCATCATGATGTTGGCGGGCTTGAGGTCGCGGTGGATGAGGCCGGCATCGTGGACGGCGGCGAGGCCGAAGCAGACCTGGCGGGCGGTCTCGACGGCCTTCTCGCGCGGGAGGCGGCCGATGCGGCGGAGGAGGGAGGAGAGGTCTTCACCGTCGATGTACTCCATGGCGAGGAAGACGCGGCCGTCAACCTCGGCGATGTCGAAGACGCGGCAGGCGTTGGGGTGGGCCACTTGGCGGGCGAGGCGGACCTCGGCGCGGAAGCGTTCGAGGCGGAGGGGGTCTGCCGCGAGAGCGGAGGGGAGGAACTTGAGGGCGACGGTGGTGCCGAGGGTGAGGTCGTCGGCGCGGTAGACCTCACCCATGCCCCCCTTGCCCAGGGGCGCGACGATGCGGTAGCGCCCGGCCAGGAGCGTGCCCGAGGTGAGGTCGGCGGCAGGGCCCGTGGGGACCGGGTCGCTCAGGCCGGGGCCGGGCAGGGTGGAGTCGGCGGGGGGCACGAGGGCGCAGCGTACCCGATGGGTCCGAACACGTTGGAGACCTGCGGGGACCGTGGGACCACCCGGGCGGCAATCGGTCTAGAATCCGCCCGGCGGGGCCCATCGCGCGGTCTGGCGCGTTACCCGCTCTAGGGAGGCTGAACCTTGGAATCGTTCAACAAACTCAAGCAGATCATCGCGGGGATCGAGGACGACCTGGCCAAGGCCATCGGCGGCAACAAGGCCGCGGGCGTGCGGGTGCGTCAGTCGATGCAGGAGGTCAAGAACGCCGCGCAGGACGTGCGGGCGGCGATTCTGACGCTGCGCGGCCCTGAGGCCGAGAAGAAGCCGGAGGCGGGCAAGCAGTAAGCACCGCGTGCGGCAGGTGCCTGCCGCGGCCGAGTGTGAGCCACATGACCGCGACCGCACCCCAGCCCGAGAGCCCCGCCAAGAAGGCGAAAGCGCTGATCGTCGATGTCAGCGGCGTGGACCTTGCCGCGCGTCTGGTGGGGCGGGACGAGATCGCGCGCGTGAACCCGCACCGGGGCCACATGGCGCTCTTGGACCACATCGTGTGGCACACGAGCGACTACAAGGAGGGTGTGGCCCTGTGGCAGGTGCGACCGGATGCCTTCTGGGTGCCGGGCCACTTTCCGGGGCGGCCGATTCTGCCGGGCGTGCTGATGGTGGAGGCCGGGGCGCAGTTGGGGGCGTGGCTGTACAACTCGCGCTGGCCGGTGGCGAAACTGGCGGCGTTCACGCACATTGAGCGGGCGGCGTTCCGGACGCAGGTGCGGCCGGGTGACGACCTGTTTATTCTTTGCCGCGAAGTGCGTGCGACGGCGCGGCGGTTCAACAGCGAGATTCAGGGGATCGTGAAGGGCAAGAGCGTGTTCGAGGCGGAGATCGCGGGCTTTGCGCTCGGTTGAGCGCGGGGCGGGCGTTCATCGCTCCACCACCTCGCCCTTGCCACGCTCGATGCGGCCGATGGTGTAGACCTTCTCACCGAGTTTTTTGAGGGACGCGGCGACGCTCTCGGCGAAGGCGGGGCGGACGATGAGGCAGTAGCCGATGCCCATGTTGAAGACACGGCGCATCTCGGCGGTGTCGACGTTGCCGCGCTGTTGCAGAAACGCGAAGACGGGCGGGAGGGGCCAACTGGCGGTGTCGATGTGGGCATCGACCTTGGGGTGGAGTGCGCGGCAGAGGTTGCCGGCCAGGCCCGAGCCGGTGATGTGGGCCATGCCGGAGATGACCCGCTTGACGCGGTAGTTGGAGAGGAGACGGGTGATGGGGCGTGCGTAGATGCGTGTGGGTGTGAGGAGGACTTCGCCGAGGGGTGCGGAGCGAGCCCGGAGCGTGAGCGACGGGACACCGCCCGGGCGTGCGCGGGAGCGCGAAGCACGCTTGGGCCCCCTCGCTGACGCTCGGGGCTCGTTCAACTCGTCGTACACCTTGTGCAGGTCCAGCCCCGCGTGCTCGACGACGGTGCGCACGAGCGTGTAGCCGTTGGAGTGGATGCCGTCGCTGGCCAACCCCAGCACCACATCGCCCACTTCCACGCGCGTGGCCTTGATCGTGCGTGCGAGTTCGACGACGCCGACGGCGAAGCCGGCGAGGTCAAAGTCGCCGGGTTTGTAGAGGCCGGCCATCTCGGCGGTTTCGCCGCCGAGGAGGGCGCACTGGGCGATGCGGCACCCTTCAGCGATGCCGCGCATGATGGCGCTCAGTTGCTCGTGATCCACCTTGCCGGTGGCGATGTAGTCGAGGAAAAAAAGCGGCTCGGCGCCCTGAACGATCATGTCGTTGATGTTCATGGCGACGAGGTCGATGCCGAGGGTGTCGACCTTGCCGTACTCGATGGCGAGTTTGAGTTTGGTGCCGACGCCGTCGGCGCAGGCGACGAGGACGGGGTCTTTGTAGTTTTTGCGGAAGAGGCCCTTGTTGAAGTCGAGGCGGAAGAGGCCGGCGAAGCCGCCGGGGTTGGGGATGACGCGCGGCCCGTGGGTCCGCTTCATCAGCGAGACGAGCGAGTCGGTGAAGCGGTCCTTGGACTCAAGGTCAACCCCGGCGCCCGCGTACGTGAGGGGGGCGCGGGCAGATGCGGAGGGCGGCATGCGCAGAGCGTAGCGGGGGCCGTGCGCAAAGCGACACGATCATCCCCGCGGCGGGGATGATCGTGGCACGGTTGCACGGTGTTGGTGGTGCGCCGGTGAAACGTGCTTCAGCGACGGCGACGCGCGGCGAGGGCCAGGCCCACTGCCGCGAGGCCGCCGACGGCCGGCGCGGGGATCGCGGCGACATAGACGCCGCCGTCGAAACCCGGGGGCGCGGCCAAGAAACTGTACGGCTGCAAGAAGATGAAGGGGTCATCCGGGCCGCGTGCCCTCAAACTCGCGCTGAACACGTTCACCAGGGCCTCGCCGCTCAGGGCACCCGCCAGCAGGTCGCTGCGCCCGTCGCTGTCCACGTCGCCGACCGCCAGCGAGAGGCCGCCGTTGAACCCCTCAAAGGCGAGGAACGATGCACGCTCGGTGAGGCTGGCGCCGTCGAAGACCTTGACGTGCGAGGCCAGCGACGCGGCTCCAACGACCAACTCATTCAACCCGTCGCCGTCAAGGTCGCCCGCGGCCACGCTGACGCCGCCGTCAAAGCCGCCGAAGGCGAAGAAGGAGCGGACCTGCGCGCCCGAGACGCCGTCGAAGACCTTGACGTGCCCGCCGGGCGCGCCGGGGCCCGCGCCGGTGATGATGTCCGCCTTGCCGTCGCCGGTCACATCGCCCGCGGCCACCGTCACCCCGCCCACGAAGCCGGGGAAGGCGAAGAAGGAGCGGATCTCGGCGCCGGTCGCGCCGCTGAAGACCTTGACGTGCCCACCGGCAGCCCCGCCGCCGCCCGCGCCAGTGATGATGTCGTCCGTGCCGTCGCCGTTGACGTCGCCCGCGGCCACCTGCACGCCGCCAACGAAGCCGTCAAAGGCGAAGAAGGAGCGGACCTCGGCGCCGGTATTGCCGTCGAAGACCTTGACGTGGCCGTTACCGCCCGGACCCGCGACGGTGATCACGTCGGGGGTGCCGTCGCCAGTCACGTCGCCGGTGGCCACGCGCACACCGCCCGCGAAGCCGCGGTCGTAGGCCTCAAAGCCGCCCACCTCGTCGCCCCGCGGCGTGAAAGTCCGCACCACGGGCGAGGTGCCCGGGCCGTATGACACGACCACATCGGCACGTGCCGCGCCGGCCGCGATGACCAACGCGAGCGCGCTTGCGCCCAATGCGAATGAACGGTTCATGTCTGCTCTCCCTCGATCGTCTCTTCCTTCGTGATCCACCATGCCGCGCCGGGTTCGCCCGGCGGGCCAAGCCCTGAAGCCTTCCGTGCGGAGTCTACATCAGGTTTGCGGAGGCTGCCACCAATCAAAGGCCGAATTCCGATGGCGCTGGGCCCATCTTCACGCCCGCGGGGCCCGGACGCAACGGGCGGGGGGTGAACGATCCTCTGCCGGTGTCGCGCTATCCTTCGCACCTTTGCGGGCGGCAAGCCGCCGCCCGCGCCGCCGCGGCCCCTTTCCGGAGTCTCGCATGTCCACCCGCCTCTTCACGTCAGAATCCGTCTCGATGGGCCACCCGGACAAGGTTGCCGATCAGATTTCCGATGCCGTGCTGGATGCGATGCTGGCGGATGACCCGTTCAGCCGCGTGGCCTGCGAAACGCTCTGCTGCACGGGCCTGGTCGTGGTGGCCGGTGAGATCACCACCAACACGTACGTGAGCATTCCGGACCTTGTGCGCGAGACGGTGCGCGAGATCGGGTACACCTCCGGCGACATGCGCTTCGATGCCGACTCCTGCGGCGTGATGGTGGCACTGAACAAGCAGAGCAACGACATCGCCATGGGGGTAGACCGCGAGGGGGCGGGCGACCAGGGCATGATGTTCGGGTACGCCACCAGCGAAACCCCCGAGTTCATGCCGCTGGCGATCCAGATCAGCCACCGGCTGGTGGAGCAGCAGGCGACGGTGCGGCGTGAGAACAAGGTGCCGGGCTTGCGGCCGGATGCCAAGAGCCAGGTGACGGTTGAGTATGACGGGCTGAAGCCCAAGCGCATCGACACGGTGGTGCTGAGCACGCAGCACGACCCGAGTTGGAACGACCGGCAGGGGGACCTGAAGAAGCAAACAATCGAGCACGTGATCAAGCCCGTGCTGGGGCAGTGGTGGAACCCGGGGATCACTGTGCACGTGAACCCCACCGGCCGCTTCGAGATCGGCGGGCCGCACGGCGACACGGGCTTGACTGGCCGCAAGATCATCGTGGACACCTACGGCGGCATGGGCCGCCACGGCGGCGGCGCGTTCAGCGGCAAGGACCCGACGAAGGTGGACCGGTCTGCCGCGTACATGGCGCGGTACATCGCCAAGAACGTGGTGGCCGCGGGCCTGGCGGACCAGTGCGAGATTCAACTCTCGTACGCGATCGGCGTCGCCGAGCCCACCAGCGTGTACGTGGACACCTTCGGCACCAACAAGGCGGACGAGGGGAAGATCGCCAAGGCGATCCGTGAGTGCTTTGCGCTGACGCCCAAGAAGATCATCGAGACGCTGCAACTGCGCAAGCCGATCTACTCGCCCACGGCGCGGCACGGGCACTTTGGGCGGGCCGCGTACACCGGCCAGTATTTCGACCGGGCCAAGCGCGAGCAGCGCGGCGAAAAAATCGAGTTCTTCACGTGGGAGAAACTCGACAAGGTGGATGCGCTGCGAAAGTTGGCCTCGTAAGCGTCGTTCTTGCGTTGCGGCGATGCCGCGTGCGCGGCCGGCGATGGAGCAGGTTGATGCTTCTGTGCGGCATACACGACGGGCACAACTCGGCCGCGGCGATCGTGCGGGACGGCGAGTTGCTCATGGGCATGCAGGAAGAGCGGCCCTCGCGGGTGAAGAACTTCCACGGGTTTCCCGAGCAGAGCATCCAGCGGATGCTGGACCGGCTGGGGGCGAAGTGGACGGACGTGGACCGGTACATCTTCTCCGGGCGTGAGTATTACCTGCCGCCGGGGCGGGGCGGGGCGGAGGCCGGGCACAGGCAGGCCCAGACGCTGGCGTACAAGAACAACACGACGGCGAAGGCGCGGCTGCGGGCGCTGCTGCGGCGCACGCCCCTGCGGGCGTGGGCGCACAAGAACCGCTGGCCGCAGCGCATCGCGGGGCTGGTGAGCCGGGGCGTGAGCGGTAAGCGCATCGGCTTCATGGAGCACCACGGATGCCACGCCGCGGCGGCGTATTACGGTCCCGGCGTGGATGAGGGCGCTTTGGTGCTGACGCTGGACGGGGCGGGGGATGGGTTGTGCGCCACGGTGGCGGTTCCCGAAGCGGGGCGGCTCAAGCGCATCGGGAGCGTGGCGGAAGAGCACTCGATCGGGATTCTGTGGAACATCATCACGTCGCTGATGGGGATGGTGCCCAACGAGCACGAATACAAAATGATGGGCATGGCGCCGTACGCGGGCGGCAAGCGTGTGGAGGCGGTGCGCGACATCTTTGCCAGCGCGTATCACGAGCACGACGGTGGCTGGAGCCGGACCAACGGGCTGCCGGATGCCAACTACGCGTACGACTACTGGAAAGAGCGCCTGGAGATGGTGCGCTTTGACTACGTGATGGCGGGCCTGCAGATGTTCACCGAGCAGATCGTGGCCCGCTGGGTGCGGCACTGGGTGAAGGCGACGGGGCGCTCGCACCTGCGGCTGGCCGGCGGCGTGTTCATGAACGTGAAGGTGAACCAGGTGCTGTGCGCGATCCCGGAAGTGACGGACGTGTATGTGTTCCCGTCGTGCGGCGACGAGACGAACACGATCGGCTCTTGCTGGTCTTACCTGGAGAGCATCGGCAAGGCGAACACCATCAAGCCCATGGGCGCGTTTTACCTGGGGCTGGAGCCGCCCACCGAGAGTTACCGCGTCGCGGCCGACGCGGCACGGGCCAAGGGCTACGCCGTGAGCGAGCCGGCGGATATCGAGGATGCTGTGGCCACGCTCCTGGCCTCCGGCGAGGTGGTGGCCCGCGTGAACGGGCGTGAGGAGTTTGGCGCGCGGGCCCTGGGCAACCGCTCGATCATGGCCGACCCGTCGCGGCGGGACGTGGTGCGGCTGATCAACCGGGCGATCAAGAGCCGGGATTTCTGGATGCCCTTCGCGGCGTCGGTGCTGGACGAGGCGCAGGATGAGTATCTCGTGAACCCCAAGCGGATCCGTGCGCCGTACATGATTCTGACGTTCCCGTCGAAGAACGCGGACCAGATCGCCGCGGGCACGCACCCGGAGGACGGGACGGTGCGGCCACAGATCGTGACGGCGGAGTGGAACCCGTCGTATCACCGGCTGATCAAGAAGTTCCGTGAGAAGACGGGGCGCGGGGCGATTTTGAACACGAGTTTCAACCTGCACGGGGAGCCGATCGCGAGCATGCCCGGCGATGCGATTGATGTGATGGACCGATCGGGCCTGAACCACCTGCAACTCGGGCCGTTCCTGATCTCCAAGCCCCCGACCATGCACACCAAGGCCTGATGTGCCGCGCCACCGAGCATGCGACCATGAGCACCGCGACTCAAGAACACGCGACCTCCTCCCCCGCCCCCCCCGCCCCCCCCGCCGCGCTGAGCAACTCGGCCGCGGGGCTGATGGCGGATGTGCACGCCCGGTTCGGGCCCGTGCTGACGTGCCCCAAGTGCCACGGGGCGGTGCGGCCGACGGGCGATGATCGGGGCCTTGAGTGCGCGAGTTCGTGCGGGGCGGGCATGGTGGCCGCGGCGCGGGAGGGCGTGCTGGACTTTGTTGCGGTGGAGCGCGACGACCGCGGCGACCAGGCGGGCTTTGGCTACCAGTGGGAGAAGGTTCTGCGTGGCAAACTGGACGAGCAGATCGTCTACAACAACACGCCCGAGGACCTGTGGAACGGCCTGGACAAGTGGCTGAAACTGGGCGGCAACGTGAAGGGCCTGCGGGCGCTGGATGTGGGGTGTGGGCACGGTCAGTATTGCCGCGTGCTGGCGGACCACGGCGCGACGGCGATGGGGTGCGACCTTTCGGAGGTGGTGTATCGCGCGACGGCGGAGAACGTGCGCGGCGGCAAGGTTCGCGACACCGCATTCTTGCGGACCGATGTGCTGCGGTTTCCGATCGCGGACCACGCGTTCGACATCGTGCTGTCGATCGGGATTGCGCACCACACGCCCGACACACGTGCCGCGGTGCTGGCCGCGGCGCGGTGCGTGAAGCCCGGCGGCAAGATGCTGCTGTATATCTATGAACTGGGCGCGGGGGGTGTGGGGTACATCACGCTGCGGCACACGTTCACGCTGCCGGGAAAGTTGCCGCGGCCGCTGATGCTGCTGTCGTGCAAACTCATGAGCCTGCCGTTGGCGTTTTATCTGGCGGGGCGGCAGCGCAAACTGCCGCGCGGGCGGACGTTCCAGGCGGCGTATCTGGGCCTCGTGGATGCGTACTTGCCGAAGTACTCGTTCCGCCATCGGCCCGAGGAGTGCATGGGCTGGCTGAAGGAGGCGGGGCTGAGCGATGTGGAGCGGCCGTGGCCTTGCTTCTTTTACGGGCGGCGGCCGGTGTGAACGTGGCCGCGGGGCTGGCGCGGCGTGCGAACGATTGAGACAGGATGATTTTCAGCGGACACCTTTTGCTGCCGACAGCCGACGCGAGCGTCACGCGCGCCGGTGAGAGCGTGCGCCTGACGCCGGGGTGGGTGCGGGTTGAGGACGGACGCCTCGCGGAGGTGCGCGAGGGCGCGTTGCACGCGCGGCCGGACGCGGGCGGTGAGGCGTGCGTGATCGCGCCGGGCTTTATTGATGCGCACCTGCACCTGCCGCAGTTTGATTCCATCGGCGCCAGCGGAATGACGCTGCTGGAGTGGCTGGACCGGGTGATTTTTCCCGCGGAGGCGCGCTGGGCGGACGCGGCGTATGCCGCGAACATGGGCGCGCGCGTGGCCCGGCAACTGCTCGCGCACGGCACCACGAGCATCGCGGCGTACGCGACGGTGCACCACGAGGGGACGATCGCGGCGATCGAGGCTCTCGCCGCGGCGGGTGTGCGCGGGGCGGTTGGGCAGGTGCTGATGGAGCGCAACGCGCCGCCGGAACTGTGCCGGCCGCGTGAGCGGTTGCTGGCGGAAGCCGCCGCGCTGTGCGAGCGCTACCCCGCGTTCGGCAAGCCGGGCGCGAAGGGGATTGAGCACGCCGTGTCGCCGCGGTTTGCGGTTTCGTGCGATGATGATTTGCTGCGCGGCGCGGGGACGCTCGCTCTGCGCGCGGGGGCGATGGTGCAGACGCACCTGGCGGAGATGGTGCCCGAGTGCGAACTTGTGGAGGGGTTGTTTGGGGGGAAGACCTACACGCAGGTGTACGACGATGCGGGGCTGCTCACGGGGCGCACGATTCTGGGGCACGGCATCTACCTCTCCGGGCACGACCGCCAGACCCTGGCGCGGGCCGGGTGCGTGGTGGCGCACTGCCCCGCGGCGAACGATTTTCTGCAATCGGGGGCGATGAACCTGGGCGCGCTGGAGCGCAGCGGCGTGGCGGTGGCGCTGGGGAGCGACATCGCGGGGGGCTTTGAGCGGAGCATGGCGCGGGTCTGCCGCGCGATGATGCACACGCAGGCGCGGCGGGCGTGGTGGGGCGAGCCGCTTCCCGAGCGGGCACGAACGACCAACGACGGGGGGCACGAGGAGGTGCCCAGTGCGGCGCGGGCGTGGTGGATGGCGACGGCGGGGAACGCGCGTGCATGCGGATGGACGGACCGGGGCGAACTGCGCGAGGGGCTGAGCGCGGATGTGCTGGTGATCGAGCCGGACATTGCGTGGCAGGGCGCGGCTGACCCGCTGAGCACAATCCTGCACGCGTGGGATGACCGGTGGCTGAAGCACACTCTTGCGCTGGGGCGGGTGGTGTACGCGGCGTGAGAGGGCCCCGCGGAAAGCCCCGGCTTGCGCCGGGGCCTCATTGGGCGGCGCGGCGACGGGGCTCGCACTTACCTGTACAGGCCGTGCTGATCGATGTAGGCGCGCACGCGGGGGTCGAGCATGCCGGTCGTATCGCGGCCGGCGGCGAGGGCTTCGCGCACGGCGGTTGATGACACGTTCACCAGCGGCGCGGGGACAATGCCAGCGCGCAGGCGCGCGAGTTCGGCATCGGACCAGAAACCAAGCGCGGCGAGCGCAGCCGCGAGCGCATCGGCCGCGGCGTGCTCACCCCGCAAGAGGATGAGGGGGTGAGCGAGAGCGAGAATCTCGTGTGGCTCACGCCAGCGGTGGAGGGCGAGGGCCTGATCGGCGCCGATGAGCAGGTGCAGGCGCGAGTCGTGGCGACCCGCGGCGTTGAGAGCCGCGCGGGCGCGGCGGAGCGTGTCGATTGTGAAACTTGGAGCAGCCCCCCCACTTCCCTGCTCCAGTTCCACCGTCCACACGGCGGTGGTGGGCGCATCGGCAATGGCGATGCGGAGCATGGCGACGCGGTCGGCATCGGTGGCGTGCGGGGCGGAGTCTTTGTGGGGCGAGCGTGCCGCGGGGATGAGGAGGAGGCAGGCCGATGCGCCGGCGGTGCTTGGAGGCTCGCTCAGAACCGAAGCAGACTCGCCCACCCCCCGCCCCCTCCCTCTGGGAGGGGGTGTTGTGAAACCGCGGCTGCGAGCCTCCACGTGGCGGCGCGCGTGGTCGGCGAGTGAGGTGTGGCCGATGTGGACGGGGTCGAACGTGCCGCCGAAGATGACCACGTCGGCGTGGGTGAGGGCGACGGGCGGGAGCGCGGGGTGGAAGGCTGCCGCGCAGGGTGCGGGTGGCTGGCGAAAGCCCGGGCTTGCGCCCGGGCCTCTTTGGGTGGTGAGTGGCGCGGAAGCGAGCGCGAGCGCTGCCTCGCCGACTTTCGGCAGCACGCGGTTGGACCGGCGGAGGAGGCGGATGATGTGCGGGATGAGCCACGGCCTGCGGAGCAGGTCGAGGAACGCGCGCAGCGAGCGCGTGCGGCCGTCGGGGGTGATCCAGGCGAGGACTTCGGCGGGGAGCGATTCATCGGGCGTGTCGCTGACGCCGCGGATGACGGACCAGGCGAGGCCGCGCGTTTCGCAGGCGGCGGCGAAGGCGTGGGATTCCATGTCGACGATCGCCGCGCCGGTGGCGGCGGCGAGCGCGGCCTTGTCTTGCGGTGTGGCGATGATGCGGTCAACGGCGACGAGGGTGACGCCGGCGGGATCGAAGCCGATGCCGCGGGGCCAGGTGTGGCCGTGCTCGTCGATGATGCGCGAGATGGAGGGCACATCGGCGGTGGGGCGCAGGCCGCCGCAGGCGCCGGCGAGGATGACGAGTGACGGCGCGTGGCCCTCTGCCCCCCCCACCGCCCCCCCCGCCCCCACCGCTGCCGCGAGTTCACGCACGAGCGCGGCGAGGATTGCGTCTTTGCCGATGCCGGTGCGGACGACGCGGATGGGCGTGTGTGCGCCCGCCGCCCGCACCGCGCGAACGACCGCGGCCTCTTCGATCTGCATCGGGCAGAGGACGAGTACGGGGCCTGGAGCGGGGGGTGGAGACATCGGTGGGAGCGTATCGGCGATGTCGGCGGCGCGGTCGCAAGGCCGCGCTTTGGCTTGCGCCAACGCCTCTGGTGGGGGCCAGATCACTGCGATGGTGGCCAGACCATGCGCCCCGTCGCATCCACGTACCCGTTCTTTCCACCCTCGGTGGCAACACACCCCAGCCCATCCTCGAACGGGTCCGCGCGGGCGTAGATCGCCTCAACCACCACCAGCCCGTTCGCGTCCTTGTAACCCATCTTTCCCGGCGGGCCGAACGGGAACAGGGGCCGCGGCTCTGCATCGTTCCGCGGATTGTTCATCTCGGGCTTGGCGACGCGGCGACCCTGGAGATCGATGTACTCGTACCAGCACTCCATGCCAACATCAGCGAACGAGCCCTTGAGCCTTCCCCACAAGGTGGCGTGGCCGACGCGCGCCACACCGTCCACAAATTCGCTGGCCGTGTAGTAGCGGTACGGAATCACCAGCGTCCCGGTCCGGTCGATGTACCCGAATCGGCCCCTGTCCTCCCCCTTCACCGCGGCCCGCCCACCCCGGAAGGGCAGAGCCATGGCAAAGCGCGGCGGGATCACCCACGCCCCTGTCTCGTCGATATAGCCGCTGCGTTCACTGGACGTGGTGGCCACGCAGAGCCCCTCCGTAAACGTGTACGCCCGCAGAAACTGCGGCTCAATCACCACACGGCCGGTCGCGTCAATGAACCCCAGCTGCCCGCCCACGCGGACCGGAAAGAGCGGCCGCGACAGCCCCGACGGTCCGTGGCGGTAGCCCCAGTAACTCCATTCACGCATGTCAACGGAATCCCTCTCGCGACCGTAATCGCCGATGTACAGCAACCCCGCAAGAATGGCCACAAGCCCGATCAAAACGAAGAGGAGTCGTCGCATGGATGCTCGGGTGCAGTGTATTCCATGTGGCAATCGGGGGCCGCGCGTTGGCTTGCGCCAACGCCTCCGATGGGGTTCACAAGTACCCTGCTTGGCGCGTCTCGTGCGGACGGTCGAGGTTCATGACCATATAGCGCAGGGCATCCACGGCGTGGTCGTGTCCGTCCTTCACCGGCTGCATCGCTTCGGGCTTGTCCTCCGGATAGCGGTAACGCCTCAGACTCTCAATCAGTTTCACGCAGCGAGCGTGCACAAACAGGCGCGGCGAGCCGGTCGCCGGGCCGAAACGCGCCCGCAGCAGGCGCAGGCCGTCTTCAACCGCGCTCTGGCGCGAACGAACGGCGAGGCCTGCTTTGCGGAGGAGGTTGACGTTGGAGAGGCCGGTCTGGTCGTTGCGGGCGTTGCCCGCGGGATCAACACCGACCCACGCGGGGTGGGGGCGCAGGCCGTCGGTGACGGCGCGGATGTGCTCGTCCATCACGGCGCCGTCTGCGGAGCGTTCGTGCATGACGCGGAGGATGCCGGTTTCATCGACGTGCGCCCAGAGGATGACGGTGGGTGAGCGGAAGCCGAAGTCCATGCCTGCGATCCATGTGCCGCGGTGTGGGATGGCATCCTCTCGCAGGATGTGGGTGCGCGGGTCGAACTCGGGGATGACGGCGCTCGCGCGGCGGGGGCGAAGGCAGAGCATCTCGCTCTGCCACATCTCCAAACTCACGCGGGCTTTCATGGCCAGCGCATCGGCGATGGTGATGTGGCCGGCGTCGGCGGGCGGGCGGAGTTTGGCGCGGCCGCCGCACTCGGGCCACAACACACATGGCTCGCAGGCGTGGCGCGGGGAGCAGTGTTCGAGCGCATCGACCACGCCCCAGCGGAACAGTCTGCGTGTGGCGTTGCCGCCGACGCTCTCGCTGACGAGGTCCCACATGATGCCCATGGGCGCGTTCATGGTGGAGAGGGCCTCGATGCGTCCGTGGACCACGGTGCCCCAGGGGCCCTCGCGTCCGAGCGAGCGTGTGGTGAGTTGGGCGGCACGCCAGACGGCGGGGTTGAAGAGGTCCACCTCGTCGCACCGCACCTTCTGCACGCGCGTGCCGCGCACGGCGGTTTCGCTTTGGGCGAGGATCTCGGCGCGGGAGCCGTTGTTGAAGAGGAGGCGTTTGGCGGTGGACTTGCGGGCGATGTGGGCGCTGACGGCGGAGATTTCGCAGAGGCGGCGGAGGTGCTCGTGCATGCGGCCGCTTTGTTCGAGGCTGCCGCCGAGGATGCGGACCTCGCACCCTTGCTTGAAGAGGAGGTCGAGGAGAGTGGCGACAGCGCCGAGGAATGTTTTTCCACCGCCGCGGCTGGCCCAGACGACGGGGTCGATGCGGGCGGGGGAGGCAGCGGCGGTGTCGGTGGCAGCATGGGCGCCCGCGACCTGCTCCGCGAGCGAGGGACCGGCGTGCGACTGGCCGCGAGTGAACTTGCCCTCGAAGAAGGTGTGGCAGAGGTAGTCAAAGGGCGCGTCGGAGGCTTCCAGCAAACTCGTGCGCGGCACGCGGATGTTGAGCACATCGGCGAGGAAGCGGTGGAGAGCGTCGGGGTTGTCGGGAGGTTGGGGGTGTGTGGTCATGGGTGCTCTGTTGAAAGTCATGCGATGCGAGGTGTGGTTCATGCACCCCTTCAGGGTGCAGTGGCAAGGGGGTCGCGCACCGGGGGTTTCGTCGCCGAGCCTCCTCAACCCCCGGCTATTGACTTTCAGCCCTTCGGGCTGGAAGGCATGGAGTGAACAGAGCATCCTCCTGGGTGGTCTCCGGTGTGCTGGAAGATGACGGCGCGCTGGCCGACGGTGGCCGCGGCGCGTGCGATGGCGGCGAGGCTGGCCCGGGCGAGGGAGCGTGTGGCGCGGCTGTCGTTGGCCCAGCGACGGAGGGCGAGGCGCAGGGGGCGGTTGCTTCGCGTGGGTGCGGGGAGCGTTGCCCACGCGGCGAGGCGCCAGGGGGAGAGGCGTGCCAGGCTCAGGGCGCTCAGCAGGCGTGCATCGCGTGCTGAGCGTGGGCGTGGTGTGGCCGTCATGCCGGCCCGCTCAAAGAAGGGGCAGACGGTGCCCATGGCGGCGAGGGCCTCTGTGCGGGGCGTGAGTGGGCGAGCGAGATAGGCCCTCACGAGGCGTGTGGCCAGGCCCATGCCGCGGTAGCGCGGGTCGATGATGACGCGCGAGATGACGCGAACCTGTGTGTTGATGAGGCGTGCGCGCTCGCGGGCGGAGCAGGGTGGGAGCCACGTGCGCCACGGGCCGTTGAGCGGGGGCAAGGAGACGACCAGCGCGCCGACCACGTTGGCGGCGGTGCGGTCGAGGGCGACGAGAACGCGGCAGACGGGGCCGGGGCGTGCGGCACGGTAGTGGTGAGGGCTGAGGTTTTCGTAGTTAGCGCGTGTGCCCGGACGGATGACGAAGCGGGCGGCGGGGGTGGTTGAGGCCTCTTGCTTGGTCGCGTTGCACGCACCTCCCCCGGTCCGCCCGGGGCGGACCACCCCCTCCGCGGGGCGCGGAGGGGGATGGATTGCGACATGGCCGGTCAAACTGACGTGCACCAGCACATCCGGGCGGAGGGGCTCGATCAGGTCATCGTGGGCTGTGGCCACGATGACGAGGCGCGCGGGCGCGGCTCGTGCCCAGCGGGCCAGGCTTGCGGCCACGCACCACGCCGTGATGCGGTCGAGGGGCGAGCAGAACTCATCGGCGAGGAGGGTGGTGCCGGTGGCGTGGCGCGGGCATCGTGCGATGGCGCGGGCGAGCGCGCTGCGGGCGTGCTGACCCTCGGAGAGGTGCGTGGTTGGGACGTTCCACAGGCGTGGCTCTGCGAGGCCCGCGTGCGCCAGGGCCCCGAGGCGGGCGCGCAGGGAACCGGGAACCGTGTCAATGAGTGGCACGGCGCGGCGGGCGCGGCGGGAACGGACCCATTCGATGTTCGCCCCGCGAGCGGCGAGGTGCACGCTCAGGGCGCGGAGGAGCGTGCTTTTTCCGCCGCCGCTGGGGCCGGTGATGAAGACGATGCCGCCGGTGCGGAGTGCGCGGAGGATGTCGGCGGCGGCGCGTGCCCAGTGGCGGGCGTGGGGGCGGTGGGCTGGGGTGGTACGCCATTCAATCGCAAGGCCGAAGAGCGCGGCGGCGCGCAGGGCCCGATCGGATGGGCGGGACGGTGACAGGATGTGGGCGGGCTTCACGCGGCCGCCTTGTGCTGTGCGGGCAACGTGCGTGCGGTGCGGGAGGACTGAGCGCGGGCCATGGCGACGATGGCATCACGGTGGCGGCGGACGATGTGGTAGGAGAGGGAGAGGTCTCTCGCGGCGGCGGTGAGGCTGCGGCCGTTGATGATGCAGGCGGTGGCGACATCGCGCATGGTGGGCGCCCAGTCTTGGCGCGAGGCCACGACGAGGGCGAACTCGGGGGTCATGACCCGGCGGAGGAGGTTGCGGATGCGGCGGCGGATGGTGCGGGAGGGCTTGCCCATGAGCGCAGCGAGGTGCGTGGCGCTTTGGCCTTGCTGGCAGATGGCCAGGACGAGGAGGCGCTCGGCCTCGGGGAGGTGGGCCGCGCGCTGCGCGGCACGCTCGGCGAAGGCGCGGGCACGGGCCCGCTTGAGGGTGACGGGGGAGGCTCCGGGGATGGCGGCGTGGTTGTTCATGCGCGGACTCCTGTGTGTGTGCTTGGCTGCTCAACGCGCCCGCGACCACGTGCGGGCGATCCCCACGATGTTGGCCCCGACTCCGGCCCGTTGCAAGGTGTTTGTACGGCGTGTCCACACAATCGCGCGCAAACGCGGCCCATGACTGACAGAGGGGTGTCAGAGGGGGGTGGCGAGGGACCTGTGAATCCGCGCGTCGGCCGCCACGAAACCACGGCACAGGGCCGTTATCATCCTGTGGCCATAGGGCTTGGCTCGATTTTCTTTCTGGAGCAGACTCACCATGAAACGTATTTCCACGCGTTCGGTTCTCACTCTCGCCGCGGCGGTGGCTGTGGCGGCGTTCTCGGGCGGCGCGTGCGGGAAGATGGCGGAGCCGGCGAAGGGCGAACCGATCAAGGTCGGGCACTTCGGCTCGCTGACGGGTTCGGAGGCGACGTTCGGGCAGGGGTCGAGCAAGGCGATCCGTCTGGCGATCAAGGATTTCAATGCCGCGGGAGGGTTGAACGGGAGGCCGATTGCGCTGACGGAGTATGACACGCGCAGCGACCTGAAGGAAGCGGCGAACGTGGTGACGCGGATGGTGACCAACGACAAGGTGGTGGCGGTGCTGGGCGAGGTGGCCAGCGGCCGCTCGCTGGCGGGGGCGCCGATCTGCCAGGAGAACGGCGTGCCGATGATCACGCCCAGCAGCACCAACCCGCGTGTGACGAAGGTTGGCGACATGATCTTCCGCGTGTGCTTTATTGACCCGTTCCAGGGGTATGTGTGCGCGAAGTTCGCGGCGGAGAACCAGAAGGCCAGATCCGCGGCGATTCTGTTCGATCAGGCGCAGCCGTACAGCACGGGCCTGGCGAGCGAGTTCAAGAAGAACTTCGTGAAGTTCGGCGGGAAGATCGCGACCGAGCAGACGTACAACGGGGGCGACCAGGACTTCACGGCCCAGTTGCAGCGCATCAAGGGGGCCGGTGCCGACATCATCTTCATTCCGGGGTATTACACGGAGGTGGGGAACATCGCGATTCAGGCCCGGAAACTGGGGATCACGGCGGCGCTGCTGGGCGGCGACGGGTGGGAGAGCCCCAAACTCGCGGAGATCGGCGGGACGGCGATTGACGGGGCGTTTTATTCGAACCACTACTCGCCGGATGACCCTTCGCCGGTGATCCAGAACTTCATCAAGCGGTTCAAGGCCGAGTACGACGGCGAGACGCCCGACAGTGTTACCGCCCAGGCGTATGACGCGACGAACTTTCTGTTCGATGCCATGAAGCGGGCCAAGAGCCTGAAGGGAACGGACTTGCGCGACGCGATCGCCGCGACCAAGGACTTCAAGGGGGTTACGGGCAACATCACCATCGACAAGGACCGCAACGCGGTGAAGGCGGCGGTGATTCTGCAGATGAAGGGCGGCATCCCGGTGTATGTGACGACGATCAACCCGGAGAAGTGAGGGCAAGGGGACAGGGGATAGCGGACAGGGGACAGCGAAGAGCAAGGCACAAGCCCCGGCACGAGCCGGGGTTTTTTTGTGAGCCGATTCGGCGAACCGGTTACAAAGGCAGACCCGCCCACCCCTGCCCCCTCCCTCTGGGAGGGGGTGCGGAGGCCGCAGGCCGCGAGAGCCCCGGCTTGCGCCGGGGCCTCATTGAGCGGCGCGGCACAACGCGGCTCAGGCATCGTCGAGTTCGATCTGCAACTCGCCGAGTTCGTTGAGCGCTTTGCTGTCTCCGGCGCGCTGCGCGGCGGCGAGGCCGGTGGCGACAGTGGCTTTCGCGGCCGCGAGATCGCCCGCGCTGACCTGGGCCTTGGCCTTGTGGAAATAGGCGTAGCAATACGCAGGGTCGACGGCGAGCGTGCGGTCGTAGAAGGCGATGGCGCGGGGCCAGTCGGCGAGCTTGGCGTGCTCCTGAGCAAGGCCGTAGAGGATGAAGGTGTCGAACGGGTCCGCCGCGAGGAGGGATTCGAGTTTGGCGAGGCGGGACATGGGGGAAGCGTAAATGGCAAATGGCAAATGGCAAAGAGCAAATGGCAAATCGGAGGCGCGACGCTAACCTGTACGCGATCGTGGGCGTGAACGGTGGTGTTCATTTGCCCTTTGCTCTTTGCCATTTGCTCCTTTCACGAGGAACACACCATGTCTCACGGCGTTGGAACTCTGGGCGTGCTGGGTGCGGGGCAGATGGGCGGGGGGATTGCGCAGGTGGCCGCGGCTGCCGGGATGGCGGTGGTGGTGTTCGATTCGTTCCCGGGGGCGATCGAACGGTGCAAGGGCGTGCACAAGAAGAGCCTGGCGAAGTTTGTGGAGAAGGGGAAGATGACGCAGGCGGATGCGGACGCGGCGGCGGGGCGCATCCGGTTCGTGGAGAACCTCGAAGGCCTCACCGGCTGCGACTGGGTGATCGAGGCGGTGGTTGAGGATGCGAAGGTGAAGAGGGAGTTGTTCAGCACGCTGGCGAAGATGTATCCGGATGAGCGGGTGGTGCTGGCGAGCAACACCAGCAGCATCAGCATCACGGAGATCGCGACGGCGTGCGGGGCGAGCGCGAGCCGCGTGGTGGGGATGCACTTTTTCAACCCCGTGCCACTGATGCAGTTGGTGGAGGTGATCCCCGCGATGCAGACGAGCCCGGCGGTGACGGAGCGGACGGTGGCGCTGGCCACGGCGATGGGCAAGACGGCCCTGAAGGCCAACGACCGGGCGGGGTTTGTGAGCAACCGCGTGCTGATGCCGATGATCAACGAGGCGTTTTACGCGTGGATGGAGGGTGTGGCCGAGCCGGAGGCGATCGACGGGATCATGAAACTCGGCTGCAACTTCCCCATGGGGCCGCTGCGCCTGGCGGACTTCATCGGGCTGGACACGTGCGTGCACATCATGAACGTGCTGGCGGACGGGCTGAACAACGACCGGTACCGCGCGTGCCCGCTCTTGAAGCAACTCGTGACGGCCGGGCGGCTGGGCGACAAGACGGGGCGGGGGGTGTTTGAGTACGCGAAGAAGTGAGGGCGGGTGCGCCGCGTCATCGTCATCGCCATCTTGGTGCTGGTGCTGGGCGGCTTGATCGCTGGGGCGATCGCTGCGCGGCGGCTCTTGTACTTCGGCCCAGCACTCCCCAAGCCCGATATCGCAGGGGCAAGAGCGGCGCTCGTCGAGCGGGCGCGGGCGCGCCTGGTGCCGCGGCCGGGCAGGCTCGACGAGTCGGAGACCTGGACGCAGCGGCGGGATCGGACCAAGGCGCTTTGCCGCGCGGCGGTTGAAGCTTTGACGCGCGACGACACCGCGGCATGCCTGACCGCGGCCGACGAGGTGCTCGTGCTGGCCTCCACGGCCGCGGCGGGATGCGACCAGATCACCACGCTGACCGCGCGCGCGATGGTCGCCCGCTTGGCCGATGAGTTGCGAGATGCGGTGCTGCAAGGCCACGGCGACGCGGCGTTCATGGCCGCCTTCTCACAGCGGCTCTTTTCACTCTCGCTGACCAGCGCGGCCGATGTGGTGGAGGGCGAGCGCCTGGCGGCGGAAGAAATGGTCTGGTCGGCCACGGCAGACGTCGCGATCCGACGGATCAATCGCGCCGCCAACCTGTTGCACCTGCGCGCGCACTGGGCACCGTGGACCGCGTTCTCCCGATTGACGGCCGCGGAACGGCGGGGTCGCACGCCGCCGGCGATGGAAGGGTTTGCCGATCGCTCGTACCTCGCCGTGGCTGCTGTTGCCCCCGCGTTGGACCGTTCGGTGGGCGCGGCGGACCAGTGGCTGACCGTGCAGCACGGGATGGCGACGTTCTTCGCGATCGAGGCCTTTCGAGCGGCGCGCGGACGGCCGCCGGTGGCGCTGACGGAACTCGTGCCGGCGTTCATGCCCGCGTTCCCGGAAGACCCGATGCACGCGGGTGGGTTTCTGTACAGGGTGGTGCCCGGTGAGGCGGGTGGGCGCGGCTACACGCTCTACTCCGTGGGCTTTGACGGCATCGACAACGGTGGAAAGGCCTGTGCTGTGGGCAACGCAACCGCGCTACACTCGCGCCAGGGCCGAGATACCGACTACATGATCCACCCGGTGCCCGAAGGCGACTGAGCGTGCTGGTTCACCGGTGCTGCCCCTGAATCCTGTGGCGCTTGTAAGGGAGATGGTGCATCAATGAACGGATGCGCGCTGAGCGATGCCGAGGTGCGGCGCGAAGCGCTCGAGGCGCTGGTCGTCAGGCTCGGACCGGCCGATGCCCTGCGCTTCCTGCGCCAGTTGGGCATGGGCACTGGCGACTACACGGCCGAACGGGGCGCGCGGCTGGACGCGCAAACTGTGGACGAGATCGCGGCGAGCATTGCGCAGCGGCGTAAGAGCGCGCGACGACGCTCTGAGGGTTCCCTACCCCCCCATCGCGCGGCAGATTTCGTCGATGCCGCGGTCGAGGATGTCATCGCGCACGGCGAAGGAGATGCGGATGTGCGTGTCGCGCGTGGAGAAGACGTTGCCGGGGATGACCAGCACCTTGCGCTCCACGAGTTTGTCGGCGAACTGCTGGGCCGTGAGGCCGAGTTTGGGCGGGATGCGCGGGAAGGCGTAGTACGCGCCGCCGGGCTTGGAGACCTCGGCCACGCGGCTGAGGCGCTCGTAGACGCGGTTGCGGCGCTGCTCGTAATGGGCGACGGTGGAGCGCATGTCCGTTTCCAGCGCGGCCACGGCCCCCCACTGCAATGGTGTGGGGGCGCACACGATGGTGTGCTGCTGGAGTTTCACCATCTGCTCGATGAGGGCCATGGGGCCCACGGCGTAGCCCAGACGCCAGCCGGTGATGCCGTAGGTTTTTCCGAAGCCGCGGATGAGGAGGACGTCTTCTTCGGCGCGAGCGCGGCGTGCGGGGCTGGGGCAGAGGAGCGTGCCCGGAGTGAGGCCCACGAGGGACGAGGGGTTTGCGGGCGGTTCGGTGCGGCTCTCGGAGAAGGTGAACTCGTCGTAGATTTCGTCGGAGATGAGGAGGATGCCGCGGCCGCGGCAGAGAGCGAGGAGGTCATCGCACTCCGCGCTCGTCATCACCGCGCCCGAGGGGTTGCCGGGTGAGTTGAGCAGCACCATCTTGGTGCGCGGCGTGATGAGCGGGGCCACACGCGCGGCGGTGAGGCGGAAATCCGGGTAGGTGTCGCACGCCACGGCCTTGGCGTGGCAGACCTTGGCCATTTCCGGGTAGATGGTGAAGTAGGGGTCGGGGATGATGATCTCATCGCCGGGGCCGAGCACGGCGAGGTAGGCCAGCGCGAGGGCCGAGGCGGTGCCGGTGGTGATGAACATGCCGGTGGGGCTGTCCGCGTTCATGCCCGGGGCGCGCACATGCCAGCCAAGTTCGGCTTCAAGGCGGCGCGCGATGGCAACCTGGAGGGCGTCGAGGCCGGGGTTAGCGGTGTAGCCGTTGCGGTTGCTCTTGCCATCGGGGACGGAGTTGATGGCATCGCAGGCGGCCTTCTTGATGGCCGCGGGAACGTCGAAGTCGGGCTGGCCGATGGAGAGGTCGATCTTGTCGGGCATTTTCTTGCCCAGTTCCACCACGCGGCGGATGCCGGAGGCATCGACGCTGCGTGCGCGGTCGCTGATGAGACGGGCGATGTCCATAGGCGGGGAGGGTAGGGGGAAGCGCCGATGCGCGCGGGTGCGATGCATGCAGCCCGACCGTGAGGGAGGGCCCGTGGCGGCGGGGGGAAGAGGAGCCCTCCCTGACGGTCGGGCTGCATGTCGGTCGGGCTGCATGTTGGTTAGGCGGCAACTAAAAACTCAGTTTGAGTTGCACCACCACCGTGTCGCGCTTCACATCCCCCGAAATGTCCTGCTGCTCGAACGTGCCGCGCATGAGTTGGTAGCCCACGGAGAGTTCGGCGGAGCCGGAGAGTCTCCAGCGGGCATCAACGGTGAGGTCGGCGATGCCTTCGGGGTCGGCAGCGCTGGCGACGGCGGCACCGACGATGCTGAGGCGGCGGACGACATCCCAGCGGAGGCTGGCGCCGACGATGGGTTCGGCCTCGATGTTGAGGGGGACCACATCGGGCGTGTAGGCGGGGAGGTAGTCCATGGTGGTGGCGCGGATACCGCCGAGGAGTTCGAGGGTGAGCGGCCCGGCACGCGCGGCTTCAAGGTGCAGCCGCGCCTCGAGCACATCCACACCGCCGGCGGGGCCGCGCTGGCCGGCCGTCGGTGTGCGCATCTGGATGCTTCCGAGCGTGGCATCGCCGAGGGTGTCGAAACTGGTGTAGACCCCTTCGAGGCGCACGCCGCGGGCGAGTTCGATGGAGCCGGCGCGGCGGAGTTCAAGGTCAATGGGCTGGCCGACGCGCGCCGGGAGGGAGCGCGGCAGGTCGGTGGACTGGTAGATGTCGGTGCGTGAACGGAAGGTGAGGCCGTCGGCGTGCGGGGTGGCACGCGGCGAGACGAGCAAGTTGGGCGGTTCATCCAGAGCCTCGGCGAGCGGCGCGGAGAAGGCCAGGGGCTTGACGGGCGGGAGGACGAGCGAGACCGCGGTGTCTGCCGGTGAGGGGTGTGGCGCGGGCGCGGCGGCGGACGGTGGCGCGGGATCGGCGCCCGCCGCCATCGCAACCATCATGAAAGCCCGCCATAGCATCGCCATGCATACGCCCTTGCGGCGGGGCGGGTTTCGCCCCGTGCGAACGGGTGATCGAACACCCTGGCCGTTGGTTTGGCCTTGTACACACTACCCGCGCCACCGGGGAGCGTGGGGGAATCTTGATGTTGATATCGGCTTCTTCGCGTCCGTCGGCGATCTTGGCGGGCCTGTGCTTGGCGCTGGCGGCGATGGTGGCGGCCTGCGCCACACCGGCCAAAGGGCCCGCGGGCGAGGCGCCGGTGGCGGCGGCGGCGCTGACCCCGGCCCAGCGCGAGTTGAACGTCCGGTCTCTGGAGGTGGTGTGGGAGACGGTGCGCGACAAGCACTTTGACCCGACTTTGGGCGGGCTGGACTGGCCAGCGTGCCGCGCGGAGTTTTTGCCGCGCGTGGCGGCGGCGACGACGGCCGAGGAGGCGCGCGGGGCGATGACGGCGATGCTGGCGCGGCTTGGGCAGTCGCACTTCGGGATCATTCCGGCGGAGGCGTACGAGGGGGTGAGTGGGGAGCGAGAGCATCCGAGTGGTGGAGCATCGAAGTCGGCCGCCGAGCCGACCGACTTCGATGGCACGAGTGAACCGACAGGACCGGGCGAGGCGGGGCTGACGATCCGCGTGATTGACTCTGCGGCGGTGGTGGCGAGCGTGCGGGCGGGCGGCGCGGCGGAGCGCGCGGGCGTGCGGCCGGGGTGGATCGTGGAGGAAGTGGCGGGCAAGCGGATCGGGCCGGTGATTGAGCGCGTGCGGCGGAACACGGCGGGTGAAGGTTTTTTGGAAGCGCGCTTGGCGCTCGCGCTTGAGGGGCGGTTCGGTGGCGATGCGGGGGATGAGTTGAAGATCGTGTTTCTTGACGCTGCCGATGTGCGCACCGAGCGCACGCTGACGCTGATGCCGGAGACGGGCCTGCGGGCCAAACTCGGCAACCTCCCGGAAATGCTCGTGCGGTTTGAGAGTGCACGCGTGGCGGCGGGGACGGTGGGGTACATCCACCTGAGCACGTTTCTGGAGCCGGGGACGATCATGCCCAAGTTTGCTGAGGCGGTTGGATCGATGCGCGACTGCCGCGGGATGGTGCTGGACCTGCGCGGCAACGTGGGCGGGATCGCGGCGATGGGGATGGGGATCGGCGGGTTGTTTGTGGACAAGCCCAACCAGAAACTGGGGACGATGGCGATGCGGACGCTAAGCCTGAACTTTGTGCTCAACCCGCGGCTGGAGCCGTTTACGGGGCCGTTGGCGATTCTGGTGGATGAGATGTCGCTTTCGACGTCGGAGATTCTGGCGGGCGGGTTGCAGGATTTGGGGCGGGCGCGGGTGTTCGGGACGAGGACGGGCGGTGCCGCGCTGCCGAGCGTGATTGAGCGACTGCCGAATGGGGATGGATTTCAGTACGCGTTTGCGAACTACACGAGCGTGGGCGGGGCGGTGCTGGAGGGGCGGGGTGTGATGCCCGATGAGGTGTTGCCGCTGACCCGCGCCGCGCTGCTGGCGGGGCAGGACCCGGCGCTCGATGCGGCGGTGAGGTGGATCCAGAAGCAGGCGGCAAGCGAAAGCGGTGGTTCACGGAACTGAGCGGGCGGACGTTGAATATTGTGTATCCGGCGACCCACGCCGCTGGCCCCACGCGGAGCGTGGGGTACCCAAAGGCAAAGCGCCACTCGGAGAGTGGTGGTTCCCAAGACAAGGCACCACACCCTGCGGCCGGGCACCGGCCCCTTCAAGGAACTGATCCATGCAACGCCATCGCACACTCGTTTTGTTGCTCGCCGCGGGTTTGACGTCGTCGATCGCGTTGGCGCAGGCGGCGGAGGCGCCCGCGAAGCCGGTGTTGCCGGCGGGGGTGCAGCCCAAGCCTGCGCCGGCACCAGAGGCACCGGCGTCGCCTGTGGCGGACAAGAACCTGCCCAGCGGCAAGGAGGTGCTGGAGCGGTATGTGGAGAAGACGGGTGGAAGAGCGGCGCATGAGAAGGTGGTGGCCCGCGTGGTGCACGGCTTCATGGAGATGCCGGCGCGGAATATCAAGGCCGCGTACACGCTGAACCAAGCCGCGCCGAACAAGTATCGAATGACGATCGAGATTCCGGGGATGGGCAAGTTCGACGAGGGCAGCGACGGAACGACGACGTGGGGGATGGACCTGATGCAGGGCCCGCGGGTTGTGGAGGGTGAGGAACTGGAGCAGAAGAGCCGCGCGATGGCCTTCAACGCGGATCTGGAGCCGCAGGAGCATTGGAAGACGATCGACACGGTGGGGATCGAGGCGGTGAAGGGGAAGCCCGCGTACAAGGTGTTGCTGACGCCGGAGAAGGGGGCGGCAACGACGAACTTTTATGATGTGGAGAGCGGCCTGCTGGTGAGGACTGTGGCGGTGCAGAAGATGGCGATGGGGGACGTGCCGACGGATACCGAGGTGAGCGCGTACAAGGAGTTTGAGGGGGTGAAGGTGTCGACGCTGCAAATCCTGATGGTGCTGGGCATGGAGCAGCGGATGACGATGGAGAACGTGACGCACCCGGAGAAGGTGGCGGACGAAGTGTTTGCGCTGCCGCCGGAGATCAAGGCGCTGGTGGAGAAGAAGGCCGCGGCACCGGCGGAGAAGGTGGAGCCGAAGACGGCGGAGCCGGTGAAGGATGCGCCCAAGGGGGGCTGAGCGGGGCGAGAGGGGCTGCACTCAAACTCGCCCACCCCCTGCCCCCTCCCTCTGGGAGGGGGTGAGGAAGCGTGAAACAAAGTCGGGCGTGCTCCAGACGTAGCGGGCCAGGGCGGTGGCGCGGGCGATTTCGCCCATGCGCTGACGAAGCGCGGCATCGCGCGTGAGCGTGGTGATGGCGTGGGCGAAGTCGGCTTCGGCAGCGCAGATGAAGCCCGCATCGCCGGTGGTGCCGCGCACTTTCTCGGCGAGGACGGGCAGGTCGGACGTGACGATGGGCAGGCCGGTGAGCATGGCCTGCACGGTGGCCTGACTAAACGTTTCTTCGCCGCCGACCGAGGGCACGAGCATGGCGTGCATGCTGCGGAGAAAGGCGGGCACCTGATCGGCGGGGCGCCAGGGCTCGAAGATGATGCAGGGGTCGGTGGTGGCGGGCCTGCGCTTCTCGAAACTGGCGAGGTGGAGCCGGGCCGTGGCGCGCACGTCAGCGGGCAGGGCAGCGAAGGCGGCGATGGCGCGATCGGCGCCTTTCCAGGCGTTATCCAGTTTGCCGATGAGGCAGAAGCGCACGAACTGATCTGGCACGGTGGGCGGCGCGAGCGGCGGATGGAAGGCGTCGGCGCCGGTGATGCCGTAGTAGATGCTCACGCGGCTGCGCAGCGAGGCGGGGAACTGGGCCTTCACATGCTCGCTCACGGCCGTGCAGGTGACGTTCCAGGCGAGGAGTTTGCGTTCAAGTTCCGGGCGCGGCGGGCGGTTGGCCTGGAGGACAATGCGGCCGGTTTGACCACGCAGGCGCAGGAGGGAAAGGCCGGGGAAGATGCCGCGGGCGGGGTTGCCGAGGAAGGTGGCATCGAACTTTTCGCGGATGAGGAGGGGGAGGGTGAGGCCGTTCCAGAGGGGCTTGCGGAGTGAGGGCGTGTAGACGACTTGGAGCGAGGCGGGCGCGCCCTTGAAGTGCTCGTCGAGGCGTGGCTTCCAGGAACGGTCTGCGGGGACGACGACGCGCAGGCCCTGGCGGGCGAGGTCCGGGGCGAAGGCGAGATCGAAGACCTGCACGCCGCGGATCTGCTTGTGCAGGCGGTTGGTGAGGAAGGTGGGGGCGAGGTAGAGGATGGATGCGGGCATGGGTGAGAGGGGCTGAGGAGGCAAGACCCACACGGAGTGTGGGGGTACACAAGGCAAGACCCACACGGAGTGTGGGGGTACTCAGGGCATCAAGCCCCACTCGGAGAGTGGGGGTACACAATGCCCAGCACAAGGCCGTCGTGGGCGAGGGCAAGACCGTCGGGGAGTGCGCGGTTGGTTTCTTCGTGGGGCAGGTCGTGGGCGATGTGGGTGAAGTAGGTCTGGCGTGCGCCGACCTGCTCGGCGATGGTGGCGGCCTGCTGGAGCGTGAGGTGGGTGGGGTGGGCGCGATGGCGGAGGCAATCGAGCACGAGGGTGTTGAGGCCGCGCAGGAGCGGGTAGGACTCGGGGGGGATGCCGGAGACATCGGTGCAGTAGGCGAGTGGGAAGGGGGAGGCCGTGGCGGGTGGGGCCGTTGAAGCATGAGGCGATTCTGTCATGGGTTCGCCCACCCCCTGCCCCCTCCCTCTGGGAGGGGGATCGATGCGGTAGCCGACGATGGGCAGGCGGCCGTGCAGGAGGCGGATGGGCGTGAAGCGCACGCCGAAGAGATCGATCGGTGTGCCGGGCGTGACGCGGCGGGCGATGAGCGTGGCGACGAACGAGTCGTTGACGTTGGCGTCTTTGTCGAAGATGTGCTTGTAGACCCGCCGCAGGTGGTCCATGGTGTGGTCTTCGGCGTAGATGTCGATGGGCGACTTCTGCACGGCGTTGAAGCGGCGGACCTCGTCGACGCCGAAGGTGTGATCGACGTGGTTGTGCGTGAAGAGGATGGCATCGCAGCGCATGAGCCCCGCGCGCAGGGCCTGCTGGCGGAGGTCGGGCGTGGCATCGATGAGGACGACGCGCTCGTGGCCGGCGGGGTCGGTGAAGGTGATGGCCGCGCCGGAGCGGAGGCGGTTGTCGCGCGGGTCGGCGGAGGTGCAGACGGCGCAGGAGCAGGCGATGGCGGGGATGCCGCTGGAGGTGCCTGTGCCGAGGAAGAGGAAGCGCATGGTGGGCGGCGAGTACTCAAGGCTCGGCCGGGCGGTCCGCGCGTGGAGGCGGTTCCACAAAGCGGTAGCCCTGTGCTCGGAGTTTGGCCGCGAACGCCTGAGACTGTGCCCAGTAGACATCAGCATCGAAGCCTGCCTGAGCCCAGAGGGCATCACGCACCTTGCGTACATCTTGCACGCACGGAGGATCGTCCTCGGACCAGGACTGGATGGGGGGCGGGGCATCAGCCATGGCACGCGCTGCCGCAGAAACTCCGTTGGAGGCCGCTTGACGGACCGGGCTGTGAAAGCCCGGAGGCTCGTCGCGCGAGACACGGGATGGTAGGTGGGGCAACCTTGATGTTCATCCAACCGCGTGCGTAAGGCGAAAAAGCCCCGGCTCGCGCCGGGGCCTCTATGGCGCGCCCGTGGCGGGCGGGGCGGCGCTGGGTGCGGTGGCACCCGGCAACTGGCGCGTGTCGAAACTGTCGAACCGCAGCAGGTCGTCCACGTCTTTCTGGGTGGGTTCGCTGGTGGCCCAGGCGTGGTTGTAGAGCGCGGCGAGCATGGCCGCGGCGTCGTGCAGGCGCTCTTCGATGAAGACCTTGCCGGTGGGCTTGGGGAGGTCGCCGGCCTTTTCGAGTTCGTACAACTCGACGACCTTGTCGTGGGAGCGTTGGAGGTAGGCGGTGGTCTGCTTCCAGAGGTCCGCGTCGGCGGCGAAGGAGAGCGGGTAGGTCTGCGCGGCCTTGAGCGAGTGGTAGTTGAGACGGTGGACCTTGATGACACCGCCGTCGATGTAGGCGTGGATGCCGCGGTCGGTGGTGTACGCGCGCGGGTTCTCACCGACCCAGCCGTGATGGTGCTTGGTGGTGTGGAGGGGCTGGGCGGTGTCGCCGACGAAGTGGGCGAGGACCCCCATCTCGACCATGATGTTGGCCTTGGTCATTTCCACCTGCGGGGCGCGGGCGGGGTCGTTGATCATTTCGAGCGTGCGAAGGGTTTTGAAACTGCTGACGAGTTTGCCGTGATGCTCCATGATGGCGTGCATCACAAAGCCCGGCCATTCCTGCTCGCCGGAAGGGTCGAGCCGGGGGTTGGGGGGCGGCACCTTTTCGGGGTGAACATGGCGGGCGACGGCCATGGCGGCGACAAACTGATATCGCAGGGGCGGCACGGTGTCGAGCGTGAGGCCGTAGGTGGTGAGGTCTTCGACGTCCATGTAGTGATCGGGGCCGTTCTCGTGGCGGATGAAGAGGCCGCGCGTGTTGCGCCAGCGGTCGGGCTCCGCGGACTGCCAGCCGACCATGTGGTTTTTCGCGGCGTCGTTGCGGAGCCAGGGGGGCGCGTCTTTGCTCAGGCCGTCGATGGCGAGCCAGGTGATGGCGCGATGGCCCACGGCATCCCACGCGAGCGCTGCGGGGGCCAGCGCCACGGCCGCGAGCGCGGCAAGAAGACCACTGGCGGACCACTGGGTGCGCATGCGAACCTCCAGATCACGTCCGCCTAGGCGGCCCGATGAGGGGGCATGATAGTGGTCGCGCCCGCGGCCGGGGCCGTGCCGGCGCGTGCGCCGCCCGGGCCGGGCAGGCCCGGCAGGACCATGGAGACCGATGTGCCCCGGCCGGGGGTGCTGGTGATGCTGAGGCCGCCCCCGACGCCGCGCACGATGGACTCGACCAGGGAGAGGCCCAGGCCGGTGGAGAGGGCACGGGGCTTGGTGGTGAAGAAGGGCTCGGTGGCGCGGCGGCGGACGTGTTCGGTCATGCCGATGCCGTTGTCGATGATCTGCAACTCGACACCACCACCTGCGCCCCCATCGGCAACGGACTGTGCCGCGACCAACTGAACGCGGGGGGAGGGAACATCGCGCAGAGCCTCGGCGGCATTGAGAAGGAGGTTGAGGACGCTCTGGCTGAGGCCGGGGCCGCCGGGGCGCACCGCGGGCAGGCCCGGGTGAATCTTGGCCTCGAAGACCACGCCCTTGGGCAGCACGCCGCGCAGGAGGGGTTCGGCGCTGCGCCACCATTCGTCGATGGTGATGCCGGTGTTCTCGCCGCCCTGCTCGTCGGGGTCGAGGGCGAGCATTCGGAGGGAGTGGCTGAGGCGGGCGAGGTAGTCGATGGAGCGGCGGACGGAGTCGACGCGATGGACGGACTCTGCCCCGGCGTGCGCGGCGCGGAGCACGTCGAGGTCGCAGCGGATGGGGAGGAGGAGGTTGCCCAGGTCGTGCCCGAGGCCGACGGCGGCCATGCGCTCCGAGACGCGGAGTTGCTCGTGGGAGCGGGAGAGTTCGGCGGTGCGTGCGCGGACGAGGCTTTCGAGGCTCTCGTTGGAGCGTTCGAGGGATTCGAGGGCGCGTCGGCTCTCGGTGATGTCGATGGTGAGGCCGGTGACATCGCCCGTGGGGTTGCCGGAGGCGTCGAGGATGCTCCGGCCGACCGTGCGGAGCCAGCGGACGCTGCCGTCGGGGTGCACCACGCGGTAGTCGGGGGTGTCGAAGCGGTCTGTTCCCTGGCCCAGCACGGCCGAGGCGGCGCGGACTCCGGGCAGGTCGTCGGGGTGCATGCGTGCGTAGAACTGGTCGGGAGGGGCCTCGACGGTGCCCGCGGGGAAGCCGAAGAGTTCCACCAGTCGCGGGTTGCAACTGACGATGTTGGTGTGGAGATTCCAGGTCCACTCGCCCAGGCCCGCGGCTTCGACGGCGAGGGCCACGCGGCGTTGGGCCTGGAGTGCCGATGCTTCAGACTCGACGATGGTGGTGCGGTCGACGGAGGCACCGCGGATGGCGATGACCCCGCCGCGCTCGTCGTGCTCGGGGAGGCCGTGGCAGCGGAGGTGGCGGTAGCGGCCGTCGCCGCCCATGACGCGGTGCTCGATGCAGACGCGCTCGGCGCGCCCGGCGAACGTCTCCTTGACACCGGCGATCGCGTGCTGGCGGGCGTCGGGGTGGATTCGCTCAACGAGCGCATCGAGCGACATTGAACCCGCACCGCCGGGCAGGCCCATGATGGCGGCGAAGCCCGCGTCAAAGGCGAAGACGCCCTCGGCGGTGAGGCGCCAGGTGCCCGAGGCCCCGGTCTCCTGCATGAGGTTGACGCTGACGGCCCAGTCCTGGGCCGCGCGGCGTGCCTCGTGCACGTCGCTCATGTCGCTGACGACGCCCATGAGGCGCAGGGGCGTGCCGGAAGCATCGCGCTCGATGGTCTGCACGACGCGGACCCAGCGGATGCGCCCGTCGGGCAGGAGCAGGCGGTAGGCGTTGCGGTACTCGACGACGCCGGTGGCGAGTTGGTGGTCGCGCCGCTGCATGGCCGCGACGAGGTCGTCGGGGTGAATCGTCGCCCGCCACTGCTGGCGCGTGACCGGGGGGTGGTCGTGCGGGAGGCCCATGATGTCGAGAAGTTCGGGGCCGTGCGTGACGATGCCTGTGGCGATGTCGCCACAGACGGGCGCGATGCGGCCTGCCTGGGCGGCCATGGTGAGCAGGGCCGCTTTTTCGCGGTCGGCGACCTCCAAGGCCCGCTGCGCGGTGACGTCTTGCGTGACGGCGCGGAGCATGATGGGGGCCCCGTGGGCATCGCGCTCCACCCTGCCGCGGCAGCGGAGCCAGATGTACGAGCCGTCGGCGCACTTGACGCGGTTGAGTGTGGCGAAGCGGCCCTGCGGGTCGGCCAGCGCGGAACGCACGTCGGCGGCCTCCTCGGCGCGGCAATCGGGGTGAAGGGCCTCGGTCATCTGCTCGTCGTTCATGGTGAGGGCGACGTGGCCGTGGCCGAGCATGGCGGCCATGGTGGGCGACACCGAGTAGACACGAGCGTTGAAGTCGTAGGTCCAGGTGGCCATGCCGGCGGCTTCGAGGGCCAGGTCTGCCTGCTGCCCGGCGGCGCGGGCCTGCTCGCGGGCCTCGTGCAGGGCGGTGTGGTCCCACGCCGTGCCCAGGAGCGAGCGTGTGCCGTCGGCGTTGCGAACCTGCTTGGCGCACGAGACGATCCAGCGCACCGCGCCGTCGGCGCCGAGGGTGCGGTATTCGTGGCGCACGTCGCACCCGGTGTCGGCCGCCCGCCGGAGGTTGGCGCGGATCCGCTCGCGGTCGTCCGGGTGGACGACGGCCAGGAACCGTTCGACGCTGCGGATGTCGGCCTTGGGCCCCGCGCCGAGCACCTCGCGCGTGCGCTGGTCGGTCTGGGCCTCGTCGCGGTCGATGTTCCAGGTCCACGTGGCCGCACGCATGACGTCGAAAGCCAGGTCCTGACGGCGGCGAGCTTCCTCGTCGCCGCGCCGGAGCGCGGTGATCTCCGTGGGGTCGAACGAGGCCCGGACGATGAGCATGACGCCGCGGGGCCTGCCCGCGGTGGTGAGGACCGGTGCGATCGTGCATTCCAACGCCCCGCACGGATCGGGGGCGGCGGCGTGGCCGGCGCCCAGGGGCACGCGCTCGGCGGTCTGGCCGCGGAGCGCGGCGGCGACATGGGCGGCCACGCCGGCCTCCCGCATGCGCGGCCAGACTTGGTGCAGCGGGCGGTCGAGCGCTTCAGCGGCCGGGGTGAGCGTGAGGCGCTCCATCGCGGCGTTCCAGACCTGGACGCGCTGGTCAGGGTCGAGCACGACGACCCCGTCGCCGGTGCGGTCGAGCAGGTGCTGCAGCAAGAGGGCCTGGCCGAGGTCCTGCTGGGTTGGGGGGGCGGATGGGTTCATGGGGCTGGTGGCAGTGTATCGGCGCGGCGGCGCGGATCGGCCTGTGCACAGGCCGCGGCGAGGGATGCGTGGACGTGCGATGGATCGGTGTTGGAACTCGTGCATCCGATGAGCAGGCATTTGGGCTCAGCGGATGCCCGAAGGCAAAGGCACCACACGGAGTGTGGTGGTACCCAAGACATCAGACGACTAGCCCACGCGCTCGGCCTTGGGCGAGCGGGTCATGAGCGTGCCGATGGCCTCGATGGGGTCGAGGCCATCGAAGAGGATGGCGTAGACGGCCGCGGTGATGGGCATCTCCACCTTGTGCTTGCGGGCGAGGTCTGCCACAGAGCGTGTGGTGGCCACGCCTTCGACGACGTGGCGGGAGGCCCGCAGGGCCTGTTCGAGCGTTTGCCCCCGACCCAGGGCCTCGCCGAGCGAACGGTTGCGGCCCTCGGGTGAGAAGCAACTGGTGGCGAGGTCGCCCACACCGGTGACACCGAAGAACGTGTCGGGGCTTGCGCCCATCGCGGCGCCGAGGCGGGCGATCTCGGCCAGCCCGCGCGCGAGGAGGGCGGACTTGGCGTTGTTGCCGGCGTGCAGACCATCCAGCACGCCCGCGGCGATGGCGATGACGTTTTTGATGGCGCCGGCGATCTCGACACCAACGAGATCGTGATGGGTGTAGATGCGGAGCCAGCGTGTGGTGAAGAGGCCTTGGATGCGTTTGGCGAGGGCCGCGTCGTCGCTGGCCGCGACCATGGTGGCGGGAAGGCACTTGGCCAGTTCGGCGGCAATGGTGGGCCCGCTGAGGCAGGCGAGAGCGCGGGCGGGCTCGCCCGCATCGCCGCCGAGCGCTTGAGCAATGATCTGCGTGGGGCGGAGGAGGGTGGTGTTCTCGATGCCCTTGGCAACGGAAACGATGGGGCAGGTGGGTGGCACGTGGCGGCGCAGACGCTCCCATACCTGGCGAGAGAACTGGACGGGGACGGCGGAGACGATGAGGTCGGCGCCTTCGAGGGCGTCGCTGTCCTTCACGGCGATACGGACGTGGGGAGCGAGCGTGAAGCCGGGGAGGCGCGGGCTGGCGCGGGTTTGCATGAGGGCCCCGGCCTCATCGGGGCTGTGGCCCCAGAGGCGCACGTTGGCGCGGGGGGTTGCGGGTGGGGGCTTGGCAGCCGCGCTGCCGCGGGCGGTGGGGACGGAGAGTGGAGGCTCGCTGAGGATGCCAGCGCAAACAAGGCCCATCTGGCCCAAGCCGAGGATGGCGACGCGGGTGGGGTGGTTTGCAGGGGCCACGGATGTGGTGCCGCGTGAGGGGCGAGGGCTTGAGGCGGGTGTGGGCATGGGTCTGGCTTTGTGAGGATCGGGCGCGGCAGAGATGGTGGCATCGAACCGCACCCACACAACGCACGTACAGCGAGGGAGTGCCCGGGGTCGGAAAAGGAACCCTCGCGGCTACGATATCGTTCTCTCCGGGGTCATGCCGCGATGCGCGGCGGGCGGCCCGTGTTGATCGCTTGGTTTTCTCTCTTTCAGCCCCCCACCCTTCCCCCACCACCCTTTCAAGCCGGAGCACGGCATGGCCGCAACGTCCAACGGTGCCTCTTCTTCAGCGGAACACTCGCACGACCGGTTGCTGGGTGATGCCGCGTGCTGCACGCACCACGAGATTCAGAGCGAGCGGTATCTGTTTTTGTACCTGGTGGGCGGGATGCTGCTGGTGGGGAGTTTCATCGCCAAGAGGCTGCTGGCGGAGCGGATCGACCCGGCGATCGCGGAGATTCCGGCGCTGGTGGCGGCGTTGATTCTGAGCGCGCCGCTGTTCATCGCGAGTTTCAAGGAACTGCGGGCCGGGCGGGCCTCGAGCAGTTCGCTGGCGGCGCTGGCGATCATCGCATCAATCGCGATCGGCCAGTATGAGGTGGCGGGGTGGCTGGCGTTCATCCTGCTGGTGGCGGACCAGTTTCTGCGGCGGACGGCCTTTGGCGCGCAGCGGGTGATCGAGCAACTCGTGAAACTCACGCCCAACGTGGCCCGGGTTCTGCGGGGCGAGGCCGAGGCGGAGGTGCGGATCAGCGAGGTGAAGGTGGGCGACATCGTTCGCGTGCGCGCGGGCGAGAACCTGCCGGTGGACGGCGTGGTGGTGAACGGGCGGAGCACGGTGGACCAGGCGAGCCTCACGGGCGAGGCCGTGCCGCACGAGGTGCAGCCGGGCGAGCCGGTGTACGCCGGCACCACGAACCTTTCGGGGACGATCGACCTGCGCTGCACGACGATCGGGGCGGACACGACCATCGGCAAGGTGACGCAACTCATCCGCGAGGCGGAGCGGGCCAAGAGCCCCAGGCAACTGCTGATCGAGCAGGTGGCGGGGTTCTTCGTTCCGGTTATTCTGTGCGTGGCGTGCGTGGTGTGGTTCCTGACCAAGAACATGGAGACGTTCATCACGGTGCTGGTGGTGACGTGCCCCTCGGCGCTGCTCTTGGCGAGCCCCACGGCGACGGTGGCCGCGTTTGCCGCGGCGGCGCGGCTGGGGATCATGGTGAAGGAGTCGCGGTATCTGGAAGCCTCGGCGAACATCGACACGGTGGTGATGGACAAGACGGGCACGATCACCACGGGCAAGTTTGCGGTGGCGAGGCTGGCGCCAGCCGCGGGCGTGGACGGGGCGGAACTGCTGGCGGCGGCGGCGAACGCGGAGCAGCAGAGCAACCACCCCCTGGCGCGGTCGATTCTGGCGACGGCCCGCGCGGCGCGGATCGGCATCGACGGGGCGAGCGACGTGGAGGAGATTCACGGGCGCGGCGTGCGGGCACGGACGACGCTGGGCGAACTGTGCGTGGGTCGGGCGACGTGGATCGGCGAACTCTTCCCCGGCGCGAAGGATGAAGTGGCGGAGGTGAGTCGCAAGATCGAGGGGATGACGGGCGTGCACGTGGCCAAGGACGGGCGGTATCTGGGCGCGGTGGGCCTTGAGGACAAGGTGCGTTCCAACACGCGGGCGGTGATCGAACGGCTGCGCGAACTGGGCGTGAAGCGCCTGTCGATCTTCACGGGCGACCGGCTGGGCGTGGCCGAGCGCGTGGGGCGGGCCGTGGGTGTGGACACGATCGAGGCCGAGTGCCTGCCGGAAGAGAAGCACGCCCAGATCAAGGCCCTGACCAGGCAGGGACGGCGTGTGCTGATGGTGGGCGACGGCATCAACGACGGCCCGAGCCTCGCGGCGGCGGATGTGGGCGTGGCCATGGGCCTGGCGGGGAGTGATATCGCCACCAACTCCGCCGGTGTGGCGCTGATGAACGACGACCTGTCGCGGATCCCGTTCATGATCGAACTGGCGCGCCGGATGCGGGCGATCATCACGCAGAACGTGGTGGCGGCGGTGGTGATTGCGCTGGTGGGCCTGGTGCTGGCCGCGACGGACAACCTGAACATCTGGGGCGCGGCCCTGTTCCACTTTGTGGGCGATGTGTTCGTGCTTGCGAACAGTTTCCGGCTCTTCCGCTTCGGCGAGGGGGCCACGAGCCTGGATGCCGACGCGAGCGACACGGTGGCCCCGGCCCCGCGCGAGGCGAGCATGAGGCTCAACCAGCCGGTGCCTGCGGGCGTGTGAGGCCGATCGGGCGACGCTCAGATTCCCAGATCGGGACCGACCGGCATCTGCTCCGGGTCTTCTCCGCCGCCGCCAACCGTCACACCGAACGTGCCCACCTTGACGTGCTTGCCGCCGCGGATGATCTTCACCTCCTGCCCCTGGTCGGGCACGATGGTGTTGGTGGCCGTGTCGAAGCGCCACGCGCGGTTCTGAGGGGTGGTCGGGCCGTCGAAACGCACGGTCTGCGTGGCGGCGTAGGGGTTGCGGGGAATCTCGCGGAGGTAGGGCCCGTAGATGCCCTGTGCATCAGGGTTGCTCAGGCCGTCGCTGGTGCTGGTCATGCGGCGGACGAAGGCCACCAGGTCGTTGCCGGCCGAGCCGTCGGGGCCTTGATTGGCGTTGAGGCCGCCGTGCTCTTCGACGTAGAGGTCCAGGGCCTTCTGGAAGGTCACGCGGCTGGCCTCGAGCGATTCGGCCTTGGCGTTCTCGGTGGCGGAGGCCATGCGCGGCACGGCGATGGCCCCGACAGTGCCGATGACGACCACGACCATGACCAGTTCGAGGAGCGAGAACGCGCTGGTGGTGCGGGCGCGTCGGGGGCGTTGCCCGCGAGCGTCTGGGTGTTCCGGCGTGCCTCTGAACATGCACGAATCATCGGATGCGGCCCGGCGCAGAGCCACCGACGCGGCCGGAACCGGCGGCCGAGGTTGCGGGGGGCAGCGGCGGGCGAAGATCGGGCGGATTTCTGCGGACCGATAAGACGGACAGCAAGCCGGACCCGCCCACGCGGAGCGTGGGGGTACCCAAGGCGCTGCGGGGTTTGCTACGCTGCCTTCATGCCGCAATGGGCCATGCCGCTTGTCTGGATTCTGCTCTCAACCGCGGGGGGCGTGCTGGCGCTGACGGTGTTTCTGCACGGCATCGGGATGCTCGGCGGACCGGGCCGGGCAGTGGCGGGGTGGCTCTGCCGCGCACCGGGGCTGGATGTGGTGGTGGCGCTGCTCACGTGGCTGCCGTGGGTGCCCGCGGCGTGGTTTGGCTCTTGGGCCGGTGTGGGCGTGGCAGTGGTGGGGCAGTTGATCGCGATGTCGATCTGGGTGATTGCGCACGAGTGGGCGCACCAGGAGGCGATGGCGGGCCCGCGGATTGTGAAGGCGGTGAACCGGTATGTGGGAAGGTGGCGGAATCATGCCGCGCTGTGGGTGACGGTGGTGGTGCTGCCGGTGTTCTGGACGATCCGGTTCGGGGAGGTGGTTGCGTATCCGCTGCTGGTGTGGCTGCTGAAGTTTCCCAGGTACAAGCAGGGCGAGTGGGTGAACGTGAGCCGTCAGAAGTTTTCGGGGCTCATCGGGCACGACCTGATCTGGTGTCTGTATTGCGATTGGATGACGGGCGTGTACTCGCTGGGCGCGGAGATGCTGCGGAACGTGGAGAGTTTCTGGTGCCCGATCCGGTTCTATGACGGAAAGAAGTGCGCCAACTGCACGGTGGACTTCCCGGATATTCACGGCGGCTGGGTGGCGCCGGAGGGGACGATGAAGGATGTGGATGCAAAGATGGAAGAGATGTACGGCTCGGGGCGGCGCGAGTGGTTCGGCCACCCTGCCCGCAAGGGCGAGCAGCCGGCGGTGCAGGTGAGTGTGGAGGGGAAGGCATCAGACACCAGACGTCAGACGCCAGACTCCAGACGCCAGACGCCAGACACCAGACTCCAGACGCCCGATGCCGGACACCAGACGCCGGATGCCGGACACCAGACGCCGGATGCCGGACGCTCGTCGCCAGATTCGACAGACCAGACGTAAGAACGTGCGTGGCTTTGGCTGGTGTCTGAAGTCGGGCGTCTGGAGTCCGTCCGCCGCGTGTCGCTGCTAACGTTGGTCCGCTTGGCAGCACCCCTTTCAATCGTGGTGGTCGGTCCGCACCCGGACGATCAGGAACTGGGGATGGGGGGCACGATCGCGCTGCTGGCCTCGCAGGGGCACCGCGTGACGCTGCTGGATTTGACCAACGGCGAGCCGACACCGTTTGGGGATGTGGCGACACGGGCGAAGGAAGCCGCGGCGGCGGCGGCGGCGCTGGGCACACCGGGCAATCCCGTGGTGCGGGTTCAAGTGGGCCTGCCGAACCGGAGTGTGATGCACACGCTGGAAGCGCGCCACAAGGTGGCGGGGGTGATCCGTGCCGTGCAGGCGCAGGTGATGTTCGTGCCGTACTTTGAGGATGCGCACCCGGACCATCGCGCGGCCACGCTGATCGCGGAAGATGCGCGGTTCGATGCGAAACTCACCAAGGTGGAGATGCCGGCGCCGCCGGGGTTTCAGGGCATCGGTCCGCCGATCTACCCGAAGTGGCTGATCCACTACTACGCCACGCACCTGCGGATCGTGCCATCGCCGAGTTTCATCATGGACATTTCGCCGGTGCGCGCGGCGAAGGCGGCGGCGATCGTGGCGTACCGGTCTCAGTTCGAGGCCAACCCGGCGAACCGGGGCGTGCCCGCGCGGCTGGCGAAGCAGGATGAGTACTTTGGCGGGCGGATTGGGGTGGAGGCGGGCGAGCCGTTCTGGTGCCGCGAGCCGCTGGGGCTGACGGGGTTGGGTGGGTTGGCGGTGTGAGATGCACAAGAACACCAGACGGAGTGTGGTGGTACCCAAGACGGGGGCGTTAGGCGGCGCGACGCTGAGCGCGGCGGCGGGCGGGCGGCGCGGGGGGGGAGCCAGCGCGGGCCACATCTGCGGGCACGAGCAACTGGATCGCGAAGCCGTCTTGGCCGGTGAGCGCGGCGATGGCATCGCGGACCATGAACGTGAGTTCGTCAAGGTCGCGGCCCTGGGTGACGATACCCGCGCGGCGTTGGCCGGGCACGCGCAGGCCGGAAACTTCGGCGACAAGCCAGCCGTCGTCGCCGGCTTGAACTGTGGCGTGGTAGGTCTTCAACGGATGTCCTTGGTGAGTTCCTGCGGATCGATCCCGAGTTGCTTGGCGATAGCGCGGACGGTGTGGCGGTCGAGTTCTCTGTGGCGAGGGAGCGATGTGGCCGCGCCGCCGGGCACACCAACAATGCTATGAGCACCGCCCTCGCGCAGGATGAAGACACCACGACGGGCCAGAGCAGCGAGCACTTTCTGTCGCTTGAAACTCATGAGCCGCTCGTGCTACTCCAACCTCCCGCGGCTGAGAATCTCGAAGTCGTACAACTCCGCCACCTGCTTGGCGCTCTTCTTCTCCAACCCGGCCAACCGCTTCACCAAGGCCTTGGGGTCGGCCACGCCCAGCGAGCCCAAGAGCGTGAACTTGTGATCGAGCAACGCGGCGAGGTTGGCGGTGGTGTTGCGGGCGTGGCCGGTGGGGAACATGACCAGGCCGCTGTCGTGGTCGCTGCCGGCATCATCGGTGATGATGACGGATGTGGGGATGCCCTCGGGGTAGCGGCGGTCATACTCGATGCCGCCGTGCTCGAACTCGATCTTGTCCATCAGGGCGCGGGTCAGCGTGTTGTGGATGGCCTCGTGGGTGTAGTCGTGCGGGCCGAGCATGAGCGTGGCCCAATCGGCGGACTTGTTCTTCAGGGCCTTGTGCAGGAGCGTGGCGAGGATGTAGACCATGCTGTGGTCGGCGGATTGGCGCGTGTGGGGGTCGCGCTTGGCCGGGTCGCCGATGATGTGGAAGGCCGGCTCGTAAGCGATGACCTTGATGCGGCGGATGCGGCCGCCGCCCGAATCTGCCAGCAGCGCCGGGTGCTTGGCGAGCAGGTCGAGCAGGGCCTGGAGCGCGCCCGCGCTCTGGTGCTCGTACAGGCCGAGTTTGAAGTGCATGCCCATGACGGAAAAGTCGCTCCCCTTGCGCGAGAGGAAGAGGTTGAAGGGGCTCATGCCCTTCTCGGGCGGTTTTTGGAAGAGGCAGAAGACGGCCTCGGGGTTGCGGAAGATGTCCTTGGGGCCGATGAAGCCGGCCATGCTGCGCTGCATGCAGAGGATGGCCGCCTCCGTACTGATCGCGGCGGAGGCGCCCTTGCTATCGGAGAGTTGCTTGCCGTGGCGGATGGCCCGGAAGGGCACGTGGTGGGCCACCACCATGCCGATGGCGGATTCGATCTGCTCGGGGGTTGCACCCAGCATCGCCCCGTACGTCGCGGCAGAGGCGATGGCGCCGTGCAGGACGTGGTCGATCTTGTAGGTCTTGAGGCTGTAGACCTCGGCGAGGCGGCCGCGGATCTCGTCGAGGAGGATGCACCCAAGCAGGGCGTACGCGCCGTCGCGCCCGCGCATCTGAGCCGCGGCGACGGCGACGGGGTAGAAGTCGTTGTGGCCGAACTCGCCGGCTGTGTGGCCGAGGGCGGCGTTGTAGCCGAAGTTGGTGCCGTTGGAATCCCACTCGCGCACGGCGGCGCAGTTGGCGACGATGGCCTTCTCAGGCATGAGGCGCAGCGCGCTGCCGAAGACGGGCGCCCCGGGGCGGCCGGACATGGTGCCGTGGCCGGGTGTGGGGGCGATGTAGCGGAGCGCTTCGCTGCGCAGGACGGTTGGCGCATTGGTGCCCAGGGCGAGGGCGGAGACGCCGCAGATGACCGAATCAACGTGGAACTGGTTGGTGCGCTGGAGGACAGCCGCGTCGGGCTCGGCGCGTTTGCCGGGCGTGTCGGAGAGAAAATCGACGGCGAACTGGCCGATGCCGAGTGCCTGGTTGGAATCGGCGGGGAGGACGGTGATGTGACCGAGTGGCGCGGTGGGGTGCATGGGGAGCCTCCGAGAGGGGCAAGGTTACCCCTCACCGGGCCGCGCAGTGACTGGCACTCCGGCCATCGTTCAGTTGGCGGTACTGCTCAGGCGGCCATGTCTTCCAGCGTCAACTCAATCGCCTCGCGGATGTTGGCCATCGATTCCTCGACCGACTCGCCCTGGCTGTAGCAGCCGGGCAGCGATGGGCACTGGACGAAATACCCGCCCTCGGGCTGGGGAACCAACACGACTGAAAAGGTGCGTTCCATCGGTGCAAAGGATATGCGTTGGGGTGCCCGCGGCGGGGTGCGCCGTACCCTCTGATACGGGCCATCCGCAGGCGTGAAACTCTCGATCCTCATTCCGTGCTACAACGAAGCCGCGACCGTGGCGGAGGTGGTGGCGCGGGTTGGCAGGGCGGCGGTGCACGGACCGGGCGGGGCGAGCGTGGAGAAGGAGATCGTGGTTGTTGATGATGCCTCGACCGACGGCACGAGGGGTGTGCTGGAGGGGCTCGCGGCCGCGGGCACGCCCGGCCTGCGCGTGATTCGTCATGAGCGGAACCAGGGCAAGGGCGCGGCGTTGCGGACAGCGCTGGCCGCGGCGACGGGGGATGTGCTGATCGTGCAGGATGCGGACCTGGAGTATGACCCGGCGGAGTACCCGCACATTCTGGGGCCGATTCTGGACGGGCGGGCGGATGTGGTTTTCGGCAGCCGCTTTGTGGGCGGGCAGAGCCACCGGGTGCTGTACTTCTGGCACAGCGTGGCGAACCGGGGCTTGACGTTGCTCTCCAACGCCTTCACGAACCTGAACCTCACGGACATGATGACGTGCACGAAGGCGTTCACACGGGCGGTGGTGCAGGGAGACGGCCAGCGGCCGGGTCTGACGATTCAGGAGGACGGGTTTGGTGTGGAGGCGGAACTGGCGGCGAAGGTGGCCCGGGCCAAATGGCGTGTGTACGAGGTGGGCGTGAGTTACAGCGGCAGGACGTACGAGGAGGGGAAGAAGATCCGCTGGACGGACGGGTTGCGGGCTCTGGGGTGCATCGTCCGGTATTCGTGAGGCGGGCGGGGTGAGAGCGGGCAGGCGGAAGTTCTGTCCCGGCGCGTGCATTGCCGGGCGGGGGACGAACGTTCTCCTGCCAGAACTTCATGGCGGACGCGGCGTACACTCCGAACCTTGGCACGGCGGGCCGGTATTGGCCCCGCCGCGAGCAGCGTTGTGCTGCCGCCGATACCCCTACCGCCTCCCCACCCCGCGATGCCGGGAACAGCGTCAGCAGGATTGCACCGGCCGTGGCACGCACTTTCAAGTCTGGCGACGAGGTTGAAGGCTTCAAGGTCATGTCCGAGATCGGGCGTGGCGCGGCCTCCATCATTTATCTCGTTCAGGACGCGAAGAGCAAGCAGATCTGGGCCCTCAAGCACGTGGCCAAGGGCGACTCAAAGGACGCCCGTTTCTTGGAGCAGTCCGAACTCGAGTATCAGGTGGCCAGCAAACTGAACCACCCGGGCGTTCGCCGCATCGAACGGATGATCAAGATCAAGGACGGCATCCTGAGCGTGGGGGAACTGCTGCTGGTGATGGAACTGGTGGACGGTGTGAGCGTGGACAAGCGCCCGCCCAAGACGTTTGACCAGGCGGCGCACATCTTTGAGCAGGTGGCGCGGGGCATGGCCTACATGCACGCGCAGGGCTTTGTGCACGCGGACATGAAGCCCAACAACATCATCGTGGACGAGAAGGACGTTGCCAAGATCATCGACCTGGGCCAGTCGTGCCCGATGAACACGGTGAAGAAACGCATCCAGGGCACGCCCGACTACATCGCCCCCGAGCAGGTGCACCGCCGCCCCATCACGCACAAGACGGATATTTACAACCTGGGCGCCACGATGTACTGGGCCCTCACGCACCGCTTCGTGCCCACGGCCCTGGCCAAGCCCGATTCGCTGGTGGGCTCGATTGATGACACGCTGATTCCGCGGCCCACGCCGCCGGCGGAACTGAACAAACGCGTGCCGCAGATCTTCAGCGACCTGATCATGGAGTGTGTGGAGATCGAGCCGGCCGGCAGGCCCGACACGATGGGCGTGGTGGCGGATCGCCTGCAACTGGTGAAGGCCAAACTCGCGGCGGAGGGCCAACTGCGACGCAGCGGCTCGTGGGCACGGGTGGACGATGAGAACGCCAAGAGCAAGAGCGGCTCGCGCGCGGCCCTGGCGGCGGATGATGACTCGGTGGACCTCGAGGACATCAGCGACTTCAAGAAAAAGAAGAAGTGAAGCGTGAGCGATGTGCTTACGGGCCTTGACCTGACGCGGGCGGAGCCGGTGATCGCCGCGCTGCGAGCGGGCGCGGCGGCAAACCGGGACGCGGCGTGCCGCAGGGGCAGCACAGACCACATCGAGCAAGCGGCCGCTGTGATCGCCACGGGCGACCTGCACGACAACCCGCTGCACTTGGCGCGGCTGGTGCGCATGGCGGGCATGGACGGGAGCGGCGAGCGGCCCCCCACTCCTTCTGGCCGGACTGCTAGCAGGCCCCACTCGGAGAGTGGGGGTACCCAAGGCACCACCGCTCACATCACGTTCCATGAGATCATCCACTCGGACCGCCTGGTGAACGGGATGGACTTTTCGTTCCGAGCGCTGACGCGCATCGCCGCGCTCAAGGCCGCGTTTGCGGAGCATGTGCACACGCTGCTGGCCAACCACGAACTGGCCCAGATCGTGGGCGCGGGGATCGTGAAGGACGGCCTGAACGTGGTGGGCGCGTTCAACGACGCGGTGGAGTACGCGTTTGGTGACGATGCGGCGGCGGTGCAGGACGCCATCGGCGACTTCATCCGTTCCATGCCGCTGGCGCTGAGGTGCCATGTGCCGCGCGGGATGGACGGAGCAACGCGAGACACCCTCTGCACGCACAGTCTGCCCAGCCCGGAACTGATGGACCGGTTCGACGCGACGGTGCTGGACCACGAACTGACCGACGATGACTATGTGCCACGCCGGGGCTCGGCGCACCTGCTGGTGTGGGGACGGGGGCACGAGCAGAAGCACCTGGACCAACTCGCGGCGTCGCTGGGGGCGGGCTTGTTCATTCTGGGGCACGAGAAGGCGGACGAGGGCGTGCTGCCGATCGGCACGAACGCTCTCGTGCTGAACACCGACCACGAGCGCGGGCGTGTGCTGCGGTTCCGCAGTGATGAAGTGCTGACCGCGGCGGAGGCCGAGGCGCGGAGCGAGCCGCTGGCGATGCCGGACGAGTGAGGCGGGCGGATCACCTTGCGTGCGCTGGCACGCGGCAGGCAGCCACGGTGGCCTCGACCATCCGGCCGATGCCGGTGTACACCTGCCACGGGGTGGCGTGGTCATCCATGTACGCGGGGCTCGTGAAGATGCGCTGGTCGTCGTCGGCCACGGCCTGATCGACGGCCACCGGCACACTGGTGGAGCCCCAGGAGGCGATGGCCGCGCCAACTTCGGGGCTCTGGCCCACCGTCACGCGGCAGCCGGGGCCGCCGTTCCTGGTGCCCAGCACCTTGGCCGCCAGCACGGGCGCGATGCAGCAGAGGCCGATGGGCTTGCCCGCGGCGTGAAAACCCTTGATGACGCGTTCGACATCAGGGATGACGCGGGCCGCCGCGCCGTCGGCTGCAAACGTGCACAGGTTCTTCGCCGCGCCGAAGCCGCCGGGAAAGATGACGGCATCGAAGGCGGATTCGTGCAGGGTGGTGAGGGGCTGGATGTTGCCGCGGCTGATGCGTGCGGCCTCCACCAGGCAGTTGCGCTTCTCGCCGGGTGCGGGTTCGCCGGTGGCGTGGTTCACGACGCCGGCCTGCCACTGATCGGGTGCGAAGCAGGTGTAGGCCGCGTTCAGGCGGGCGAGGTGGACGAGGACGCTGACGGACTCGTGGATTTCGGAACCATCGGCGCGGCCGCAGCCGCAGAGAACAACAGCGATGCGTGGGGCCATGGGGACGATCCTTTCCGGGCGAGTGGTGGATTCTACAGGAGCGCGGCACGCGGACGGGGGGCGAAAGCGGTCCGGAGGAAGAAGCCCCTGACACCGGGGGCTCAACGGGCAAAGCCCGTTCCGCCTGGGCGGTTCCAGTATTCGCCGCACAACTTGCGGCGAATAGCGAGCCCATTCACCGCACATTCTGCGGTGAATGGGCTCCACGCTGAGAGGCGGCCATCACGTAGCGCGGCAGCGCGCTCGGTGCGTGCGATCACGCGTTCGTGCACACGGGGACCCGCGGCACGCCGGCGCGGATGCAACCGCAGAGAACAACAGCGATGCGGGGCATGGGGGGCTCCAACGGAGCGAGGAGGCGACAGAACAAACCCGGTGGGTCGTGCGGCCGCTAGGGGAGATCGCTGGGTGCGACAGGGATATCAAAGACCGTCATGCGGTACTCCCCGTTCACGTAGGACTCGGGCAGCCGACCGGGGGTCACCCGCCTGTACGCGGCGTGGAGGTCGAAGAACAACATGACCGACTGATTCACATCGCCATAGCCGTTGACAATGCGATAGTCGGACGCGCGAGCGTTGGCGACGGCATCAGCGTATTGGTCGTTGGCAAGCAGTTGCAGCGCTGGCTGGGAATCCACGCCGATGCGGAGCAAGCGGAGCCCGAACCTGAACGTGTAGTGCGGCAGGTTCGCCTTGGCCTTGCCCATCAACTCCTGAGCCGTGTCGAGCCATTTGAGTTGGAAATGGTACGACGTCCCGACGTCGTCATAGGAACTGATACCCGGCGTGGACTTGGGCCGGTCGGCGTTCAGCCACCATTCGCGTTGATAGGTCTCGCGGTCGGTGGGGTCTTGCAGGACAGGAATCTCATACTCCTTCCGCAGATGGTGTTCGGTGAAGTTGTCGTAGTTCGCAGGGCGAGTGAAGGGGTACTCCCCCAGGTAGAGGTTGAGCGGCCGCCTCTGCGCCGCGAAGTCCCAGCGCTTGGCAGCAGCATCGTCGTACCACCATTGGGCGTTGTTCTTGCCTGCCCAGGTCCAGGTGCAGAAGCCTTTGACCATGTTCAGATTGGTCTCCCAGCCCGGCAGCGGCGAGTTCCGGTTCCAGTTGTAAACCGGGATGAACGGGGGCGAGTTCCGATTGGCGCTCATGTACTCGCCGGTCGCGATGCCGACTTGGCGCAGGTTCGAGAGACTCTTGGCCTGCCTTGCCGCGCTGCGCACGCGGGCCAGCGCGGGCGCGAGCAGCGACACCAGCACGCCGATGATCGAGATCGACACCAGGAGTTCGATCAGTGTGAACGCGGGCTTTCGCTCAGCCATGCGGCACCGGGTGTGTGAAGATGGACGAATCACGCCAGACCACGGGCAGAATGCCCGCCAGACACGATGCCCGCAGAAGCGCGGCGTGTCCAGACGTTCCATACGCGAGATTCTTACCCGCGGATCGAGCGACCCGCCCAGATTACCGCCCTGCCAACATGCAGCCCGACCGTAAGGGAGGGCTTTGGCGGGTAGTACGCGGGACAAGCCAAGCCCTCCCTATACGGTCGGGCTGCATGTTCGGGCTGCATGTTCGGGCTGCATGCCCCGCTAGGGAGGGTGTCGCCGACAGGTTGTCCACCGATCCGGCCAGCTCCTCCGCTTCCCGTGTAAGCGTTTTCGCGCGACACTTGCGCGTTATGGGGCCGTTGGGTGTGAAATCGCCGTGATCTGGTCGCTTCTCACCATCCAGAACCGGATCGGGCGGAACTGCGCGGCCGGGCCTCTCGTAACTTTGGTAGTATGCCTGTCGAACCGATGAAAGCCGCACCGGCGTTCTCGGGCTTGGAGCCAGAGAGTGCGAACAGAGACCTATCGCACTCGTCTCCATTGACCGGCACGTCGGTGCTCTCCGCCTCTGCCATGAGCACCGTTCCCGACAAGAAGCACGACCTGGCCGAGACGAATCCGATGGATCCGACGGCCGCGCTGCCGGATGTGAGCGGCGGGAGCCGGACGGGCGCGGGGGATTCGGCGAGCGGGTCACGGGCGGGCGACGCGAAGGAAAAGAGCCGCAGCAGCAGCAACGTTGACACGATCATCGGGCGCGTGGTGGTGGACCAGGGCATTGCCACCAGCGAAGAACTGCAGCACGTGCTGGAACTGCAGCGCTCGATGGTGGAGAGCGCGAACCAGCGCTCCATCGCCGAACTGCTGATCGAGCGCGGCTACGCCACGCACCGGCAGATCGACCGGCTGAGGCAGCAGGCCGAGGCCGAGAAGAGCGGCCAGCAGATTCCCGGCTACAAGGTGCTGGGGGCGCTGGGCAAGGGCGCGATGGGCGCGGTGTACAAGGCCAAGCAACTCTCGCTGGACCGCATGGTGGCGATCAAGACGCTGCCCAAGAAGTTCACCGGCAGCGTGCAGTTCGTGGAGCGGTTTTATTCGGAGGGGCGTGCCGCGGCCCTGCTCAACCACCCGAACATCGTGCAGGCCTACGACGTGGGCAAGGCGGGCGAGGTTCACTACTTCGTGATGGAGTATGTGGACGGGCGGACGGTGTACGACGACATCATCAAGCACAAGCGGTACAGCGAGAAAGAGGCCCTTGAGATCACGCTGCAGATGGCCGAGGCCCTGCTGCACGCGCACGAGCGCGGGCTGATTCACCGGGATGTGAAGCCCAAGAACATCATGCTCACCAAGGAGGGTGTGGCGAAACTGGCGGACATGGGCCTGGCTCGCGCGGTGGCCGACAAGGAGGCCGCGGAGGAGGAAAAGGGCAAGGCCTTCGGCACGCCGTACTACATCTCGCCCGAGCAGATCCGCGGTGAACTGAAGATCGGCCCCCCGGCGGACATCTACTCGCTGGGCGCGACGCTGTATCACATGGTGGTTGGCGCGGTGCCGTTCGACGGCAAGAACCCGTCGGCGGTGATGAACAAGCACCTCAAAGAGGCGCTTGTGCCGCCGGACCATGTGAACCCCAAACTCACGCCGGGCATCTCCGAGGTCATCGAAATGATGATGGCCAAGGACCCCAAGGCCCGCTACCAGAACTGCAAAGACCTGCTGATCGACCTGCGGGCCGTGCGGGCTGGCAACGACCCGCCCATGGCCCATAAGGACCTGGCCGGGGCCGATCTGGCCAGCATCGCGCAGGCCGAAGCCGCGGCACCCGTGCACCTCAAGGAAGACCCGACGGTGTCTCCCAAGCACCGGACCGTGGGCATCGCGCTCTTCACCCTGATGTGCGTCCTGCTCGTGCTCAGCGTGGGTGTGAACATCCTGCTCATCGTGCGCCAGGGTGGCGGATAACCCGGCCCGGCGTGTGGAGGGGCGAAAGGGCGGGGTCTGGGCGACTGGGGCCACGGCCGAAGCACCTAACAGACAACTATTGCGTCGGCGATGGCCGGGGTTTTTTTATGTTTGCGGGGGTGTTCCACGCGCGGCGGTCGTAACATTCGCTTCCTCCCACAACCACGCGGCCCCGGAGGCCGCCTGGAGGCGACACGATGCCCACGCTGCAAGCCAAGAGAGCGCCCCAAAGCAAGCCGCGCAAGGCCGCGCGGCCGACAGTGGTCGTGACGGCCAAGGCGGTGCCGGCCCGCCCCGTGGCGCGCCCGGTGGAGTACGACTTTCATGTCGTGATGCGTGCGCTGCGGCGTGAGGGCACGGCCCAGAACCGCAAACTCTTCCCGCGCCAGGGCGCGACGGGCGAGATCTTCGGCGTGAGCCCCGCGGCGATCAAGGACCTTGCGAGCAAGGTGCAGATGAATCACGAGGTGGCCGAGGAACTCTGGTTCAGCGGCAACTTTGATGCACAGATGCTGGGCGCCCTCCTTGCCGACCCGCGGGCGCTGGACGATGATGCGCTCGACCGCTGGGCGCGGCTGGTGAAGTGCGCTCCGGCAAGCGGGGCCTTCGGCGCCGCGGCCGCGCGGTCTGCCGCGGCCCTCACGCGCTTCACCGAGTGGGCCACGTCACGCGAGGAGTACACGCTCACCGTGGCGTACGACACGCTCTCGGCCATGATGCGTGGCGGCGTGAGCGTGGACGATGCGTTGCTCTACTCCGTGATTGACCGCATCGAGGGTCAGGTGCACAGCGCGCCAAACCAGGCACGGGTTTCCATGATCGAGGCGCTCATCGCCGTGGGCGACTGCTGCCCGCACCTTCGTGCGGCGGCGCTGGCGGCGGCCCGGCGCATCGGCCCCGTGCGCACGCTCAACGGGACGGCGGCCCCCGCGACGCCCGACGCAATCGCGGCGATCGGCAAACTGGTGGCGCACGCGATACGCAGGAAGCCCAGCCGCGCCGTGGCGTCGGCCCCGGCGCGCACGTCTCGCCCGACGGGGCCGGCCCGCGCCAAACCCCGTGCCAAACGCCCGGCCGCGCGCACCGCCAGACGTCGCGCATCGGCCCGGCGCCCTTGACAGAGCGTTCAAATGAGGCCCCTGCGCAAGCAGGGGCTCTTTCGCTGCGGCGCTCCGGAGCAGCGGGCAGTGTGGCCGTTGCCAGCGCAAAAGCCCCGGCTCGCGCCGGGGCCTCATTGAGCCCGCCGGCAACGCGATCTGGCGCGGCTAACGCGCCCCCGCGGGCAGATATCGCTCGATCAACTCCAGGGCCGCGTGCAGGTACTTGGGGTTGCCCTCCACCTCCACCATGCCGGGGGCAGCGGCCGCCATGAGCACACGCTTGGCCGCGGCGACGACGGTGTAATCGTCCGGGTTGTGCACGCCGCGCTCGCGCCGCCGCTGCGCAAGGAGGGCCACGGGGCTCTTCTCGCCGAGGAGTTCGCTGCGGCCCCAGTAGACGCGCTCGAAGTAGAGGGCATCCTCCACCCAGTGGCCGGGGTGAACGAGCGCCAGATCAATGAGCACCGCGGCGCGTGGTTCCGCCGCCGCGTGCCGCCACATGGCGTTGCCGGGGTGCAGGTCTCCGTGGCACCATGTGTCGATGGCACGCTCGTGCCAGTGCCGCAGGAGCGCGGGCAGGGCCTTGCTCACGGCCTTGAGTTCGTTGTTCCACTTCTGGCTCTCGGCGATGACGCCGTGCTTGACCACGGCGCGGCTGGCCGCGATGAGTTTCTCGAAGTCCAACTGCTTTCCCGGCGGGGCATCGTGGGCCGACGAGACTGCGCCGGCGAGCACATGGAAGCGGTCAAGCGCCGCCACCATCGCGGCCGCCTCCGCCGGGCCTGCGTGGGCACCGAGCGGGTGGCCCGGCAGGCGCTCCAGCACAAGCCAGCCCAGGTCGTAGCCGCCCAGGCGCACATCGCCCGCCAACAAGCGCGGCGTGGGGGGAGACGGATCTGCCGCGGCCGCGGCACGATCGGAGAGTTCACGTGTCCAGCGAATCTCGTTGAAGGTGACGGGCACCTTGACGACGACCTCGATGGCCGGCGCGGATGGCTGCGGCACGTAGACCGCCAGGGCCGTGGAGCCCCCGCCGCGCTGCCAGTCTGAGCGGAACCAGCGGATGGAGGAGAGGCGGCCCTGCGTGGCGGCGATGAGCGCGGGCTCGAGGGCGGGGCCCAGCGAACCCGACGACGCGCTTGTGCTTGGTTCGCTCATGCCGCGGCACAAGGTACGCACCGCTGCGGCCCCGGGTCTATCGCGGGCACGCGGCTTTGAGCATTTCCATGAGGCGATCGCGCATGCTGTCATCGCAGCCGCGATCTGTTTCTGCCACGGGCCGCACCCACACGGTGGCGTGCGGGTCGGGGTCGGTGGCACGCCGGGGAATCAGGTGCCAGTGCACGTGCGCGACCACGTTGCCCAGGCATTCATAGTTGATGCGGATGGGGCCGGGGGGAATGCCGCGGGAGGGATCGCCGGGGCCGTCGAAGGCCGTGTGCATGGCCGCGGCAAGGTCGAGGACATCGAGTTGCAGCCGTTCCTGCCGCTCGCGCGGCAGCAGCGCCAGGTGCTCGTGGTGGTCCTTCAACCACAACGTGCACCATCCGGGATAGCGTTGGTGCTTGTGCAAGATGGCAATCGATTCGCGAAACACGGCGAGGTAGAAAGGGTCATCGCCGGGCTTGGCTCGCTGCAATCGCGTGCACGCTGGGCACGAGGGCGGCGGACAGGGAGGTTGGACCGCTCTCGCATCCATTCCGGTTCTCTGTCTTCCTTTGTGCCCTCTGTGTCTTTGTGGTGAATATCTTCGCGGATCGCGGCGTGCCTCACGCCACAGCCGCGGGTTCCCGGTCGTTCACACGCACAATGTCGGCCCCCAGCAGTTTCAGCCGCTCGTCCATGCGGTCGTAGCCGCGGTCGAGGTGGTAGACACGGTTCACGATCGTCTGGCCCTCCGCGGCAAGGCCCGCCAGCACCAGGCAGGCGCTGGCGCGCAGGTCGCTGGCCATGACCGGTGCACCCACCAGTTTGCGCACGCCCGAGACCACCACCGTGGCCCCCTGCCGGTACAACTTGGCCCCCATGCGCGAGAGTTCGGCCACATGCAGGAACCGCTCGGTGAAAATCCGCTCCGTCAGCACGCTGTTGCCATCCGCCAGCGTCAGCACCGCCATCAACTGGGCCTGCAGGTCGGTCGGAAAGCCCGGGTGCGGCTGCGTCGTCGCCTCGATCGGGTTGAGCACGCGGCTGGCCGTCACGCGGGCCGTCGTCCGCAATGGGTCCATCCCTTGGTCCCACGTCACCGTCACGCCCATGTGATGGAGATGGTCGAGCGTCGCCATGAGGGCGTCGATCGGGCAGTTTTCCAGCGTGATATCACCGTTGGTGATCGCCGCGGCACACATGTAGGTGCCCGCCTCGATGCGGTCAGCCATGACGCGATGGTCTACGCCGTGGAGTTCGCGCACGCCCTCGATGATGATGCGGGGGGAGCCCGCGCCGGTGATGCGCGCGCCCATGGCGATGAGCATGTTGGCCAGGTCCACCACTTCCGGCTCGCACGCGGCCATCTCAATGAGGGTGGTGCCCTCGGCGAGCGTGGCCGCGCACATCACGTTGGCCGTGCCCAGCACGGTGCTGCCGAAGGGCCCGCCCAGAAACACCCGCGCCCCCTTGAGGCGGGGCACACCACCAGCGCCCTTGGGGGCCTTGGCGACGATGTCGCCACCCTGGAGGGATATCTGTGCCCCCAGCGCGGCCATGCCACGGATGTGCAGGTCCACGGGCCGCTCGCCGATGGCGCACCCGCCGGGGAGGGAGATGCGGGCCTCGCCCCGGCGCGCCAGCATGGGGCCGAGCGTCGAGATGCTGGCGCGCATGGTGCGGACGATCTCGTACTCGGCGTGGCAGGCGGTGCGGTCGGTGGCGTGCATGCGCGTGATGCCGCCGGGGGCGTTGAGGCGGAGGTCGGGCGTGTACTCCACCTCCACGCCCAGCGTGCCCAGGAGTTTGCGCATGGAGGCGATGTCTGCCAGGTCGGGCACATCGCGCATGATGACAGGTTCGTCGGTGAGGAGGCAGGCGCACATCAGGGGGAGGGCGGCGTTCTTGGCGCCCTTCACGGTGAGTTTGCCCGTCAGGCGTGTGCCGCCGCGTATCTCAAAGCGATCCATCGCATCCTCCAGAAGCCGTGAGCCGTTGGCCGTGAGCGGCGAGCCATGCAGAGCGCGTGCTCCGAGAACGAATATACGTCGGCCCGAACGGCGCGCGGGCCGCAGTTTCGGCGCGATTCTCGGGCTCGGCACGCCCGGAGTCTGTGCTGCCCCTGCCGGAGCCGCACAGACGCGCGCCCTTGACACCCTGCCGCGCCGTCTTCACTGGCACGGGCCGCGGCCCAATCGCACGTTGAGAGGGTCCGACGCTGCTCGCGTGGTGGGCCGTGTGGCCCCGACGCTGGATCGATGCGCCGGGCCGGCCGCACGCGCAGCACGCGAGCGGCAACGGAGCGACCGCCATGGCCGACAACACACCCGCACCCACGCCCGACCGCCTCTCCTGCAAGCCGCTCCGCTGCCCCCAGGCTCGCACGCCTCAGCCGCCGCGTGTCGCCAAGTGGGTGGTCCCGCTCCTGGCCGTCGCGGCCCTGGCGGGCACGGGGGTGGCGATCTCGGTGAGCCAGGCGAACTCGGCGGACGACGCGTACGCGTATCTGCCGGCATCGCTGAACGTGAACGCGACGGTGCGCGACTTCAAGCACAAGGGCTCCAGCGGCGGGCACGACGACTTTGAAACGGGCATCTGCAACCTGCGCGTCGGGGCGCTCAACACGGCGCTTGATTCTCAGGGCAAGCCCACCGCCAACAACCTTCAGGGCAAGGCCATCAGCAAGCACTGGAAGGACAAGTCGGGCCGCCAGATCAACCCCGCGCTCTACAACGCGTCGCTGGGCGACGTGGCGGGCTCGTACGCGAGCAACAACAGTTCGTACTGCTTCAAGTCGGCCGCGTCGTTCGCCCAGTGGTACCGCGACGTCTCGGGCGTGAACGTGTCGAAGAACGTGCCGCTCGTGCTCAACCGCGTGGCGGGCACGAACAAGTACGTGATGGACTCGGCGACCGACGAACCCTGGAAGTCCAAGTCCGGGTTCTTCCCCATCAACGGGGAACTCTTCGGCAACTACTCGAGCACGGGCAAGAACTTCCACTTCACCACGGAGGTGGAGACGAGTTTCATCTTCGAGAAGGGCAAAGGGCAGATCTTCAAGTTCACGGGCGATGACGACGTGTGGGTCTTCATCGACGGCCAACTCGTCATCGACCTGGGCGGCATCCACGGCAAGGTGGAGCAGTATCTGGAACTCGACCGCCTGGCCTGGCTGGAGGACGGCAAGCAGTACATGCTCAAGATCTTCCACGCGGAGCGGCACACCACCGAATCCAACTGGCGCATCGAAACCACGCTCAAACTCAGCCCCGCCCCGCTGCCCGCGACCACGGCCCTGTACGACTGAGCCTCCCCCCCTGCTCGTGCCCCCGCCCAGCGAGGGGCCCAACTACGCCTTCCTTCCACCGCGTCCGCGGCGCCAAAGCGCTGCGGACGTGTTTCGTTTCACGGCCCCGCCGCCGCCGCGCGGATCACCGGCCAGAGCGTGTTGCCGGGCCACACGCACACGACGCACGCCGCCACGATGCACGCCAGCACGAGGCCGCAGAGCACGCGCAGGCGGGCACGCCCGCCGCCCAGGTGCCCCGCGCCGCCGCTGAGCCAATACAGCAGCACCCACAGACCCATCAGGCTCGCCGGCAACCAGGCCGAGTACACCATGCCGGTCATGCGTGAACTCAGCGCGCTGCCGCGCGGCCACAAGCCCAGGACATAGGCCGTGAACGCCCCGCTCCAGCAGGCCATGGCCACGGGGACCACGACTGTTGCGTACGCGCTGATGCGCAGCAGCCGCGCCGGCGCCGCGCCCGCAGCCCCCTCCCCGTGCGAACTCCGCACACCCCGCGAAACCGCCCACACGCAGGGGCCGATCAGCACCACCCACAGCATGAAGAACCACCACGCCGTGCCGAGCATGGGCCGGTAGGACCAGTGCGCCGTCCACCCAAAGCCCCCGTACGGCCAGACCAAGGGCACCACCACACGCCACGCTGCTTCCTGCCTTTGCGGGGGCGTGCCGAAGGCGAACGCGGGCCGCAGGCGGTCCACCGATTGCACGGTCGTGAGGATCGCCACGAGAACGTGCGACAGCACCAACGACATCACCGTGAAGCGCACGACCCTGCGCACCACCACCGGCGTGGCCCGGGCGATGCCGCGCGATTCATCAAAGAAGCGCCAAGGGATGAGCACACGGGCCGCGCAGGCCAGCCACGCGCGGGGCCCTGAGCGGTGGGTGTACTCAAAGAGCCAGGGGGGCGCCAGCACGGCGGCGCAAAACGGATCGCTCCAGGCAAACACGGCCCCGCACTCCGGGCACGTGCCGCGCAGCGGGCAGGCGTGCGTCCACGTCGGGGGCGTGCCGGAGAGGTCGTATCGGCACGCCGGGCAGCGTGGCGCGGCGGCCGTTGGTGCGTCGAGCGCGGGGTGTTGGTGTTCCGCTGGCACGCGGGCACGTTAGGGATGCGGCGAAGCGCCGATCTCGCCCACCCCCCACGTCCATGCGGAGACCTCGGCGGTTGGCGGGCGTGTGTGCAGCGCCGATCTCGCCCACCCCCTCCCTCTGGGAGGGGGCTTTTAGGACTGCGCCCACGCCCACTGACGGCGCACGCCCTCCTCAAAGGCCACGCCGGGTCGATAGTTCAGTTCGGCGCTGGCACGAGAGATGTCGGCGTAGGTCCGGTCCACATCGCCCTGCTGCATGGGCTTGCGCACCACCTTGGGCTCGCGCCCCACCACACGCCCGATCGTCGCGATCATGTCGGCGAGGCTCACCGGCGAACTGTTGCCCAGGTTCCAGACGCGCTGGCCGTGCGCGTCAATCCGCTCGTACGCCGCGAGCACGCCCGCAACGATGTCGTCGCAGTAGGTGTAGTCGCGGCTGGTGGTGCCATCGCCGAACATCTCGATTGGGTCGCCCGCGGCCACCTTGCGCAAGAACAGGCTCACGGCCAGGTCGGGCCGCTGGCGGGGACCGTACACCGTGAAGAACCGCAGGCAGGCGATGGGCATCTTGGTGAGCGCGTGGTGCGTGAAGGCGATGAGTTCGCACGCACGCTTGCTCGCGGCGTAGGGGCTGATGGGCGAATCCACAACCGCGTCCTCGCTGAAGGGCACCACCTTCGCGTTGCCGTAGACGGAACTGGAGGAGGCCATGACAACGCGCCCGCAGCCGCCGGCCCGGGCCGCGTCCAGCAGCACCTGCGTGCCCAGCACGTTGGCGCGCACGAAGCCGACCGGATCGGTGATGCTGGGGCGCACGCCGGCCTTGGCCGCGAGGTGGATGACCCCATCGGGCCGGACCCGATCGACGAGAGCGCGGACGGCGTGCTCATCGCAGAGGTCGCACTCGACAACCTCGAAGCCCCCCGCGGCCCGCGCCTCGCGCAGGTTGCGTTCCTTGTCGGCCCGGGGGTAGAAGGGATCGAAGTTGTCCAGCCCCACCACGCGCACGCCGCGGCGCGTGAGCGCCTCGCACACGTGCGAGGCCAGAAAGCCCGCAGCGCCCGAAACCAGAATCGTGCCGGAGAGCGTCACGCGGGCGGTTTATAGGCGCTGGTGTCGGGGCCTGACCCACGCGGGCGGCGCCAGAGCGGCTGGTTCGGGTGGGATACGGCGTGACGCGCGACGCATGGAGAATCACGTTTTCACGATCGGCAATGCGAAAAATCCCTCGTTCTGGCAACGCGTGGCGTTCGGCGGTGATTCAGCCGCGACCCACGCCAGAAAATGCAGAAAACAGGCCCGAACAAAAAGACAAGCAGGGCGCCATCGTTAGACAGCGCCCCGCTGGAGGAGAGAGAGATCTTTGCCAGATTACCAACCATCGTCCTGAACGGTTCAGATCGCTTCAAACTTTGTTGATAACCCGCACACACACCGGCACTATCTCACATTCTGTTTGCATTTAGTTCGCATATCGGGCAACTGCACCGCGTGGGTGCGCCGATGGAAAAACGGGCCCGGGCACACTGCCCCGGCCCGCGTGGCGTTCACGTTTTTTCCTTGGCATCGACGAGCGGTTCAGCCCTTGGGTCGGCTCGCGTCGGTGGGATCACCACCACGGCCCTTTCCCTTGCCGCCGCGCTCGCGCATCTTCTCGATGAACTCCTGGCGCTGCTCGGGCGTCATCCCCTCCAGGCGTTTCTTCAACTGCTCGCGCCGGGCCTCGGGCACGCGCTCAAGAAGTTTGTCCAAGTTCGCCGGGTCGAGTTTGCCGCCGGCGAGTTCCTTGCTCTTGCGCTTGGCGAAGGCTTCGCCCTCGCGCTCGGCGCGCTGCTTCTTGAACCCCTCAAGCCGACCTTCGACAGCCTGCTTCTGGTCCGGGCGAAGGGTGGCCCAGATCTTGGTGTGCGTGTCATCCGGGCGCGGCATCTGCGACCGCAACGCCTTGAGGCTCTCAAGGGCGGCCTTCTGCTCGGCGTTGGCCTCCGGCTCGCCCACGGGCGGCGCGGGCGGCATGCCTTCGCCGGCGCGGGCACGGTCACCTTTACCCTTGCCACCGCCCTTGCCCTCCGTCGGGAAGCCCGCCTTGCCGAACTTGCCGCGCACGTCGCCGAGTTCGCCCTTGTGTTCTTGCATGAAGGTCTGCATCTGGGCCTGATACTCGCGCGATGCGGACTCGATGGCCGCCCGCTGGTCTTCGGTGAGGCGCAGGGCTTCGGGGGCATCCTTGCCCAGAGCCTCGCGGATGGACTGCATGAACGCGCGATGAGGAACTGCATCGCCACGGTCCTTGTTGCTCAGTGGCTGGGCCATGCCCGAGAAGCCGCCGTCGTTGCCGGGCACATCGCGCTGCGTGACGGGCGGCCCGCCGAGGGGCGCATCGGCCGAGGGCTGGGCAAGCGACACCTGAGCGGAAGTGGCGAGGCCGGCGAGAGACGCGAGCAACGCGAGGCGGACCGACGTGTTTATGCGAACGTTCATGGCAATCTCCAAAGACCCCCAGGAAACCCCCAAGAAACCCGATGCACGCCGCGGGCCTGAATCATGGCACCGCGACCGCAGAGCCTAACGATGATTGTCGGCGTTCATTGCCTGCGGGACAGGCCGCCCAAGCCCTTTACGCCCTGATTCGCCCCCCGTGCGGGCCACTTGCTGCGTTCTCGCCCCTACCGTTTTCCAACTATGCCGCTGACCAAGCAAGACCTTGTTGCCGCCCTCTCCGCCGTGCCGCACCCTGCCACGGGCACAGACCTGGCCGCGAGCGGGTGCGTGCTCAAGACCAGCGCGTGCGACGGATTTCTGGCGGTAACGCTCGACCTCGCCGCCGTGCCTGCGGCCCAGCACGGGCAGGTGCTTCGCGCGGCAGAAGTCGCGATACGCCAGTATGCCGCGGCACGCAACGAGCCGATCGCCGCACTGGCGGTGAACGCGGCACCGGGCGGCGGTGCGCCCGCACGCGGCGGCCACGGAGCGCCGGCGCAGGGTGAGCCCAAAACGGTTTCGCTCACGCAGCAGGCGCAGCCCGCGGCCGCGCCCAAGCCGAGCGGCCCGATGCAGGAGCAGGCCCCGGTGCTGCCGTGGGCCAAGCACGTGGTGGCGGTGGGCGCGGGCAAGGGCGGTGTGGGCAAGAGCACCATCGCGGTGAACGTGGCCGTGGGCCTGGCCCGCAAGGGGCACGCCGTGGGCCTGCTCGATGGTGATATCTACGGCCCGAGTCTGCCCACCATGCTCGGCCTGCATTCGCTGGAGACCAACATCCGCGGCAACATGCTCCAGCCGTTCATGGTCCACGGCATCAAGGCCATGACGATCGGCAAACTGGTGGACCCGGAGAAGGCCCTCATCTGGCGCGGGCCCATGGCGCACGGCGCGTTCAAGCAATTGGTTGAGCAGACCGAGTGGGGCGAACTGGATTACCTCATCATCGACCTGCCGCCGGGCACGGGCGATGTGAGCCTCACGCTGGCGCAGACGCTCAAACTCACCGGCGCGGTGGTGGTGTGCACGCCCCAGCGCGTGGCCCAGGACGATGCCGTGCGGGCCGTGCGCATGTTCCAGCAACTGGGCATTGATGTGTTGGGCGTGGTTGAGAACATGAGTTACTTCATCGGTGATGACGGCAAGGAATACGACATCTTCGGGCGCGGCGGGGCCCAGACCATGGCCCAGCGCCTGGGCGTGCCCTTCCTGGGGAGCGTGCCCATCAACATGGCCCTGCGGAAGAACAGCGACTCGGGCGACCCCAGCGCGAACTTTGACGCGGCGGTGGCCGGCGAAACACTGGTGCGCGACTTGGACAGCATGATCCAGACGCTCGAAGGGCAGGTGGCGCTTGCGAGTTACCGCATGGAGCAGGGGACACCGACGCTGACGATCAGCTGAAAGTTGGCGGTCAGCCCGGCCTACACGCCCAACTCATCGGCGACGGTCTCGATGGTCTTGCCCGCATCATCACCTGCGCCACCATCTTCACCCGTCAGCGCGTTGGGGGCATCCGGCAGCGGCTTGCCCTTGGCATCAGTCAGCGCCCGTCCCGCCATCGTCTTGATGATCGGGATGGGGTGCTGCTTGTCCCAATCGGCGAGCGTCGCTTCGAGCGCGGTCTTCTGCGCCTCGGGCAGTTTCTTGTAATCGCCCCTGCCGCGGCACTTGGGGAACTTGGAGCAACCGAGCCACGGCCCGTACTTGCCGGGGCGCAGGTTCATGGGGCTCTGGCACTTGGGGCAGGGAATGTCCGTCACCACGGGCGGCTGCGCGGGTGCGATGACGTGGCCCTTCTTGTCGAAGCGCAGAATGCCGTCGCAGGGCTGCTCTTTGTCGCCATAGCCGGAGCAACCCAGGAAGGGCCCGAAGCGACCGACGCGCTTGTTCATGGCGCGGCCGCACTTGTGGCAGGCGATGTCGGTGGACTGGATCGGCTGCGGCTTGCCGTCGCGATCGCAGGGGCAGGCGTAATCGCACGCGGGATAGGTGGAGCAGGAGAGGAAGCGCCCGTTCTTGCCCAGGCGATAGACCAGCGAACTCTTGCACTTGGCGCAGCGATACTCGGCCGGCGCGGGCTTGAGTTCGGCCTTGGCGTGGCCGAGGTTCTCATCCGCGTGGTCGAGTTGGTCCTTGAACGGGCCGTAGAACTTCTTGAGCATGTCCACCCAGTCGAGATGGTCGTCCTCGACCTTGTCGAGTTGGCCCTCCATCTCGCGGGTGTAGCCCACATCCAGAATCTGCGGGAAGGCCTTGATGAGCATGTCCGTCACGGCCTCGCCGATGTCGGTGGCGTAGAAGCGCCGCTCCAGTTGCTCCACGTACTTGCGGTCCTGGATCACGCCGATGATCGAGGCGTAGGTGCTGGGGCGGCCGATCCCCTCTGATTCGAGCATCTTGATGAGGCTCGCCTCGCTGAAGCGCGCGGGCGGTGCCGTGAACTTCTGCTCGGGGTCGATGGCGAAGGGCGCGAGTTTCGTGCCCTCGGCCAGGGGAGGCAGGATCTGCTCATCTGCGCTCTGCGGCACGCCCGCCACCTTGTAGAAGCCGTCGAACGCCAGCACACGCCCGGTGGCGCGGAAACTCACCGGCCGCTTCGCATCGGTGCCGCCGGAGATCGTCACCGCCGTCTGGTCCCACTGGGCGGGCATCATCTGGCACGCCACAAACCGCTGCCAGATCACCTCGTACAGGCGGAACTGGTCGGGCTTGAGGGCGCTCTTCACCTTGCTCGGCGGCAGGTTCAGGTTCGTGGGGCGGATGGCCTCGTGGGCCTCCTGCGCATCCTTGTTGCTGCTGGTGAAGAAGTTGGGCTTCTCGGGCAGATACTTCGCGCCGTACTTGGCCCCAATGTGCTCGCGCACCATGCTCAGGGCCTCGCCTGAAATGTGTGTCGAGTCGGTACGCATGTATGTGATGAGGCCCACGGGGCCTTCGCCGGGAATGTCCACACCCTCGTACAAGCCCTGCGCGGCTTGCATCGTGCGGCGTGCCGCGAAGCCCAGACGGCTGCTGGCCGCCTGCTGCAACGTGCTGGTGATGAACGGGGGCGCGGGGCGCGTGCTGGTGCGCTTGCTCTCGATCGCCGTGATCGCGTACGGCGTCGCGGGGTTCACGCTGCCCGTGAGCGTGCGCACGAACTTGGCCGGGCCCCGCCCGTCCGCATCCTCTCGCAGTTCCACTTTGATGTTCGTCAGGCCCGCTAGCGCGGCCACCTCTTTGGCCCGCGCTGAGAGATCAACGGGCGCGAGCGCCTTGCCACCCTCGTCCTTGCCGAGCGCGCCCAGTTCAAACTTCTCGCCGGCCACCTCCACCAACTCCGCCCGCACACCGGCGACGGAGTTCAGCCACGTGTTGAGCACCTTCTGCGTGGGCGGCTTGCCCTTCTCATCACGCTGGGCCAACTGCTCCTGCCACGCCTTCACGAGCGCGGCGGCCTTGGCGAGTTCCAGCGTGAAGTTCGCGTCGATGGTCCAGTATTCATCCGGGATGAACGCACGAATCTCCTTCTCGCGCTCGACGACGAGACGCACGGCCACGCTCTGCACTCTTCCGGCGCTCAGGCCCCGCGCAACCTTCTTCCACAACAGGGGCGACACCTGATAGCCCACGATGCGGTCCAGGATTCGTCGCGCCTGCTGGGCGTTCACCCGGTCCATGTTGATGGGGTGCGGGTTGCTGAACGCTCGCTGGATTTCGGCCTTGGTGATCGCCGCGAACATCACGCGCTTGGCCTTGAGCGGATCGACGCCCAGTTCCTCCGCCAGGTGCCAGGCGATGGCCTCACCCTCGCGGTCCGGATCGGTGGCGAACCAGATCTCGCGGGCGTTTTTGGCGGAGCGCTTCAGTTCGCTGATGACCTTGCCCTTGCGCTCCATCACCTCATAGGTGGGGGCGAAGTCGTTCTCCAGGTCCACACCGGGCACGGGGTTCTTGACCCCCTTGGGGTTCTTGCCGGGCAGATCGCGCACGTGGCCGATCGAGGCCAGCACGTGGTAGTCGCCACCGAGGTACTTGTTGATGGTCTTGGCCTTGGCGGGCGACTCGACGATGACCAGGTTCTTTCCGCTGCCGCCACCACCCGCGCCACCCGCACGCCGGCCCGGCACCTTGGCCTCGACCTCGAACGGCGCACCGTCCGCATCCACCGCCCCCCCCGCGCCAGCCACGGCATTGGCGGGGGCGCGGCCGGGCTTGGCCGCCTTGGGTCGGCTCTTGGTGGTTGGTGGGCGTGCTTTGGCCATAAAGAAGGAACTCGCCGCGGCCGCCTGCCGGAGAGGGGGCCGGTCGGGGGACGGGTAGGAAAGCACGCTCGGGGGCGCAGAGTCAAGCGGCGACCGCTCTCGGGCAAACCCCCTCGGGCCGCGCCATGCTTTCGGCATGTCCGTACGCGACGCTGAACGGCTTTGATGCCGGGCGAACCGCAACGGATCGATCTAGAACGCTGTAAGTATTGTATTTACAACATGTTGCGCTATTTTTGAGGATTCTTCCGCAGATGCGTCAAACACCAGGCAATCGGGGGATGTCCCTAGCCTCTTCAGCCACGTGCGCTGATTTTTGGCAAAGTGCCGGGTTTCGATCTTGATCCGCTCGGTCGCGTCGTCCAGCGACATGCCGCCCGCGAGGTGTTCGAGCAGTTGCTTGTAGCCCAGCGCCTGAGCCGCCTGCGAGGCCGGGTTCAACCGCCCCGAGGCCACCAAGGACCGGATTTCGTCGAGCAGGCCCGCCGCGAGCATGGCTTTGACCCGGGCGTTGATGCGGGGGTTGAGGTTCTCGACGGGCCGGTTCAAGACCACCAAGAGGGCATCGGCGCGGGTCTTGCCCGAATCCCACTGCCCTTGATGCTCCGAAAGCGGCGTGCCGGTCTGGTGGAACACCTCAAGCGCCCGGACGGTGCGGCGGGTGTCGTTGAAGTGGATGCGCTCTGCCGCGGCGGGGTCAACCCTCTCCAGTTCCGCCCGCCGGACGTGGGCATCCATATCCATGAGCCGCGCACGCAGGGCGCTATCGGGGGGCGGCCCCTCGAACAACCCTTCGAGCAGAGCCTTCACGTACAGGTGCGTGCCGCCGACGACGATGGGCACGGTGCCGCGGGCTTGCAGCGATGCGATGAGGGGTTCGGCGAGGGCGAGCCACTGGTCCACGCTGAAGGGCTCGGAGGGTTCGACGAGGTCGATCAGGTGGTGCGTGATGCCGCGGCGTTCAGCCAGAGTGGGTTTGGCGGTGCCGATGTCCATGCCGCGGTAGACCTGAAACGCATCGGCGGTGACGACCTCGGCCGGTGTGCCGCGGGAGATGAGGAGCGCGGCAACCTCCACGGCGAGGGACGATTTGCCGGAAGCGGTGGGGCCGCAGATGATCGGGAAGAGCCGCAAGACGGAGGGTACGACGCGAGGAAATCCAACCGCGAAGTGCCCGAAGAGCGCGAAGGAAGGCCTCACCCGCTATCTAAGGCAGCCCGTGGTCCGTCGGACTCTTCGAGGCCTTCGTGACCTTCGCGGTAGATTCCGCGGCCTTTACGCCGCGAACTCGCGCTTCTTGATCGCCTTGGCGGGCGTGCCCACAGCCACGACCCACGGTGGCAGGTCTTTCGTCACGGTGCTGCGTGCGCCCACCACGGTGCCATCGCCGATGGTGATGCCGGGGGAGACGAAGACGTCCGCCGCGAGCCAGCAGTCATCGCCGATGGTGATGGGCAGGGGGATGAGCGGGTAATCACGCTTGGTGTAGTCGTGCGTGGCACCGCAGAGGTAGGTGTACTGGCTGATGGTGGAGCGGGCGCCGATGCGGATGGGCATGACGTTGTAGCAGTCAACATCGCGGCCGATGCAGGCGAACTCGGCGAGCGTGAGGTTCCACGGCGCCCAGATCTTTGCGGTGGGGTAGACACGGGAGGTGGAGGCGAGCGATGCGCCGAAGAGACGCAGCAGCATGCGCCGCCAGCCGTGCAGAACTTCGGGCGATGTGCGGAAGAGCGTGCGATAGACGAACGTCCACGCGAGGCGGCCGAGGCGGTTGCGCAGGGAGAGCGGGCTGGATTGGGGGGGGACGGCATCGACGAGCCCTCCGCGCGAGCGGAGGGGCATGGTGTGCTCGCCGCTGGCTGTCGAAGGGGAAGCACCGGGCATGGGGGGATTATCGGCACAATGCCCGATCAACGCGACGAGCACACCCAGTGGCTGAGGCCCATGCCATACGTTCTGTGCCACAGGCTTCCGAGCGTCAGCGAGGATGCCTGTGCAACACGCGGGCACCGATCGCGGGCGGACGGGACGTCCGCCCCACCAGCCCGCACACGATAAACTCCCCGCATGGGAACGCCTCAAGCCCAGTCCGTGCGGGATCAGGTGCACGCTTTCGCCGCGTCCGTCGCGCGGGAGTTCGGGCCGGAGCGCATCATCCTCTTTGGCTCTCGCGCCCGCGGCGATGCCGGCCCCGATTCCGATGCCGACGTGCTCGTGGTGATGGACTTTGACGGCCATCCCGCGTGGGTCGCCTGGGAGATTCTCAAGCGCGTGCCGCGGGCTTTCCCGCTCGACCTCATCGTGCGCACACCGGCCGACCTTGCCGCGCGATACGCCCAACTCGACCCCATTGCGCTTGAGGCCGTGGACCGCGGTGTCGTGCTCTACCAGCGAGCGCGGGCCGCGTGACCGATATCGTTCGAGACTGGGCGACCAAGGCCGAGGATGACTTCCGCATCACGCGGTCGTCAACGCTGCGGGTAGGTCTTTGAGCCGCTCGAGCACTGCGCGCACTTCCTTGTAGACGACCGCGGCGATTCCCTTGGGGTCAGGTTCGTCATCTTCGCCAAGGCCCACGACCTTGCGCTTGTTCCAGAGCAGCACACGAGCCTGTGTGCGCCAGGTGGAGAACGCCGTAGAGAAATCCCACGGGTTTCCGTCGACGAGCAGACGCTCCAACACGCGATTTCTGGCCGCGACATCTCGCACCTTGCGAGTCCGCACACTCACAGCCACCCGCGAATCGCGTGCGTCAACGAGAACGCCCAGCCACGCCTTGGCAGCCGCCGCGTTGTCGTCGTCGCGCAGGGCTGCCAGCCGCTCCATCCATGTGCGCGGGACGACAAAGGTCTCGCGTTCGCCATACGCATGCACAAACGCGCCCGGGTAGTCTTGCTCAACAAGCCGCGTCAATTCGTCGCGCATCATCGTTTTCCATGAACCGGCGTGCTCCATGATCAGACGAATAGCCCGCCCGTGCTTGGCGAAGATGCTTCGGCACAGCCGTTCCACTTCTTGGTCGCTCATGATCTCTCCCTCCAGCACCTGGAGATACTGCTCCACGAACACTCGCACGCTGGCAGCCGCGTGCCCGTCCATCGCGCCCAACGCCCGCCGCAGGCAGTCCACGATCTGCTTGTACGAGAACGGCACCCACGTGGCGGGGCCGAGCGCTTCCTCATCCTCTTCCGCTTGATCCCCGTGCGTGGTCAGAAAGACGTGCACCCTGCGGTCACCGGGAAACTGCGCGGCAGCAGCCTTCTCATAGCGCGTTAGTTGATTCGAGTGTTCCCCCGAATCGATCTTGTTCTCGATCACCACGGTGAGCCGCAAGGAAGGCACCCGCAGGAGCAGGTCAATCCGCTCCCGTTCACGCTCAACCGTTGCACGCGATAGATCGGCGGTATACGCCTCGACAACGTGCGGCGCAGCGACGCCATACTCCGTCGCCGTTCGCAGCAACTCCATCAAGACCGGCTTGAGGAACGCGTCGCCCTGGTCATGGCTTGCCGACGGGTCCAGCAACCACGCAAGAAAATTCGAGTGACGAATCTCTGTTCGCTTGATCTTCAGCACGTCGAACACGTTGAAGCGGCCGATCCGATCCTCCAGCACACGCAAGTCATCCGTGTCCGCAACGAAGCGGCCAAGATCGTCCAAGTGCTGCTGTGCCAAGGAGCCTTCGGGCATTCACGGAGCATACCGGATCGGCGGTGGCCCCTACTTCATCAACTCCGCCGCGGGGGCGAGGTTCTCCACGTACCGCTTGTGCACATCCATGTAGTGCTTGCGGTAGATGGCGTCGAGTTTCGCCGGCGTCGGGAACTTCTTGCTGAAGCCGGGGGCCACAGGGTCAAGGGCCAGTTCCGCCGCCTTCACCATGTGTGCCGCGAGCGTGCGCGGGTCCTCAATACCCACCGACACACGCACCGTCGTCGGTTCGATGCCCGCGGCACGCAGGGCCTCATCACTCATCTCGCTGTGGCTGGTGATGGCGGGGCAGAGCACCACGGTGTTGGTCTGCCCGAGGCTCACCTGGTGGCCGAAGACCGGGTCGAGGCAGTCGAAAAAACGCTTGAAGATGTCGCGTGTGAACGGGGCCTTGCCAGCCCCCCCCGCCGCACCCTTGCCGTTGCCGCCGCCGCTGCCCGTTGCCCGGCGCTTGCCCTCAAAGTCCACCGTGAAGAGCGGCGCGGGCAGGCCCAGGAACAGGCACTTCTCGCGGATCGCGCCGTTGGGGTTGCCGGGCGCCGCGTTGCAGTTCACGTTCACGTCCGGGTGGCCGCCTAAAAATTCGGAGAACGTGAGCGTGTTGATGGTCTTCTGCAGCACGCGCATCTCCAGCGTGTGCAGGCCGTTGAGCACCTCGTAGGCCTTGTCCGAATCAAGGAACGCGCCCTTGATGTAGTAGACGTTCCAGAAGAGCGTTTCGTGCCCGTGCCAGACGCGGGGCTTGCCGTCCACATCCACACCCGCCATGGTGTCGTGCTTGCCCATGAACATGCGTTCGTTGCGGCCGATGCAGCAGCCGGCGGTGGTGCCGCCCATGCCGGTGATGTCCTTGGTGTAGGAGTGGATCACGAAGTCCGGGCGCTCCATCTTGTTCTTGCGGCGCAGCGGGCGGTGCAGGAAGGGTGTGCCCACGGTGGAGTCGCAGATGACGGTGAGGCCACGTTTGTGGGCCTCTTTGCACATCTCGGGGATGTCGAGCGTGTAGCCGTGGGGGTTGCAGGGCGATTCGAGGTAGACGTAGATGTGCCGGCCTTCCTTGATGCGGGCCGCGTGCTTCTTGGCCGCGGCATCGAGGGCCTTGGTGAACTCGGCGCCGGTGTAGCCGTCGAACCACTCAACAGCGACGTTGAGGTTGCTGGGCTTGGCGAACCAGTCGTGCAGGAGTTGGTACGTGCCGCCGTAGACATTGCGCGAGGCGAGCACGATGTCTTGGTAGCCCACGAGGTGGCTGAGCGTCGCATCAATCGCGGCCATGCCGCTATTAAAATTCCACGCGAAATACTCGTGGGCCTCCGGCCCGCACTCCACATCCACGATGTGGTTGGCAAGGCTCACGTTGGTGGGGTTGAGCAGACGCGAGTAGACCTCCAGCATCAACTCCTTGCCCTGGAACGCATCAGTCACCCACTCAGCGCACGCGTAGATATACGTCGCCGTGCGTGTGATCACAGGCTTGGCTGAGAAGATCGCCGTGACGTTGTCGAAGATGGGGTATGGGCCTTTGGGCAAACGCTGAGCCGTGCTGGGCACGAGGCTCTGATAGTGCGTGCGGAAGCCATGCTGGAGTGTGTCGAGCATCTTCGCCAACTGGAAGCACAGAAACTTCTGAGCCGCGAACCGTTCCAC
>JBJXEW010000047.1:0-14132 GCA_046156035.1 Phycisphaerales bacterium | reverse complement strand
GCCTCCTGCGGCCTCGCCGCACACCGATGAGCCGGTCTTCCCCGCGGCGTTCATGCCGATTTCGGGGGACACGCACCCCGCCGCCGCGCCGCCGGGGTTGTTGTTGGAGGTGGCGTGGGAGGTCTGCAACCAGGTCGGGGGTATCTTTCAGGTTCTGCGCAGCAAGGTGCCGTGCATGGTGGAGCGGTGGGGCGAGCGCTACTGCCTGATCGGCCCGTGGGAGCCGGCGAAGGCTGCCCTGGAGTTTGAGGAGACGACACCGACGGGGGTGATCGGGCGGGCGGTGACGGCCCTGCGCAACGAGGGGCTGATCGTTCATCACGGGCGGTGGATGGTGACCGGGCGGCCGCGCGTGCTGCTGATCGAGCACTGGCAGGGCATCGGGCGGCTGGACGCGGCGAAGTATCGCCTGTGGGCGGACCACAAACTGAGCGTGCCGAGCGGTGATGGGCTGATCGATGGTGTGGTGAGTTTCGCCGATGCGGTGCGGCGGCTGATCGAGCGGATTGTCGAGCACGCGCGCGTGGGGTCGCCGGATGCGCAGCAGACGTGGACGACGGATGAAGCGGGGGGGGCCGGGGGCGGGCCAGGCCGGAGGCCCGGGCCGATCGTGGCCCACTTCCACGAGTGGATGGGCGGGCTGGCGATTCCCATGATCCGCCAGCAGCAGTTGCCGGTGGGGCTGGTGTTCCAGACGCACGCGACGTTGCTGGGCCGGTACATGGCGAGCGCGGATGATCGGTTTTACGATCGGCTGGCGGGCGCGTGGGGAGGGATCGATCAGGCCGCGGCGGCGGCGGCGTACAACATCCCGTTCCAGCACGGTGTGGAGCGTGCGTGCGCGCACGGGTCGCACGTGTTCACGACCGTGTCGCAGATCACCGGGGAGGAGTGCGCGGGCCTGCTGGGGCGGCGGCCAGATGTGATTCTGCCCAACGGCCTCGACATCCAGCGGTACAACGTGGGGCACGAGTTCCAGACGATGCACGCGGAGAACAAGGAGCGGATCCACCGCTTCGTGATGGGGCACTTCTTCCCGTCGTACCCGATGGACCTGGACAAGACGGTGTACATGTTCACTTCGGGGCGCTTCGAGCCCAAGAACAAGGGCTTTGACCTCTGCCTGGAGGCGATGGCGCGCCTGAACGGTGAACTGCGGGCACGCGGGTCGCCGCTGAACGTGGTGTTCTTCATCATCACGCAGCGGCCGACGCGCAGCCTTCACCCCTGGGCCTTGCAGCAGCGCGGCGTGCTGAACGAGTTCCGCTGGGTGACCGAGCAGATCATGAAGGAGATCGGCGAGAAGGTCTTTCGCACGGGTGCCACGGGCCAGCGCGTGAAACTGGATGACCTGGTGAGCGAGTATTGGACGCTGCGCTACCGACGCACGCAGCAGGCGCTGAAGGTGGACCGCCTGCCACTGGTGACGACGCACACGATCGAGAACGAAGCCGCGGACCCGGTGATTGCGCAGATCCGCAACGTGTGGCTCTTCAACCGCAAGGACGATCCGGTGAAGGTGGTGTACCACCCGGACTTCATCAGCCCCACCAACCCGCTGTGGGGCATGGAGTACGACCAGTTCGTGCGCGGCTGCCACGTGGGGGTCTTTCCCAGCGCGTACGAGCCGTGGGGCTACACGCCGCTGGAGTGCATGGCCATGGGCGTGCCGGCGGTGTCGAGCGATCTGGCGGGCTTTGGCAGTTATGTGGCCCAGAAGTACGGCGACCACAACCGGCCGGGAGCGTGGATCGTGCACCGGCGCGGGCGGAGTTTTCAGGATGCCGCGGGGGAGTTGACGCGGTATCTGATGGAGTTCTGCCGGCTGGATCGGCGCGGGCGGATCGCGCTGCGGAACCAAGTGGAGGCACAGAGTTGGGAGTTTGACTGGAGCGTGCTGGGGGAGGCGTATGTGCGTGCGCACGACCTGACGCTGAACCGGGCGTTCGGGGTGCCCATTCCCGGTTGAGGCAGCGTCAACATGCTGCGGGTGGGTTCTGCATGTGGGAATCGAGCGCGGTGATGAGCGGGGGTAGGTCGGATTCCACGGTGATCCAGACCCGGTCGAGGTCAACGCCCCAGTAGACGTGGACGAGAACGTTGCGCATCTTGACCACGAGGTCCCACGGCACGTCCCGGATGAGGGCGCGGCCGTCGGGCGAGAGGCGTGCCGCGGCCTCGCCGATCTCTTGGATCGCGTTGATCACGGCACGCCGCAGCATGTCGTCGGTGTCAAGGTCGGCACGCGAACGCCCGTGCACGAAGCTTACTGCCTGACGCGCCGCAACAAGCATGTGGGCGAGGCGGGCTTGGTCGTCTGGCGCCCCCGAGCGGCTGTCATGCGGCATGCCGCACCACCCGCGCCTCGCGTTGCACGGCCTCGCGGAAGGTTGGACCCAGCATGGAAGGCGTGTGGAGGTGGACGGATCGCCCGAAGCACTCGCTCAGTTCGCTCTGCATCCCTGCGAAGCCGAACAGGCCGGGTCCGCCGCCCGGCTCAAACTCCACGAGCACGTCCACGTCGCTGTGGGGGCCAAAGTCGTCTCGCAGGATGGACCCGAAGAGCGACAGGCGGAGGGCCCCGTAACGGGCGCAGATCGCCTGAACGGGTCGCTCCGGGATGTGGATGCCGTGCAACTGCATCCGGATACTCTACGCCTGCAACGCTTGCCGGAACCACCTAACCCATGCCCACCTCCGCCCCTCCGCCTCTCGTCCAGTTGTTCACCGACGGTGCCTGCTCGGGCAACCCCGGCCCCGGCGGGTGGGCGTACATCCTGCGGCACCCGGCGACCGGCAAGGAGCGCGAGGCCAGCGGGGGCGAGGCCCAGACCACCAACAACCGCATGGAGATGATGGCCGTGATCGAGGGGCTGTCGGCCCTTGCGCGGCCCAGCAAGGTGGAACTGCACTCGGACTCCGAGTATGTCATCAAGGGGCTGCGCGAGTGGCTGAAGGGCTGGAAGGCACGGGGGTGGAGGACCGCCGCGAAGCAGCCGGTGAAGAACGATGACCTGTGGAAGCGGCTGGACGAACTGGCGGGCGCGGGGGGGACGCACACGCTCTCGTATCACTGGGTGCGGGGGCACACGGGCCACCCGGAGAACGAGCGGTGCGACGAGTTGGCCGTGGCGGCGATCGAGTCTCTGCGCACGCGCCCAAGCCGCCCCTGAGGGCAGTCGTGGGGGCATCCGCCGCCTTCCCAACAAAGACCGATCGGTGCGCATGGGTAGACCACGCGGTAGACCCGGCGGGCTATGGTGGCGGCCGCGCGGTGCGGCAGAGGCCCGCCGGGCAGGCGTCGCGGCGGGGGAGTCGAGGGATGGTGGGGGTGCGGTGTGCCGAGCCGTGTGCGGCGCGCCGTGTGTGGGCACGTGCGAGGAATATTCGATGACCACCATGCAGACCAAACCGCTGTCGCTGGACCTGTCGGCCGGGCGTGTTCACAAGAACCTGGCACCGGCCAGACTCATCGAGATGGCGCTGGCGCGGGGCGAGGGGATGATGGCCAGCAACGGCGGGTTTGTGGCCCTGACGGGCGACCGCACCGGCCGCAGCCCGAAGGACAAGTTTCTTGAGGACACGGCGGGGGTTCACGACAAGATCGGCTGGGGCGGCTTCAACCTTCCCATCACGCCCGACAAGTTTGACATCGTGCTGGACATTGCCACGAAGCACCTGAACAGCCGGAAGGACCTGTTCGTGTTCGAGGGGTTTGTGGGTGCGGATTCCACGCACCGGCTGTGTGCACGCGTCATCACCGAGCAGGCCTGGCACAGTTTGTTCATCCGCACGCTGTTCATTCCCATCGACTCTGCCGCGGCGGGGCCCAGCGCCAAGTGGAAGCACGAGGGCGGGTGGACGATTCTCAACGCGGGCAAGCGGCGTTTGACGGCGGAGGAGCAGGCGGCGCTGGGGCACAAGAGCCCCGTCATCATCGCGCAGAGTCTGGAGCGCAAACTGGTGGTGATCGTGGGCACCGAGTACGCCGGCGAGATGAAGAAGAGCCTGTTTTACGCGATGAACTTCGACATGCCCGAGCAGGGCGTGTTTCCCATGCATTGCTCGTGCAACGTGGCCAAGGACAACCCGGCCGACGTGGCCCTGTTCTTCGGCCTTTCGGGCACGGGCAAGACGACGCTCTCGGCCGACCCGAATCGCGCCCTGATCGGCGATGACGAGCACGGCTGGGGCGACAAGGGCGCGTTCAACTTCGAGGGCGGCTGCTATGCCAAGTGCATCAAACTCAGCAAGACCGGCGAGCCGGAGATCTGGAACGCGATCCGCTTCGGGAGCGTGCTGGAGAACGTGATGATCGATCCGGGCACGCGCGTGCCGGATTACGACTCGGACGTGATCGCCGAGAACAGCCGCGCGACGTACCCGCTGGATTTCATCAACGGCGCGATCATCCCGAGTGTGTGCGGGCACCCGAAGAACGTGATCTTCCTGACGGCCGATGCCTACGGCGTGATGCCGCCGGTGAGCAAACTTTCGCCCGAGCAGGCGATGTACTACTTCATCAACGGGTACACGAGCAAACTGGCGGGGACGGAACTGGGCGTGAAGGAGCCGCAGCCGAACTTCAGCGCTTGCTTTGGCGGGCCGTTTTTGCCGCGCCCGGCGATGGTGTATGCGCAGATGCTGGCGGACCGCGTGAAGAAGCACGACGCGAACGTGTGGCTGTTGAACACGGGGTGGACGGGCGGGCCGTATGGCACGGGGACGCGGTTCAAACTGGCGTACACGCGAGCGTTCGTGAACGCGATCCTCAACGGCACGCTGGCCAAGGCCAAGTTCACGGCGGACCCGATCTTCGGCCTGCCGCTGCCCGAGAGCGTGCCGGGCGTGCCCAGCGAAGTGCTGCACCCCCGCAACACGTGGAAGGACGGCGCGGCGTACGACACAAAGGCGAAGGAACTCGCGGCCAAGTTCCGGGCCAACGACAAGAAGTTCGAGATGGATGAGGCGGTGAGGGCTGCGGGGCCGAGGGGGTAGGGCGGGGCCGAGAGAATCAGGGGCGCGCGCGTGCGTTCATGGCACTTTCGGGCCTCTTAGCATCCCGTGCGATTCCCTTCCGCCCTTCGCAGGAAACCCCCCGTCATGCGTATAGACATCGTCGGCAAGCAGTTGGAGATCACGCCCGCCATCCGCGAGTTCACCGAGGGCAAGTCGGCCCGGCTCCCCAAGCACTTTGAGGGCAACGTGCAACGCATCACCTGGCGCCTCGAAGAGCGTGCCCACGGCAAGGGCTTTCACGCAGAGGTGGTGGTCGATGTGGAGCACCACGACGATTTCGTGGCCAACGCCGAGGGACCAAGCCTCTACGCGGCCATCGACGAGGCCACAGACAAAGCCGCGCGGCAACTCACGGCTTTCAAGGAACGCCTCAAGCAGAACAAGCGGGGGGGCACCTCGGCCAGCGGATCGCGCTAGGGTTGCCATTCGCGGGTGCCCCAGAAGGGCCCCGAGGTCGGCCCCCGTTCGGTCTGATTCCGGAGTAGACCCGCCCATGAGGCTCACCGACATTGTCTCCACCGGCGCCATCGTGCCCCAACTGGTTGCGGTCGAGCGCGATGACGCAGTCCGCGAACTGGTGGATGCACTCATCGCCGGCGGTGCCGCGCCCGCCAAGCACCGCGATGACCTGGTGAAGCGCGTGCTGGACCGTGAGAAGCTCGGCTCCACCGGCTTCGGGCGCGGCGTGGCGGTGCCGCACGTGAAGCACTCCTGCACCAAGTCCATGTCGGCGGCCATCGGCCTTTCCTCGCGCGGCGTGGAGTTCAACGCCATGGACAAGCAGCCGGTGTATTCCATCTTCCTGCTCCTGAGCCCGGAGGACAAGCCCGAGGAGCACCTGCAGGCGATGGAGGTCATCTTCAAGAACCTGAGCAAGGAGACCTTTCGGCGGTTCCTCCGCCAGGCCGCCACGGCCGACGAGGTTCGCTCGCTGCTCGAAGAGGCCGACGCCCACCCCGCGGGCTGGTGAACCATCCGTCCCATCCCCCCCGGCCCTTCCCATGCCCAGCCGCGTAAGCGTCAAGGTGAAGATCGTCAATCGGCTGGGCCTGCACGCCCGGCCGGCGATGGTGTTTGTGGATGCGGCCGTGGCCTTCCCCTGCACCGTCGTGGTGAAGCGGGCCGATCAGGAGGTTGACGGCAAGTCGATCATGATGATGATGATGCTCGCGGCAACGCAGGGCACGGAACTCGAGATTGTCTGCGACGGCGAGCGGGCGGAGGACGCCGCAGCGGCGCTGAAGAAACTCGTGGACTCGGGCTTTGATGAGGAGTGACGCGGCGGGCAGCGGCACGGGCGCCCGATGCGAAAAAGCCCCGGCTTGCGCCGGAGCCTCTTTGGGCGTGCCGCGTTACGGGGCAGGTTCTTGCCGCGGGGCGCTGATGACCTCTGACAACTCGACCACCTGCGGCACCGTGAGTTCCTCGGGCCTCATGGTCGCGGCCACGCCCTGCGGCCACGGCGTGGTGCGCCCCAGGATGGCCCCCAACTGCTTGCGCCGCTTGGAGAAGAGCGTGTGGCAGAACGCCGCGAGGCGGTCCGGGTCGTGGGCCAGCGGCACGGCGCGGCGGCGCAGCAGCACCATGCAACTGGCCACCTCGGGGCGCGGCCAGAAGCACTCGGGTGAGAGGTCTGCCACCCACTCGATCTCCGCCATGGCCTGGGCCACGATGCTCAGCAGGCCGTAGTCTCGCGAGCCGGGCTTGGCGGTGAGCCGCTCGCCGACTTCGCGCTGGATGGTGGCGGCCAGCACGCGGCAGCGCGGGTGATGCAGCAGCAGGTCGATCATCAGGGGCGTGCCGGCCTGATACGGCAGGTTCGCGACCAGCGTGAAGGCGCGCTCGCCCAGCACACCGGCAACCTCGGGGCTGAGGCGCTTGCCCTTGCCCAGGCAGTCGCCCTCCACGATCCGCAGATGGCCCGACGCGATGGGGCCGCTCAGATTTTCGCGCAGGAGCGCGGCCAAGCCAGTGTCGAGTTCGCAGGCCACCACGGTGCAGCCGCGCTCCAGCAGGGCTTCGGTCAGTGTGCCGGTGCCGGGGCCGATTTCGAGGACGAGGTCGGCGGCTCCTGCGCCCGCGGCCGCCGCGAGTTTGGCGAGCAGGTTCTTGTCGATCAGGAAGTTCTGGCCCAGGGCCTTCTTGGGGGAGAGGCCGTGCTGGTCCAGCAGCGCACGGATCTGGGCGAGCGTTTGCACGCACGAGTGTACCGAGGCGGGCGCGGCTTACTGGGAGAGGTCGGGCGCGGGCATGGCCTGCACGGGCGGGCCGACGAGCATCTCGCCAACCAGGATCACCCTTTCGGGCTTGGAGACAACCGTGCCGACGGGCGATTCGACGGTGACGGCGAAGGCCGTCGGGTGTCCGACCGGCAGACGTGCGTTGATGGGCACCACATACTTGCCGCCGGAGAGCGGGATATCAAAGAGGCCCGCGTCGACGGGCTGCGGGTCGGTGCGTGAGCCGTCAACAACCCAGATCTGGTAGCGCGTGCGGGCCGTGTCGTTGGCGGGCAGGCCCGACACCTTCAGGAAGCCGGTCTGCTGCGAGGGGCTCCAGATCACTTCGGCCTCGACATCGGTGTTCTGCTCGGGCCTGGTCCCGGCCACAGGCACCGACACAAAGTCGCGGGCCGAGTTCAGGAACCGATCCATGAGGGCGACCGGCGAACGTGCCACCAGACTCGCCAGCGACGAGTCCATCTGCTGCACGTCCCGGCGGGCCGTGAACGACTGCGAAGGCTGGCGCTGAGCGGACCAGAGGTTCACGGCGACCAGCAGGCACGCCGCCGCGGCAAGCCAGCCGCCCCAGACGGGAGCGCTGCGCCAGACCCGCCGCATGACGCGCACGCGCCCGAACTCGTGGCCGTCGCCGTGCTTGGGCTCGACGAGGCGGAGGATGCCGGGAATGGATCGCTCGAAGGTGTCGCTCGATGTGCCCGTGCCGGCGGCCTCACGCTGCGCGCGTGCCCAGGCCTGCCCTTTGAGCAGCAGCCGCTCGTGGAGTTCGGCCGGCATGACGGGCTGGGGCTGCTGCGCGGCAAAGGCGAGGTCAAGGGCGGCGGCGGCGTGGTCGAACGCATCGTCGTCGGAGCGCCCGAGGCTGGACGCCAGCAGGTCCAGTTCCGTCTGGTCGGCGGGCGAGAGTCCAGCCACGGCGCGTTCGATGAGTAACTCATCGAAGCGGGCGTGCCGGAGGTCCGGGCCATCGGGTTGGAAGTCGGAAGAACTCACTGGGTCATCAACTGCCGGGGGTGTTCAACTGGTCGGGTTCACAGGGCCGCCGGGGGGTGCCCTCAGGCCTTGGTCTCACTGGTGCCCCGTGTCCGTCTTCGCGTCTGCGGCTCCGGGGATTCACCGTCGGCCTGCCCCGGCCCCTGGATCATCAGGTCTCTCAGCGAGATGAGGCCGCGGCGGACGTGGGTCTTGACCGTGCCGAGTGGCAGTCCGGTAATCCGGGCAATTTCTTCGTGGCTGAGGCCGCGGTAGATGGAAAGGCGCAGGCAGGTCTGCTGTTCGGGGCGGAGCGTGGCGAGCAGTTCGGCGGCGCGAGCGGCCTCATCACGCAGATCGGATGCGGCCTCCATGTCCGGCGCGGGCTGAAGGCCCACGTCGGCATCCACCTGGTCGCGTGTGCGTCGGCGGATGCGCCTGCGGCGGTCGATCAGCCTGCGCCGGGTGATGGTCGAGACGAACGTTTCTTCGGCACCCAAGCGCGGGTCAAAGCGGCCGGCGTTCTGCCAGAGTTGCGAGAAGACTTCCTGTACAGCGTCCTCGATCTCCGACGGATCGAGGATGAATCGGCGGGCAAGTGAGTAGACCAGCCCGCCGTATCGGTCGAGCAGTTCACGGACCGCCGCGGGGTCGCCCTGGGCCACTTTGTGGAGGATCAGTTCTCGCGTCATCGAGACCGGCGGGCGAGGGACTCGCTGCCGATCGGTCAATGTTATGGCGAGCCACGATCATCCATCAGGCGCTGGCGCAACCGGCGCGGTCGGCGTGAAAGCAGCGGTTGGATTACTTGGGCTTCTTCTCGTCCTTCTTGCCCTCGGTCTTGCCGCCGTCGCTGGCCGGCATGAGGACGGTGTCGATCACGTGGATGACGCCGTTGGAGCAGATGACGTCGGTCTTGATGACGTTGGCCATGGCCACGTCGTTGCCGATGGTGACCTTGCCGTCCTTGGCCATGATCTTGAAGGTCTGACCCTGGAGGGTGGGCACGGACTCGGTCATGGTGACGACCGTCTCAGCCTTGACGGCCTTGCCCTGGATCACGTGGAACTTCAGGATGTTGGCGAGTTTCTCCTTGTTCTGCGGCTCCATGAGGCTGTCGAGCGTGGCCTTGGGCAGTTTGGCGAAGGCCTCGTCGGTGGGTGCGAAGACGGTGAACGGACCGTTGCCCTTGAGGGGCTCGACCCAGCCGGCCGCCTTCAGGGCCGCGACGAGGGTGTTGTGCATGCCGGTGCCCATCGCGGTCTCGGCGATGGTCTTGCCCTCGGCCTTCTTCTCAGCCTTCACGGGCTCGGTCTTGGCGGGCTCGGCCTTCTTTTCGGGCTCCAGGGCGATCACACTGCCAGCGAGAGCAAACACGGCCATACACGCGAGAATCTGTTTGGTCACGGAAAAAACTCCTAGCGGGGTCGCGGTCTGCACCCCGGCACTTCACGCGCCCAGCCCCGCACGCTGCGGAGACGGACCGTGTTCGGGTCGGACTTCGGACCGCAGTCTATAGCGGATTCGCCCTTGAGCCAAGTTTCCCGGACCTTTACCAAACAAAATCCTATCAGAATCGAGATTGGATTCTGATAGGATACGGCACGCAACCCATGGCCACGCCCGCGAGCCCCATCACCGCCAGTTCCCCGGCACCTCGAAGGGGCAGTCTCGCGTGGCGCCGCCAACTGGCGCGGCTGGGCGTGCTTGTGGGTGCTGTGTACGGGTGCTGGTGCGGGGGCCTGTGGCTGGCGCAGGGTACGTTGGTCTTCCCTCGTCATGTCATCCCGCCCCACGCCACCGACCCGGTGCCTGGGGCGACCCAACTGGCGATCACGACGGAGGGGGGCTTGCTTGTGCCGGCGATTCTGCTGGTGCCCCCGCGACGCGAGCCGGGGCAGCGCTTTCCGCTGGTGGTCTGGTGCCACGGCAACGCCGAAACGGTTGACCAAGCGGTCCATCTGGACGAGGTGCAGGTCTACCTCCGGCATCGGATGGCGGTACTGCTGCCCGAGTACCGCGGCTACGGCCGCGCGGCGGGCTCGCCCTCGCAGGCCGCGATCTCCGACGACCTGACGCGGTTCTATGACCTCGCGATCGCGCGCGAGGAGATCGACCCGGCCCGCGTGGCGTTCTTCGGGCGCTCGCTGGGCGGGGCCGTGGCGGTGCAGTTGGCCGCGCTGCGCAAGCCGCGTGCGCTCGTGTTGCAATCCACGTTCACGTCGATCACGTCGTTTGCCAACGGCTATGGCGTGCCGGGGTTCATCGTGAGCAGCCCCTTCCGCACGGATCGCGTTCTGCCCACGCTCAGCGTGCCGCTGCTCATCATGCACGGCGACCGCGACACCATCGTGCCGGTCTGGCACGGGCGGCATCTGCGCGAACTTGTGCCCGCCGCGGAGTACTTTGAGCAGCCGGCCGACCACCTGGATTTTCCCAGCGACTTCGGCGAGTATGAGGGGTGGGTCATCGGGTTTCTTGAGCGGGCGGGCGTGGTGCCCGGTCCGTGAAGCGCCACGCGGCGGACGCACGGGCCGCGCTCGCGAGGTATGCTCGGCGACATGAGCACCGCGTATCAGGTCGCATGTTGTCTGGCCGCATCCCTCCTTCTGGCCGTGGCGGGTTGTCTCGCGGCGGGCTGCGCATCGGGCGGCGATCGCGCGGCCGCGACGCTGGACATGACCAAGCCGGTGTTCGTGGAGATGTCCACATCCGCGGGCGACATCACCCTCGAACTTGACCCTGTGCGGGCGCCGATCAGCGTCGAGAACTTCATGGCCCACGCGCGTGCGGGCCACTACGACGGCACGGTGTTTCATCGTGTGATTCCGACGTTCGTGATCCAAGGGGGCGGGTGGACACCCGACCTGAAGGAGCGTGCCAAGGCCGATGCCGCGGCGGGAAGGCCGGACGCAACGATCAAGAACGAGTGGCAGAACGGCCTGAAGAACGCGCGCGGCACCATCGCCATGGCCCGCGAGAGCGAGCCGGATTCGGCCACGCGCGAGTTCTACATCAACGTGGCCGACAACGCGCGGCTGGACACGGCGAGAGAGAAAACGGGCAACGCGGGGTATGCCGTGTTCGGGCGCGTGATCCACGGGTGGGAGGCGGTGGAGGCGATCCGGACGGGCAAGACCGGCCCGCGCCCGGAGATCAAGGTGGATGACGGCAGCATGAACGATGTGCCGCTGGACCCTGTGGTCATCCGCTCCGTGCGTGTGATCGACCGGCCCGATGTGCATGAGTAGCGTGCACATCGTCAGCGAGCGGCGATGGTTGTCTACACTGCGGTTCACGAGTGCCTCTCACGCCCTCTCATACGAAGGAATCTGACCATGACCACGCGCCTCACCACGTCCGCTCTCGCCGCCGCACTGGGCCTGATGTCGCTGGCCGGCCCCATGGCCTGCAACAGCAGCAACACAACCTCGACGCCCACCACTCTCACGCGGGAGCAGAAGGCCGAGCAGGCCAAGGCCGCGTTCCTGGCGGCAGACCCCGGGCTGAAGCGCTTCTTTGACAGCGCGGCTGGGTACGTCGTGTTCCCCTCGGTGGGCAAGGGCGGGTTCATCATCACCGTGGCCGGTGGCGACGGTGTGATGTACAACAAGGCCGGCAATGTGCTGGGCTACGCGAGCATGAGTTCGGTGAAGGCTGGTGCCGCGGTCGGCGGGCAGGGCTTCAAGGAACTGATCTTCCTGAAGGAGCCGGCGGACATCTCCCGGTTCCAGTCCGGTGGTGTGGAGTTTGACGCGTCCGCATCGGCGGTGATCGCCAAGTCCGGCGCATCGGCCTCGAACGACTACCGCAACGGCGTTGCGGTGTTCATCACCGGCGAGACGGGCGCCATGCTCGATGCCAGCATCGGCGGCCAGGGTTTCAAGTTCTACCCCCGCTAAGCGTCCGGCCCTCGTAACCCGTTCGCGTTGACGGGCGTAACCAGCGGGATTCCGGCGGCATCGAAGGCGCTGTGGCGCTGGGGGTTTGCGCACGCCGGGCCCGTTCTGCGCAGATGGGGGCTGGGGGCCGCTTTGTGCGGGGGCAAGCCCGGCTGACGGTGGCCGCCAACGATCCTGACAGCCGCGCGGGGCGTACAAGAGGGACCTATGAAACTCGTCCTCACCATCGCGTTGTTCCTCGCCGTGCTGCTCGCCACCGGTGCGATCGCCTACGCCATGCTGAACGGGCCTTCGGGTTCAGGATCGGCGAAGCCCAAGGATGAAGCCGCCATGAAAGCCGCTGCCGCCGTTCGTGATCCGTCCAAGGCCGCGTACTCAACTTCGGGGTACGACATCACACCGCTCACGCAGGCGCGCATCGACGAACTGGCCAGGAAGTTGACGCCCGATGAAGCGAAGGTGATCCTCAAGAAGGGCACCGAGCCGGCCTTCTGCGGCAACCTGACGGACAACAAGAAGGAAGGCACGTACATCTGCCGGCTGTGCGACCTGCCCTTGTTTGCCAGCACGGGCAAGTTTGATTCGGGCAGCGGCTGGCCGAGTTTCTTCAAGGCCGTGGATGCCGACCACGTGGATGTGGAGCGCGACACGGCCCACGGCATGACGCGCACCGAGATTCTGTGCGCCCGCTGCCACGGGCACCTGGGGCACGTGTTTGATGATGCCCCTCAGACGCCGACGGGCCTGCGGTTTTGCGTGAACTCGGCGTCGCTGGCGTTTGTCGAGAAGGGGCAGGCGTTTGGTGCCGCGAGTTTGCCGGTGAAGATGCAGACGGCGTACTTCGCGGGCGGGTGCTTCTGGGGCGTGGAAGACCGCTTCCAGCAACTGCCGGGCGTGGTGGAGGCCGTGAGCGGCTACATGGGCGGGAAGACCAAGAACCCGACCTACGAGGACATCTGCTCGCACACCACCGGGCACGCGGAGGTGGTGAAGGTGGAGTTTGACCCCGCCCGCGTGAGTTACGCGAAACTGCTGGAGTTCTTCTTCAAGATCCACGACCCCACGCAGTTGAACCGCCAGGGCCCGGATGTGGGCGACAACTACCGCTCGCACATCTTTGCGGACACGGCGGAGCAGGCCGCGGCGGCCAAGGCGTTTGTGGATGGTCAGCAGAGCAACCCGCGCTTCAAGGGCAAGAAGGTGGTGACGCTGGTGAGCGGTCCCGAAGCGAAGTTCCCGTTCTACGAGGCGGAGGACTACCACCAGGACTACCACGTGAAGAACGGCGGGCACTGCGCGATCCCGGAGCCGTGAGCCCTGAGCCGCGAGCGGCGAGCCAGACCCTCGCCCTCCGTGCCTCGATCCCTTGAGCCCTCGACCCCTCGATCCCTTCCCCACTAACGCCCCGGGGCAGGTTCGAACTGCCGGCCTGCGGTTTAGGAAACCGCCGCTCTATCCAACTGAGCTACCGGGGCAACGTGCCGCAAGGGTACGCGACCGTGCATCCACGCGGCGCGGCCGCTCAAGGGCCTTGGCGCGGGGCTTGATGCCGTTGGTGCCGGTGCAGGCACCGTGCACGCCGCGGCCGTTGACGCGCGGCGGCGTCGGAGTTACCGTGCCAGCGTGCTCCTGCGTGAGCGCGGCAAAGCGAGTAGGTGGTGGCGCATGGGAGTGCCGATGCCTGAGTGGGCTGCGCCCTCTAGGCGCAAAGGCAGGCCGAGAACGGCCAGCCTATGGCAAGACGGGCAGCGGCGGAGGTGGGTTGTGCGACCTGCCCGCGTGTTCTTTCCTCCTCCTCACCCGAGCAGTTCACGGCATGGGGTGGCACGGTCGGAGCAAGCTGCCGTACGACCTCAAGCCGACGAGTTAGACGCTAGGTTCTGTCTGACGGATCATCCGGGGCGAGGAGACGGAGGTATCGGCGGATGATGGCGAGGTTGACGAAGGCGAGGAAGCTGGTCGCCAACTTGTCGTAGCGGGTGCCCACGCGGCGGTTCTC
>JBJXEW010000046.1:0-9157 GCA_046156035.1 Phycisphaerales bacterium | reverse complement strand
GCAGGTACGCACACGACTTCCGCATCTGGACCAGGTGCTCGGCGGCTGCTTTGGGCAGCGCCATCGCGTCCAAGGCGTTCATCCTCGTTCGCATCGGAAGCAACACGTTGTTCATGTCGTGGCCCAGTCCCGCAGCGAGCGTGCCGATGGCAACCAGCCGCTCGGCCATGCGGAGCTGTTCGTGGCTCTTTTCCAGTGCGCGGGTTCGCTCGCGAACCATCGCATCAAGTTGCCTGCGGTGCTGCTCAAGTTCGCGCTCGGCCGCCTTACGTTCCGTCACGTCCTTGATGATGCCGACAAAGACGGGCAGGGCCTGCCCGGGCACATCGGCCCTCGACACCGACAGTTCGATGGGGAATCGCGTGCCGTCCCGGCGCACAGCCTCGAACTCTCTGGTGCGGCCGAGGATGTTGGTCTTGAGCGTCTTGCGGTAGTTGGCGAGGTACTGGTCGTGGCCCGAGTGGTGCGGCTCGGGCATGAGCACATGGACGTTGCGGCCCACCAACTCACCAGGCTTCCATCCAAAGACTCTCTCGATGGAGTTGCTGGCCGTGCGGATCGTCCCGAACGAGTCGATCGTGACGACGGGGTCGAGCGTCGAGGCGAGCACAGCTTCCAGCTCGGCATTGCGGCCGCACTCACATCCCGGCGGGGCGATAGCCGCGCCCATTCCGGACACCACAGGGCAGGTGGCCTCTCGGCAGGCTTCCACTTGCGGCTTTCGTCGTCCTTTGGCCATTGGAACACTTTACGTCGGCGACAGTCCCAGCGCCCGTGGAAGCCGCCGCGGAAGGCCCGCTTCTGGCCGCATTGGGGAAACGTCCGCCTATTCGCCAGCGGCGACGCGTGAGATGCTTCTGGCGTCGGATTGAAGATCGCATCGTCTTCGGGAGCCCTGCCATGAGAATCATCATCCGCCCCGTCGTAGACCGGCAGCGTGAGATCGACCTGACCCAACGCCTCACCGCGGTCATTGCCGAAGAACTGTGGCGACTCTACGGCGGGAACGAGCAGCTCAACTGGCTTGAAGCCGAACTACACCTCAAGAGGATCGTCGGCGAAGCGCGGGCCGAGGCGAGGGTCATGGAAGTGTTGGTCGAAGAGCCACCCGTCACCACCGCGTTCGCCGAAGAAACGGCGGTCATCGCGGGGGGTGGCGTAGTTGGACCTCGCCGCGCCCGCCGCTCGACACCAGGCCAAGCCCGGAGCGTGTCCCGATCACGCACGGTAAGGGCCGGACAATCCCAACTGGCGATTATCGCGTGAAGGGAGGCGAGATCGTCGGCATGTGGCGACCAGCGGCGGAGCCAGCGCAGGGAAGCGGTGCTCAGGAGCGTGTCGTGAAAACGGTCTGTTTGCTGTATGGATGCCAGTGCAATGCGTGCTGCGACCGGATCGAGCGGGCGTTGCGGCGTGTGAAAGGAGTGAGGAACGTGGAAGTGAATCTCTACAAGGCGACCGCGATGGTGGAGCACGACGACTCGTGCCGCCGCGAAGACCTCGTCGCTGCCATCGAACGCATCGGCTACCTGACCGAGATCGACGCGACCAACCACCACTCACCGTGACAAACCAGCGAAGGAGTCCCCTGATGACTGCAACGAAGACCGATGCCACGGCCAAGGACGTGATGACCCCCGAGCCGGTGTGCGTCAAACCCTCGACAACGATCCGGCAACTGGCCCGCGTGCTGGACGAGAACGGAATCTCGGGCGCACCAGTGGTGGACCAGCAGGGCCGCGTCATCGGTGTGGTATCGAGGACGGACCTCATGCGGCGGTGCTCCGAGGGGACGCCTGACCACCCGCCGGGGTATCTCTTCGAGGTCATACGCGAGTCCAATGTGAACGACGGCCTCGCTCCAGAAGCGCTCTTGTGCGTGGAGGACTTCATGACCAAGGGCCCGGTGACCGTACCGCCCGAGACGCCGGCGAGGTCGGTCGCTCGCCGCATGTTCGAGGGGCGCATCCACCGCGTCATCGTCATCGACCAGGACAAGCGTCCGCTCGGCATCATCACGAGCCTGGACTTACTGGGCGTGTTGCAATGACGGGATCAAGGCGAGAACCGCGGACAGGAGAATGAGCGATGAGTTGCTGCGGCGGAAATGCGGGCAATACGGGAACGAGCGGGGGCGTGGCGCGATGGATCATGCCGGTGTTGATCGCGGCCGTGTTCGCGATGCTGCTGTGGTCGGTGCTGTCTGGCCGAGCGCGGTCATCCACGGGAACCGAGACGCCGACGCCCGCGCGCTCGGACCCGTCCCCGCGGCCATGAAGTACGGACTTGCAGCGTTTGAGAAGAAGGAGGTCGGTTTTATGTTCGCTCTGATGATGCTCTCCGCGATGCTCGCGATGACCGGCCAGCCCGCAACGCACCCGTCCAAGCCGGCGGGGAGCAGCGGTGCGGCGCACAGTCAAACCGCGTCGGCATCTCCGGCATCCGCTCCCGCACAGCCCACACCCTCGACGACCGACGCGGCCCAACCGGCGAAGACGGGGCAACCTGAGATCGATCATTCCCCCGCCGCCCGCCGCAACTGGGACCACCGCCGCGCGTACTACTGGCAGGAGTACAAGCGGCCCCACCGGCGGGCGGGGCAGCGCAACGCCGTCACGTCTGGCGCCCCAGTCACTCAAGGCGCGTCGCCGCCGCCGGTGAGCGTGCAGGCCGTTCACAACCTCGACGCGACCGTGACCATTACTTGGGTCATGCGTAACGGTGTGATCCAAGAGGGCGACGTCTTCGAGGTGGGGCGGCGGCAACCCGGCCAGCAGGACTTCTGGAAGATCGGCGAGACCATAGCGCCCCGCTTCGTAGACCGCCAACTGCAAACGCTCACCTCGGGCACGCAGTACGCGGTGGCGGTCCGGCGAGTGGTGCGTGGGAAGAGCGTGTGGAGCCCCATGTCCGCGGTCGCTTCCACCCGCCCCAACCACCCTCTGTCGCCCCGGCGGGCGCAGGCGGAGAAGCCAAAGAACGAGCCAGCCGAGCCAAGCGCTCCCGCGCCGGAAGCCAATCCCGAAACTGAAACCGGGCAGCAACCCCCACCCCGCACCGGTACGAAACCCGTCCCATCAAGTCCTCCCGCCCCGCGATGAGTTTCGCCCCGTCCTTGTCGGAGTTCCAGCCGTGGATAATGCCGTCGCCCTTGTGCAGACCTACCTCCGCGTCAATGGCTACCTCACCGTCACGGAATACCCCGTCGTTGAGGCCGTGCCGAGCGGCGGATTTCAGACCGCTACGGACCTGGACGTGCTCGCGTTCCGCTTCGGCCATTCCTGTACGTTCACGCCCGAGGTGAATGGATCACCTGTGGGCGCCGCGTGCCCGGTCGAGACCGATCCGGCCCTCGATGTGCGGCCCGGCGTGCCGGACATGATCATCGGCGAAGTGAAGGAAGGCCGTGCTGTGCTCAACCGCGCCGCAACCAATCCGAACGTGCTCGCTGCGGCGATGACGCGGTTCGGGTGCTGCGAGCCCGCCCAGGCGGTGGACCTGGCCGGGCGGCTGGTTCGGGATGGACACGCGAGCACGCACCACGGCCACCGCGTGCGCCTGATCTCCTTCGGCTCGCTCCCGCCTGATGTTCCCGCGCGGCGGTACCAGGTCGTGCTCCTCGCCGACATCGTGGCGTTCCTGCGTGAGCACATCCGTCGCAACTGGTCTCGATTGCAGTCCTCAGAGTCCAAGGACCCGGGGCTGAGTTTTCTGATGACGCTGGAGAAAGCCGAGCGCGGGGCCCGCGGAGGTCAATCGGCACATCACGCGACCCGTCACGGCATCACCCACACCTCGTCCCACTGAATGAACCCATGCTCGAAACCGCCGTCAACCTCACCGCCCGCGTCATCGAAGGCATCGCCGCGCTCCTCATCGCCGGCTCCGTCGCTATGGGGCTGTTCGAGTTGGGCGCGGCGGTCCTGCGTGGAGGTGGACGGGGCATTGCGGAGCGGACCACCGACGTCCGCCTGCGTCTGGCGGAGCGGCTGGTGCTCTCGATCGAGTTCCTCATCGCCGCGGACATCCTCAAGACCATCGTGACTCCAACGCTGGAGGGCATCGGGCTGGTCGCGGGGGTCATTCTCATTCGCACCGTGCTGAGCTTGAGCATCGCCTATGAGCTGCGGCGATCGCATCCAGTGGAGGCCCCATGAAGCCCGATCCCGCCCACACGCCTCTGCGCGGGCAGGCGGTGCTCAACCACCCTCTGCTCAATAAGGACACGGCCTTTTCGCGCCAAGAACGTGAGGCCCTCGGGCTGGAAGGCTTGCTGCCGGTCGAGGTCAACACCATCGAGCAGCAGGTCGAGCGCGCGTACGAGTCCATCACGCGGAAGACAGACCCTCTGGAGCGCTACATCGGATTGGTCGCGTTGCAGGACCGCAATGAGCACGTGTTCTACCGGCTCCTTCTCGACCACATCGAGGAGTTCCTGCCGATCGTCTACACGCCCACGGTCGGGCTGGCCTGCCAGATGTTCAGCCACATCTACCGACGCCCACGCGGCGTGTGGATCACGCCCGATCACCGCGGCCGCATCGAACAAATCCTCGGCAACGCCCCATCCCAGGACGTGCGGCTGATCGTCGCCACCGACAACGAGCGGATCCTGGGCCTGGGAGACCTGGGCGCCGGGGGCATGGGCATCCCCATCGGCAAGCTCGCGCTGTACACGCTGGCGGCCGGGATCGATCCCGCCCAGTCCCTGCCCGTCAGCCTCGACGTGGGCACCGACAACGAGCAACTCCTGGCAGACCCTCTCTACGTTGGCTGGAGGCACCGCCGGTTGCGCGGCGACGCCTATGCGGCCCTCGTTGAGGAGTTCGTAGGTGCGGTGCAGCGGCGCTTCCCCCGCGCCATCCTGCAATGGGAGGATTTCAAGCACTTCAACGCCATCCCGATCTTGGAACGCTACCGCGCGCGCCTGCCTTCATTCAACGACGATATTCAGGGCACGGCCGCGGTGGTCCTTGCCGCACTTCTGGCCGCGCAGCGCCTCACCGCGATCCCGATGCGTGAGCAGAGGGTGGTGATTCTCGGAGCGGGCGGGGCGGGTGTCGGCATCGCCCGGCAACTGTGGCACGCCATGTCTGAGGCGGGTCTGGAAGGCGATTGCCTGCGGGCGGCCATCGCGGTGCTCGACAGCCACGGCCTTATCCACGACGGCCGCGATCTTGCGGAGCCCAGCAAGCGCGAAGTCGCGTGGCCCCGCGAGCTAGCGTCGGCCCGGGGCATCCGGACCGATGGGGAGGCGGACCTTGGACACGTCGTGCGGATCATTCGGCCCACCGTGCTGATCGGCGCTTCAGGACAGCCCGGCGCGTTCACACGGGACGTGGTGCAGGCAATGGCGGCGGGCGTCAATCGGCCGGTCATCCTGCCGTTGTCGAACCCGACGAACCGAACCGAGGCCACACCCACGGACTTGCTGGCATGGACTGACGGCCGCGCACTCGTGGCCACCGGCAGCCCCTTCGAGCCGGTGCCGTTGACTGGCAGGACGGTCCGAGTTCGCCAGGCTAACAACGTGTACGTCTTCCCGGGCATCGGGCTGGGCGCGATGGTCGCCGAGGCCCGCGAGATCACGGATGCGATGTTCTCCGCCGCGGCACAGGCGCTGGCGGAGCAGGTGACGGATGCGGACCTGTCAACGGGATCGCTCTTCCCCCCACTCAGCGACCTGCGACAGATCACCGCTCAGGTAGCCGCCGCCGTGGCCCGGACCGCGTTCAAACAAGGCGTGGGCGGGGCGGGGCGGTGGACGGATGACCCGGTCGCCACGAGCATCTCGTTGGCGATGTGGCGCCCCGACTATCCAGTGGTAGAGCCCTCCCCCGCGACGGCAGACCAAACTCCACTCCGCGCATGTTCCAGTGGGTGCCGCTCCTGCGGCGAAGGAGGTAACCGTCGTGCTTAATTACCGCACCACGCACTCCCCGCGCTCCAATGAAACCAGCCCCTGCGGCCATCCCGAGACTCCCTGTTCCCGCGGAAGTGGATGCGGGTGCAACGAATGGGTGACCGACTGGTGGATGCCCCCCGACCCGCCCCACCCGCCCGCCGCCCTGCCGTCCGCGAGCGACGCCGTTATCGGGACCGAGACGGACCGAGCGACGAGCGCCGTAGACCCCTCGACAAGGACCATTGGACGCTCGACGCGCTCCGTCGAGCCCGCGACAAACGCCGTAGACCCTTCGACGATGGCCGTAGACCGAGCAACAACGACCGTAGACAGGCGCACGGGCCTCGTTGAGCCCTGCACAACGACCGTAGACAGGCGCACGGGCCCCGTTGAGCCCCGCACGACGACCGTTCACAGGCGCACGGCGTCCGCCGAAGGCCCCGCGGCCGCGCAGACCCTGCGCGGCGGGCTCTGCGCCCTAATGGACGAGTTGCGCCGACCTGGCGCCCCGCGGCCGAGTCAGAGCACCCCGGTTGGGGAAACTTCCGCCTAGATCCGTCGTCGCGCTCGCCGCATGATGACCGCGTCGGAAACGAGATACCCGGCGTTCGACAAGGACACCAACCATGAAGACCGTCAACATCCGCAGAGTCCTGATCCTCTCCTTCGCGGGCGCAGCGCTCGCGGTGGCCGCGACGGGCGGGCTCGTCGCGGGGCAGACGGCTCAACCCGCCAATGACCCCCACGCGGGGCACAACGCCCCGGCCGTTGGTTCGTCCGTGGAGGAGACCGCCAAGGCGAGACTCGCGGCGGCCGAGAAGACCTGCAAGATCCTGCACGACATGCAGACCGGCGCGCCGCGCGGTCACCAGGGCGTTGAGCACACGTACCTGTGGTCCAAGCGCCGCATGGAGGCGGGAATTGATGTGGAGCGCACCAAGCCCGGCGGCGGCGACGGCGGAGTCGCGGCCATCGAGCGCCACGTGGAGTGGATGCGGGAGTGGGCCAAGACGGTTGCGGATGCCAACGCCAAGGGCGCGTTCTCGACATTCGACTTGGCCTCCACGGAGTTCTATGTCGCCGAGGCCGAGGACATGCTGGCACGCGCGAAGGCAAAGTGATGGGTCGGTGCGGTACACCGGGTCAAAGAAGGAGCTGGAACATGAACCCCAGAAACACGATCAGCATGCTCGCCGCCGTCGCGGCGGTCGGAACGCTCGGTCTGGCGGGCTGCCAGACGGACAAGCACGCCATGACGGGCGCCCAGCCCGGGGTCAAGCCTGTCTGCCGCGAGTGCTACGAGTTGGCCACACAATATCGCCAGTGGTACCCGTCGGGGCTCGCGGGCATTCGTTACGGAGGCAGCGGTACTCTGGCTCGCGGAGGCGAGTACCGCACTGTCGTGGACCGCGTCCACCAGTGCACCGAGTGCAAGACGGAGGTGTCGTTCTACACGGAGACCGGCATCCAGAAGATCAAGTGCGCCAAGTGCGCGCCGGAGGGTCTGGCGTGCGACATGTGCGCACCGCCCAAGTGACTCCCCCATTCTCAAACCAAGGCCCACGCGGACGCTCCGCGTCGGAACCCATCGAACCCCACTCTCTCAAAGGAACACACCATGAATCGCACGCTGAGAACACTCCTGCACGCCGGGACCGCGACGGCCTTCCTCGCATTCGCCATCCCCTCCCTCGCACAAACGCAGCCCCCGACACCGCCCGCCACCCACCCTGCTACACCCCCGGCGGGCGTGGACCCGGCGACGCACGCGGCGCACCTGAAGCAGGCTGCCGCCGCGCCAGCGGCGGGCAAGCAACCCGGCGCAGCGGGCGACGCCAACTCCGAGTTGGTGAACCAAATCGCGGCGCTGCGGGCAGAAGTCGCAAAGCTCCAGGCCGCGCTGACGCAGGGGCACACCGCGCAGCCACCGGCCAGCGCGGGCATGGCGATGGGGGGGAAGGGCAAGATGCAAAGGCCCATGGGCAGCGGCCAGATGCAGCCCATGCAGCCGATGCAGGCCCAGCCCATGACGGGGGCTGGCGGCATGGCTCCGATGCCCGCAGGGCAGCCCGCGGGCGGCGGCATGGGCATGATGGACATGGACGGCAAGATGGACATGATGATGATGGGCGGCATGTCCGGTGGCGCGGGTGGTGGTGGGATGGGCATGGACGGGATGATGAAGATGATGGGCATGGGCTCGATGCCCATGGGCGGCGCGGGGAGCCCCGCGGCGATGGCGATGCCCTCGGCCCTTCCCGGCTTCCCGGGCGCCTCCCACATCTACCACATCGGGGCCACCGGCTTCTTCCTCGACCACCCTGAGCACATCACGCTCACGCTGGAACAGCAGACCGCCCTGAGCCAGAAGAAGGAGCAGGCCCTGCTCCAGCAGGCCCAGTTCCAGCGGAGGGTCGAGGAGGCCGAGCAGGAACTCTGGGTGCTCACCGCCGCCGACCAGCCCGACGCCGCGGCGATCGACACCAAGGTGCAGCAGATCGCAAAACTCCAAGGAGATCAGCGCATCGCGTTCATCCGCGCGTGCGGTGAGGCGGCCAAGGTGCTCACCGACGAGCAGCGCAAGCAACTCACGGGCATGCTCCCGCCGGTACCGACGCCGATGGCCCCGGCCGCGCCGGCCATGCCCGCGGGCGGCGGAATGTCGGACATGTGAGCGGTACGTCTGACCACCAAATCACCCTCTTTCAGGAGATTCGCAATGGGACATCACGAGAAGAACGGGAAGCATGGCAAGCACGGCGGGTTGGTCCTTTCCACCAAGGCGCCCAAGGCCAAGGAAGTCTTCGTCGCCGGCACGTTCAACGAATGGAACCCTTCTTCGCACCCGCTCAAACGCACCGGCGACGGGCAGTGGGCGCTGACGCTCGACCTGCCCCCGGGCCGGCACGAGTACAAGTTCGTCATCGACGGGCAGTGGTGCTGCGAGGCGGGGTGCGACAAGCACTACGACGGCTGCCCCGGCTGCGTGGCCAACCAGTTCGGGACGATGAACCGGATTCTCGAGGTGAAGGATGCCGCCGAGCAGGCGGACCACCTGCGTCAGCTCGCCTGAGGAACCCCGATGGACCCGGAGAAAGCCTTTCAACTTCGCAGCGCTGCGGTGTGGGCGGCGGTGATCGCCGCAGTTCACTTCGCGCTGGGGACCAGGACCCACTCGGTTCACGGCCTGCACATCCTGCTCGCGGGGCTGTTCATGGTGCCGGTCCTGAAGGCCGCGGTGGCCTTCGAGGT
>JBJXEW010000055.1:0-107388 GCA_046156035.1 Phycisphaerales bacterium | reverse complement strand
CCGCCAAGCCCAGCGACCTGAGCATCGAACTCAACAACGCTTCGGGCTCGCTGACCCTGCGCTGGAAGGCCGACAACCCCAAGGGCACGCAGGGCACGAGTTACATCATCCGCCGCAAACTGCCCGGACAGGCGGAGTTCGCGTTCATCGGCGTGACCGGCACGAAGAAGTTCGTGGACAACACGTTCATCGCCGGGCCTGATTCCGTGCAGTACACGGTGCAGGGCCAGCGGGCCGACAGCGCAGGCCCCGAGAGCGACCCCTTCGTCATCAACTTCGGCAAGACGCCGACGGGTCAGGCCACGGCGTTTGTGGCGGGCGCAAGCCAGCCCATGCGCATCGCGGCGTGACGGTGGCAAATGGTCAAATGGTCAAATGGTCAAATGACCAAATGGCCAAATCCGGGTGGATGCAAAGCCTTTCTGTCGAGGCCCGGGGCGGATGTGTTCCGCCGCTCCGGGCCTTTTCGTTGCGCGGGGCCGGGGGGCAGGCGACTGGGGACTCGCGTGCGTGTCGCGCACCCCGCTGGGGTGCAAGAAGAGAAAATGAGAGTGAGAAAGGGCTGCCTCCCACGGGTGCAGAGCCACCCGTGGCAACCATCGCGCATCCCTTCGGGATGCCGGGCTGACCCGGGCCTTTCGTTGCGCGGGCCTTGATTTGAACCTAGGTGCTGTGAGGTTGGGCCTCTTGCCTTCCTTTGTGTCCTTTGTGCCTTCGTGGTGAATGTCTCTGGCTCGCGGCCAACGGCCAACCGCGCGCGGCTCGCTCACCCATTCACATCAAGGCTCGGGCGCGGGGGAGGCTTAGGCAAAGCCTTCGCCGCCTGATACCCCGGATGCTCGCGGCGGTCCTGGGCCGTCTCTTCCTGGGCGTTGCCCGCGGCCCGGCGAACAGCCTGCGCGGCGGACAAACCCTCGACGTTCAGATCGACTTCGTCGCCATCCCCCCCACCCCCCCCACTGGTGCCGGGGTTGGCCACCTTGCCCGCACCCTGCTTCTTCCGCCGCGCGGCATCCTGCGCGGCACGAGCAGCCCCCTTGTCAAGACCCGATACGCCGGGCGGGATGGACGGGCCGAAGAAACTCACGGTGGAGAGGATCGGGCGGACGGGCGGCGGGGGAACAGAAAAACTCCCCCCCTCACGCCCCCTCTCACGCCCCCAGAATGTTCACGCCACAGTCCACGTAGATCGTCTCGCCGGTGACGCCCGACGAAAGGTCGCTGGCGAGGTAGACGGCCGTGCGCCCCACCTCGCTCCCCTCCACGTTGCGACGCAGCGGGGCCTTGGCCTCCACCACCTTGCTGATCTCGTCCGCACCGCCCACCGCCGACGAGGCCAGCGTGCGCAGGTAGCCGCCGGAGATGATGTTGACGCGGATCTTCTCCGGCCCAAGGTCGTTGGCGAGGTAGCGGGCCGTGCACTCCAGGGCGGCCTTGGCCACGCCCATCACGTTGTAGCCGGGCACCACCTTCTCGCCGCCGTAATACGACATGGCCATGACACTTGCTCCACCGGACCGTGCCATGATCGCCCGGCAGCGGCGGGCAAGCCCCAGCAGCGTGTACGCGGAGATGTCCAGGGCCTGCGCGTACGCGGCACGCGGCGTGTCAATAAAGTTGCCGGGCGCGAGAAACGTGCGGTCGGCAAACGCGATGCTGTGCACCAGCACGTGCAGCGTGTCGAAGCGTTCTTCGTACTTGGTGATGGCCGCGTCGATCTGCTCGTCGCTGCCGGCCTCCAGCGGCACAAGCCACGGCGCAGAGAGGCCCAGCGCCTCCACGGCGCGGCGTGTGCGGTTCTCGTTCTTATCACCGGGCAAGTGCGTGAACGCGCACGTGGCCCCGTGATCGATGAGCGACTTGGCGATGTGCCACGCGTAGGAACGCTCGTTGGCGATGCCGACGATGAGGGCCGCCCGTCCTTCAAGGAGTTTCATGGTCAGACGATAGCGGCGGGTGGTGCCCCTCGCCAGCGGGCAAGGCCCGGAGAAAGGCAGGTCAACGCAGAGCACACGGACGTGCACGGAGATCGCGCGTCCCCCGGAGGCCCCTTCTGCTGAAGGAGACAAAGCAAAGCAGATCAACACGGAGAACATAGAGGCACACGAAGAGCCGACGGGCGTGCAGTGTGCCCACGCTCCGTGGCCCTCGGTGCTCTCCGTGTTGAAATCCCTACGCTTGCCGCGTGCACACACCCGACCTCTCTCTGCCCGAACTCTTCGACCACCTCAACCGCCACGGTCTCGCCCAGCGATTGGTCGAACTCGCACGCGATGAGGACCTGGGCCTCAACCCGGATGTGGGCGATGTGACCAGCAAGGCGGCGATCCTCGCCACCGCCCGCGGCACGGCCACCATCGCCGCGCGGGAGGAGGGCGTCGTCTGCGGCATGGTGCTGCTGCCGATGGTGCTGCACGCCTTCAAGGCCGATGCCGATGCCGAGCCGCTCGTGCGTGATGGCGACACGGTGAAAGCGGGCCAGGTGGTCGCGAAACTCTCCGGCAACCTGCGCGGCCTGCTCGCGGCCGAACGCACGATGCTCAACTTTGTCGGTCGCCTCTCGGGCGTGGCCACGCGCACACGGGCGATGGTGGAACTGGTGCGCGGCACACCCGCGAAGGTCTTCGACACGCGTAAGACCACGCCGGGCCTGCGCGTGCTGGAGAAGTACGCCGTGCGCTGCGGCGGCGGGCACTGCCACCGGATCGGCCTGTTTGATGCCGCGCTGGTGAAGGACAACCACCTTGCTGGCGTGGCACCGGCCGACCTGCCCGCGTTCCTGCGCCGCACGCTCAAGCGAGCCGAAGACGCGGCGGACCGCGACGGCCTGGCCTTCTTCGAGGTGGAGGTGGACACGCTGGAGCAGTTTGACGCGATCCTCAAGGCGGGCGGCTGCGGCGTGCACATCGTGCTGCTGGACAACATGAACGCCGACCAACTGCGTGAGGCGGTGCGGATGCGCAAGGAGGCCGGCGGGGGTGCGGGGGTAGGTATGCGGATGGAACTGGAGGCCTCCGGCGGCATCACGCGAGAGAACTTGCCCGAGATCGCGAGCACGGGCGTGGACCGCATCAGTTTGGGCACCCTCACGCACGGGGCGAAGTGGCTGGACTTCGGCGTGGACTTCGCGGCCTGAGGTGCTCACCACAAATCGAAGACCCGCCGTGGCGGGGGCACAAAGGACACAAAGGAAGACATGCAGGCCGACCGTGAGGGAGGGCTTGCCTTCGCCTGAGACGAGCCCGGCGCGGCATGCGCGCGTGGGAGGGGTGGCCGCGCTTCAAGTGAGCGTGTTCGAGGTTGTCGGCCACGCATACGACGAACACCCGCGGGGCGGCCCCTGCGCCGGGTTAGCCCTGCCGCACCTCCACGGTCATGCGGCTTAACTTGCGGAACATCTGGATGCGGCGGCGCACCGGCCACCATTCGTAGAGGTACATCTGCATCGGCCTCCACATCGCCACCCATCCCGCGATCATGAGCCCCTCGCTGAGGATCCGCTGGAGGGTGTGGGGCGCGGCGGTGGTCAATGCCTCGCTGAGGGCCAAGCAGCCGGCCAGGAACGATGCTCCGATGGCGAGGCTCGTGCGGGCATCACGCATCAGGCGGCGGAACTCAAGTTTGCTGAACTGCGCGCGGGTGAGGAAGTGCCGGCGGACTGCCTGCTCGACCCGCCGAGCGGGCTCGCTGCCGGGGCGGCCCGGCGCCAGATGCACCACCAGCATCACCGGATCGCGCAGGTGCCGCTCGTACGCGCGGCCCAGGATGAACTCCTCGGCATCGGCATCCAGTTCCCGCTCGTGAAAGGGCGACGGGTCCATCGTGTTGAAGAGTTGGGCCACGTCCCGCAGCTTGATCTCGATGGCATGACCGCGCGGGTGCGCGTGCCGCTGTGCGGGTTGCTCCATGGCCGTCATGCTATCAGGCGGAAGGAAGCCTGTGTCATGCCCTGAGGCGACTCTTGCAGCGCGCCGGGCATCGCGCCGCGCGGTGCTGGGCTAGGAGAGGGCCCGCATCCACGTCTCCGCGATGCCCAGGCCCCGGAATTTCCCTCAATCACCTGTGCAGAGGCGCGAATCTGTGGTACGCTGAGGACGACGGTGTACCTCTGTGCCTGTGTGCCAAGGAGCCTGCGCATGATCCGCTGCCGAACCCTTGTGTCGTGTCTGGCCCTCGCGGGTGCGGTCGCCCTCTGCGGTCAGCCGCCCGCCGCGCGGGCCTTCGCGCCCGCGAGCACCGCGTTCACGTATCAGGGGCTGCTGAGTTCCGAGGGGAATCTGGTGAGCGGCGTGCGGGCCCTGCGCTTCCGCCTCTACGACGCCGCGACGGGCGGTGCGCAGGTCGGGCCGGAGGTCACCATCCCCGGTGCCACGCTGACCGACGGGCGCTTTGAGGTGAGCCTGGACTTCGGCTCTTCGCCGTTTGCGGGCCAGGCCCGCTGGCTGGAAGTGGATGCGGGCGAGGCTGGCGGCCCACCGTACACCACACTCGCGCCGCGGCAGGCGTTGACGGCCGCGCCGTACGCGCTCTTCGCGCTCAACGGCCCCCCCGGCCCGGCCGGCCCCACCGGGCCGACCGGTCCCGCAGGCCCCACGGGCGCCACCGGCGCAACGGGATTCACAGGCCCAGCAGGCCCCACAGGACCGACAGGCCCGCAAGGGCCGGTGGGTGCAACCGGCCCGCAAGGGCCGGCGGGTGCCACAGGAGCGACAGGCGCCACAGGAGCCACGGGCCCGCAGGGCCCCGCGGGCACGGGCGGCATCACGGCCTCGATCGACACGTCGTTCAGCATCGACGATCGCTCGGGCTGGACGCACGTGGAGAACCTGGCCGATGACACCTGCTCCCTCAGCATCCCGCTGGGGTTCACCTTCACCGGCTGGGGCCTCTCCGTCACGAACATCAGCGTGTCGAGCAACGGCCTGCTCTTCTTCGGGCAGGCGTGCACCGCTGCGCTCACGAACACCGCGTTGCCCGCCGCGATCAGCAACGACCCGATGCTCGCGTTCTTCTGGGATGACCTGAAGGACTTCAGCGCGGGTGAATACTTCGAGTACACCACGCTGGGGAGCCCCGGGGGCCGCGTCTTCAACCTGTTCTTTCGCGCCCGGCTGTTCGACACGGCGGTGTGCGCGTCCGACGCCGTGAACCTGATGGTCACGATCCGCGAGGGGTCCAACCTCATCAACGTCACCTACTCGGGCATGTCGGGGTGCCTGCAGATGCGCGGCTCGGCCGCGACGTTCGGCCTGCAGGGGCCCGGCGGCGGCGCGGCCAGCGCGCTCATGGTGGGCTTCAACTCGCCGATCCTCGACGACAACGCCAACCGCCAGAGCATCAGTTTCCAGCCGCCCAAGCAGTGAGCGGCGGCCGTTGCTTTGAACGGTCGGTGGCTTGACCCGCACGTACCAGCCCAGTGGCTTGACGGCGGCCGATTTGCCCAGATTGCCACGCCGCGCGGCCGGATTCCCGGTTGCCGTGGCCGCGGTCTTGGTGTATTCTGGGGACGACGACGGGGGCCTTGCCGGTCCGGTCTGCTGCCGCCCGTCACATCAAGAGGAGAGAGAGCGATGCGCACATTCAATCTTGCGTCACTGGTCGTGGTCGGCTGCGCGGCGCTCGCCGGCGCAGCCCGCGGCGACATCGTCGTCAACTTCGTCGAGAACCCGGACACGTCCACGGTGACCGTCACCGCCACCGGCAGCCTGCAGACCGCGCCACTGGGCACGCCCATCGGGGGCAACTTCGGGTTCGGCTCCAGCCTGTTTCCCGGCGGGGGCTACGTTGCCCTGGGCCCATCCCCCTCGATCGCCGACCATTGGACGCTCGGGGACTTCGCGGTCCCGTTCGGCGGCGGCGTCTCATTCTCGATCGGCACGTTCGTCGGTCCGGATGTCTTTCAGGTCGCCAACAACGGCGGCGCGGACCAGATCCGCATGCCCGCCAACTACATCTCCGGCACACCCATCACCGCAGCATCCATCTTCAATGGCACCTTCGTCTCGCTCAACATCACGCCCGCAACGGTGATGCTGTCGCTGCCCGGGGACCAGACGGTCACGTACCACTTCTCAACGCTCCCGACGCCCGGCGCGGCCGCGCTGCTCGCGGTTGGCGGCCTGCTCGCAGCCCGTCGGCGAAGGGCCACGGCCTGAGCGTCGGTTTCGGCCGCGCAGATTGGGTCGCCCTTTCCGGCCTCGGCGATAGGGAAGAGGATGGATGCCCCACGGCCCTTCGACACAGGGCGTTGCGCTGCGCTGTGGCTGGTTCGCACCGTTGGTGCGAATCGCCGGCACTTTGCATGAAGCCCCGCAGGGGCATTCCAGCCGCAGTCTGGGGCAACGCCTCGCGTGACGATCACCATCCCACCACTCCTGAGCCCCAACGGCGCGCACCACTTCCGCGCCGGCACCAACGAAGCGCACGGAGTACCGTTGGCGGTTGTCTGAAGGCCGCACCGTCAGCACCCGCCCTCTCGGAGCCCGTCATGCCGAAACTTCGCCTCGCCACGTCCGTCCTCGTCACCATGGCCGCACTTGGCCACGCCGCGCTTGCGCAGCTAACCGCCACGGCCACTCCACGGCCCGATGACTCCTTTGCCAAGTACGGCCAGGAGTTCAAGGGGAAGATCGGCAGGACGTACGCGGAGTCCGTGGAGTGGTACCCCGAGGGTGTGAAGCCCAAGCCGGGCACGCCCAACGTGTTCATCATCTACCTCGATGACGTGGGCTTCGCCCAGTACGGCTGCTTCGGCGGTCTCATCAACACGCCCAACATCGATGCGCTGGCCGCGGACGGGCTTCGGTACAACAACTTCCACACTCCGGCCCTCTGCTCACCCTCGCGAGCGGCGCTGATGGCGGGGAGGAACACACACAAGATCGGCCTGGGTTCGCACGCGCTCACCGCGATGGGCTTCCCCGGCTATAACGGCACCCCGCCCGAGAGCGCCAAGTCGATCGCCAAGCACTTCCAGCACGCGGGGTTCGAGACCTTCGCGATCGGCAAGTGGGACCACACGCCTCTGCCGGAGGCGTCGGCGAGCGGCCCGTTTCACCATTGGGCCAGCGGCGAGGGGTTCGACCATTTCTACGGCTTCATGGCTGCGGATGCGGACGATTACCGCACCCTGCTCTGGGAGGACCACCGTCCGTCTGAGACGTGGATGAACAAGCCGGGGTACCACCTGACGACCGACCTGGCCGACCGGGCGATCGACAACATGACCTCGCACGTCTCGATCGCGCCCGACCGGCCGTTTTTCATGTTCTGGGCCCCCAGCGCGATGCACTCGCCGCACCAGGTGGAGCGGCGGTACATCGATATGTACAAGGGCAAGTTCGACATGGGCTGGGACAAGGCGCGGGATGAGATTTTCGCGCGGCAGATGGCGATGAAGATTCTCCCCGCGGGGACCAAGCTCTCCGACGGCATCCCTGAGATCCCCAAGTGGGACACGCTGAGCGCGGAGCAGAAGAAGCTCTACGCACGGCAGATGGAGGTCTTCGCCGGGATGATGACGCAGACCGACGAGCAGGTGGGGCGCATGATCGCCACGCTCAAGCGCACCGGCCAGTACGACAACACGCTCATCATGCTCACGGCCGACAACGGGGCCAGCGGCGAGGGGGGGCTGAACGGTTTGTACACCGAATCGCTGGTGCTCAACGGCATGCAGGCGACACTCGAAGAGAACATGAAGCACTACGACACATGGGGCGGGCCCGACACCTACCCGCACTACCACGCGGGCTGGGCGATGGCCGGGAACACGCCGTTCAAGTACTGCAAGCAGATCGTTCACAACGGCGGGATCGCCGACAGCCTCATCGTCACGTGGCCCAAGGGGATCAAGGCCAAGGGCGAGATCAGGAACCAGTACAGCTTCGTGACCGACCTGATGGTGACCGCGCTGGAGGTCACCGGCACGGCGTTCCTGCCGGAGATGGACGGGGTGAAGCAGATGCCGCTGGACGGCATCAGCCTCGCGTATTCCTTCAACAACGCGGATGCGCCCTCCGCCCGCACCGAGCAGTATTACGAGCAACTGGGCAGCCGCGCCATGTACAAGGACGGCTGGAAGGCGGTCACGATCCACGGCAACCGCATGCCCTGGTCGACGGCCGGAACCTTCCCCTTCGAGGACGATGTGTGGGAGCTCTACAACCTCAACGAGGACTTCGCCGAGACCAACAACCTCGCGGCGAAGCACCCCGAGAAGCTGGAAGCGTTGAAGAAACTCTGGGACGAGCAGGCCTGGAAGAACAACGTCTATCCTCTTTACGACGACGTGAACGCCCGGCTGGCCAAGCAGTTCAGCCGCGCCTTCGGCAGCCGCACGAGCTTCACCTACTACGCGCCGGGTGCGGAGCGGATCGCCGAGGCGGTTTCTGCGCCGGTCAAGAACAAGTCGCACACCATCGAGACCACGCTCGAGTTGAAGGGGGATGAGCAGGGCGTCATCGTCGCCTGCGGCGGCGTCAACGGCGGGTACACCCTGTTCATCGCCGACGGGAAGCTGCACTACGGCTACAACCACTTCAACGCCGAGCGCTACGAGGTCGTCTCGCCCGTCCTGCCCAAGGGGAGGGTGGACCTGAAGTTCAACTTCGTCAAGACCGGCCCGCTCAAGGGCACGGCCGAGTTGTGGGTGAACGGGCAGAAGGTGGCCGAGGGCGCGATCGACAAGACCGTTCCGGGCAGTTTCTCGCTGAGCGAGACGTTCGACGTCGGCGTGGACAACGGCACGCCCGTCTCGAAGAATTACAAGCAGAAGGACCACTTCCGCTTCACGGGTCAGATCGACAAGGTGGTGATCAACCTGATCCCCGACGCCACGGCCCCGGCCAAGTAGCCGAGCGCGGCACCGATCGCATACGCACTTGCCGTACCCGTCGCCGAGAGGCGGCGGGGCGGGTTGATCATCTCCCGGTCGACGCTGAATGCGACGGCCATCACGCTCAACTCCATCAGCGCTCTCAGCGCCCGTGCCGGCAACGTGTCCGCGCCCATCGACATCCTCGCGACCTGCTGCCTCGCGCTGCGCGCCTCATCCGTTTCGGCGCGCAGGCAAATCGTTCCGGCTCGCACCCGATCGGGTCGGGTGCGGCCCCGGCGGTGGGCGGCTCGCACGCATGTCAATCGGCCACGCACACACGCCGCGCGTGTGCGGCCCCGAACCGATCCGGAGCGAGGCAAGAGCGGTTGTGTGCGACCGAGAACCGTTCGTGTGCCAGCACAGATTCGTTTCGCGCTCAAGAAACGATCGCCGCGGGCTTGACGGCGAGAATCCCGAGACGCTCATCGGCATCGTCGGCGGCGGGCGCGAAGATTCGCCCATCGAGGCCGGGCCGGCGCGCTCGGGCAGCGCGGGCAAGGGCGGACGCATCCGGGCATTCCGCGATGCCACCGTGCCCGCGGGAACGCGGCTTGTGCGATACAGCGTCACGCCCATCCGCCGCAACCAGACGGGGTTGGTGTCGAACGTGTTCACACTCAACATGGGGGCGGCGGGCATCGCCGTGACGCAGCAAGCGGCGATGAAACTCGCGGCGTGAAGCAATCAACCACAAAGGCACAGAGGTCACAAAGGAAGGCACCAAGGCCCGCGAGCGTCGGCACGATGTGAACGCTGAACGGTGTGCTGTGAACTCTTTCCTCTACCTTGCCTGTGCCGTCCGATCCCCGTCTTCCTTTGTGCTCTTTGTGCCTTTGTGGTGAACTCCCGGCTCTCCCGTCACGACACAATTGCGCCGGGCGCGATGTCGCCCTGCGGGCCCAGGACGATGACCTTCCGCACCGTGTCGGGCGCGGCGGCGTCCTTTGGCACGGGGGGGGCGTCGCTGGCGGCCAGCAGCATGCCGCGCGATTCCTCGCCGCGGATGACGCGGGGGGCGAGGTTGGCGACGATGATGATGAGTTTGCCGACCAGCGACTCGGGCGTGTACTGCTCTTTGATCCCCGCGCAGATCTGGCGGGGCGTGCCGCTGCCGTCATCAACCTGCAGGCGCAGCAGGCGGTCGGCCTTGGGATGGTTCTCCGCGGCCACCACGCGGGCCACGCGCAGGTCGAGTTTGGCGAAGTCCTCGAACGCGACGGGCGGCTTGGGGCCGGTGGCCGGTGCGGCGACTGGCGCGGAAGCCGGCGGCGGCGATGACGATGCGGGCGCGAGGGAAGGCGCGGAGCCTGACGGTGCGGGAGCGGGTGAAGCGGGTGTCTGCATAGGCGATTATACGAAGGCGCGACGCGAGAGGCGGGGGCAAGAACCACACGGAGTGTGGTGGTACCCCGGGCATCACGGCTTCTGCCACGCGCCGTTGCGATACATCGTCTTCGAGGTGTCGATGCGGAAGGAGGCGGGCACCTCTTCCGGGTCCGGGTCGCGCAGCGGGCGGCCTCCGTCCGCCAGAATCTGGGCCGACCACGACTGCTGCACGCCGCGCAGCACCGCGGATTCGAGACGCAGTTGCCCGAGGAGTTCATCGTCGCTGAGACGCGGGCCCGGGCTGCCCGAGCAGAGCGGGCAGACGCGCGGGCGCGGGGACGTGACGGCGGGGGAGGGGCCCTTGCCATCCGCACGCGACACAAACCGCCGGTTGCCGCACTCGCGGCAACTCGACCAGCGCCCGGCGAGGTCTTGCAGGTTCTTCACCGGGTCGAGTTGGCCCTTGTCGGCCGACAGCACGCCGCCGAAGGCCATGATCGCCTCGGCGACGCCCGGACGTTCCAGGAGGCGGATCGCGTTGCGGCCGTCGCCGGCGCGGATGAGTCCCAGCGCGTTGGCCAGGTCGAGCGCGGCGGCATCTGCCACCAGCGGCGGGCGCTTGGCCTTGGGCACGCCCGTTTTCGCTGTGCCTGTACGGGACTCAGACAGTTCCACCGCCACGCCGCGCAGCCAGCGACGGTCCGTGTCGGTGGACGCGAGCGACGCGAGGCCCAGGCAGGCGCTGGGCCCGAGTTCGCCGCGCCGGGGGCCGCTGCGCTGGCGGTCGGTCGCGAAGGCGAGTACGTAGAGGTGGCGGGCGAGTGTGCGTGCACTCCCGCCCGGCAGCGCGGCCTCCGCGGCGACATCCTCGGCGAGTTCGAGGTACAACTCGGGGCGGTCGGGGCTCAGCGCGGCGAGACGATCGGCCAGGGCCGGCACGGGGATTGTTGCGAGGTTGATTTCTGGTGCGGCACCCGCGGGGGGGGCGGGGGGCGGCGCTGGTGCCGCGCCGGCGCACGCGAGCGTGGCCGCAGCACAAAGGAGGGTACGGAGTGTGTACGAGTTCATTGGCTCGCTCCCCCCGCCTCGCCCGCCCCCCCCGCGCGCAGCAGGTGCAGGCGGAGCATGGCGGCCTCGGTCGCCTTGATCTGCTCGGCAATGCTCTCGCTCGTGCGCCTGCGCCGGGCGAGCGCATCCAGCAAAGCCTTCACCTCGGGCCCCGTGCCGGGCCGCTCACCGCTCACGAGATAGGCGAGGGCCTCCAGTGTTGAGGTCTGCTCGGCCGCGAAACGCTGCACCGGCCCGACGGCCACGGCCAGGCGGCTGGCGCGGCGCTGGTCAAGCCGGTCGAGCCCTTGCGGGAACGCTTCGTTGGAGGGATACCGCTGGCAGCGGCTGCGCGTGCTCTGGTAGAGTCTGCTCGCGCCCTCGGCCGCTTTGGCGGGCGCGTCGGCTTGGCCCACACCCCCCGGCGAAACCTCCAGCCCGGCCATGCGCGCGTACGACTCGGCGATGCTCGCGCACAGCGCGTCAATCGTGTTGCCCGTGCCCCCGCCCGCCATCTTCTCCAGCAACGCCTCGACCACGGCGCGCCGGACTTCCGCGGGCCACGCGGGGGCCTGCCACCCCGGGAGCGGGCGAGCGGAAAGGGGCGCGAGCGCCTCGGCCACGCCCGGCGAACGCACCACGCGCGGCAGCGTCTTGAGGATCGCGCCCAGCACCGTGGGCTGGTCGATGTACTTGCCCAGCGTGCCCTGCGCGGCCCGGCGCACGTCGCTCTGGCCCAGCACCAGCGCGGCCTCCACCAGCACGTCCGCGTCGGCCTGACCCAGCACGCTTGAACTCTCCAGTTCGCGCAGACTCGCGAGTTTCGCCGCGGCGTTGCGGTCGGTGACAAACCGCACCGCCCACGAGCCGTCGGTCGCTGAGAAGGCGGCGGCCACCCCGCCCGGTCCCCCCCCTGTTCCCCCCACCGCCCCGTCCACCGGCGGGAGGATCATCGACGTGAGGCGCGGCACCTCCTGAGCGACGAGGTCGTTGGCGTTGCCGGTCTCGCCGCGAGACTTGCGCCACGCCGCGTGCGAGAGCGCAGAGAGCACCGCCGCGCTGCGCAGGTCTTCGAGCGTGCCCGACACGGTCTGGCTGGCGGCGATCTGCTCGCGCGACACCGCGGCCCAATCCGCTCGCCCCCCCCCGCCCCCCCCGGCCCGCACGGAGTCGGCCCCGATGGCCCACGCTTTCGCGTAGCGGTCTCGCAGCGCAGCCCGGGCCTCGGGCGTGGCCAGTGGCGAGAGCGCCATCGTCAGGTCCACACCCTCGGCGGCGGAGTCTCGCACGATCGCGCCCGTCAGAACCGAGAGGTCGGCCGTGCTGATGTCGGCCCGGCCGAACCACGCCACAAGCCGGCGACGTGAGGGATCGGCCGCGCGCCAGCGCAGCCGCCCGGCGGACCCTTGCAGCACGGCGTAGACCGCGCGGTCGGCCGTGGGCTCCGCGGCGCGGACCATGACGGTCTCGATCCCGTCCAGGATCATGTTCTCAGCCTGTTCACCGGTTTGCGGCCCTTCGCCGAGTGCTCGCACGCAACGCTCCCAGCGCTCGAACGTGGCCGCGGCCGAGTTCGGTGGCAGAGGTGGGGCCGCGACGGTGCCGTCGGCGGCAGCGAACGCGGGGCCCGCCACGATCCGCATGGGCATGGTGGCAAGGGCCACGCGCGCTCCGGCCACGAAACTCGTCGAAGCGCCGGCCTTGCCACGCCCGAGCACCGATTCCAGCATCGCCGCAACGCGCCGGGCCTGATCGGCGGGCAGGTCGCGTTCGCGTGCGAGGCGGCTGAGAAGGCCCGCGGCCCATGACGTTCGGGCGACACCCTCCGCGCTCAGCGTGGCGGTGCCACCGCCGCCCGCACCAGCACCCGCCGCGCCACCCTCGGGCGGCGGGTTCGCAACATCGGGCGGCGTCAGACCCGTGAGCAGCGCGTCGGCCGCGGCGGGGTCATTGGCCACGCGCAGGAACGCCTCCACCATGCTCTCGGCTGCGGCGGTGCGCTGGCCGGGGTCGAGCAGGAACCACCACCGCGCGACCGTGTCGTTGGCGGCGGTGAACGCGCGCTGCGCGTCCTTGGGTTCGGCGCTCGCCGCGCTGCGGGCCTCGCGGAGAATCTGTGCGGGGTCGGGCTGGGCTGCGTCGGCAGGGGCCGCCTCGTCGGCAAGGGCAGCGCGAGCGAGTTCACGCTCCACCACCGGCGGGGTCGGGAAGGGTGTCGCGACGCTGGGGAGTTTCGCGGCCGACTGCGCGAGGAGCACGATGCCCGTGATCGCAAGGCCCACAACCACCACGAGCGCGGCCAAGGCTGTGAGGGCGATGCGCACGAGGCGCCGGCCTTCATCCTCACCGTGCACGCGCTCGTCGGTGGCCTCATCACGGTCGGTCGGTGCCCGTCGCGGCGCGGCGGCCCGCTGGGGCTCATCGCTGGTTGCGGCCAGAGACGCCACGACGCGCACGGCGGCCTCCGGCGGCAGACCACGCGCGAGCGCAATGGCCGTAAGGCGCTGCATCGCGGCGCCGTCGATCGTGCCCGCGCGCGCGAGCATCTGGCGGGCCTCTATGACCAGTTCCGCGTCCGGTGGCTGGGGCGCGGGTGTCGCGGGGCGCGGAGCAGACGGGGCCCGTGCGGTCTGCGAGGGGCCGGGTGCGTCGGTCGGTGCGGGCGCAGCGGCCATCGGACCGGCCGCACCCCCGCCGACACCCAGCAGTTGCAGCGCGGCTTGGTGAAGGATCATCCTGGCCGCTTGCGCTTCGGGGCCACGCCCGCGCGGATGCGCCGCGATGAGGGCCACGCGCCGGTTGAACGCCGCGTTCACGGCCGGGGCGGAGCGCTCGCCGGTCGGCAGATCGAGGGTGGCCTCGGGCGTGCCGCGCGCGGCGCCGGCGCGGGGCGCGCCGAAAAAGACATCCAGGATGGCCTGCTGCATCGCGGGCGTCACGGCGCGGCACCCCCCGCTCCACCCCCCGCTCCACCCCCCGCTCCACCACCGCCGCCCGCGGGCAGTGCGGGCAGGGGCGCTGGTGCCGCCGGAAGTTTGGCCCGCATCTCTGTCAGTTTCGTGCGCCACGGCTCGGGGCCGAGGGTCGGGTACAGAACCTCGAGTTGATTGATGGCGACGCTCGCCGCCGGCGCATCGCCCAACGCCAGGAGGCGGATCGCGTTGAAGCGGGCCTCGAACCACTCGGCTGAACCCTCGGGCAGCGATGCCGACAGGCCCGTCCAGGCCTCCAGCGCGGCGGCGTGTTCACCCGCGACCTCCGCAAGTTGGGCCATCCGCGTCAGGCTGCTGCGGTTGTTGGGAGCGGCCTGGAGCACCAGCCGATCCAGGCGGATCGCCAGATCGCGCGATGCACCATCGCCGCTCAGGCCGAAGACGGCCGCGGCCGCCTCGGCGACCTGGCGATAGACGGTTTGCAACGCCGCGTCGCGAAGGGCCTCGACGGTCGGCGGCGCGTGCGCGATGATCCGCTCGCCCGCAGCCACCACCGCCCGGGCGGCCTCGAGCCGCGCGAGCACCTGCTCGGGAGCGGGCGTTTGGGCTTCGAGCGGCGGCAGGCGGCGGTAGGCGACGAGCGCCCGCTGATAGAAGAGTCGCTCGGCCGAGTCGGCCAGAGACGGGTCCACGCCACGCAGATGCGTCGTGAGGTCGATCGCGCCCGCCTGGTCGCCCTTGGCCAGCAGCACCTGCACGCGCCGGAACGTGAGTTCACCCTGAAACGGCGAGAGGTCCACGCCCGCGTGCAGGGCCATCGCGTGGAGTGTCTCCAGCACCGCCTCCGCCCGCGCGGGGTCGGGCGTTGAACCCCAAAGAAGCGCGTCGAGCAGTTGCCGCGCAACCCCGATGCCGCGTTCGACCGCCGCCGCCTGCTCGGCGGAGGCGGGCACCGGCTTGCCTTCCACATCCGAGCGTGTGGCCTCACGCCGGTCACTCTCCAGCACCTCTTCGGCCACCTGCGCAAACCGCCCCGCCGCGAAGGCGCGATCCGCGTCATCGCTGGCGCGGAACGCCCGGTAGAGGAGGCGCGCGGCCTGCCGCTGCGCGGCGGCGTAGATCGGCGTGTCGCGTCCGACGGCCAGGAGCACGTTGACGGCCTCCTCATCGCTGAGCGCCGAGCGGCCGACGCGCCGCAGGAGGAGCGTTGCGGCGCGCTCGGTCTGGGGGAACCGCCGCAGATAGAGCGTGGAGAACTCTTCCAGTTGCTTGGCCAGCGGCGCCTGGGCGGGCTGCTCCTTCGTGGCCCGCTCCGCCGCGATGATCGCCAGCCACAGCGCCTCCTCCGCCTGAGCGGTGTCGGGCGCGGCTTCGGAGGCCGCGGCGAAGCGGATCGCGGCGCCGGCCGCGTCGCCGGCACGGAACAGAGCCCGCCCGGCCGTGATCTTGGCGCGCGAGCGCTCGCTGGTGAAACCCGCGGCATCGGGCTGCGTCGCGGCACCGTCGAGCGTGGCGGCCGCCTGGCGAAACTTCTGCGCCAGGGCCGGGTCGCGCGTCGGCTCGCTCGTGTCGCTGGCGCTGCCGCCCGCGGCGCGCTCCGCCGCGGACGCCTGCTCGTAGGCCTGCACGCCGCGAACAAAGTGCGGGATGAAGCCGGTCTCGCCCAGGCCCGTGGTGCCGTAGCGGTTCGCCAGGTCCAGCACCTGCGCCACCTCGCCCCGGGCGATGAGGTCTTGCACGGCCGTCTGAGCCAGCCCCGAAACGACTTCACCCGTGCTGGCGCGGTCGGCCTCAAACGTGCACACCGCGAGCAGCCGCGCGGCCGTGGTTTCGAGCGGAGACGCCGCCGCACGACCCTGCCTTCGTGCGTCCGGCCCCAGTTTGCGGGCCGCGGCGATCAACCGCTCCAGGTCGGCCCAGCGCTTGGCCTGGGCCAGCACGGCGATGCGGCGCGAGAGCAACTGGGCCCGCAGGTCGGGTGCGAGGGAAGGCTCCGCGTCCACCAGGTCGAGCCAGCGCAAGCCCTCCGCGGCGTTGCCCGCCTGGGCGTGCGCCAGGCCTGTGCCGATCGCGGCCCGCGCGAGGTGGTCGTACTTCAGGAGTTCCTTCTGGAACTTCTCGATGTTGGGGGCCGCGCCGGGTGCTCCGCTGAGCACAAACGTGAAGTGCTTGAGCGCGTCGGCGCTCGGGCCGGGAGCCGCGTTCACCAGCGACAGGTAGCAGCACGACCACCCCGCGTAGTACAGCGCCACGGCACGCAGCCGCTTGGCCTCCACCGCCTCGGCGCTCTGCGCATCAGTGGCCCGGCCTGAATCCTCCATCCGCGTCAGCGCGTCGGCCCGCCGGCCGATCTCGATGGCGATGGTTTCCAACTGCCCCTTCAGGTCCGCCAGCGTCGTGCGGGCATCGGCAATCTCGGCATCGCTGGCGAGGCGGAGGCGATAACGCTCCGCCTCGCCCTCGGCCTTGAGGTACACGGCGCGCGCCAGTTCCAGCCGCAGGTCAGCCGCGGCGGTCTCCGGCACTGAACGGATCAACTCGCGGGCCAGTTTCTCCCAGTTGGCCCGCTCGGAGGGTGTCCGTGCTGCGCCGATGAGTTCGACGTACAACCGGGCCAGCCGATCGGCCAAGCCCTTGCGCTCGTCGGGCGGAACAGTGGCGAGGCGCTGCGCCAGGTGCTCGGCCAGCAGCGGGCGCAGGCCCGGCCGTCCGAGGTACGCCTCCATCGCCGCGTCGGCCTCGGAGAGCGTGCGTTCGGGGCCGGGGCCGGCGTCCGCTGCCGGGACTGGTAACGCTGGTGTGCCGACCGGCTTGGGTTGGGCCTTGGCCTGCGCTGCGGCCGCGCCGGCGGCGAAGCCCGCCGCCGTTGCCACGGCCACACCGAGCGTGATCGCGCTACCGAGCCGGCACATAACTGATCCTCGTAAAGCCCGCGTCGTGGGCCGCCTGAAGGGCCGCGGCCGCCGCGCCGACGGGCACGTCGTTCGCCACACGCACGACCAGCCCCGGCTCCTTGGGGAGGCTGCCGACAACCGATGTCAACGCCGCCCGGTCGGTCATGACGCGGCTGCCGAGCCGGAACCGGACGAGACCGCCGCTGGTCTCCACGTTCAACACCTGCGCACTCAGTTTCGACCCCGAGCCGCCGGCCGCGCGGTCCGCAGTGAGCGTGGCCGCCAAGTCCGATTCATCGCCCCCGAAGGTGCCCGCGATGATGAAGTAAAGCAGAATGAACAGCACCACGTCGATCAGGGCGATGAGCGGCAGGCGCGGCGCGGGCATCGGGGGCTTGCGGTGACGGAGGAAGTTCACGAGGGGCCTCCCCCGCCGGGCGCAGGCGGCGCATCCTCACCCTTGGTGGCCAGCCGCCAACGCCTCACACCCAGACGGGCGAGCGCGGTGGCCAGGCGGTTCATGTGCACCGCGGGGCACGCCTGGTCGGCCCTGATGATGAGGTCGAAGGCGGATCCCGAACCGCTTCCTGCGCCGCCGCCCCCACTCCCGCCACCGGGCCGGGCCCGGATCGACTCCACCAGGTCTTCCTGGGTCATCTGCGTGCCGAGAACGGTGAGTCTGCCAGCCCGGTCCATGTCCACCACCACGCTCGAACTGGCGTCCGGCGGGGTTTCGCGGCCGCGCTCGGCCGGCAGGTCCAACCGCGAGCGCGTGGCGGAGGCGAACTGGGCCGTGAGCGTGAAGAAGATGATGAGCAGCAGCACGATGTCGATCATCGCGGTCAGGTCGAACCTCTCCCGTTCCATCTCCTTGGCGCGCGGGAGTTTCATGCCCCGGCCCCGCCCCGCCCGTCACCCGCACCGCCCGCCGGGCCGCCGGGTGCGCGCGCGGGAGAGGGCGGTGCCTGAACGCCGGGGCGCGGTCCGGCGGGCTGCGCGGTCGTTGAAGGACGGAACGCCGTTGGGTAGGCCTGCGCTCCCGGCAGCGGTGGAGCAGGTGCCGCGGCCTGCCCCAGCACCGGTGCCACAAGGCGCTCGGCCATGTCGCCAGCATCGGCTGTGAGCGCATCGATCTTGCGCCGGAAGATGGCGAAGGCGATCGTGCAGGGGATCGCCACGACCAACCCTTCGGCCGTGCAGACCAGCGCCAGCGACATGTACGTGGAGAGTTCCTGCGAGCGTTGCACGCCCGAGAGCGAACCGATGGTGGCGAACGCGCCGATCATGCCGAACACGGTGCCCAGCAGGCCCAGCATGGGGCCGACCGCCGCGAGGATGCCGATCCAGTGGTTGATCCGCTCCAGGCGCTCCACCTCGCGCGCCCCGGTGTCTTCCAAAGCCGACTTGAGATCGAGCATGCCGAAGTGCGACTTGGCCGCCTTCGAAAGCCCGCCCCCCACAATGGACGCCAGGAACGACCCGTTCTCCTCGACCTGGCAGAAGCGGATCGCCTGCTCGATCTGCCGCTGGTTGAGGAGTTTCTCCAGCCCCTCGCGCACGTGCTCGGGCAGCAGCCGCTCTCGCCGCAGCAGGATCATGTTCGCCACGATCAACGCGAGGGCGGCGATGGAGAGCAGCACCAGAAGGTAACTCAGCGGCCCGCCCGAGTGGACGAACTGCAGGAGCGAGCGTCCGCCCGCGCCCACGCTCGCGGCGGCCTCGGTTGCGCTGGGCGCGGCCTCGGATGCCTGGGTCAGGGCGAGCGCCACGGGGTGTATCAAGTCGTTCATCACGGTTTCTTCTCGGGTTCAACGGTCGGTGGAGATCGATCTTTGGGCGCAGACGGCACTCCGGCGGGCAGTTCCGCCCAGCCACCGTCGGCTTCGAGGAGTTCGTCTTCGAGTGCGGCCGCACCCTGCGTGTAGCCCAAGGCCTTGAGTTCCGCCGCCGCCTCGGCCAGGGCGATCAGCGCGAGTTGGGGCAACTCAGCCCCGAAGCGTGCGGGCACGTGCAGCAGTTGGACCGCGGCTCTCCCGCGCTGCTGCGCAATCCCCTCTGCATCCGTTGCCGCGCCACCCGTGCCGCCAGCGCTGCCCGCTTCATGCGCGCTCTCACGCAGCCATGAAAGCCCGATGGCGGCGCGGCACCATGCCTCCACCCAACGTCCACGCACGCCCGCGGCCACGGTGGTGTCCGGGTTCACCGGCTGCACGGTCGTTGCCTCAGACCCGTCTGATGCAACGATCAGCGCCAGGCGACGCTCCAGCGATGCGCGGGCTTTGGCGCGTTCCTCCGTGCTTCCCAGTCGGGACAAGACCACTTGCCGCACGAGTTCCAACCCGTCGTCGGCAACCTCATCGCGGGCGGCAGGCAGAGGCGCCAGCACACCCGCCGCGTGGCCCGCCGCGGCACGATACCAGGCGGCAAGTTCGGCCGCGCGGACCTGCCCGTCACCCGCGACACTCTTTGCATCGGGGCGGACCCACAGGGGTGAAACCACCAGCGCCCGCAGCGACGCACCCCCGCGCAGGGGTGAGAAGATGGGAGGAAGGGCGGGGCACAACCCGCTGGCTTCATCCACGACTGGTGACAATGTCACCGTCCCCCCAACCCATGCTTCTGCCGCCGAGCCCGCCCCGCCGTGGCCGCGTGCCGCCACCATGTGCAGCCACGGCTCGATCGCTGACGCGTGGGCACCGCGCGCCAGCCGCACGCGAAGGACGCACTCCGCCAGCAGCGCTCCTGAGGGTCCCTCGAACGTGGTGGTCCGGGCGTAGAGGCGTTCGGCCGCGGGCGCGGCCAGATCGATATCGCCGCGCTCCAGACGCACACGCGCCCGAAACAGGCTGTCGGCCAATTCAGAGAACGCAGCGGGAATCTCCCTGGTCCGGCTCCCATCCGCCTCCACACCACGCACGCGGTCCCACGACACCACGCGCGTGGTGGCCGGAGCGCGGGCTGGGGCGGGCGCTCCGTCGGAGCCCGGACCATCGGCCGTCAGGGTCATGGTGACACCGCCAGCATCCATCCGCACCACCCGCCCCGGCAGCGGGTCGGTCCCCCCGCGCAGGTACACACGCGTCTGCGCGCTGGCCCCGGCGGCAACGACGCCGGCGACGCTGACCGCACAAAGTCGAACTCTCCAGCCGGGGTGGCTCATCGGGTTGGCGGCTCCACGAAGGTGTACGTCCCGCCGGATTCGTCGGCGATCTTGCGCATCAGGGCCTCGCTCCCGCGTTCGCCGAAGGCGATGCAGTGAACGGGGATGGTGCGACCGCTCTTGTTCATGCGTGCGATGCGCCCGGCAATCTCGCTGTCGAACATGCCGTCGGTCATGAAGTAGATCGCGTCCGGCCGCGGCTTGAGCGAGAGGGCCGAGACAAACGCCGGGCCCGGGTTGGTTCCGCCCGACGGCTGCACAGCACGGATCTGGTCTTCGGCCCACTGCTTGTTCTTCCCGCTGGCCGGGATCCAACGGTCGCGCTTGCCCAGCGCCACCGTCTCGCTCTGGAAGAGGTAGATGAGGAACTGTGCACCATCCGGCAACTTGTCCAGAGACGTGATCAACTCGCGCTTGAGTTGCGGCATTTTGGCACGCTCGCCCATCGAGCCCGACACGTCAACGACGTACACAAACCGGCTGCCGCGCGCCGACACGCCGAAGAACGTGGCGCCCCCGCCACCGCTGCCACCACTCCCCAGCCCGGTGCCCTCCCCGATGCCCACGCCGTCGCCGCTGCCCGAACCGCCGCTGCCAGCACCCACCGTTCCCAGGTCGCCCGAGTCTTCCACACCCTGCCCGCCGTCGATGCTGCCGAGCATGACGTCGGCCACTTCCACCTCGGGCATCTCCGCCGCGCTGGGCCCGGTGTGCTCCAGTTCCGCGTCCTCCACGGCCGCGGCCTCCTCCGCAGACATCATCGCCACCTCGACGCTGCTGTTGCCGGGCCCCGCCAGACCCGGGGTGCCCGGCACACCCGCGATGCGGACCGCGTAGGCCACGCCCATGAAGACCACGTGCACGGCCAGCGATGTGACCGCTCCGAAGATGACCGCCCGCCGCACAAACCGCACAAACCAGCGGCCATCGACCGCGCGGGGCGTGCGTGGCGCTGCCGACGGCGCGGGGGAGGGTCGCTGCGACGTGGGCGGGTTGGTGTGTGGCGTGTGCATCAAGCGCGTCGTCCGTGCCGTGTGAGCCCTGCGTCTTCGGTCCTGAGTCCTCGGTCCTGAGTCGCGAGTCCTGCCGGCGCGATCATTGTTTCCCGCGTGCGGGCGCTCTGCTCGGGGGCCGAGTGTCGATTCGCACGCGCGGCCCCTGCGGTTCTGTGAGCCCCTCACAGGGGGATGGGTCAGGGGGTGGGCCGAGCCCTTCTCCGCCGGCCCTCACCTCTCCGCGGTCACCTGTGACCTGTCCCCTTCCGCGAGCAAACCCGCCCGTCCTCTTCTACGCTCTGGCACCTTTCCGGACGCACACCATGCCAACCCCCCCCTCCCCCACCTCCACCCCCGCTCAGGCCAAGGCCGCGCTCACCCCCGGAATGGCCGGTGCCGCTGTGGCCCGGCGCGGCCCGTATTCGCGCGTCCTGCTGAAACTCAGCGGCGAATCGCTCGCCGCCGCGGGCTCGACGGGCTTGGAGCCCACGGAGATTCAGTCCATCGCCAAGGAAGTCCGCGCGGCGTGGGAGACGGGCGTGCAGATCGCCCTGGTCGTGGGCGGCGGCAACTTCATCCGCGGGGCCAGCCTCGCCAAGATCGGCAACATGCACCAGGCCACGGCCGACCAGATGGGCATGCTGGCCACGATCATCAACGGCCTGGCCCTCAAAGAGGCCCTCAAGGCGGTGGACATCGACACCCGCGTCATGTCGGCCATCGAGATCCGCGCCCTGGCCGAGCCGTTCATCCGCGGGCGGGCGGTCCGGCATCTTGAGAAACGCCGCGTGCTGGTGCTGGTGGCGGGCACGGGCAACCCCTTCTGCACCACCGACACCTGCGCCGCCCTGCGGGCCCGGGAACTGGGGTGCGAGGTGCTCCTGAAGGCAACGAAAGTAGACGGCGTCTATTCCGCCGACCCGCGCAAGGACCCGACAGCCACACGCTTCGACACGCTCACGTTCAAGGACGTGCTGAGCAAGAACCTGGCCGTCATGGACATGACGGCGTTCACCATGTGCCAGGAGGGGAGCGTGCCGATCGTGGTGTTTGACTACAAGCGGCCGGGCAACATCCGCCGCATCGTGGAGGGTGAGGTTCTGGGAACGCTGATACAGGGGTAGCGGCCCGCCGCTCTAGTTCACGCGGTTCTCCCACCGCCCCGTCTCCTGGAAGACCTTCACGATGCGCACCACCTCTTCGGCCACCGCGTTCTGGGCCTGATCCGTGCTGGCGCCGACGTGGTGCGTGCCGATGAAGCCGGGGAGATCGACGAGCGGCGTCTTCCAATCCGCCACGCTGGTCGCGCCCGCCGGCTCCCCTGCGAACACGTCCGCCGCGGCTCGCAGGCCCTTGCTCTTCACCGCCGCCGCGAGCGCGTCCTCGCACACCACGCTGCCGCGGGCGGTGTTGATGAACGCCGCGCCCGGCTTCATCGCGTCAAAGAACGGCCCGTCGCACATCCGCTCGCTCTCCGCGTTGGCCGCCACCATGATCGACACGGCATCGCAGCGCGGCAGCATGGCCAGCATCTGCTCGCGTGTGCTGCCGCCGAACTCCACTTCAAGGTCCGCCGCGCGTTCGCGGGTCATGTTGAGCGAGTGGACGATGCACGTCATGCCGAAGGCCTTGGCCCGGTGGATCACCTCGCGCCCGATGCCGCCCGCGCCGATCACGCCCAGCACCTGCCCCTTGATACCTCGGGCCTTGCTGTATTCTTTCTTGTTCCACTTGCCGGCCCGCAGGTCAAGCGTTTGCTCCACAATGCGGCGGTCGAGCGTCAGCAGCAGGCCCAGAACCAGTTCCGCCACCGCGGCCGCGTTGGTGCCCGGGCAGTTGCACACCGCCACGCCCCGCGCGCTGGCGGCGGCGCAGTCAATATTGTCGTAGCCCGCGCCCGCGCGGATGATGGCCTTGAGCACGCCCGTTCCCTTTCCCCCGCCCGCACCCGCGTCAATGGCCGACGCGGGCGTCTTGCTGGATCGGATCACGAGGATCGCGGGCTTCGCCTCCACGATCGCGCCGGCCAGATTGCCCGCGCCGGCATCGGGCTGGTTGATGACGTTCAGGCCCAGGCCGCGCAGGCCGTCGATGCCCGCCTTCTCAAACTTGTCGGCAACGAGGATGGTCATGCCGCCAGTTTACCGGGCCGCGGGCGGCGGCGTGGGGGCTATCGCGGCTGCGGCTTCAGGTACTCGTCATCGCCGTAGAGTTGCTTGCCGCCCGTATCGATGCCCTTCAGGCCGCGCAGCGTCCACCTTTGAAAGCCCTCGCGGTCTTCGGGGCTGGAGTCGTCTGGCCAGGGAGGCAGGCCGATGCTGGGGTTGGCGACATACGTCACGGCAGCGTGCATCGGATAGAGCACGGCCCCAGCATCGCGGAGGTACCCGCCCTTGTTGAAGTCGGGGTTGGGCACCACCCGCACGGAGGCGTCAAAGAAGAGGTTCGTCGTCCGGGCGTACGGGTGCGTGAAGAAATAAGGCGTCCGGGAGTGATGCCTGGACATCGACTCCATCACCATCACCTTGTTGGAGGGGAATGCCACGTCGCCGAAACGTCTTCCGCCGAGCGGAAACTGCCGCCCGACCGCGTACAGGTATGCTCCGTCGAACTCGCTCTGCCGCAGGTACTGGTTGGTATGTTCGATGTCGGGCGTGTAGCACGCCGGCACCTGCTGGTAACTGCTGCTGTACGGCCAGCGCTGTCCGGTGGTTTCGGGGTCGCCGGGCAGGCTGTACACCTCCGCGATGTTGGGCAGAGACCGCGTCAGCACGGCCTCAGCCCATTCGTGGCGCACCCGGTCGAAGGGCGAACGCACCATGGGCTCGGGCAGACGCGAGGCCAGAAAATCCTGCAGCACCAGGTGGGCGTAGAGCACGTGCGGTATCCACGCGCCCTGATCGGGAAAGGCGGGCTGATTCGGCGTGGCCCGCCGTCGGATGATGTCGATCGCCTGCCACTCGGCCGCTTCCATGTCGTCCTCGAAGCCGTTGCGGCCCACCCTGAGGGCGTTGGCACGGTTGCCGTGTTGGCCCCACGAGAACGACCAGATGCGGTCGTGAAACGTGGCCGCGTACGAGCCCGCCGCGGTCCCGAAGTTGCGCAGGTTCGTGATGTTCTGCAACTGCCACGACGTGCGCCGCCCCTCCGACATCACCGGCAGAATGATCGAGATCAACAGCGCGATGATCGAGATTACCAGCAGCAACTCGACCAGTGTGAACCCGGCCCGGCCCAGCGCGCATCGGTCGCGTCGACGCGATCTCGCAAGGGTTGGGCCGAAGTGCTCTTTCATACGCGAGATACCAGAGTGCCGACCGGCAGAACGCCCGTCCAACTCTCCCGCCACCCGGCGGCAAGCCCGCCCGGCCACCTCCATCTTACAGCGTGTTTGCCCACCCTGCCACCCTCAAACTATGCACAACCCCCACTAGACTGCCGCATGCCAACGCCGGTGCCCCACCATCACCCCCAGCCGCACTCCTGCCCCCGTCCCACGCCACGCGCCCGGGCACCGCGCCGCGGCGTGGCCACCGCCGCGTGCTTGGCGGCGTGCGGCCTGGGTTTGGCGGCGTGCGGTGGCGGCGATGCCAGCGCCACTCGTGCCACCCGTGATCCGCAGTCCCGCACGCTTGCGCCGCCCGCTGGCACGCCATCGGCACGCCCGGCCGCCATGGTGGACAGCGAACCCGTTGAGTGGTCCGCGCTCACGCCGCTGTTGGCCGAGGCCGCGGGCGGGGCCGTGCTGCAAGAGATTGTTCTCGACCGCCGCCTTGAGCGGGAACTGGCGCTCCGCTCCCAACGTGTGGGCGATGCGGAGATCGCCGCCGAGCGCGACCGCGTTCGCGCTGCGCTCGCGGCGGGCCCCGCGGCCGTGGGCCTGCAAGCCCTTGATGCCGATCAGGCACAGACCGCCACCGACGCGGTCCGCCGCGCCCGCGGGTTGGGCGACCTCCGCTTCGAGGCCCTTGTGCGCCGCAACGCCTCTCTGCGCCTGCTCGTGAAGGATGAGGTGCGCATCGACGAAGCGAACGTGCAACTCGCGCATGCCATCCGCCACGGGCCCAAACTGCGGCTGCGACTCATCACCACCAACACGCAGGCGGAGGCTCAGGCCGCGCGGGCGCAACTGGCGACGGAGGAGCCTGATCTCGCGGGCCGCTTCTCGCGGCTTGCCCAGCGGGTTTCCACCGACCCTACCGGCCGCGGCGGCGGCGTGCTGGGGCTGGTGAGCCCCGCCGACCCCTCATACCCCATGGTCATCCGTCAGGCGGCCGAGGGTGTGTTGCAAGCGGGGGCGAGTGGGGCGGCGGGGAGCGGGCCCGGGCTCACGCCCGTCCTCGCGCTGGAGCGCGGCTACGGGATCGTTCTGGTGGAAGAGCGGACCGCCGGGAGCGGCGTTTCCCTCGATGCGGCGCGGCCGGACTTGGAACGGGAGGCCTTGCTGCGGGCTCAGCGTGAGGCCATGGACCGCCTTGCCGTAAGCCTGATCTCCCGCGGCGGCGTGGTCGTGCTCGACCGCACGCTTGACTGGTCCTGGCGGGGCACCATCACCGGCCGCTGAGACAGCAAAGGGACTTAGCGGGCCACTTCCACGGCGCGGGTCTCGCGCAGCACCGTCACGCGGATCTCGCCGGGGAAGGTCATCTCGTCGCTGACGCGCTTGGCGATGGACTGGGCGATGACCAGGGCTTCGTCGTCCGACACGCTCTTGGCATCCACCATCACGCGCACCTCGCGCCCGGCCTGGATGGCGTACGCCTCGTTCACGCCCTTGTGGCCCAGCGCGATGTCCTGCAGTTGCTCCAGGCGCTGGATGTACTTGTCGAGGCTCTCGCGCCGGGCACCGGGGCGTGAACTCGAGACCGCGTCGGCCGCCATCACGATGGGCGTGTAGAAGGAAGTTGAGGGCACATCGCCGTGGTGGCCGGCGATGGCGTTGAGCACCGGCTCGCGCTCGCCGAACTGCTTGGCAAAGTCGTGGCCGATCTGCGGGTGCGTCCCCTCCTGCTCGTGGTCCATGGCCTTGCCGATGTCGTGCAGGAAGCCGCAGCGGCGGGCGAGGGCACCATCCAGCCCGAGTTGATCGGCGATGATCTGGCAGAGAAAGGCCACCTCCACCGAGTGCCGCAGCACGTTCTGCCCGTAACTGGTGCGGAACATGAGTTTGCCCATGGTGTCAGAAACCTTGCCGTGGATGTTGCGCAGGTTCACCTCCAGCACCGCATCTTTGCCGGCCTTGCTCACCTTCTGGTCCATCTCCGAGCGCACCTTCTCCACCACCTCCTCGATGCGCGTGGGGTGCATGCGCCCGTCTGCGATCAGCCGCTGGAGACTCTCCACCGCCACGGCCTGACGGATCTTGTCGAAGCAGGAGACCACGATCACGCCCGGCGTGTCGTCAACGATGATGTCCACGCCCGTAGCCTTCTCGATTGCGCGGATGTTCCGCCCCTCGCGCCCGATGATGCGGCCCTTCATGTCGTCGGAGGGGATCGGCACCGTCCGCACCGTGCTCTCGCTGGTGTGCTCGGTGGCGTACCGCTGGATCGCCATGAGCGTGATCTCGCGGGCCTTCTCCTTGGCCTGGCCCTCCGCCTCGTCGGTGATCTTGCGCGACACCTTGGCCATGTCCTGGCGGCAGGCATCCTCCACGCGCTGCAGCAGCAGTTCGCGGGCCTGCTCGAAGTTCATCCCCGTGATCGACATCAACTTGTCGCGCTGCTGCACCAGCACGGTTTCTAGTTCGGCCTCTTTCGCGGTCGTCTGGGCCTCGCGCTGCTTGAGCGTCTCGATCTGCTTGCTGACCTGCTCTTCCTTCTGGGTCAGGCTCTCGAGTTTCTTGTCCAGCAGGTCTTCGCGCTTGGCGATGCGCCGCTCGCCCTCGCGGATCTCGTTGCGGGCCGCCTCGGTCTCCCGCTCGAACTTCTCCTTGCGCTCCTGGATGCGCTTGTCCGCGTCCAGTTCCGCCCGCTGCACGGTGGAACGGGCATCTTCCTCCGCGCGGCTCGTAAGCCGGGCCGCGTCCGCCTTGGCACCCGCCAGCACACCACCCGCCTGCCGCTTGAGGATGGGCACGCCGATGGCCAGACCGATCACCACACCAGCAATGAGCGCGCCGCCAGCCCACAGAAGGGTTTCGGTGGGGATCGCCGCGAGCACTGCACCCAGCGTGGGGGCAAGGGTGAAGCCAGCATGTCCGAAGGCGGGCGAAAGAATCTGCAAGAGCATCGTCGCGCTCCAATGCGTTCCGGCCCGTGCGGTTCGGGTCCGGTGCTCTATCGGGGCGCTGCACACACTCGCGGGGGCTTGCCCCGGCGTGCGCGAAGCCGTTCAGATTGCGCGGCCTGCCAAAGCCTTCCTACTGATCGAGCATCTCTTGCACAGGCGGGGCGTGTTGAACGCCCTGCCAAGTGGCTCGCTGCGGGCTCAATGCGTCGAACTGGTCCAGATGCAGGTTCAAAGGAAGGCTCAAAGAACGGAAGGTCGCGCAAATCTATGCGCCGGGCCAACTCGCGCCCGACGGACCCGCTCGCCCGGCCCGCGTGTGCGAGCCCGTTGAGCAGACCTGAACGGCCCGCACCCGCTCGCGGCCAAGGCCTCGGGCGTGTGCAGAGCCGAATGAACCCCGGTCAAACAGGCCGGGGGTGAGCCCTATTACAGGGGGGGCCGAGCCGTGAATCAAGAATCCACAACAAAGTCTCCCGCGCGGCGGTCGCCTGAGGGCGGCGGGTTGGTGATCACTCAATGAGGCCCCTGCGCCAGCAGGGGGCCTTTTCGTGGGGGCGTGCCAGCGCAAAAGCCCCGGCTCGCGCCGGGGCCTCTTTGGGCCATTCGCGGCCATTTGCAGCCGCGGCCTGTGTGGCCCCTTCTTGGCCGTAGTGTAGAGTGAACGTATGGCTTTTCGGCCGCGGCCTGCCGCGTTGATGCTGGGGATGATGGCCCCCCTGTGGGTGGTGGCTGGCCCGGCGCGTGTGGCCTTTGCCCAGACCATCACGATCGACGATTCGCACACGCGGGCGTCGAACAACGCCATCGCGTTCATACCCTTCGGTGGCGGCGGCGGGACGGGGGGCGCGGCGTGCGGCGGCCTGCTGATGGTGGCGGGCGTGAACGGCACGACTGTGCTCGATGCGCTGAACCTCGCGGCCGGGCCTGTGGCGGGTGCGTGCGGCAACAACACGGCGATCATGACGTTTATGGGCGGCGCGGCCGACGCCGCGACGACGCAGTCTGGCAGCGTGTACGGGCTATCGCAATCCGGCAACATCGCGCGGTTCGGCTTCGGCGGCGGCCAGAACACCGGCCTCAACAACCCGCTCGGCCTCGCCATCATCGAGCGCGGGCCGTTGCTCGCGCCCGGCACGCCGACCGAGGTCTACGCCATCGTCGCGGGGACCATCGAGGAGAGCCCCGCCAGCCAGAAAGCCCTGCGCGTGCAGGACATCAACACGGGCTCCACCGGGGCCACCGCCGCGACACCGTTCCGGTTCAGCGGCCTCGCGTACATCGGCCGCATCGACGGCGAGCAGCATTTCCTGGCGGTGAGGAATGTCGGCACCACTCACCTCTATCAGTTCAGCCTCGGCCCCGATCTCACCGCGCCGGTCTATCGCGAAGTCGGCCAGTGGCAGATCACCAACTTCACCACCAACGGCCGTGACGCCGTCGCGTTCCGCAACGGCCGCGTCTGGATCGCCAACGAAAACCGCATCGGCTCCGCGCCCTTTGTCCCCATCGGCTACACGCCCTGCGCGGCGGACTACAACCGCGACCAGATTCTCAACCCCGATGATCTGGGCGACTTCATCACCGACTACTACACCGACCCGCACATCCCGGGGCCCGGCGGCTACGCGATTGCTTGCCCCGAGAATGAGCCGCCGTTTGATGCGGGGTACAAGGCGGGCTACACGCCCGACGCGAGCGGCCAGTGCAACCCGCCCTTCCCCGACAACCTCGGCGATTACATCACCGATTACTTCGGCAGCGGGTGCTGAGGGTGAGGGCCGGACCAGGGGAGGCCGAAGGCCTCCAATGAGACAGCCGGGGGCAACGCCCCCGGACACGGTGATGTGTTGAATGTACGACCCCGTCGGGGTCGCACGGGCACGCGTGGCCTTCCCGGGGGCGATCCTCGGTCGCGGCAGCGACCTCGCTCTGCCCCCGGCTGTCACATCCAAGCCCTGCGGGCTTGGGCGGTCGGAGGCGCACGCGCCGATCCGGGCCGCGCTGCGATCCGCCCTTACCCGCCCACCAACTCAATGTGGTACCCATCCGGATCGGCAAACCGCAGCGCACGCGCGGGCACGCACTCGCCCCCCTTTGCCTCCGCCCCCGGTGCCGCGCCGATCCACTTCACCAAGGGCGTGAGCCGCTCCACCATCGACGCGGGGTCGGAGACGCGGAGTGTGATCGCCAGCAAACTCCCCGGCCCGCCCCCGGTGGCGCGCTTCCCGAACGCGCCGCGCAGGATCAGGTCCAGGTGCGGCACCAAGGGCGAGCGCAGCGTGCGGCTCTCGTAGATCAGGCCTGAGCGCGTGGTGGCCACCACCTCAAAGCCCAGGATGGCCTTGTAGAACGTGCAGGAGCGCTCGAGATCGTTCACATCAAGGGCGATGCCCAGAGGAGCGTGAGCGACTGCCGCGGGGCTCGTGGCTGTGGCCATGAACGCATGGTAGCAAAGTGGCCGGGAGCCTTACGCGGCCTTGCGCAGGCCCTGCCGCGCGGCCAGTCGCTGCACGTACTCGGCCAGCAGGTCGGTGGCAAAGCGCTGGTGGGCGGGGTGGTGGCGGAAGTCAAAGGCCAGGCCCACCACGGCGTTGCGGTTGGAGTCCAGGCGCGTGTGGGCCACGCGGGCCGTGAGCGCCAGCGGCTCGGGGATGTCCGGTCGAAGGTCGATCTTGAGCCACAGGAAGCGGGCGCGCTGCGCTGTGGCGCAGTCGTCGGGACCCAGGATCAGGCCCATGCCGCCTCCCGAAAGGTTCTGCATCTGCCCCTTCAAACTGGGGCCGGTCTTGGGCAGGCAGAGTGTGTCGAGCGGCGACTCGCCCCACGAAGCGGGCCCGTGCGGCTCGCCCCGTCCGCCCAACCTCGCCATGATGCTCGCGCGGTTGGCGGTCTCGGCCGCGATCGTGCTTGCAGGGTCGTCCAGCAGCCAGCACTCCACGGCGGGCAGGTGAATCTCCGCGCTCGAGACGCGGTTGAGTTGGCGGCGGGGGCAACGTTCCACATCCGTGGGCAGGGCCAGGCGCAGGCCTAGGGTCTGGCCGCTGGGCCCGCCGCGAGCGTTGGCGTAGTTTGTGCAGTGCGTGCGGAACATCCAGCGGTTCTGCCCGACGGTGAGTGCCCCGATGAGTTGCGTGCCCTCCGGCAGTTGGATCGTCCGGCCGAGTGCCGCGGGTGGCTCCACCACGAGTGCATCGGCGCTGATCTCCAGCAGCCGCACGCGCCACACCACATCCGCAGGCTCCGCGGGGCCCGAGCGATCAGGCGTATCGCCGCCATCGGGCGGCGCCACGGCGATCTCAATCGCGCCGCCCCGCAGGGCGATCTGGTCGAGCACGTCCTTCCACCGATCGGTGCGAGAGCGAAAAGCGGGCATGTTGGGCGTCTCCCTCGGGCTCGGGGGCGCAACTCCGCGCACACCGATCCCGAGGTTCTTCATCGGGTCGCCGCGTCGGCTGTCCAAGGGGCTCTGGTGCGGCACGCGCGCCCAGACGCGTGCCCACACGCCAAACTCGTCACCCGTTGCCGCGCTGGCGCGGGTTATCAGCCCTGCGCAGCGAACGGGTCAGGAGTCTGACCCGCGCGAGGGCCTCACGGCCTTGCCCACGAGAGAGGGCTTGCCCACCGAAGCGCGCGGCGTAGTACAACTCCACCAGGTCCACCAGGCCCGCAGCCCGCCCCCCCGCCTCGGCCTCCACACGCCGCGCGAACGACCGCGCATGTACGCCGGGTGGCTTCACATAGCCCGCACGGGCCAAGGCCGCGACGAGTTTTGCATAGAACGCCGGCGCTCGCCGCCGGCGGCCCGCACCCGCACGGCGCAGTCCTGAGCCGCGTGCACCGCGCAGCGCCCGGGCGATGCGCCGCCAGACCAGCACGACGAGCCACACCCCACCTGCAACGCCGACGAGCACCGCGCCCACGGTGGCCAATCGCCTCACGGTTCGCTGTTCCAGCCGCGCCCCGCGCCCTTCCCGGCCCAGCAGGCGCTCCGACACGGCGTCAATCACCCGCGATAGGTCACGGGCCCTTCTGCGGGCCGATTCGCCCGCGGCGAACAGGTCAACGCGGGCCGAGGTCTGGTCGAACGCGACGACCGATCGGATCCAGCGCAGTTCGGCCGCTTCGTAAGCCTGCCGGAAGCGGGCCGCGATCTGGGCCACCATGCTCTCGCCGGCGGCGCGTTGGTTGTGCGCCAGGCCGCTGGGGGGCGTCGCGTCGAAGGTCTCCCAGCGCGCGGGGTCGGTCTGCAGGCACGCCTCAACCCACGCGTGCGCATCGCTCTTGCGAACCACCAGCGCGCCCACCAGCGGGTTGAACTCCCCGGCCGCATAGCCGGTCACCACCCGCGCATCCACGCCCACGGAGCGGAGGAGCGCGGTGAGGCCCGCGGCAAAGTACTCGCAGTGACCACGCCTGGTCTCGAACAGGAACATCTCGATGGGGTCCTGATCCGCCGGGGGCGCGATCATTTCCAGCGTGTAGGCGTAGCGCGTGCGCAGGTGCGTCGCCACGGTCTGAGCGATCAGCCGGTTGTCGCCGGGGGCCCGCAGTTCGGTGTCCAGCGGCAGGTCGTTGTCCCGCAAGATCGATTCCGCCATGGCGCGCACACGAGCCGTCACCTCCGGGCCGGCGATGGTCGGGCGCGGGTTGACCAACTCGAGGTCGGCGGCCCCCGTGTCAGGGCTGGCCGCCACCACGTAGGTGAGCCTGCCGCTCACACCCTGCTCGCGCGTCAGCGTCAGGTCCGCGGTGTACGAGACCCGCCCTCCCGTCGGCAGTGAGACGCTCACCGGCCGCCAGGGAGCGAACATGGGCCACCGGCCCGGGCCCGCGCGGTGGATATTGATCGTGTAGCGCGTGGTGCCGGTCACGGGCGGGCGCACGCCGCCCATCAGCGGCAGAACCTCGTTGGCCGGGAGGTCTTGCTGGGCGCGGGTGATGGCGTCTCGCGGCACGCGCACGCCGCGCCGAGCCCTGTTGCGTGAGCCCCACCGACCGGTCTGGGGGTCGTACTCGTCAAGCACGGCCCCGCGCAGGTACAAGAGGGCGGGCGGTGTAGCCACGGGCACCCCCTGGGCGTCGGCCAGCGCCACATCCATCACCGCTTCCTCCGACGTGGACAGCAGACCCGCCTGGCCGAGTTCGATGTCCGGGCGGAAGTCTGTCTGCGCGCCGGCCGTGGCCTGGCCCCACTGCCCGAACGCCTGCGACGCGATCGTGCGCGGCGTGAGCACAAAGGCCGTCAGCCCCAGGCCCAGCACCGCCACCAGGCTGACCGCCACCAGCCCTGCCAGCGACCGCCGGCCCGCACGCCCCCACCCGTCGCGCACGCCCACCGGCTGGGGGGTGCACTGGGTCATCTGCTGCCGGCCGGCGTACACCTGATACCACACCACCGCCACGATCATCATCGGCGTGTACGCGGCCAGCACCAGGCCCAGGAGGAAACTGTTGCTCGTCAGCACCGAGCCGATCACCACGAAGATCGACAGACCCAGCATGTGGGCCTCATCACGGGCGCGGCGACGGTCCAGGAACTTCGTCAGAAGCACCAAGACCAGAAAGTCACTCAGGTTCGACACGAGCGGGTTGCGCTGGCTCATGACCTCAAGCGCCGCGTACACCATCGCCGCCAGCACAAGCAGGTTCACTCCGATGCGTGGCAGGGTGCGAACCGTGCCATTCGCCCGGCCCAGGGTCATCCACGCCGACACACCCGCGGCCACCACGCTCAGCACCGCCAGCAGCGGCTTCTCGTCTGCCGCGCAGTACGTGAGCACCCCCACCAGGGCCGTGGCGAGCGACCACACAAGGAATCGGCGCGAGCCCGGCACGCGGCCGTCGGATGGAGGGTGTGCTTGGCTCATGACGCGCCCCCGGCGCGGCCCGCCGGCACGATCGCGGTCGGCGCGTCCGTTGCCGTCGAGACAACGACCGTTGGTGTTGTCGCCGGCCCCGCGGCGCTGGGCGCGTTCAGCAAGTCAGCCGCTTGGCCAAAGCGCGGCAGATCGGTCAATTCTTGCACGATCGCTGCCAGGGAACGCGGGCGCGGCCGGACCAGCACGCCGCGCCCGAGCACGACAAGGCCAACGCGCAGGGCCGCCGCGCCGCGTGCACCGCTCAGGCGGCGGGCGACGCCCAAGGCACGCGAGATCGTGCGTTCGTAGTCCGCGTCGGTGTGCGCGCGGCGCAGATCAAGTTGCACCATCACATCGCGCGGCAGGGGCGGGGCCGTCAGGTGCTCTCTCACCAGCAGGTTTGCCCGCTCCGGGCTTGCCGCCATCGCCCGCGCCGAGGCTCGCCACGCGATTGAACTGGCCTGGTCGCCGGGCGCATACTCGCGGATGCCGGCCAGTTGCTCCTCGCCCAGCCACGCTCGCCAGCGCGAGACCATGGGCGCGGCACCGGTCTGCTCGCCGCGCCCGCGCTCGGCCCCTTCCAGCGGCCCGGGGTCGAGCGCTGCGGGGTGGACGACGAGCGCCGCACCCTGGCGGAAGATGAGCGACTTGCGGATGATCCCGAACGGAAACTCTGTTGTCGCCACAAACCTGTCGAGCCTCCAGCGCCCGCGGCTGAAGGGCACGCACAGGCCCTCGATCACCTTCGACTGCCGTGGGCCCACGTAGGCGATGAACGCCTGGACCTCGGGCCCCGGCCCCGGTCGCTCCGCCACGCGCACCGCGATGCACGGCACCACCCGGCTCAGGTTCCGCACCCGATACTCCACCCTCATCACCTCACCCGCGGTTCCCGGCCGGGGCTGCACCCGCTCCACGCGCAGGCCCATCAGCATCGTGCCGCTGATGAGCCCCGACACGACGATCAGGCTGAGTGCCAGGCCGAAGAGCCAGAAGAGCAGGTTGTTGTTGCTGTTGAACGCACCCACCGCCAGGAGCAGGGTGAGCCCGGCGAACACGAGCAGCATCGCGTGAACGTGGAACCGTCGCCGGATGGGTGCACCCTTGGACATCTGGTTGGCCCGGCCCCCTGCTTCGCACGCTGCATCGTTCTGTACGCACGCCGACCCGTCCACGTTGCCCCAGGCCGATTTCCGTTGCCCGTCTGAGCGCCATCCGCATGGATGGCTGTGTGCGCACTGGGCCGCCTAGGCCCGCGCCCATTCGGGCTCATTGCCGGCCTTCCACTTGATGTTGCACCCCATGCTGGGCTTCTGCGCGGCGGCCACGGGCTTGCCAGCCAGCACCGCATCGATCGCAGCGCGAAGGTCGGCACCCGTGACCGGGATGTCGCGCTCCACGTACTTGCTGGGCCGGCTGTCGTCCAGTTGCCCGCGATAGACGAGTTTCCGCGAGCCGTCGAACAGGAAGAAATCCGGCGTGCACGCCGCGTGATACGCCTTGGCCACCGCCTGCGACTCGTCGTACAGGTACGCGAACGAGTAGCCAGCCTCCTTCGCCTCCGCGGCCATCTTCGCGGGGCTGTCGTCGGGGTGTGTGGCCACGTCGTTGGAACTGATCGCCACGACCGCAACACCCCTGGCTTGTGCCTCTTGACCGAGCCGCGCCAGTTCCGCACGCACGTGTTTCACGAAGGGGCAGTGGTTGCAGATGAACATCACCAACAGCGCCGGCGCCGCGCGCAAATCCGCAAGCCCGACCGACTTGCCGCTCACCGTGTCCGCCAGGTGAAAGTCGGGGGCCACCATTCCCAGCGCGGCCATCGTCGAGGGTGTTCGTGCCATGCGGCGATGGTAGTGGACAGGCGCAAAAGAAAACCCGGCGGCAAACGGTCAATTTGCCGACGGGCACAAGGGCCGGTGCGCCCCCTTGAAGTGCTCTCTCCCCCTTTCCTTACTTCCACATCCCTGGAGGCACCGGGTGGACGTGAAGTATCAACGGAAAATGGGTGCCGCGCGAAGGCGCACGGCCACATTCAAGATGGTTTAGATTACTCGAAAGCCCGGATAAGTCAAGAAAACTGCTACTCCCAAAACCCGAACGAACGGATCGCCCGTGATATCCGCCCCCAAACGCGGTTCTGGCGGGCGATCAGGGAAAAATCATTCAGCCCGCTCGATGGCTCGGACCTCAACCTCCCCGCCGCGGAGCACCCGGATTAGGCGGGGGAGCCGCCGTTTGTTGTCGCCGCTGAAATACTCCACCGGCGAAACTTTCGCTCCGGGCCGGATCATCCGCAGGCGCCGTCGCCCCACGTGCGGCACCGCCCAGCCCGGCAGATCGATCGTCGAGCAGACTTTCAATCCCAGCGCATCCTGATCGGGAATATCCGGCAGCGCGTGCTCGATCACATCGGCCAGCGCCGCGGCATCAATCCCTGCAATCGTGGTGCCGGGCGTGCCCAAGGCCATCACCGACTCTGGCGGCTCGGGAGGAAACGCGTTCTCCGCGCGAGCCCTGTCCGCCGCGGCGCGCACCGGGTCTCGCCAGCCGTGCAGGCGTGCCAGGCGCACGATCATCAGCCAACTCGAACGCAGAAGCGTGATCTGCCCGTTCGCGCTCACGAGTGTGCGACGCATGGGCGATTGTACGCCCCGTGGCGAACTACGCCCCCAGGCGGGCCCGGGCCTCGGCCAGGGCCGCACGCACGCGCCCCGGCGATGTGCCGCCCAGGGTGTCCCGCCGCGCGACGCTGGAGGCAAGCGTGAGCCACCCTGTCACGTCTTCGCCGATGAGCGCATGCACGCCCCGCAGTTTCGCCACCGGGAGTTCGTGCAGCGGCACGCCCAGGTCAAGGCTCAGCCGGGTTGCCAGGCTCGCGGCGTGGTGAGCATCGCGGAACGCCAGTCCCTTCGAAACCAGGTAGTCCGCAAGGTCGGTCGCGAGAATCGTGCCGTCTCCCAGCGCGGCTCGCTCGCACGCGGCCGCGTTCACCTGCAGGGTCTCCAGCACCGGCACGCACATGGCCAGCGCGAGCGAGAGGTGCTCTGCCGCGTCAAAGAGCGGCTCCTTGTCCTCCTGCAGGTCCTTGTTGTAGGCGAGGGGCAGGGCCTTCATGGTGACCGCCAGCGCCGTCATGGCGCCGATCACCCGCCCGGCCTTGCCTCGGATGAGTTCCATCGCGTCCGGGTTCTTCTTCTGCGGCATGAGCGACGAGCCGCTGGTCACCGCGTCGTCCATGCTCACGAAGCCGAACTCGGTCGTGTTGTACAGGATGAGGTCTTCCGCCAGGCGCGACAGGTGGATCGCCGTCATCGAGCACGCCGCCAGAACCTCGAACACAAAGTCGCGGCCGCCCACCGCGTCCAGCGAGTTCCGCAGCGGCTCGTCAAAGTCCAGGTCTGCGGCGAGCGCGGCACGGTCGATCGTGTACGCCGTCCCCGCCAGCGCACCGCAACCAAGCGGGGAGCGGTTCACACGGGTGCGTGCATCGGTCAGTCGCTCACCGTCGCGTCCCAGCATCTCGACATACGCCAGACACCAGTGCGCGAAGAGGATCGGCTGCCCGCGCTGCATGTGCGTGTATCCCGGCAGGATGGTGTCGGCGTTGCGCTCGCCCAGGCCCACGAGCGCCCGTTGCACGCCCTGCACTAGGCCGATCAGCCGCTCGCACGCTGCGCGCGTCCACATGCGCAGGTCGGTCGCCACCTGGTCGTTACGGCTGCGCCCGGTGTGCAGTTTCTTGCCCAGATCGCCCAGGCGCTTCACCAACTGCGCCTCGACCCACGAGTGCACATCTTCATCGCCGCTGGGGACGATGGTGGCGGGGTTCGCGTCCACCTCGGCGTGCAGGGTCTGGAGCGCCCCCGTCAGCCGCGCCAGTTCATCGGCGGAGATCACGCCCGCGCCGTGGATGGCCTTGGCCCAGGCGATCGACCCGGCGATGTCCTCGCGGACCAGTCGGTAATCGAACGGCAGCGAGTCGTTGAACCGCTTGAACAACGGGTCGGACTTGCCCGCAAACCGTCCACCCCAAAGAGATGCCATTTCCGCCCTTTCACAAAGGCGCGAGCAGCGTCGTGCCGTCACATCGCTCGTGCTCAGCCCGCCACGCCGGGTGGGTGCTACTTGCCCTTGTCGCCCTTGTCGCCCTTCAACTTCATCGCCACATCCGCGAAGAGTTCCGCCAAGCCCAGCCGGTCGGCCTTGTCGTGGCGCAGGTCGCTCACGGCCCGGTTGAGGGTCTGCGTCAGTTCCGCGTGGTTGCGCTGCTGCTCATCGCGCAGGGCCTTGGACTGCTCCAAGATCAACTTGCGGATCTCACGCAGCGCGTCCGTCGTCCGCCCGTCGAGGTCGGAGAGTTTCTTCTCCAGCGTCTTGGACGTGTCCGCCAACTCGGCCGTCAACTCACGGTCGCCCTTGGTGCGGTCGGTCTGCTCGCTCTTTACGCGGTCCGACAGCGCATCCACCTCGCTCTTGATGAACGCCTCGATCGCGCCCATCCGCTTGGCGAACTGCTCGCGGGCGTCGGCGATCTCCTTCTGCAGGCGGTCCTCGATGCGCCCAAAGCGCTTCTCGCTCTCGCGCACCTGCTGCCCGAAGAGAATGTCCCGCACTTTGTCCAGACTCTCGCCCATGGCTCCGGCTTCGCCCTTCTTCTTGTGGTCGTCATCGCTCATGGGTCGGGCCTTCTTGGCTGGTGGAACCGGTTGTGGTGTGCCCCGGCCGCGGGCCGGGGTGCTGGCTGCACGCGCCGAGGAGGGAGGGCGAACGGTCTTCTGAGCCTTCTGTGCCATGCCTCGCCCATCGGCAGAACGTGCGGGGGGCCATGATACCCGGCCGCGAAACGCCGTCCAACCCCTTGTGGATAGCCCGCGGATGGACGATGTTCGGTTGATAGACTCCCCCGCCGGGCCTGATGCGTGCCCCATGAGCGACCCGAGAACACCAACCAGCCCCATCGCCGATCCGTCGGTCTCCCGCCACCGCGTCCTCGTGGCCGACGATGCGCCCGAGGTCTGCCTCGTGGTCGGCCGCCTGCTGACGAAGGCTGGCTACGAGGTCGCCACCGCCGAAGACGGTCAGGAATGCCTCGACAAGATCGCCGCGTTCCGGCCGCACCTCGTCGTCGTCGACATCATGATGCCCAAGGTTCACGGCATCGACGTTCTCCGCCAACTGGGCGAGCGCGGCCCCGCCGGCCACGTCGACGGCAAGCCCATCGGCGTCATCGTCTGCTCCGCGCGGGCCTTTGACTCCGACCGCGAGCGGGCGATGCAACTTGGGGCCATCGACTTTCTCGTCAAGCCCATCCAGAAGCAGCGCCTGCTCGAGGTCGTCGGCGCGTTTCTGTCTGGCGCGTCCGGCGTGCCACCGGCGGCCTTGGCAGTAAACGCACCCGGCCTGGCCGATGCCCCCACGCTCCCGGCGACCAAGGACATCTACCTGCCGGACCTGGATGCCAGCCGCGGCACGCTCAAACTCTGGGGCACGCGTGGCTCCATCTCCGTTCCGGGGCCCACCACCAGCCGCCACGGCGGCAACACGTCCTGCATGGAGGTCCGCCATGCAGACGATGTGGTCATCTTTGACGCGGGCACCGGCATCCGCGGGGCCGGACTGGCCCTGGCCAAGGGCGGCCCCCGCCGCGTGCATGTGTTCGTCGGCCACACGCACTGGGACCACATCCAGGGCTTCCCGTTCTTCGCGCCGGCCTACATCCCCGGCTTTGAGATCTTCATCTACGGTGCCAAGGGCTTTGGCAAAGACCTCAAGAACGTCTTCCTGGGCCAACTCGACGCGGCGTACTTCCCCGTCGACATGCGGGCCATGAAGGCCACGATGACCTTCGTCGAACTGCAGGAAAACCCCGTCACCATCGGCGGCATCCGCGTCTTCTGGGAATACGCCTTCCACCCCGGGGCCGCCATCTGTTTCCGCATCGAGGCCTCCGGCTCCACCCTGGGCTACCTCACCGACAACGAGTTTCTCAGCGGCTACATCGGCCATCCGGCCCGGGCCCTTGCCACGCCCTCGATGCTGCTGCCCTACGCGAAACTCATCCGCTTCTTCTCCGGCGTCGAGGTCCTCATCGCCGAGGCCCAGTACACGTGCGAGGAGTATCTCAAGAAGATCGGCTGGGGCCACACCAGCGTCTCCAACGCGTGCGTGCTCGCCAAACTCGCCGGTGTCAAACGCTGGTACGTCACGCACCACGACCCCCTGCACGACGACGACGCGGTCGACCGCAAGGTCAACCTCATCCGCCAGATTCTCCGCGAGATCGAGCACCCGTGCGAGGTTGGCGCCGCGTACGACGGGATGACCCTTTACCGCTGACCGCGGCCCAACGTCCGCCCCCTTCCCGGGCCTGCGACGCGACTTCGCGCGGCCGCGCGCGTTCAATGACCCGCCCCTTGCCCCCCCCGCCCCCCCGCCCCCCCGCCCGCCGAGCCCGTCATGGACACCCCCACACCTTCCCCAGCCGGCACATCCGCACGCCCGGGCCTTGCTCCTGTTTCTCTCCACCTGCTCCTGGCGGACGACAACGAGATGAACCAGGACGCCGGCCGCCGCATCCTCGAACGCCGCGGCCACACGGTGGTCATCGCGGCCAACGGCCTGGAGGTTCTCGCCCGCCTCGAGAAGGAGAAGTTCGACCTCGTCCTCATGGACATGCAGATGCCCGACATGGACGGCCTCACCGCCACCGCCCGCATCCGTGAGAACGAGAAGGCCAGCGGCGCCCACCTCCTCATCGTCGCCATGACCTCCAACGCCATGAGCGGCGACCGCGAACGCTGCCTCGAAGGGGGCATGGACGGGTACGTCAGTAAGCCGGTGAACCGCAAGGAACTCTTTGACACGATCGAAGGCCTCACGGCCACGCAGCGCCCCGCTTCCGCCGCCCCCCCCGTTGCGCCACCGCCCCCCCCGCCCGCCGCGGCGGCGCACACCAAACCGCTCATCGACCGGGCCGAACTGATGGAGAACCTCGGCGACGACCACGACCTGCTGGTTCAACTCGCGGCCACGTTCCACGCCACCGGCCCCAAACTCCTTGGCGACCTTCGCGCCGCCTTCGCCGCGGGCGATGCCCCCGGCGTCGAGCAATGGTCGCACAAACTCGCGGGCAAGTTCGGCGTCTTCTTCGCTCACGACGCCGTCAAGGCCGCACGCGAACTGGAGGGCCTCGCCCGCGCCGGCAACCTTGCCGCGGCCGCGCCTTCTTTGGCCCGCCTCGAAACCCACTCGGCCGCCTTCACCGCCGCACTCAAGGACCTCACGCTTGCCCGGTGACGACCCTACCGCCAGCCGCCCCTCGCGCCGCCCTCCCCCACCCCTCGTCCCCGCCAGCGACGCGGGCGAAGATGCGCTCGCGCTCTCCAGCATCGACGGCCTCACCTACACCGTCCACGGCCGCCTGCCCGACTGGCTCAGCCGCGTGGTCACGGGCACGCTCGCCACCGTTGAGCGGGCCTGGCTCACCGAGAACTTCCCGGTGCTGGAGACCACGCTGCCAGAGGCGGAGGCCTTCTGGCGCAGCAGCCGCCCCGGCAGCCGCCACCTGGGCCAGTTCACGCAGACCGACCTGTCGGGCGGCGAACTGACGCTCGAAACCATCGCCATGTACAACGGCGAGCAGTTCACGCTGATTCTCGCCGCGCCCAGCGACGAAACGCTCGTCGATGCGGCCCGCGAGCAGAACCGCCGCCAGGCCCTCTTCCAACGCGACGCGGCCCGCATCGACCGCCGCATCGCCGATGATGCCAACAAACTCAAGAGCCAGTTTCTGGCCAACATGAGCCACGAACTGCGCACGCCCCTCAACGCCATCATCCTCTACAGCGAACTCATGATCGAGGATGCGCTTGAGCAGGGCCTCGAGAGTTTCCACACCGACCTCAACAAGGTCCTCGCGGCGGGCCGGCACCTGCTGGGCCTCATCAACAACGTGCTCGACCTCTCCAAGATCGAGGCGGGCAAGATGGACGTCTACGCGGAGGACCTCGACATCGCCAAACTCGTGGCCGATGTCGCGGGCACCATCCGGCCGCTGGTGGAGAAGAACGGCAACACGCTGGTGGTGGAGTGCGATGTTTCGCGCGGCGTTGGTGCCGACGGCTCGGCCGACGCGAACCCCCCCATGCACTCGGACATCACCAAGATCCGTCAGGTGCTGCTGAACCTGCTCTCCAACGCCAACAAGTTCACGCAGAACGGCCGCGTGCTGCTGCGCGTGTCGCGCCGGTCCGCTCCGGTTCTGCACGCGCCCACGGCCCCCGCTTCCTCCCCTTCCACGGCCGCGGGTGCTGCCACCGAGATGATCGAGTTCGTCGTCAGCGACACGGGCATCGGCATGAGCCCCGAGCAACTCGGCAAACTCTTCCAGGCCTTCACGCAGGCCGACGCCAGCACCACACGCAAGTTCGGCGGCACGGGCCTGGGCCTCACGATCTCGCGGCGGTTCTGCCGCCTGCTGGGCGGAGAGATCAGCGTGCAGAGCGAGGTGGGCAAGGGCTCGACGTTCGCGGCGGTGATCCCCGCGGTCTTCGTTGCTGCGGCACCGAGCGATGCCGCGGCCACTCATCGGTCGTAATCATGCCACCGCCCGCGCGGCCGCGCGGAAGTAGGATGGGGCCATGCGACCGCACCCGCGAATCCGCAAGACGGTGAAATGGGGAGGCGCGGCGGTGTGCGCGGCTCTGCTGGTGGTGTGGGTGGGGAGCGGGTGGTGGTTTCTCATGTGGTCGAGCACGGGGGGAACCATCGTCCAGATTGGTGCCGGGCAGGCCACGGTGGCCAGCGACATGAGCAAGTACCTCGCTCCTTATCAACCGGGGTTGGAGGCGGGCCGCACGAGGGCATCCTTTGCCTACGGATTCGACTGGATCGCTGAGGGGTTGGATTGGGAGTTCGTGTTCCCGCTCTGGGCACCGTTCGTGCTCTTCCTGATCCCTACCGCGATCGCGTGGTGCCTTGATGCGCGGGCACGGCGTGCGGCGCGGATTGGCCTGTGCGCCAAGTGCGGCTACGACAGGGCCGGGCTCGCGCCGGGGGCGGTCTGCCCCGAGTGCGGCGCGGCGGCGACCGTGGCATAGCCCGTCAAGGCCAACACCTAGGCGGTGAAGTCCTCCCCCCGCCCCCCCGCCCCGGCAGGGTGCGAATAATGCTGGCACGCACACCCGCCGGAGCCGCTGACATGACCACCGCCCCCACCTCCGCGAAACCGTCCACCGCCACGTCTCCCGCGAACGGCCGCGCCGCGGGCGGCACGTCAGGCGGCCGCATCTTCAACTTCGGCGCGGGTCCCAGCGTGCTGCCCGAGGAGGTGCTCCGCCAGATTCAGGAGGACATCTGGAACTACAAGGGCTGCGGCATGGGCGTGCTGGAGATCAGCCACCGGGCCAAGCACTACGACGCGATCGTGGCCGAGACGGATGCCACCATCCGCGAGATCGGCTCCATCCCCGCCAACTACAAGGTGCTGTTCATGACCGGCGGGGCCACGGGCCAGAACTGGATCGTGCCCGCCAACCTGCTGCCCAAAGGGGCCACGGCCGACTACATCTCCAGCGGCTACTGGAGCGAGGGGACGATCAAGGACGCGCAGCAGTATTGCCAGGCCCACAACCCGACGGGCGTGATCAACGTTGCCGCGACGAGCAAGGACAAGAACCACTCGTACATCCCCGCGGATTCGGCCATCAAGTACTCGGCCAAACCGGCCTACATCCACATCACCAGCAACAACACCATCTACGGCACGCAGTGGCGGCGGCTGCCCGCTGTTCCCGCGGGTGTGCCCATCGTCTGCGATGCCTCCAGCGACATCTTCAGCGAGCCCATCGACATCAGCAAGTACGGCGTGCTGTACGGGGGCGCCCAGAAGAACATGGGGACCACCGGTGCCTCGTTCGTCATCATTCGCGATGACCTGATCGAGCGCGGCAACACCGACATCCCCCGCATGGTGCAGTACCGCACGTTCGGCAAGGAGGAGAGCCGACCCAACACGCCCCCCCACTTCGCCATTTACACGGTGGGCCTCATGGCCAAGTGGATCAAGGCCCAGGGCGGGCTGGCGGCGCTCGCCAAACGCAACGCGGAAAAGGCCGCGTACATCTACGATGCCCTCGATGCGACCGCGGGCTTCTGGGTGGGCCACGCCCGCAAAGAAGACCGCTCCCTCATGAACATCACCTTCCGCGCCAAGGGCGAGGCGGCTGCCGCGGCGGCTCTGGACGACAAGTTCATGGCCGAGGCCAAGGCCGCGGGGTGCGACGGCCTCAAGGGCCATCGCGCCACCGGTGGCATGCGGGCCAGCACCTACAACGCCTTCCCGGCCGAGGGGTGCAAGGTGTTGGGCGAACTGATCCGCGAGTTTGCCAAGCGCAACGGCTGAACCGGTCGCGGCGAGGCCGCGGCCGCAGCCCAACAGGAGTGTGAAGGAACCTTCGCGCGCTCTTCACGCGACGCAAGGCGACTTTCCCCGGCCACCTTGTACCTTTCCGTCTCGACCGCGCGGTTCCGCGCGGCGACGTGTGTTCATTCAGTTGAGGAGAGATGTATGAAGGGTATCCGTCTGTCATTCTTGGCCGGTTCGGCCGTGGCGCTCGCCGCCGCGGGCGCGCTCGGCGCTGCGATCACCCCCGGCAACCTGCTCGTCTATCGCGTCGGCGACGGCGCTGCGCCTGTGCTGAACACGGGCGCGGTGGTGTTCGTTGATGAGTTCACGCCCGCGGGCACGCTGGTGCAGTCGATCTCGCTCAACTCCGCCGGCGCTGGCAACAAACTCATCGCCTCGGGCACGGCCTCGAGCGAGGGTCTGCTGACGGTCTCGCCCAACGGCAACTACGTGGCCCTGACCGGCTACAACCGCACGCTGGGTGGCGCATCGCTCGCCGGCACCACCGGCGCAGCGGTCAACCGCACCGTGGGCATCATTCCCGTGGCCACGGGCACGCCCGACCTGAGCACCTCGCTGAGCGACTTCGCCGACGGCAACAACCCCCGCTCGGCCGTGACCACCAACGGCACCGACATCTGGGTGACCGGCGGCGCGGGCGGCGTGCGCTACACCACGGCGGGCTCCGCCACGTCCACGCAACTCTCCACGACGCTGACCAACCTGCGTCAGGTGAACATCTTCGACAACCAGTTGCTCGTCTCCACCGGCAGCGGCTCGGCCGTCCGTGTGGGCACCGTGGGCAGCGGCCTCCCCACCAGCAGCGGCCAGACCATCACCAACCTCCCCGGCTTCCTCACGGCCGGCAGCCCGTACGCCTTCTTCATGGCCGACCTTGATGCGGGTGTGGCCGGCAGCGACACGCTCTATGTGGCCGACGACGCGGCCGACGCGTTCCGCAAGTACTCGCTCGTGGCGGGCGCGTGGACGCTCAACGGCACCATCGGCGTGAACGCCGACGACTACCGCGGCGTGACCGGCTTCGTCACCCCCGCTGGCGTGCAGTTGTTCGCCACGCGCAAGGGCGGCACGAGCGGCGCGGGCGGCGGCGAACTGGTCTCGCTGCTGGATGCCTCCGGCTACAACGGCGCCTTCGCGGGTGTGCCCGTCGTCCTCTCCACGGCCAGCGTCAACACCGCGTTCCGCGGTGTTGCGTATGTGCCGGTGGCGATTCCCACGGCCGGCACCGCCGCGCTGATGGGCCTGGCTGGCCTGGCGGCCGCTCGCCGCCGCCGCGCCTGATGCTCTCGGGTGGGGTGTCTCACGGATCGCTGCCACAAGGCCCGCGTCATGGGACGCGGGCCTTTTTCGTTGCCGGCTCCGGAGGTCCCGCTGCCCGCGAAGAGCGCCCGCGCACACGGCCACGCGTCCCACGAAAAAGCCCGCGGCAGCGGGCCGCGGGCTCAAGGGGGTCTTGCGAACGTCTTGCCGAGCGACGACGGATCAGCGGCGGCGGCGGTAGGCCGCGATGCCGGCGACGATGACCAGGGCCGCGGTGCCGGGCGTGGGAACCGGGCACTCGATGGCGGTGAGGGCGATGTTGTAGCCGCCGCCGTAGTTGGTCTGCAGGATGCCCATCGCGTCCTGCCAGACGCTGCTGATCATGTCCATGGCGGGGTTGGCGGGATCGATGTAGTCGATCGTGGCATTCTCCGTCATCTGGATGATGTTGTCCATGTTCTGGTCAACCCAGTGGAAACTGGTGAGCGTGAGGGCGTGGCCGATGCCGCCAGCGTTGGGCAGGATGCCGATCTCGACGTCGCAGCCCATGGTGAGGGCGTTGAAGAAAAACTGCCACGTCGGGCGGACCTGCTCGATGTCGGCGTTGGTGCCGCTGTACAGGTGAGACTGCCCGTCGACGGTCACCAGGCCGGGGGCCTTCGCCGCGATCCACGAACTCTTGCCGTCGATCCAGCCGTTGGCGCCGGTCCCGGCGTCACTGGTGGAGCCCATGTGGTTGTTGCCCAGGTCCGAGGCCGAGGCGGTGGGGTCGGCACCGGTCAGCATGTTGCCCAGGAAGGGGTTGGTGTTCTGCAGCCACGTGAAGGAGTTCATCGTGGCCGTCGGCACGCAACTGTTCTGCCCGCCGCCGCCCGGGTTCAGCGGCACGTCGGCCTGGTTGATGCGGCCGAACTTGCTGGTGTCGAGTTGAACGTGGTAGACGTTGGCGGCGAACGCCGCGCCGCTCGAAAGCAGCACGAACACAGCGGCAACAAACGATCCCCTTCGAGATTCCATGGCTCTCTCCTCAATTTCGCGGCCGCGGCGGCGCACAATGCCCACGCGACCGGACGACGGCAGGATACCTCATTTTCTCGGGCCTGCTCGATGGATGGGGGAAATTACCGCAGATTACGAATCCCGCAGTAACCAAATCAGGGGGTGCCCTGACCCGACCTCCGCTGCGAAACCTGCGCGGCGGACAAGCCGCCATCGTGCGCGTAACATCCGCCCTGTGGGGGGGTTGGGTGCGCCCGGCGACACGCCACGCAGCCCTGTCCGCCCCCCTCATTCAGCCTGTCCCCCCTGCCGGCACGCCATGACCACACGCCAGATCCAGTTCCGTGAGGCCCTTCGGGAAGCGATGGCCGAGGAGATGCGGCGCGACAAGCGCATCTTCCTCATGGGCGAGGAGGTGGCCCAGTACAACGGCGCATACAAGATTTCGCAGGGCATGCTCGACGAGTTCGGCCCCAAGCGCATCATCGACGCGCCCATCAGCGAGAACGGCTTCGCGGGCCTCGCCGTCGGCGCGGCGATGTACGGCCTGCGCCCCATCATCGAGTTCATGAGTTGGTCCTTCAGCCTTGTGGCCGCGGACCAGTTGCTCAACAACGTCCCCAAGATGCTCTACATGTCTGGCGGCCAGTGGGGCTGCCCGGTGGTGTTCCGGGGCAACAACGGCGCGGGCGGCCAACTCGGCTCCACGCACTCGTGGACCGTCGAGGCCCTGTACTCGAACGTGCCGGGCATGAAGATCGCCATCCCGAGTTGCCCCTACGACGCCAAGGGCCTGCTCAAGACTGCGATCCGCGACGACGACCCGACCTTCTTCCTTGAGAGCGAGCGCATGCTCAGCGACAAGGGCGATGTGCCCGAGGAGGAGTACACCATCCCCTTCGGCCAGGCGGAACTCCGCCGCGGCCAGTGGGATCAGGCCGCGGATTGCACGGTGGTGTCGTTCGGACGGCCCGTCAACTTCTGCATGGAGGCCGCGGATGAACTCGCCAAGGAGGGCATCAGCATCGACGTGCTCGACATGCGCACGATCAAGCCCCTGGACACGCCCGCGATCGTGCGGAGTTTGAAGAAGACCGGCCGCATCGTGGTGGTGGACCAGTGCTGGCCCTTCGCCAGCGTGGCGAGCGAGGTGATCACGCAGGTCTGCGAGAGGGCCTTCGACTACCTCGATCATCAACCGCTGCGCGTGAACTCCGACGATGTGCCGAGCCCCTACGCCAAGAGTCTGGAGGCGGAGTATCTGCCGCACAAGGGCAAGATCATGGGCGCGGTCAAAGCCTCGCTCGGGAGGCTTTGAGTGGCGAAGAACCTGTCCATGCCGCGGCTCTCCGACACCATGGAGGTCGGCACCATTGTGAAGTGGCACGTGAAGCCGGGCCAGAAGGTGCGGTCCGGCGATGTCGTGGCCGACATCGAGACCGACAAGGCCACGATGGAACTCCAGACGTTCGACGACGGCACAGTTGGGGAACTCGCCGTGAACGAAGGCCAGTCGGTGCCCGTGGGCACGCTCATCCTTAAGTGGGAGGGCGGCGAGGTTGTTCCGGCAAGCACCGCCAAGGGTGCGCAAGCCACGGCCGCAGCAAGCGCACCCGCGAAATCTGCCGCCATCACCCAAGCGGTACCCGTAGCGCAAGCCAACGGCAGCCCCGAGCGTGTCTTCGCTTCGCCCCTCGCCCGCAAGATCGCGGGCGAAACCGGCATCGATCTCAAGACGGTTCAAGGCACAGGCCCATCCGGCCGCATCGTGCGCAAGGATGTGGAGACGTTCGTCTCCGGCGGCGCAGGGGTCGCTGGCGCGGCATCACCCCAACCCGCCGTGAGCAAGCCACCCGCCAAACTCACGCCCTCCAGCCCCTCCGCCGCGGCGGTGGTGCCCGGCTCTGCATTCACGCACTCGACCGCGCCCTTGCAGGGGCGCGTGGTGCCCCTCTCCAACATGCGGCAGACGATCGCCAAGCGGTTGGTTGAGAGCAAGGCGACGATCCCCCACTACCAGGTGACGGTGAGCGTCCGGATGGATGCACTGCTGGCCCTCCGCACACAGTTGAACGATCAACTCGCGGCGCAGGGGGTGAAACTGAGCGTGAACGATTTTCTGGTTCGCGCGTGCGCTCTGGCCATGCACCAGCACCCCTTCGTCAACAGCCGCTGGGGCAGCGGGGGCACGAGCGTGGAGGTGCTGCCCGCGGTGAACGTCGGCGTGGCCATCTCCCTGCCCGAGGAGCGTGGCGGGGGCCTCGTGGTGGCCACGATCCGCAACGCCGACCAACTCGGCCTGCGCCTCATCTCTCAGCAGACCAAGGCCCTGGCCGAGAAGGCCCGCACCAAGGGCCTGACTATTGAAGAAATGAGCGACAGCACGTTCACCATCTCCAACCTGGGCATGTTCGGGGTCGAGCACTTCACGGCGATCATCAACCCGCCCAACGCGGCCATCCTCGCCGTCGGCGCGGCCGTGAAGAAGCCCGTGGTCGAGACGATTGACGGCAAAGACGCGATCGTGGTGGGCCACGAGATGCAGATGACCATGTCGAGCGACCACCGCATTGTGGACGGGGCCATGGCCGCGCAGTATCTGGCCAGCGTGAAGGGGATGCTGGAGAAGCCCGCGAGTTTGCTGGTGTGAGCCGCGCCGCGTTTGCTACTACCATTGCCGCGGTATCGGCGGCACGCTCGTCGTTGAGAAGGGAGCACGGACTTGGCGATCTTCGGTTGGGGAAAGAAAGACGCTCCCGGCGAGGCCAAGAAGGAGGCCCAAGGCCCGCTCTCCTTCTCGCCCGAGAAGGCCCGCTCGTGGTTCGAGCGGGCGCGCACGGTTCAGGACACCGGCAACCACGAATACGCGATGGCCTGCTGGCTCTCGGGCCTGCGACTGGACCCGACGAACGTGGACTCGCTCAAGGCCTTCTTCCGCGCGGCGTCCGAGTACGGCAAGGCCCCCAGCAAGGACATGATCTCGGCCACCAGCGGCAAGACCGACCTGGACAAGTACCTGCGTGAACTGCTCGAGTGGTCGTGCGATCAGGCCAACACCGAGCACGCCATTGGCACGGTGGAGTGGGCGGCAAAACTGGGCCTGAAGGAACCCGCGGCGTTCATGGGGCCGCAGGCCTTCGCGCTGGTCATCAAGGCCCCCAAGCAGCGAAAGAACGATTATCTCTCCATGGCCGATGTGTTCGAGAAGTGCGGTCGATACGACCTGGCCGCCAAGGCCGCCGAGCAGGCCCTGAAACTCGACCCTTCGGATGCGCAACTGGCGGGCTTCGTGCGCAATCTGGCCGCGCAGTCCACCATGAGCACCGGCGGGTTCGAGCAGTCCGGGCAGGAGGGCGGCTTCCGCGCCAACATCCGCGATGCGGACAAGCAGCGCAACCTTGACGATCAGGACCGGATGTCCAAGAACACCAGCACGGTCGAGCGTGTGGTGGAGGTGACCAAGGCCGAGTACGAGGCCAACCCCGCCGACAAGCCCAGCGTGCACCGCTACGCCAAGGCCCTGCTCGACCGGGGCACGCCCGACGACGAGTCCAAGGCCATCGAAGTGCTCACCAAGGCCTTCACCGAGACGCAGGAGTTCCGCTTCCGCATGGTGGCGGGCGATATCCGCATCCGCCAGGCCAGGCGCGCGATGCGTCCGCTGCAAACGGCCGTCGATGCCAACCCCGCCGACGAGACCGCCAAGGCCGCCCTCGCCGCGGCGACGAAGGCCTTTGCGGCCCTCGAGATCGACGAGTATCAGGCACGCGCCACCGCCTATCCGACGGACCTGGGCATCAAGAACGAACTGGGCCGCCGCATGTTCGAGGCGGGCCGGTTCAACGAGGCCATCGAACTCTTCCAGTTGGCCAAGACCGACGGCCGCAACAAGAACACCGTGATGAGTTACCTGGGCCGCAGTTTCGCCGCGATCGGCTGGCACGACGAGGCGATCGAGACCTTCCGGACCGCGCTCGAGGGCTACACCGACCCCAACGACGCCGCGGGCCTGGAACTGCGCTACGGCCTTCTGTGTGCTCTGCAAGAGCGCGGCAAGGACAGCCACGACCTGGCCGCGGCGGAAGAGGCCTACAAACTCGCCTCCGCCATCGCCGTCCACCAGATGGGCTTCAAGGACATCCGCACGCGCCGGGATCAGATCAAGGCGCTCGTGGCGCAACTCAAGCAGCCCGCCCCCCCCCACTCCCCGGCGGGTTGAGCCGCTGACCGTGGCTCGCTCTCGCGCCGTGGATGCACACCGCCATGACCACCAAGGCGACGATCGTGATCCCGGCACGCCTCGCCTCGACGCGCTTTCCCGAGAAGGTTCTGGCGGCCCAGACCGGCAAGCCCCTCGTGCAGCACGTGGCAGAGGGCGCGGCACGGGCAGCGTGCGCCGGGCGCGTGGTCGTCGCCGCGGACCATGCCCGCATCGCCGATGCCCTGCGGCCCTTCGGCACAACGGTGGTGATGACGCGCGAAGACCACCCCAACGGCACGAGCCGCCTGGCCGAAGCCGCGGCCGCGCTCGGCCTTGCCGACGATGAGATCATCGTGAACGCGCAGGGCGACGAGCCGGAGATGCCCGGGGCGGTGATCGACGCGGCCGTGGCGGCGCTGGTGGAGTCTCGGCGGGCCGCCGTGGGCACGGCCGCCGCGCCGTTTGCGCCGGGCGAGAGCGCGGCCGACCCCAACATCGTGAAGGTGGTGCGCACGCTCGACGGCCACGCCTTGTACTTTTCGCGAGCGCTGATCCCCCACGACCGCGACGGGGCGGGGATGCACGCGGGCACGCCCGCGCTTCGGCATGTGGGTGTGTACGCCTATCGCGTGGGCTTCCTGAAAACGTACATCGCGCTGCCGGCCACGCCCTGCGAGCGGGCCGAGCGCCTGGAGCAACTGCGTGTGCTGGAGCACGGGCACGCGATTGCGGTGGCTGTCGTGCCCGCCGCGCACGCGGGGATCGACACGCCGGAGCAGTACGCGGCGTTCGTGGCTCGCTGGCGAGCCGGTGACGGCGGTGGGCAAGCCGCGCGGGGAGTCTGATCGCTACTTGTTGATCTCGGTGGCCTCAGCGGAGGCGCTGGGCAGGGGCGCCACGGGCCCCAGGGCGATCTGCAGAAACTCGGGCATGGACACGAAGCCCCTGTAGACTCGCCCGGAGAGCATGACGATGCCGGGCGCGACGGAGCGGGCGACGACGACCTCATCCATCGTGCCGCCCGAGGCGTCCATGATCTTGAGCGAGCCCAGGGGCTGAAACCCTGTGGGCTCATCCAGCGAGGCCGACTTGCTCGGCATAGAGGTCAGGAACGCGATCATGTTGTTGATGACGCTGGCCCGCGCGGGGTCTTGGGTCACCTGCGTTCCGTCGGGGCGGAGTTCGACCCAGCCGTCGAGCGTGCGCCGCACGCCCAGGGTTGCCGCGCTGTCGGTCTTGGCTCCGTCCTTGCCCGCCGGGTGGAAGAGGAGCACGCCGATATCGGCCCCTTGGGCCTGCGAGACCGTGGGTGAAACGTACCTGGCGGGGTCAGTGGCGATCTGGGCGAGGCGCTCCGCGCTGACGGTGAAGGCGGTTGTTCCGCCGTCGAGCGTGGCATACAGGCTCGTGCCTTTGGCATCGGCGGGCTGGCCGATGATCAATTCGTGGCGGTCTGTCCGAGCAGCAGCGCCAGCGCCGGGGGCGCCGAACGTCGGCGGATCCCGCTCCAGGATCACGCGTGCCAGCGGTGCATCAAACCCCAGTGTCGCGGCGGCCGGCAGGGCATCGTCCATGAAGGCGGCAACGGAAACCTGCTGCAACGCTCCCAGGGTCTTGAGTAGAGCGCCGGTATCGGCGGGAGACTGGATCGGTTCGCTGAGCGACCACTTGCCGCTGGTCTTGGCGAGCGCCACGGATGTGCCGCCGCCGATCAGCCTCACGCGCACGGCCTCGGGTGCCCAGGGCATGATGGCTCTGTCGCGCCACTCACGCGGCCCGGGCGAGGTGAAGACGTTGAGCAGGCCGTCGGCCACGAGGGCGGTGCGGGGTGCGGCGTTGGTCCCCGGTCCGCTGGTCGAAGGGGCCGGCGCACGCACCTCCGCCAGCACACTCCCGGCCATGCGCCTGCCGGAAAGCCGCAGCAAGGTCGGGCCGCCGGTCTTGGCAGATGTGCCGTGCTCGATATTGAGCGTAAGCGCGTCGCCCTCAAAGGCCGCGCCGGAGGAGGGCGTCCCGGTGGCTCTCACCTCGCAGAGGAGGCGCAGCACATCTTGCACACGCGCAGCGTCGAGCGGCCACCGCCGCTGCGCAGAGCCCGTGCCCGACACCAGGCGCCATGAGCCGGGCTCGGCATCGCGCTCGATGCGCTGCTCCGCGGCCCCGAGGCCGGAGATGCTCAGGCCAGCGACCTCGCCGACGGACAGATCGAGGAGCCGCTCGCCCACGGCCACCGCACGCGCAGCCGCGACAGACTGGGAGCGGATCACCAGCGCCGTCAGGCCCGCGAGCGTCAGCACCACTGCGAGCGCAATCAACAACGTTCGGTTGGACATGGCCTTCCCTTGCGATAATCCCCAGACTCCGGTCCTGTCAGCGCCCGCCGGTCACTTCGCCGCAAGCAACTCGTCGATCTTCGCCAGCATGTCCTTGTCGTTGGGCCGCACCGACGAATCGAACCGGGCCACCACGTTGCCGGCGCGATCAACAAGGAACTTGGTGAAGTTCCATTTCGGTTCACCGCCGACGGGCGCGGGCTGGGCTGCGATCTTCTTGTACAGCGGGTGCTGATCGTCGCCCTTCACGCTGATCTTCGCGAACATGGGGAACGTCACGTTGTACTTGCTCTGGCAGAACTTGGCGATCTCCTCGTTGCTGCCGGGCTCCTGCCCGCCGAAGTTGTTCGCGGGGAACCCGAGGATCACAAGCCCCTTGTCCTTGCGCTCCTGATACAGCTTCTCCAGGCCCTCGTACTGGCCGGTGAAGCCGCAGCGGCTCGCCACGTTCACCACCATCACCACCTTGCCCTTGAACTGGGCCGCGAGGTCCACGTCCTTGTCGTCGATGGACTTCATCTTGAACCCCAGCACATAGCGGTCGTCCGCCGCGGCGGCCGCCTCCGAAGGCTTTGCGCCCGGCTTCGGTGCGTCTTTCTTCTCGGCGGGCGGCTCGAGCATCATCACGCCCAGCGCGGCAATGGCCGACGTGGCCAGCACCAGAAACCCGCCAAATCGTGTCGATGTGCAGCAGCATGGCATGGGGTGGCTCCAAAGCGTGGGGTAGGGGTCCGGCGGAGTGTATCAGCCACGGGGCAAGGGCTCCTGCCTTCGATCGCGTCGCGCGGCACGATTCATCACCGCGGGCCGGCCGGCAGGATCGCGTACGGTGTCCGGACGCGGCGGCGTTGGCCCGGTGTACGGTTGCGGCATGGCGGAGCGTTCGTTCGCAGTCGTCGGTGCGGGTGTGGCCGGGCTGTCCACGGCCGTGGCCCTGCTGGAACGGGGTGCGCGGGTGGTGGGCTTCGCCCCTGCACGGGCCGCCGATGGGCCTCGCACCGCGTCGGGTGTGGCGCCCGCCGCGTTCACGCCCTACCCCGGCGCCGACAACGACAGGCTGCGTGCGTGGAGCACGGCCTCGTTCGAGCGGTTCTCACACCTGGCCCGCACGGACCCCACCGCGGGCATGGAGATCAGAGAGTTGCGCGAGATCTTCTCGCGCCCGTTCTGGACCACGCCCTGGCTGGACGACCTGCTGGCGGCGCGGGCATTGCCAACCCCGCCGGGCTGGCACGCCGCGCGGACGACCCTTCGCCCCCAGATCGACACCGACCGCTACCTGCCGTGGCTGCGGGCCCGCGTGCTGGCGCTGGGCGGGAGCATCCAGCCACGCGTCGTTCAGAGCCTTGACGCGCTCCTTGATGAAGGCTTTGCGGCCGTGGTGAACTGTGCAGGGTTGGGCGCACGGACTTTGGCGAGCGACACGTTGGTGCATCCTTCACGCGGGCAGGTGGTTCACGTGCCCAACAACCTGGGCCTGACGGCCAGCATCCACGATGATGCCCCCGACCGCGGCGAAGGACCGGGGCTGGTGGCGTACGTCTTCGTGTTCTCAGACAGGCTGGTGCTCGGGGGGAGTTTCGAGCCGGGCGTCGACGGCGACCAAGCCAGCGAGGCCCAGACGCGCGGCATCATCGCCCGGTGCCGCGAGTTGCTGCGTGCCGACGGCCACCCTCGCTGGGCCGAACTGGGAACAACCGTTCTGGACGTGCGTGCCGCTGCCCGACCCACGCGCGTGATCGGCGAATCGAGCGAGATGGTGCGGCTGGAAGCACAGGAGCGGCACGGCGGCCGGGTGGTGCACAACTACGGGCACGGGCGCAGCGGCATCACGCTCTCCTGGGGGTGCGCTATCGAAACCGCGGAACGAGCCCTGATTGCCGCGGCCGGTTCCCCCTGCTAGCGTGTGCACAGATCCGGCAGGTGGGACGCAGCCCGCGAACCTTCCGTGCCGCAATTGAGGAGTGCACCATGGCCAAGAAGAAGAAGGCAAAGAAGAAGGGCTCGAAGAAAGCGGCGAAGAAAACCAAGAAGAAGGTCCGCCGCACCACCCTGCGCAGCAGCAAGGGCAAGAAGTTGTACGCGGTGCGCAGCGCCGGCGGCCAGTTCAAGGACATCCAGCAGTACTCGCGGGCCCACGCGCAGGACATCAAGCGCGACGCCAAAGACGAGCAATAACCCGCGGGCCCCTCAGCCCTCGGTGCGCTTTCGACGCAAGGCGAACGCCGCGGCGAGCGCGAGAGGTGCCGCTGCGCCGGGCGTTGGCACGATCACGGTCAGGAACGTGGGCAGGCTCAGGCCGGGTGAGCCGCTGGCGAACGTCTGCTGGAACGCGCCGTTCACGCCGCTGTACTTCAAGATGCGGTTGTTGCCCGACGAAACGTAGATGGAGCCGTCGGGCCCGGCCGCCATCCCAATCGCGGTGATTAGCCCGTTCACGCCCGACGAAGCAAACGTGCTCAAGAATGCGCCCGTTGTCTTGTTGTGGCGCCGTACACCCACCGTCTCGCTGGTGATCAGCACGTCGTTGGCGCGGAAGAGGATCACCCGTGGCAGGCCGACCGTCGCGAAGATCGAAACAAAGGCCCCGGTGGTGCCGTTGTACTTGAGCACGCGGCCGTTGTTGTACGACGGAATGTACAGGTTGCCGTCGGGGCCGAAGATCATGCCGTTGTCGGCCCCGTTCAGGCTGCCCAGACCGGCCGTCACGAAGGTGCTCAGGAAGGCACCGGTGCCAGCGTGGTACCTGAGCACCTTGTTGCCATTGAAACTGGCGACGTACAGGTTGCCGTCGGGTCCCCAGTCCAGGCCCGTTGGCTGCGTGAGGCCACCGCTGCCGGGGGCGATGAACGTGTCGATGAAGGCCCCGGTGTTGGGGTTGTAGCGCAAGATGGCGTCGGAGCCTTCGCTGGTGACGTACAACCGGCCGTCCGGGCCTACGCGTGACGCGAGCGGGGCGCTCAGGCCGGAGCCGGGCCCGTGCGTGGCCTTCAGCTGGCGGGTGTTGAGGTCAAACCTCGTAATGGTGCTCGACGAGAAGTTGCTCGCCAGAAGGTCCTGAGCGTTCGCTCCCGTCGCGGCAGCCATCCCGGCCGCCGAGGCGGCGGCCAACATCAACACAGCAAACGATCTCATCGCTCGACTCCTCAGGGCCTTGACACGAACACACGTTCTCTCCCGTACACCCATCCCGCAACGAAAGCCTCACGCCCTCACGTCCTGCTCTCCCCGGCCCGAGGTGCTGGCGTGCGAAACCGGGCCAGCAGTTCTCGCTTGCCGTCGGATCGCGGCGTGCGAAAGAACGCGTAGCCCGACAGCCGGGCCTCGATCTCCGCCCCGGTTGCGCCGGCCGCGACCCACTGCCGAACACCCGCCAGCAGCAGGTTTGCGCCCATGCCCGTGTACAGTGTCCAGTTCATCAACGCCTCGCGCGTGGTGAAGCCAAGCGACAACTGCTCGCCGTCTTCACTGAGCACGGCCTGCACGTGCTCGCGGCCGTCGGCCGCGACCACCAGCCATTGACCGGGCCCGCTCTCAACAGCCGATGTGCCGCGTGCATCGATGAACGTGTGCACGCCCTCGATCACCAGCGGCTCGAAGAGTTTGACACCCACGTGGACAGCGCGGGCCGCCGCCCGCTGCATGTCCGCCGCGAGTTCCGCGGCCAGGAGTGGCGTGGCGACCACAAGCACAAAGTCTGTCGCAGCCGCGAGCAATGCCCTGGCCTTGGCCAGAACCTGATCGCGTGTATGAAGTTCGTACACGCGATGGTCGGGCGCCTCGTCGCCCGATACACCCGGCGCAGCCGCGCCCAAGGCCGCCACCGCCCGCTCCAACGCCGCGCGTCGTGCCGCGGCCAGTTCCACCACCGGCGTGGCCCGAACGATGCGTACGCCCGCGTCGTCGCTGGTGGCCGCGGCACCGGCCCGCTCCAATCCCTCGATGGTCTTGTAGACACTGCCGATGGACTTGCCCAGCGCCTGCGCCACGCGATAACCGCTGCAAGGGCCGCTCGAAACGAGGAACGCGTAGGCCCGGGCTTCCAGTGCCGTCAGACCCAGTTGCATCGCCCCCGCAGCCGCGGCACGGGAGACATCGCTCGTGTCGGCTGCCAGGAGAGCGGGGCGGCGGGATGAGCCTTTCTTAGGCGATGCCACAATATTACTCCTCTACAGGAGTAGTATACATCGAGCCTCGCGAAAATCCACCCGACCCGACAGGTTTTTTCAACCAGCCGTGGGGCCTGCCGGGGATGTCTACTTGAGGTCGAAGAGCCGTTTGGGCTGCACGATTGAGTGCGCATCGATCGCCGGATGCTCGCCACGGGCAAGGCACTCGTGAACCCAGCGCCGGACCCACTCTTGGTACGGCTTGCGGTCCGCCTCGGGCCAGGGCGATGTGCCCTCGTAGAGAACGATCCGGGCACCCCGGCACTCGGCCGGGTCCAGCAGGCCTTTGAACCCGGGCGCCCAGCGGGCGAACCAGGTGGTGCGGATGGTGCCGAAGCGGGCAAGCCACGGCTGTGCGGCCACCGGGGTCGCTTCGATGTACACATCAATGCCCGCGGCCTGCACGGCCTTGAGAAACTCCGCCACCACGTGCGACTCGGGCAGATTGCTCAGGGCATCGATCGCCAGGCCCTTGAACCCTGCCTCCACCAGCGGGCGGATCGCCTCTCGCAGCATGCGCATGGCTCCCGCACGGTCGGGCGCCTTGTCGGCGGGCGTGTCCAGATCGCCCGCGAGCGCGACAAACTCCGTGTCCCATGTCGGGTTGCCCATGTACGCGACGACGTATGCGTCGGGCTTGGATGTGACGGCAGACCACGAGGCGACGAAGCCCTTGTTCCAGGGCGAATCGGGCGGCGTTCGCAGGGCGCCAAAGAACGTGAACGCCGGGTTCCCGTCTTTGGCGGTGTCCTTTCCGAAGGGCGAGTCCACGTAGAACCGGCACCACCCCATGCGGTACATGCCCAAGGCACGCTCATCGCCCAGGCGGGCCACGCCGCGCTTCACCCATGCCGGTTCGCTCCAGCGGCCGTCCCGGTTGTCAGCGCTCGCGCAGGCGATGAAGGCGTACACCTGGCTCAGTTCGGCCGGGAGGGCGCCCGTCCACTCATCGCGCGCCAGAGGACCCAGCGCGGGAGCGGGGCGAGGCACCCCAGTCGCCCGGGAAGTGGGTGGCACCTTCGCAGGGGGCGGCGTGGCGGGCGTTGCCGGTGCCACCGGCTGCTGCACGACCGGGGGCGGCGGCTTGGGTTCCACACACGCGCCACCCAAAGCGATTGCCGCGGCGGACGCCAGTCCCAGCCAGCAGGGGCACAGGCCAGACCGCGTGTGAGGGGTTGCGTTCATGTTCACTGCCGCAACTGAGCAAGGAGCAGGTCGGTGGAACGGTCCCAAGTGTAACGGGCCTGAACGTGGCCCGGGCTCTCCTTCGCCGCCCACTTGCGCAGCGAGACATCGGCCATCACGCGGCGCATCGCGTCCATCACGGCGGGGAGGCGCGGTCGGAGCACCGTCTTGCCGGGCTCATCCGATACCGCCTCACGGTCAGAGGCGATGAAGATCGTGCCCCCCTTGGGCAGAAAATCGTCCGTCGGGCCGCCCTTGGTGCACAGCACCGGCAGGCCGCACGCCGCGGCCTCCAGCGCCGGCAGGCAGAAGCCCTCGGCGGTGTAGGGGGCGAGGTACGCATCGGCGGCGTGGTAGAGGCGCACCATGTCGTCGAGTTTCAATGCGGTGCCGATGAAGACCGTGTTCTGCTCAACGAGCGGCACCGCCTCCGCCGGCAGCGTCTCCAGCACGCGCCGCACACGACCCTCCGATTCGTACATGTCTGACAGGCCCTTGAGCACGAGCACCGCACGCGGATCGTCCATGCACGTCTGGGCAAAGCCGGCGAGGATGAAGACCACGCCCTTGTTGTCAGTCATCGCGCCGAGGGAAAGGAACACAAAGTGTTCGTCCTTCACGCCCAACGTGGCGCGAGCGGCACCACGCTCCTGAGCGGTGGGCGGACGGAAGAGGGCCGTGTCAACGCCCAAAGGCACGAGCACCACGCCGCGTGCCGGCGCGCCCGAGCGGAGAAATCCGTTGCGCGACCACTCCGACGGCGTAGCGAGGCGCACGCGCGTCCCGTCAAGGGCCGTGTGCAGGTCGGCGTTGGACACGGTGTGAGGCGGGGCCATGAGCCACTCGGTCGTGCCCGTGACGACCACGCGGGCGCTGGGGTGCGGGTCGAGTCGCATGGGAAAGTCTGTCCGCAGCACCACGTGCGGCTCCCAGCCCGCCTCCGGCGCGGGCACGGCCTGCACGCGCGCATCGTTGTCGCCCGCAAGAACACCGTCGATCTTCGGCCACGTTTGCGACCACAGCGGGCGATCGAGAAAACGCACGTCGCAGTCGGCGCGCTCCAGCAGCCCGCGGCAGTAGTTCATCCCTACGACGCAGTAGGAGTGCGGGACACCCCGCCACCCCTCAATCAGGATGCGCAATCGCTCGCCGCCCACACGCCTCCCTCAAGGCTGGACCGGGCGCTCACTTGGTCATGTCTGCCGCGCCCACGGTGCCCGCGGGAATGATCGGCTTGGCCCCCAGCGTCTTGACAAGGAAGGCCCACTGGTCGGCCACCTCCTCGATGCGCTTGCCCGTGGGCTTGCCGGCCCCGTGGCCCGCCCGTGTCTCGATGCGGATGAGCACCGGATTCTCGCCCGTGTGAGCCGCCTGGAGAGCCGCCGCGAACTTGAAGGAGTGCGCGGGCACCACACGGTCGTCATGGTCGGCGGTGGTGACGAGCGTGGACGGGTACTTCTTGCCGGCCTTGGCTTCCGCCGCGCGCACCAGCACGTGGTAGGGCGAGAAGGCGTTGATCGCCTTGAACTGGTCGGCGTTCTCGCTGGAGCCGTAGTCGCTGCGCCACGCGTGCCCGATCGTGAAGGTGTGGAAGCGGAGCATGTCCATCACGCCCACGGCGGGCAGGCATGCGCCGAAGAGGTCCGGGCGCTGCGTCATGCACGCACCCACCAGCAGCCCGCCGTTGGACCCACCTTGGATGGCAAGTTTGGCCGGCTGGGTGTACTTCTGAGCCACGAGGTACTCGCCCGCGGCAATGAAATCATCGAACACGTTCTGCTTGTTGAGTTTGGTGCCGGCCTGGTGCCACTCTTCGCCGTACTCGCCGCCGCCGCGGATGTTGGCGACGGCGTAGATGCCGCCCATCTCCATCCATTGGAGGTTGGCGGGGCTGAAGCCGGGGGTGATGCTGATGTTGAAGCCGCCGTAGCCGTAGAGGAGCGTGGCGTTGGTGCCGTCGAGGGCCAGGCCCTTCTTGTGCGAGATGAACATGGGCACCTTCGTGCCGTCCTTGCTCGTGTAGAAGACCTGGGTGGTGGTGTAGTCGGCGGGGTTGAAGTCCACCTTGGCCTGCTTGAAGAGTTTGCTCTCGCCGGTCTGCACGTTGTAACTGAAGACGCTGGGCGGCGTGCCGTAACTGGAGTAGGAGTAGAAGGTCTCGGGGTCGCTCGGCTTGCCACCGAAGCCGCCGGCCGTGCCGATGCCGGGAAGTTTCACATCGGCAACAAACTTGCCGTCGGTGCCGAAGACCTTCACTTGGCTGCTCGCGTCCTTGAGGTACTGGGCGATGAGGCGGCCGCCCACGTGGCTCACGCCGGTGAGCGTGGCATCGCTCTGGGGGATCAGTTCCTTCCAGTTCTCGCGGGCCGGGCTGCGTGTGTCGATCGCGATCACGCGACCGCGCGGGGCCTTGAGATCGGTGGCGAACCAGAAGACCGGCCCGTCGTTGCCGATCATGTCGTAGGAAGCGTCAAAGTCGTTGAGCAGTTCGACAAAGCCGAATGAAGCGTTGCCGTTGCCCTTGACGGCCGCGGCGCGGGCCGCCTGGCGGGTCGCCAGTTCTGCACGCAGGGCCTTGGCCGCATCGCTTTGGTCATCCGCCTTCAGGGCGGCGGCCTTGACTGCCACTTCCTTCACGGCCTTCTCCGCCTCGCGCACGGCAAGGTCGCCGGGGGCGGGCTGCATGGCCAGCGGGTTGGCCTTCAGGTCGCGGTAGAAGAAGCGGTTCTTGCGGTCGGTGCCGTGCGACACGATCATGGCCGCGTACTGGCCGTCGTCGGTCACGCCGACACCGAAGCCCCAGTCGGCCTGGTCGGGCCGTTCGTAGATCGGGATGTTGTCGGCCTGTTTCGTGCCCACGCCGTGGTAGAAGACCTTGGGGTACTTGTTCAGGGCCTGGAGTTTGTCGCCGGTGGGCTCGTCGTAGCGGCTGTAAAAGAAGCCCTTGTTGTCTTTGGTCCAACTCGCTCCGGAGAACTTCACCCACTTGATCTCGTCGGGCAGGTTCTTGCCGGTGTCGATGTCGCGCACCTTCCACGTGTTCCAATCGCTGCCCGCATCGGCCACGCCATAGGCAATGAGTTTGCCGTCGTCGCTCACGCTCGTGCCCGCGAGGGCGACCGTGCCATCCTTGGCGAAGGTGTTTGGGTCGATCAGTACGGTGGGCTGGGCGTCAAGGGCCTTGGTCCAGAAGAGCACGCTCTGGTTCTGCAAGCCGTCGTTGCGGCTGTAGAAGTAGCGGCCCCCGTCTTTGCCGGGGGCGCTGAAGCGCTCGTAGTTCCACAGGGCCGTGAGGCGCTTCTTGATCGCCTCGCGCTCGGGGATGGAGGCGAGGAAGGCGAACGTCACCTTGTTCTCGGCCTCGATCCACTCGCGCGTCTTGGAACTGTCGTTCTCCTCCAGCCAGCGATACGGATCGCTCACCTTGGTGCCAAAGTACTCGTCCACGTGCGTGGATTTTTCCGCGGGCGGGTAGACAAACGGCTGAGCCAGCGCCAGCGAGGCGCCGGCAAAGAGGGCGAGCAGGAGCGTTGCGGATGAGCGAATCGAGCGCATGAAAGACTCCTCAGACACACGAAGCACCGGGCGCACGCCGGGTGCGGACCGGTATTTGTATGGCGACAAGGCCGCCCGGTGGCAGAACTCTGGCACCCAAAGCGCGGTCCTGCCCCCCCTCCCTGGCCCCCCGCTCACAGCCAGCCGCCGTAACCTCCTCTACTGGGCCAGAGGCAGGACGCCATGATCGATATCAACCACATCAGCAAGTCGTACGGGTCGCACGTGGCCGTGCGCGATGTGTCCGCCACGATCCGCCCCGGCGATGTGACCGGCCTGCTCGGGCCCAATGGGGCGGGCAAGTCCACGCTCCTGCGCATCATTACGGGCTTTCTGGCACCCGGGCAGGGCTCCGTGGCCGTCTGCGGGCACGACACCCTGCACGCCTCCCACGCGGCGCGATCGAGCCTGGGTTACCTGCCCGAAACCCTCCCGGTCTACTCCGAAATGTCCGTCCGGGGGTTCCTGCTCTTCAGAGCCAGCATCTTCGGCATCCCCAGCGGCCAGCGGCGGGCCGCCGTGGACTCTGCCATCGAGCGTTGCTGGCTCACCGACGTTGCCAGCAAACGCATCGGCCACCTCTCCAAGGGCTTCCGCCAGCGCGTGGGCCTCGCCGCGGCGATCCTGCACGACCCCCGCGTGCTGGTGCTGGATGAGCCCACCAGCGGCCTCGACCCGTCGCAGATCACGCAGGTGCGTTCGCTCATTCGCTCGCTCGCCGTCGGCCGCACGGTCCTCTTCTCATCGCACATTCTGCCCGAGGTGGAGCAGACCTGCGACCGCGTGCTCATCATGGCCCGCGGCTGTCTGCTCGCCGACGGCACACCCGCCGACCTGATCGCCCGGCACGCATCGGATGCACCGCTCGTTGCCCGCTTTGCGGGCCTCGACGCTCGTAGCGCGGGGGTCTGTGCGCAGGCGCTCCCCGGGTGCGGCGTGCAGCCCGACCGCCCCGTGCCCGGCACGTTCACGGTGCACATTCCTCCTGACTTCATCGGCGACCCGTGCGAAGCGCTCGCCCAACACGCCGCCGCTCGCGGCCTCTTGCTCACAGAACTTCGCCGCGAGCGGCCGTCGCTCGAACAGGTGTTTCTTCGCGTCATCTCGCAACCGGACGGGCCGCCCCCCGACGCAAACGCCCCCACCGCTCTTACACCCCCCACTGCCCTCTCCTCTGCCGCCTGATCCTCAGCACCATGTCTCGACTCTTCGCTATCGCGACACGCGAGTACGCCGCCTTTTTCAGGGTGCCGCTGGGGTGGATCGTCGCCGCGCTGTTCTTGTTCATCTCGGGCTGGGTCTTCGCTCGCGGCACACTGATCCCCGGCCAACCGGCGAGCCTGCGTGAGTTCTTCGCGGCGTGGTGGGGGCTGCTGGTCATCATCTGCCCGGCCATCTCGATGCGCCTCATGAGCGAAGAACTCCGCAGCGGCACGGTTGAGGGCCTGCTCACCTCGCCGCTCAACGAGGTGCAGATCGTGGTGGGCAAGTTCCTGGGCGCGGCGGCCTTCCTCCTCACCACGCTCGTGCCCACGCTCGCCTACGTCGGCGTATTGGCGTTCCTCTCCAAGCCCGACCTGGGCCCCATGGCAACCGGGTATCTGGGCGTGGGCCTGCTGGGGTGCCTCTATCTGGCGGTGGGCACGCTGGTCTCGTGCCTCACCTCGAGTCAGACGTTGGCGTTTCTGGCCACGCTCTTCGGCCTTCTCGCTTCGGAAGTGGCCGCGCTCCAACTGGCCCTGCGCGTGGGTGAACCATGGAACCAGGTGCTCACCGGGTTGTCCGCAAACCTGCGCGTGGTCGACTTCGCCCGCGGCCTCATCGACACATCCCACTTGGGCTACTTCGCCAGCGCGATCGCGCTGTTTCTCACGCTGGCCGCGCTCGCTGTTCGCGTGCGGAGGTGGCGATGAATACCGCTCATGCTCCGCACACCTCCCCGCCGCGCGTGCGCTTCGTGCTGCAAGCCGCGCTGCTCGCCCTGCTCGCGCTCGCGGCGTGCGTGCTGGTGGGCGTGCTCTGTGCCCGTGTGAACCGCACGTGGGATCTCACCGCCTCGCGCAACCACGAACTCTCGCCGCAGACGCTGGCCCTGCTGACCAAGGTCGCCGAGCCGCTGGAACTCGTCGTTGCCGCGCCGCTGAACGAGGTTGACCCCGGCGTGCGCGGCCGCACGGCCGAGGTGCTGGCCGCACTTGCCCAACGCCAACCCCGCCTGCGCGTGAGCACCATCGACACCGCCTCACCCGCGGGCGTGAAGGAACTGGATGCGGTCTTCGCACGCCTGAGCGAGCGGAGCGCAGCCCAGATCGTCCGGTCCGGCGAAGTGATCCGGTCTGCGCTTGAGCAGGCACGCGTGCTCGCCTCCGAACTGGGCAAGCTGGGGGATGACCTCGACGCCGTTGCCGTGGCAACGGCCGGAGCCGCAGAACTCGGCGAAGAGGCAGAGAAACTGCGGCGCTACTGGGCCAGCCAGGCCGGCGCGGCACGGAAACTGTCAGAGGAAACGCTCGCCCGCGTGGCGGTGGGCGAGCGCGCCATGAGCGAAACACTCGCGCCCTTGGACGTGCCGCCGCTGGATGATGCCGCGGCCGCCGCACGCGAGCCCTTTTCCGCCGTGGGGCCGAGCCTGGCCGTGCTCAACAAGAGCCTGGACGACTTCGTGCGCCTGCCGGGCGTGCCCGCACTCGCACGCGACCGGGCCAAGGCGCTGGCCGCGGGCTTGGCGGCGCTGCGAGACTCCGCGGCACGCCAGCAGAACGAACTGGCGGCACTCCCGAAGATTCCGCTCCTCTCGGTGGCGCGCGCGGTGCAGAGCGACCGGGCCGCGTTGCTCATCGGCGATGCCGACGCTCGCGCACCTGGCGACACCCGCCCCGCACTGCTCGCTATCGACATCGACCAGATCCTTCCCCGCGCGAACCCTGCACAGCCGCGTGCGGGCGGTGTAGACACGCGCTTCCGCACCGAGGAACTTGTGGCCGGCGCGCTGGCGGCAATGACCACCACCGACCGCCCGCTCGCCGTGCTCGTCCATGGTGCGGCACGCAGACTGGGGCCTGACTTCGCCTCCTTCCGCAAACTCGCCGACCGCTTCGACCTGGCCAACATCGAACTCACCGAGTGGGCGGTCGGCCTGGACGAACCGCCGCCAATCCCCATCACCGGGGCTGCTGGCCCGGCACGGGCCGTGGTCTGGATCACGCTCGGCATCGAGGCCGGTTCCCCGGATTCGGCCGTGCGCATGGGCAAACTCGCCGCGGCCATCGGCCAAATCATCGGCGCGGGGCGCAACCTGCTCATCTCGCTGAATCCCTCCAACCTGCCCAACATGGGCGCGCCCGACCCGATGGCGGAGTTCCTGCGGCCCTTGGGCATCACGGCCGACACGGGCCGCGTGGTGCTGGAGCAGGCCCTGCGAGCGCCCGGCGACACGGCCGCAGGAGGCAAGCCCGGGCGCTTGGCGTTCACCGATCAGTACGTGCGCGACCCGCGCTCCACGCACCCAATCGCGGCCAGCATCGCGGGCGTCCAGACGCGTCTGCCCTGGCCTGTCCCGCTGCGGATCGTGGACAGCCCGCCACCGCCGCCGGGCGTGCAGGTTTCGCCCGTGATCTGGGTTGAAGCCGCACCGGACCGCTGGACCGATGAAGCGTGGCAACCGCTGCGGCAGGCCCTGCCAGCGGAACGCGAGAAACTGCCCGACCTGCCGCGCCCCGACGGAGGTCGCGCCAGCGCCCTGCCGCCATCCGGCCTGATCGTGGCCGCGGCGGTCGAGCGCACCGACCCGGCCTTTCCCCCCGACATCGCACGCCAGCGCGTGGTGGTCATCGGCTCCAACGGCTGGTTCTTTGACGGAGTCACGCGGGCCTCGACCGTGGTGGACGGCCGCGCGGTCTTTGACGCGCCGGGCAACCTGCAACTCCTCGAATCCAGCGTGTGGTGGCTGGCCGGACGAGACAACCGCCTCGGGCGCGGCGCGGCATCTCAGGCCTCGCCGACTATTCCCGACCTGACCGCCGCGCAGCGCGCGGCACTGCAATGGGTGCTGATCGGGGCGTTGCCCTTGGGCGTGCTGTTGCTCGGCGTGCTGTTCCGCGCCTGGCGTGGCTGAGGGGTACGAAACCTGAAAGCATCAGGCCCTGGCCGAGACCGTCAGCGGCACGGCCCCGTACGCATCCTGCGTGATCTGCCAGTTGCCCACGCGGATCTTGCGGCCGTCGGGGTCGATGCCGTGCTCGCGCATCAGTCGCTTGAGCGTGGCCGGCAGGGCGAACTCGGTGTCCTCAAGCACAATGTCCCTCTGCTCGATCTGCCCGCCGTACTTCGCCAGGAGCGTCCGGCAGATCTCGGCCACAAGGTCTTCCGGGGCGCTGGCGCCAGCGGTGAGCATGATGGTCGCGTCTCTTCCCTGCCCGGGCGTGGGGGCGAACCACTCGTCGCTGAGTTCACGCACATCGTCGAGGAGGTAGGCATCCACGCCCACGTTCTCGCTGATCTCGGTGAGCCGCACCGAGTTCGACGAGTTCTTGGAGCCCACCACGAGCACGACATCGCACTCGGGGGCGATCTGCCGCACGGCCTGCTGACGGTTGGTGGTGGCGTAGCAGATGTCCGACCCCGGCGGTTCCTTGATGTTCGGGAAGGCCCGCCGCAGCGCGCTGATGATGATCTCGGCATCGTCGGTGCTCAGCGTGGTCTGCGTGAGGTAGACGAGTTTGTTGGGGTCCTTGATGTGCAGATGCGGGATGTCGTCGGGGCTCTCGACCACCTGCGTGGCCTCGGGCGCCTCGCCGCGCGTGCCGACGACTTCCTGATGGGCCTCGTGGCCCACGAGCAGAATCTGGTAGCCCTGCCGGGCGTAGCGGATGGCCTCCGAATGCACCTTGGTCACCAAGGGGCACGTGGCATCAACCGCGGTCAGATTTCGTTCACGCGCCAACTCGCGCACCGCGGGCGACACGCCGTGCGCGGAAAACACCACGATCGCCCCTTGCGGCACCTCCGCCAGGTCCTCCACGAAAACCGCCCCGCGATCAACGAAGCGCTGCACCACGTGCTTGTTGTGCACGATCTCGTGGTAGACGTAGATCGGCACGTCCTTGCAGAGTTCAAGCAACTGATCGACCACGTCCACGGCCATGTGAACGCCCGCGCAGAAGCCGCGTGGATTGGCGAGAATGATCCGCATGGCTGATGGTAGGGAGGGACCCGGGAAGTGACGGAGGGACGAAGTGACGAAGTGGCGGACTGGCAAATGAAAAAGGCCCGTCCCCTGTGGGGCGGGCCTCTGGGTCTTCCTTTGGTGGGGCGGACATCCTGTCCGCCTTCCCTTCGTGCCTCCGCGCCTTTCACTTCACCCCACCGGCGACGCGTTCACCGACTTGGTCGGCTCGCTGCGTGTCGGCGCAGCCGGAGCGGTTGTGGGCAGAGCGCGGATCTCGATCACCTGGTCCTTCTTGCCCTGCTTGATCCGGGCCGCGTCCTGCAAACTCGCGCGGGCGTTGGCCGCGTCGATGGCCATCTTGGCCTTGTGCTCGTAGTCGCTCCGCTCCTGCCCGGCCGCGAGCGAGGCGAGTTCGGCCTCCTGCTTGGCCCGGATGTCCGCCACTTTGGTCTGCAGGTGGTCGAGGCTCGCGGCCTTGTAGCGGCTCTGCTCCTCGATGCTCTGCTGACGCTTGGCGAGGATGTCGATCATGCGGTCGTTGCGGGCGATGGAATCCACCTGGCGGTCCAGTTGCCACAGTTGCACCTGGAACTCAGACTGCTCACCCTTGAGTTTGCTCACCAGAGAGCCCAGGCGGCCCTCCTGCTTGGTGAGGTAGCCCAAGTCGCGCTGGATGTCTCCGGCCCGGGCCATGTGCGCCGTGCGGGTGTTGGTGATCTCCGCCGAACGGACGTACGCGTTGTCGATGGAGAGGCGATGGTCGTTGAACACAATCTCAATGCGGCGCGGCTCCGAATCACCCAGCGACACGTTCGTCACGGTGCCGCGGGCCGACTCGGCCTGCGTGATGAGCGTCTGGAGGCTCTCCAGGTCTCGGGCGGCCATCTCCACGACCATCTCGGAGACGTTGGACTCACGGTTGAGTTGGGCCATCTGGCCGCGCACCTCGCGGAGGTCGTTTTCCGCCTGCTCGATGCGGCGCGGGTAACTGGCCTCGAGTTCGCGGAGTTGGGCCCGCAGGGCGACGGGGTCGGTGATGGCCTTGTCGATCTTGTCGGTCACGCAGTTGCGCGCCTGGCTGAACAAGGCCCCGACACGCTCGGGCCCGGCGATCATCGCCAGGCCGCCCGTGGCCAGGGCGCCGATGACTCCAACGCGGACGATCGTGCGGGTGAGGCCGAACATGGTCTGCTCCTTAACAAGCCGGCCGGGTGCGTGGTGGCTGGAAACGTGGCCGGACGAAGGGTTGTTGGGAGGGGAGGGCGCGAGATTTCAGGAAAAACATGGCCCCACCCCCTGCCCGTCCGGGCGTGCGGGACCCACGCGCACCCGACCCCTTCGCGGCACAAGGGCACCCCCCCAGGGAGCGCAATGAAAAAGAGGCCCCCCGGGTGGGGGGCCTCTTTCGGATCATGTATCCGGGTGCAGGAGTCCGGCCGCGGCACGATCAGTCGTGCCAGCCAACGCAACCCGCCAGCGCGGGATTGCCGGTGAATGTCAGACCCTCAACGCCGTTGGTCGTGGCGCCGGTCATGCCACTGATGACCCCCAGCAACTGGTTCTGGGCGTTGACACGGATGGCTTGCGTGCCGCCGAAGACCGGACCGATGTTGGTTGACGGTGCGCTCGCGTCATCAAACTCCTCCATGAAGAGGTTGTCCGCGGGAGTGCCCGGGTTGTTGGGGCCCATCGTGCCCGTGATCGAACGACGGTACGTGACTTCACCCGGGTCGGGCCTGGTCTCGAAGTTCACGTGGCCGTCGTTGTAGGCGATGTTGCCCTCCCAGGTGTTACGCGAGCCGTGGATGAGCAAACTCTGGCTCTGCTCGCCGAACGCGCCGTTGGTTGTGTCGGTCGCCGGGATGAGGCGCCAGCCCTCCGCCTTCCAGGAAGTGCCGGTCGTTGTGCCCTGCTGCCAGACGGGGCCGCGGTTGCCCAGGATGGCCTCCGTGGTCGAGAAGGAGTTGGTCCAGCGGTTGCGACGTGCGCCCCACAGGAACGTGTGGGCGTACGAGTTGCTGCCGGTTTTCGCCGCGCTCGTCTTGTCGCGATACTTCGTGACCGAACTGTGCTCAAGCGGGGCGCCCGCCATGCCCGGGTCCCACAGGGCACCCTTGGGATCGGTCGCGCCGCTCTTGGCAGCCGACACCATGGTGGGCTGCGTGCTCTCGTACTCGGAGTAGACCTTGATGTTGCCGTTGGACTCGGCCGGGCTCACGCAGAGTTCGGCGGAGATCGCGCCGTTCCAGATCAGGATCGACAGGATGTTGCCGGTGTTGTTCTTGTGCTCCTCCTGGCCGGGGCCGGCCGATTTGACGGTGAGGTCGGCACGGTCCAGCACGCTGGGCAGCGGGTACTGCTCGCGGTTGTTCTGGGCCCAGGTCATCATGGCCTGGACAATGTTGCGGACCTGGGTGCCGTCCTTGATCTGCCGGGCGCTGGCGCGGGCCTTGCCCAGGGCGGGAAGAAGGATGCCCACGAGCAGCGCGATGATGGCGATAACCACCAGCAGCTCGATCAGCGTAAATGCACGCTTCATACGAAACTCCTTGAGGACCGACCGAAAGCCGGGCGATTCCACGCCCGCACCCCGGCCACGATTGAAATAAGCAGTCTGAAACGCTCAGACCGCCGAAAACCGCACCAGCGCCCGCTGAGCGACACCACGGCCGTTGCACGCAAGGGTTTGCCCCGGGTGCAAAGCACCGATTCCTTGATGATGTGGAAAACCACCCACAAGGGGTCGCCAGCAAGCGGCCGCAGCGACCAGCGAAAAGCGGGAACACCCGCGCGGGACACATGCCCGGCTTCGCCGATCGGGGCCTCAGGTTGTCGGCTGGCGGCGACCCTGAACGGGTCGGTAAAAGTCGGCGACGCGAAGATCGCCAATCAGAGCAGGCCCAAATAAGCAATACGCGCAGAGGGCCGTCAGCCAAGGAACAGTACCCCATCCGGTTCGCACGTCAACCTGGGCTGGTTCCACGCGGGCGCGAAATTCATGAAACCGCTATCGTCAGTGCCCCGGCCCCCTGACCACCGCACTCCTTCCGAACGGATCCCCCATGACCATCGACAAGCGCCTCGCCGAACTGGGCCTGACCCTCCCCGAGCCCGCCAAGCCCGTCGCCGCGTACATCCCCACGCGCCTGGTCGGCAACCTCCTCTACATCTCCGGGCAGATTCCCAGCAGAGAGGGGAAACTGATCCACACCGGGAGCGTACCCAGCGGGGTGACCCTGGAACAAGCGCAGCAATGCGCCCACCAGTGCGTGCTCAACGCGCTGGCCGCGGCCAAGGCCGCGCTGGGCTCGCTTGACCGCATCGCCACCGTCGTCCGCTTGGGGGTGTTCGTGGCGTGCGATGCAGGATTCACGGAGCACCCCAAGGTGGCCAACGGTGCGAGCGACCTGCTCGTGAGCATCTTCGGCGATGCCGGCAAGCACGCACGCGCGGCGGTGGGCGCTCCATCGCTGCCGCTGGGGGCCCCGGTCGAGGTTGAGTTCCTGTTCGAGGTGCGCAGCGAGTGTGCGCACGATTGAGTGTGGGCCGCGCGGCACCAAATCTGTGGGGGCTACGCGGCTTGTGGCGGTGGCGAGCACGCCCTCACGTGAGTTTGAGGGCGAAGAACACGGCCGTGAAGATCAGGTCGGCGATGATGATGGCCACCACGGACTGCACAACGGTGTCGGTGGTGGCCTTGCCGACGCCGGCCGCGCCGCCCGTGACCTTGAGGCCGTTGGTGCACGCGATGGAGCCGATGAGCAGGCCGAACACCGTGGACTTGCCGATGCCGGTGAGGAAATCCACCAGTTTGACCTGATCGAGCAGGTTGTCCACGTAGGTCTGAAAGCCGATGTCCAGGCCGATCACGGCCATGCCCAGGCCCGCGGTGACGGCCGTGAGGTTGGCGAGCACGGCCAGAGCGGTCATGGAGACCACGGCGGCAAACACCCGCGGCACAACAAGAAATCGCACGGGGTTGAGGGCGTGGGCCTCCAGCGCCTCGATCTCTTCACCCACCACCATCGTGCCGATCTCGGCCGCGATGGCGGCCCCGGCAAAGCCGGTGAGCACGATGGACGCGATCAGCGGGCCCAACTCTCGCAAGACGGCGACGCCCACGATGTTGGCGACAAGGTCTTTGCGACCGAACTCATCCAGCGGTGGGGCCATCTGCAGGACGAGGATCATGCCCACCGCGCCCGAGACCAGCGCGATGATGCCGATCGAACGAACGCCCACGCGCACCACCTGCGTGGCGATGGCGGGGCGGCCCAGGCGGACCTTCCTCTGGGTGAACCGCCGCACGATCCAGTTTCCCACCTCGCCCATCAACAGCACGACCGAGCCGATGTGCTCGGTCGTGTCGATCGCCTTGGCTCCGGCACGTTCCACCGCCGCGCGGGCGATGCCGGGCTCGGACGGGTTCGGGCTGTCGCGCTCGGCCATGCACACAGGCTAGCACAAAGCCGGCGGCCGCGTGCGGAGGGTGGGGCCGTGCACACGCGCCCGGCCTTCCGGGCCCGGCACCCTTGCGCCGCCTCCAGCGTGCAACAATGCCGCATGAACGCCCCGCCCCTCGCGAGTGTCGAGCCCAAAGCCTCACCCACACCCGCCGACCTGCCGCTGGTGATCTCGGGGCGCACGCTTGCTTCTCGCCTGATTGTCGGCACGGGCAAGTACGCGAGCGCCGAAGCCATGGCACGCTCTCTCGATGCGTCCGGCGCAACCGTCATCACCGTGGCCGTCCGCCGCGAGCGGCTGTACAACGAAAAGGGCCAGTCGCTGCTGGAGGCCATCGACCTCTCCCGCTACACGATCCTGCCCAACACCGCCGGGTGTTTCACGGCGCACGACGCCGTACGTGTCGCCCGCCTTGGCCGCGAACTGCTCGAGCAACTCGGCAACCCGGGCGCAGGCTGGGTGAAACTCGAAGTGCTGGGCGACAAGAAGACGCTCCTGCCCGACCCGATGGGCACGGTTGAAGCGACGCGCACACTGACCAAGGAAGGCTTCGCCGTCCTCGCCTACACCAGCGACGACCCGATCGCCGCGCTGCGCATCAAGGAGGCCGGTGCCGCGGCGGTGATGCCCGCGGGTTCGCCCATCGGCTCGGGCCAGGGGGTGCTGAACCGCAACAACCTGGTGCTCTGCCTGGAACTGCTCAAGGGCGGCGACCCGACATATCCCGTGATCGTGGACGCGGGCGTCGGGTGCGCAAGCGACGTGGCCGGGGCCATGGAGATTGGCTTCGACGGCGTGCTGCTCAACACCGCGATTGCGCACGCGAAAGACCCGGTGCGCATGGCGCGGGCGATGCGCCTGGCGTGCGAGGCTGGAAGGGATTCGTACCTGGCCGGTCGCATCCCCAAGCGGCTGTACGCCACGGCGAGCAGCCCGTGGGAGGGTGTGGTTTCGTACATCCCCGGCGAATGAGGGCCACGGTCAGAAGTTGGGCGTGGGGGCGCGGAACTCGTCGAGTTTGGGCATGATCGTGCGGAAATAGTCGATCGTGCGCGTCAGGCCCTCTTTGAGTTGCACCTTCGGCTCCCAGCCGAGTTTTGTCCGGGCCAAGGTGATGTCCGGCCGGCGCTGGCTCGGGTCGTCGGCGGGCATCGGCTTCTGCACCAGGCGGCCCTTGCTGCCCGAGAGTTGCAGGACCATCTCCGCCAGTTGCTTGATCGTGAACTCGTTGGGGTTGCCGATGTTGACCGGGCCCTGAAAATCGTCCGGCCCGTTCATCATGCGGATGATGACCTCCACCAGATCGTCCACGTAGCAGAAGGCCCGAGACTGCACGCCCTCGCCGAAGACCGTGATGTCCTCGTTCAAGAGCGCCTGGCGGATGAAGTTCGAGACCACTCGCCCGTCGAAGGGGTGCATGCGCGGGCCGTAGGTGTTGAAGATCCGCACCACGCGGATGTTCACCTTGTTCATGCGGTGGTAGTCAAAGAAGAGCGTCTCGGCTGCCCGCTTGCCCTCGTCGTAGCAGGCGCGGATGCCGATCGGGTTCACGTTGCCGCGGTAACTCTCAGTCTGCGGGTGCTCCGTCGGGTCGCCGTACACCTCGCTCGTCGAAAACTGCAGCACCTTGGCGCGGCATCGCTTGGCCATGCCCAGGATGTTGATCGCCCCCAGCACGCTCGTCTTCATCGTCTTGATCGGGTTGTACTGGTAGTGCCCCGGTGCCGCGGGGCAGGCGGCGTTGTAGATCTCGTCCACCTCAAGGTGGATCGGGTGCGTCACGTCGTGCCGGATGAACTCGAAGTTCGGCCGCCCCAGCAGGTGCATGATGTTGCTCTTCTGGCTGGTGAAGAGGTTGTCAAGGCAGATGACGTCGTGCCCCTGGGCCACGAGGCGATCGCAGATGTGCGAACCGAGGAACCCGGCTCCGCCGGTGACAAGAATGCGTTTGACCTTGGACACTCGTGAACTCCAAGCACACCGGCACAGCGACCATCCGGAGCAGCACGCTTGCACGCTTCCGGCACCGCACGAATGTAGGGCGATCAATCGCCTTTGGGTTCGGCCGGCACCTTCAACTTCATGCCCGGCTTCAGGCGGCTGGCCTCGTCCATCCCGTTCGCCTTGGCGATGATCGGCCACAAGGCCACACGCCCGTACATCTTCTTGGCGATGCCGCTGAGCGTGTCGCCCGGTTGCACCACATACTCCCTCGGCGCGGCCTGCGCGCCCGCCTTGGGCTGCACATCCGCGCTCGTCGCGGGCAGCGCGCCGACACCGCCGTACACGGGCCGCGCCGCGGGCACATCCGGCGTGCCATCCGGGTTGATCGCCACGATCCGACCCTGCGTGTTCGACGGGTCTTCGGGGATCCGCAGTTTCGTGCGCCCCACGATCAGCCGGTCGGGTGTCACCAGCGGGTTGGCGCGGCTGATGGCCTCCGCGAACGCGGGCACGCTGCCGCCGCCGGCAAACCGGCGGGCCACGGCCTCGAAACTCACATCACCCTTCTGCACCGTGTACGCGCGGAAGCGCGGCTCCTGCACCGCCTGGCGCGCTGAGGGTTCGGGGGCCACGATCGGCTCCGTCGCCACCAGCGGCGGTGCCTCCAGCACGTCGCTGGGCCGCTCGCCCCAGGTGATGCGGCTCGACGTGGGCGTATACAGCCAGTAGACACCGATCCACACCGCAAGCAGCAGCGCGAGAAACCCGACGACGCGGCGGTGTTGGTTGTCCATGGCCTGTGGCCTCGATGCGTGGGCGAGCAACCTGGCGACCGGATGAGTCTACACGCCTCCATCGGCCCGCGCAGGAGCGTGGTCCACTTTGCAAGCCCTCCGGGCTGACAACGCCCCGTCAGCGGCCGGTTATACCGCGCAAAGCGTGCGCGAACCACCTATGGAACGATGGCCACCTCGCCGAGGTTCACGCTCAGGCCGGGCTGGTAGTAGTTGGCGTTCAGAACGCCCGCCCGGACGCTGGTGAAGACGACGCACGCGCGTCCCTGGTCCAACGCGTAGTCCATATCGCCGGGACCGGGCCCCGCATATTCGGCGTTGTTCACCCGCTGCACGTGGAAGTGGTAGTGGGCCAGCGCCGTGGCCCCCGCCTCCAGCAGGTCATCGGACGCAACGAACCGTGTGTCGCCGGTGCGCTGCGTGGCCCGCGGCGGATAGAGGACCGCCGCGAACGTGTCCGGCCGCGCGGCATCGGGGCGGATGATGCCGCCGTACTCGGTGGACGTGTCGGCCCGGTCTTGCTCGGCCTGGGTGAAGAGGGGCTTCACCACGCCCGGCTGGCGGATCGCGTCGTCGATGCTCAGCACGGTGAGCACATCGGCCCACACGAGGCGCTCTTCGTTGTCGATGAACGAGTCGCTGATGCCGTTGTCGCGCATGTTGCGCACGGCCTTGGGCCGGCCCGCGAGGCGTGTGCGCATGAGCGTGGCCAGTTGGTCGCGGTCCAAAGACATCCACTCGCTCCGGTTGGCCGAGGCCCAGCGGATCGGCTCCGCGTGTCGCAGCGCCAGCCGCTCGCGCTGCTGTGGCCGCAGCGAGGCGACCGCCGCGGCGGCCTGAGCCCACCACGCCTTGCGCTCGGCCCCGTGGCGGGTGTCGGCCGTGTTTCGCAGGGTTTGCAGCCACTCCAGTTGGGACGACGTGAGGGGCACAGCGCCGAGGTCCCGCCGCGCGGCCCGCAGGGTTTCGAGCAGCGCATCCCCGCCACCGGTTTCGCCATCAAGAAGCGACGCGCGGATCGAGCCGTCCACATCCAACCGGCTCAGCAACTCCCACGCGGCCGTGCGGGCCTTCTCGCCGCGCTCGAGTTCGCGGCCTTCGCCGCCCGCCGCCGTCGCGAAGACCCGGAACACGATCCGCTCGATGGTGTCGGCGGGAAAGAGCGCCACCAGCGCGGCCCGCTCGGGTCGGTCCACGTCGGCGGGCGCGGCCACGTTGCGCGAGTAACTGCGCACCAGCGGCCCGGCCAGGTCTGTCCACCGGCGCTCCGCCGCCGTGCGAGAGATGAAGCCGATCACGCCCATGTCGGGCTCCACGGGCAGCATCAGTCGCATCATGTTGCGTGTGTCAACGCCGTCCGGATCAGCAGGGTCGGCGAGGATGAGTTCGAGCGCGTGCACTCGCACCGGCGACGGCGCCCGGGCCATCCAAGCGACGGACTTGAGCGCCTCGCGGGCCGCGGGCGAACCCCCCGCTTCGGCCCAAACTCGGTCCAGGCTCGCGCTGCGGTCTTCGATGGAAAGCGCATCGCTCTTGGCCGCGCTGAGTGGGTCGAGCGGCGGCTCCTTGGGCGCGGACGAGCAGCCGACCGATGCGAGCACGAGGGCCGCGAAGGCGAGAGAGGAGAGCAGCACGCGGGAGGTCATGGCGGATGGTACGACCAGGTGCCACGAAATGTGGACGGCCATCCCGGTTGGCTGTCGGCTCACCGCCAACCGCTCGCGGCGTGATACCATTCGTCGTGCCCGCCAGCATCAACCCTGCGAACGCTCCCAGCCCCACCAGCGCCGGCAACCCGCCGCTGAAGGATCGTGTTGCGCAGATTCTTGAACTCATCCGGCCCGCGGTGCAGGCCGATGGGGGCGATCTGGAACTGGTGGATGTGACCGCCGCGGGCGTGGTGCAGATCCGGCTGCACGGCGCGTGTGTGGGGTGCCCGTCGAGCCAGGTGACCCTGCAGACGGGCATCGAGCGGAATCTGCGGCAGCACATCCCCGAGGTCAAGGCCGTGCAGGCCGTGGCATGAAGAGTCTGTGAAGGGGCCGCGGGTGGCGCGTGCAACAGGCGTCTTGCCGGCGCTTGGCGGGCAAACAAACCCCCAGACCCACAAAAAACCCGCCCGGAGGCCGAACCGGGTGCTGATTGTTTGCGAACCGCCTTTGGCGGGGCCCCGGACCGTGGTATATTGAACTCCGTCAGGTCCGCGGCGTCTTCCAGCAGGACAGGAGGTCCACCCATGCTCGTCATCACAAGGCGCGAAGGCGAAGAGGTCGTGATCGGCGACCCGAAGAACCCCATCGGCGTGGTGCGCATCGCGTCCATCCGTGGCGACCGCGTGCGGATCGCGTTCGACTTCCCGCGGAGTGTGGATGTGCACCGGCGCGAGGTGGCCGACCAGATCGCGATTGATGCCCCGCAGGTGGTGGGCAGCATCAAGCCGCAGGCGAGCGCCGGTGCCTGAAGGCACGCGGGAAAACTCAAATCTCAAAGCGAAAAACTCAAATGAAGGCCCGAAGCATCGGGCTTGCACGCGTGCCGGTGCCTCAATTTGAGCTCTGGGCTTTGCTGCTTTGAGCCCTGCTCACTCCGCCTTCCCGCCGGACATGTCGTAGACCCAGCCGTCGATCGCCCGCGGGAAGGTGAGGACCTCGCCGGGTGCGAAGAAGAGTTTGAGTTCGCGCTCGGCGGCCTCGGGCGAATCTGACCCGTGGATGAGGTTGAACGAGTTGCTCACGCCGAAGTCGCCGCGGATGGTGCCGGGGTTGGCCTTGGAGCCGAAGGTGGCGCCCATCATGCTGCGAGCGATGGTGATGGCGCCGTTGCCCCGCAGGGCAAGCACGAGCACCGGGCTGCTGGTCATGAACTTGACCAGGCCGGCATAAAAGCCCTTGGACTGGTGGGCCTCGTAGTGCGTGGCGGCGAGCGCGGGGCTGATCTGCGTGAGTTTGCAGCCGACCACCTGCAGGCCCTTGTCCTCGAAGCGGCTGAGGATGCGGCCCATGAGACCGCGCTGGACGGCGTCGGGCTTGAGGATGATGAGCGTGGTTTCCATGCAAAGGCTCCGTGGCCGGGGGGTGTGGTGGTTTGGGGCCAAGCGTAGGCCCGTGCGCGTGCGGCTCAGGCGGGTGCGGGGGTGGATGCGGGAGCCTCGTCGTCGAGTTCGCTCGCCGGGGGGCAGAGATAGACGCCCGGCCGCCGCCACTCAAGGTAACTGGGTCCGATGAGCGCGGCGTGGTCTACCGGCCACTGGCGCAGCAGCGTGATCATGCCGCTGACGTTGGAGGGGCCAAAGCCGACAAACGCATCGGCCCGCGTGGCCAGGAGCGTGTCGATGAGGACCTCACGCCCGAGTTGCGGGCCGGGCACGGCGTTGTGGAAGTGGATGCCGCGCCCGGAGTTGGCGCGGAAGGCATCGGTGGCGATGAGTCGCTCGCCGAGGAGCGCACGGAACTCGTCGAGGGCGGACTGCTGGTCGGTCATGAGGAAAACGCGGGCGGGGCGAAGGCGCCGGTCCATCGCGTCGAGCGCGGCCGGATACTGGCCGGCGAGGTCGCCGAAGGGCTGGGTTTCGAGGTGCTTGTCTGTGCCGCGGAAGTGCACGGCCATGACCGGGCGCGGCATGAAGTTGGCGGCGGCGAAGGCATCGACGGCGTCGACGATGGCCTTCGACGGTCGGGCGTAGGTGCGGAGGAGATCGCGATAGACGGTGTGGAGGGATGCGCCGTAGAGGCGGTGGCCGGGTTCGATCCACGCGCGCGCGCAGGCAACGGAGTAGAAGAAGTCGCTGACCACCACCTGCGCATCAGAGGCGAGCGTGGCGAGGCCGGTGGTGCGTGAATCCGGGCCGGCCCAGCGGTTGGGGACGCGGGCGTTCCACGGCGTGCTGTTCCACTTGCCGGGAAAGCAGGTGAGGCCTCGATCCTGAATGTCTGCCAGCGTGGCGGCGGAGACGGGCTCGAAGAAGCGCGTCCAGTTGTCGGCGCTGGTGCGGTCGCCGAAGCGGCTGCCCTGGCCCCAGTGCACGATCGGGATGCGGCCGGTGATCTCGGCCAGGAGCACCTGACCCAGGACGTGGTCCACATCGGCCCAGAAGCCGGCCCCCCACTCGCGGATGAGCAGGTATCTCGGTGCCGCGCCCACGGGTGGCGCGGTTGCGGCGGCCTGCTCGGCGAGGGCGAGGTTCTTCTTGGCGGGTTTGAAGCCGGGGCTGGCGGCCATCGCGGCGGCGAAGAACCGTGCCGCGGCGGCGTGGCGCGTGGCGTGCATGGCCACGCGGCCCATGACGTTGAGGGCGGTGGGGTCGGCTGGGTGCGTGTCGAGCAACTGCCCGGCGAACTGCTCGGCCATGTGCCATTGGCCGCTCTGGGCCTCGCTGGCAGCGCAGGTGCGGAGTTGATCGGGGGTGTGGTAGAGGAACACGGGGCGGGATCGTAACGGCGGGGCGGGGCCTACGCTCGGTCGCGGGTGTCCACGGCCGCGTGCGAGAGGTCTGCCATGAGTCTGTGCAAGGGATCGCAAGGCTTTTCGTCCGGCTTCCGCGTGCAGGTGAGCCCGGCGTTTTTGCCGAATCACTCGAACACGGAGTCCGGGCAGTTCGTGTTCGGCTACCGCATCGCGCTGACGAACGAGAGCGGGCGGACCGCACAACTGATGTCGCGCTGCTGGCGGATCGTGGATGCGCACGGGCAGGAGCACCGCGTCGAGGGCGACGGGGTGGTGGGCAAGCAGCCCACGCTTGAGCCGGGCCAGACGTTCTCGTACTCGTCGTTCTGCCCGCTCCAGACGGAATGGGGAACGATGGAGGGGCACTTTGTGATGCGGACGAGCGAGGGGGAAGAGTTTGAGGTGGGTGTCGCCCGGTTCTACCTGGTCGCGCCGCAGGTCGAGCACGCGGCCCAGGCGTGAAGTCGGTACACTTTGAGGGATTCTCCGCAGCCAAGGAGGGCCGCGATGACGCACAATGCGCTGCTCGAAGCACCTGCGAATCCTCACCCGCTCCACGGACCCCTGTCATCACCGCCACGCGCGGAACACGCCATGAAGAACAAGGCCGCGCCGCGCGCTACCGCCGAGAGCATGGCGGCCAAGCAGCGGGACATTTCGGTGTCGGAGTTTTTCGCCAAGAACCGCCACCTGCTGGGGTTCGACAGCCCGCGCAAGGCCCTGCTGACGGCGGTGAAGGAGGCGGTGGACAACTCCTTGGACGCGTGCGAGGAGGCGGGCATTCTGCCGGACGTGACGGTGGTGATTGAAGACCTGGAGGAAGGCACGAAGGCAGGGAAAGAGGAAGGCACGAAGGCACGGAGGGACGGAGGCACGAAGGAGGAAGGCAAGGCAGCCAAGGCGGCCAAGAGTTCGCGCTACCGGGTGACGGTGGTGGACAACGGGCCGGGCATCCTGCGCAAGCAGGTGGAGAACGTGTTCGGGCGGCTGCTCTTCGGGTCCAAGTTTCACCGGCTGAAGATGAGCCGCGGGCAGCAAGGGATCGGCATCTCGGCCGCGGGCATGTACGGGCTGATCACCACGGGTAAGCCCATGATGATCCAGACGCGGCCGGACGCGAAGAAGAAGGCCCACCACATCGAACTGGCGATGAACACCAAGACCAACCGGGCCGAGGTGACGGTGGACGAGGAGACCGATGACTTTCCGCTCGCACGTCTGCGGAACCTGAACAGCGCGGTGCGGGAACTGGCCGAGAAGGGCGAGGTCCTCAGCGCGGCGGACTATCCGACGGGCACGAGCGTGACGATTGAACTCGAAGGCAAGTACCAGCGCGGGCGCGGGTCGGTGGATGAGTTTCTGGAACTCACGGCCATCGCCAACCCGCACGCGCGGATCACCTTTGTGCGGCCCACGCGGACGGTGGAAGAGGAGGAGGATGCGCCGCTGCTGAAAGGAAGGGGCACTGGGGATCGGGCACTGGGCACTGGTGCCGGCACAAGCGGGGCGCCGGTCGCAGAGGGACCCGTCGCTGACGCTCCGGGCTCGCTGAACCTCGCCGCCGTCACCACCGACCTGGGGTCGCTGGTGGTCTTCCCGCGTGCGGTGGCGGAACTGCCGCCGGAGACACGGGAGATTCAGCCGCACCCGAAGGGCATTGAACTGGGCATCCTGCTCCAGATGCTCAAGGACTTTCAGGAGGCCAACAAGGGCGGGGGCACGCTGTACAACTTTTTGCAGGAGTGCTTCTGCCGCGTGAGCGCGGCGACGGCGAGCGAGTTCTGCCACAAGGTGGGTTGCACGACGCGGACGAAGGTGAGCGATGTGGAGTCGCCGCAGGCGGAGAAGTTGTTCAAGGCGTTTCAGGAAGCGCGGCTCGCGCCCCCACCGACGGACTGCCTGGCGCCCATCGGCGTGCAGCAGTTGCTGAAGGGGATGTTCAAGGGGGTGCGGGCGGAGTTTTACGCGGCCAGCAGCCGCGAGGCGGATGTGTACCGCGGCAGGCCGTTTCTGATCGAGACGGCGATCGCGTTCGGGGGCGAGTTGCCGGCGGACGACACGGCCCGGGTGATCCGCTTTGCCAACCGGGTGCCGCTGTTGTTTCAGCAGAGCGCGTGCTCGAGTTTCAAGGCGGTGGGTGAGACCAACTGGCGGAACTACGACCTGCAGCACCCGCGGAACTCGCTGCCGGTGGGGCCGCTGGTGATCATGATCCACATGGCGAGCGTGTGGGTGCCGTTCACGAGCGAGAGCAAAGAGGCGATTGCGGATTACGACGAGATCCGCAAGGAGATGAAACTCGCGCTGATGGAGTGCGGGCGCAAACTCGGGACGTATCTGCGCAAGCGGCTGAAGATGCGGCGTGAGGGCGAAAGGCGCGACGTGTTCGAGCGGTACATCGGGGAGATCGCCAAGGCGATCAACGCGATCAACGGGACGGACGCGAAGAAGTTGTACGACGCGCTGCTCGTGCAGGCGCGCAAGCGGACGGCGATTGCGGATTTGCAACTGAACGATGAGGGCAAGGCGCAGAAGGATGACGACCCGGCGGATTCGGAGGGCGTGATCATCGTGGGGCCGGGTGCCGCGCCCCTCTCGCCGCCCGCGGGTGCGGCGGCGGAGCGCGCGACCGAAGGCCCACCGGGGAAGAAGAGCGCGGGCAAGCGCCGGATCGCGACGACGGACGACACGCCCCCCTTGACGTTCAGCAAGGCGGAACTGGCGCAGGTGGAACTGGCCGCGGGCGCGAAGGGTGTGGGTGTGCCCAAAGCCGCGGCGAGCAATCCTCGCAAGCCGACGGCAACGAGCAAGGCCGAGGCGAAGGCCGCCCCCAAGGCCAAGCCGAAGATGCGGCTGGTCAACGGCAAGTTGATTCCGGTGGATGAGCCCGGGTTGTTCTAGGCACCTTGCGTCTGGCTTTGTGCCTTCTTCCTGCCTTCCTATGTGCCCTTTGTGTCTCTGCGGTGAGAATCTCATGGCCAAGTCTCCCCCCACTGCCGCCTCCCCTTCCGCCCGCATGAAGGAGCGCGATGCCCGCACGCTGGGCAAGATCGTGGACCTTGCGGAGGATGTGGCGAAGAAGACGTTCGCGGGGCGCGAGCCCAAACTCGATATTCCGACACGCAGCAAGTCCAACACGATCTGGAACAAGAAGCGCGGCATCCTGCAGATGGGCGATGCCAAGGCCGAGCGGATGCTGTTCAACCTCAACCAGGCCAAGCAGTTCATGCAGACGTGCCTGCACTCCAACTCGGTGAAGGAACTCATCGACGCGCAGAAGACGCTCTCGCTCCGCGGCATGTTCTACAAGGGCCTGCACACTGTGGCGGGGACTGCCGCCGTCAAGGGAGGTGGAGGCGAGAAGACGTTCGGCGACCAGGATGAGAGCGACGGCATTTTGGAAGACCTCGAGGTTTCGCTCGAAGCCCTGCGCGAGGAACTGCACATTTACGCCAAGAAGCGCGGCACGATGGCGGGCAACATCACCATCGTGGACAACGGCGATGAGATCGACTGCCGGCGCATGGGCACGGGTGGCTACGCGGTGCCGGGCATCGTGGAGCCGGACGTGATCCAGTTCAAGAAGTGCGAGGCCAAGTTCGTGCTGCACGTGGAGAAGGACACGGTGTGGGGCCGCTTCAACGAGGACCGCTTCTGGCAGAAGCACAACTGCATCCTCACCGAAGGCAGCGGCCAGCCCACGCGCGGCGTGCGCCGCCTGCTCAGCCGGCTGAACCGCGAACTCGGCCTGCCGATCTACTGCCTGCTCGACTGCGATCCGTGGGGGCACTACATCTTCAGCGTGATCAAGCAGGGCTCGATCTCGCTGGCCTTCGAGAGCGAGCGGCTGGCGATACCCGATGCCAAGTTCATCGGTGTGCGCTCCAAGGACAACAGGGTGTGCGATCTGACGGACGATGTGCAGATCGAACTCAACGACAACGACATCAAGCGGGCCAAGGAGATCGCGGCCTACCCGTGGTTCGAGGGGGACAAGGGGTGGCAGAAGGAGATCCAGGGGATGCTTGACAACGGCTTCAAGATGGAGGTTGAAGGCCTGATCACCAAGGGCATCTCGTACGTGACGGAGGAGTACGTGCCGGCGAGGCTGAAGGCCAAGGACTGGCTGGACTAGAGGCGGAAGTTCACAGGTCCATCTCTTCCCAGTCGGCGTGCTGGCCGATGGTTGCCGGGTCGTCCATCCAGGCGCGGAAGAGGGCGACGGCGAACTCGGCATCGCAGGCCCCGCCGGCGAGTGCGAAGTGCGTGTCGGCCTTGGGCTCGTGATGTTCGACCGCGAGGCCGCCTTCGACGCGGGCGCACTGGATGAACTCGCTGTCGCCCAGCCGCAGGATCACGAAGCCGCCAGGGTGGGCGTTGCCCGCAAGGTGCTCCACGATTGCCGCCACGTCGTCGGGCGTGGGGCCTTTCACGAGGCCGTCGTGCGGCTCGCGGTCAAGGTCGGACCATTCCAGCGTGGGTTTGGGGGGTATGGCCATGATCCTTTCACTGCGGGAGATCAACCTGCTCCGGTGAAAGCCTCCGCGTCCTCGTGGCACAGCCTTTCAGGCTGTGGCTCCGTACCTCGTGAAACGGTGCGTTCGCGTGCCGGGAGGTCGGGTAGGACACAGGTTGAAAGCCTGTGCCACGAGGATGGGGAGGACATTGCAACGGACCAAAATCAACTGTCAAACCTGGCGTGCTGGCGAGCGGTAGGCACGCAGGGCCCACGCGGCGGCGGCGAGGCCCAGTGCCGCGAGGAGGGCGCTCACGAAGTAGGATGCGCCGGGCATGTACGCCGGAGCGCGCTCGGAGATGAAGTAGGCAAAGACGCCCGCGCCGATGAGCGGCCCGCCGATGTTGGCGATGGATTGCAAACTGGTGAGGGCGCCCTGCACCTCGCCCTGCTCGGTGGGGAGGACGGAGTTGGTGATGATGGCCTGACCGGCCGGGCCCGCGATGCCGCCGAGCGAGGCGACGATGATGATGCAATAGATCATCCAGCCTTCGGTGGCGAGGCCGTAGCCCACGTATGACGCCACGCCGATGGCGATGCCGAGCAGCAGCGACCGGGCCTCGCCGAGGCGGGGGATGATGATGCGTGCGAGGCCGCCTTGGACCACGGCCGCGCCGACACCGACGAGGGCGAGCGACATGCCGGTCTGGAACTCGTTCCAGTGGTAGCGGTGGGCGGTGTAGAGCACCCAGGTCGCGTGGAGGCCGAACATCGCGAGGTTGAGCATGAACAACGCCCCGGCGAGGCCCATGACCGTGGGGTAACGGGAGAGGTACACGAACGTGCCCAGCGGGTTGGCACGCAGCAGGCTGAAGGGGCGGCGGCGGTCTTGCGGGAGCGATTCGGGGAGGACGAAGTAGCCGTAGAGCCAGTTGAGCAGGGTGAGGCCACCGGCGGCGTAGAAGGGCAGGCGGATATCGATGGTGCCAAGCCAGCCGCCCAGGAGGGGGCCGATGATGAAGCCCAGGCCGAACGCGGCGCCGATCATGCCGTACGCCGCGGCACGCTTTTCGGGGGGTGTGACATCGGCGATGTAGGCGTTGCAGACGGGGATGTTGGCGCCGGAGATGCCGTTGATGGCGCGGGTGAAGAAGAGGATCGCCAGGTTGGGGGCGAGTGCCTGGGCGAAGTAGTCGAGGCCGGAGCCGAGCAGGGAAATGAGGATGACGGGGCGGCGGCCGAACCTGTCTGACAGCGAACCGAGGATCGGCGCGAAGATGAACTGCATGGCGGAATACGTTGCGATGAGCAGGCCATAGGTTCCGGCGGCACTTTCGGTGCCGGCGGCCTGCAGTTTCTCGATCAGGTGGGGGGCGACCGGGATGAGGATGCCGAAGCCGAGCACATCGAGCAGGAGCGTGAAGAAGATGAACTTCACGGCGGGCGTGCGCGTGGGGACCGGGCTGGATGGCGTGGGCGCGGCGGCGTGTGCGGGCACGGTGGCTCCGGGAGCGGGAGCCACAACATAGCGCGCCCGCACCTGCGGTGCGCGGGCGCACGAGAAGAGACTGCGTCTCACGGTGGCGCAGGAGTAGAGAGACGGCCGCGTGTGAGCGGGTGAAAAAAGTTGCGCCGCCGCGCGTGCTTCTGGCGGAATGCGCTTCATACTCTCCTGCGAGATAGAGTTGCCCGCACCGAGGGTGCCTAGGCCCTGCCGCGTGCATGACGCTTCCAGGTTGCAAGGACTTCGCTGACCGAGGAGCCCCGTCTGATGTGCCGACTTCCAGACCGCGTGCGCAGCCTCTTGGACGGTGTGGTGGACCGCAAGTGGTTGAGTTACGAAGAACTGAACAACACGCTGCCCGACGAGATGGTGGACCCGGAGCGTGTGCACGAGTTGCTGGTGGAGATCGACCGGCGCGGCGTGGAACTGGTGGACGAGATGGAGTTCAAGGCACGCGCGTGGCGTGAAACACGCAGGGTCGCGGGCGCGGAATCGCAGGTGGAGGCCAAGCCGGCGGGCCCGCGGATCGTCGGCGATCGGCCCCTGAGAGCGATGACGGTGGTCGGCGGCGAGCGAACCGGCGATGCGGGCTGGACGCGCATGAACTGGGGCATCCGCACGCAGAGCACGCACGCGGGCTCCACGCGCGTGGGCGCAGCCCCGAAGGCCGGCGGACCGACCGGGAACGAGGATTCGCTGCTGGATGATGACGAGGCGGAGGAACTCCGCGACGATCTGGCCGCGGCGGAACTGGCGGCGAGCGAGCAGGGCAAGCGGATCGACGATCCGATCCGGATCTACCTGACGCAGATGGGGACGATCCCGCTCTTGGCGCGGGACGAGGAGATCCGCCTGTCCAAGAAGATCGAGACGATGCGGATGATCTTCCGCCGGCGATGTCTGGAGTGCGATTACATCCTGATGCACGCCACGACCACGCTGAGGCAGGTGCAGACGGGGGAGTTGCCCTTCGATCGGACGATGCGGATCAGCACGCTGGACCCGCAGGCCAAGGACAAGATCGCCAAGCGCATTCCTTACAACCTCGCGACGATCGACAAACTGCTGGCACAGAGCGGCGCAGACTGGGTGGCGTTGCGTTCGGCCCGGAGCAAACGCGACGAGGAGGCGCAAGCCCAGATCACGGAGCGGATCGCCAGCCGGCGGCGGAAGATGGCGGCGCTGACGGAGGAACTGTCGCTGCGGACGGGCCGCATCATCCCGCTGATGAAGAAACTCAGGTCGATCTGCCAGAAGATGGCGGACCTGGCCAAGGAGGTGCGACGCCTGCAGCGGGAGAGCGACGCCGCCGACCCGGACCACCTGGTGGCCGTGCGTGAGCAGTTGGAGGGCCTGACGGACGAGGTGCGGGACACGCCCGAGGATCTGGCGACGCGGATCCGGTCGATCGACGTGGCGTTCTGGGAGTACGAGCAGGCCAAGCGGGACCTTTCGGGCGGGAACCTGCGGCTGGTGGTCTCGATCGCCAAGAAGTACCGCAACCGGGGGTTGTCGTTTCTGGACGTGATCCAGGAGGGGAACACGGGCCTGATGCGCGCGGTGGACAAGTACGAGTACAAGCGGGGGTACAAGTTCAGCACGTACGCCACGTGGTGGATACGGCAGGCCATCACGCGGGCGATCGCGGACCACGCGCGGACGATCCGCGTGCCCGTGCACATGATCGAGACGGTGACAAAGTTGCGGGGGATCCAGAAGGCGGTCTTTCAGGAGACGGGGCGGGAACCCACGATCGAGGAACTGGCGGAGCGGGCGGGCCTGAGCACCGAAGAGACGCGGCGGGTGCTGAAGATCTCCAAGAGCCCCGTGAGCCTCGACCGGCCCGTGGGTGAGACCGAGGACAGCGCGCTGGGTGATTTCCTGGAGGATGCCAAGGCGTGCACGCCGGTCGTGAACGCCGTGAACGACACGCTGAAACTGCGGATCGAGCAGGTGCTCAAGAGCCTGACGTACCGCGAGCGCGAGATCATCAAACTGCGGTACGGCATCGGCGACGGCTACACGTACACGCTCGAGGAGGTGGGCCGCATCTTCAAGGTGACGCGTGAGCGGGTGCGGCAGGTGGAGGCCAAGGCGATCCAGAAGTTGCAGCACCCGATCCGTTCGCGCCGGCTGGCGGGGTTCCTGGAAGGGGCCCGGGTCAAGAGCGTGCACGAGGTGGCGGCCGAGATCCGCAACGAGTGTGACACGGACGCGTTGCTGGACGAACGCGCGGCCGAATCGGCCGAAGTGGTGGAGGCGGCGGTCGGCGAGGCGGCGGCCCGGCGCGCAGCGTCGGCGGGCGTGGCCTTGGCAGAGGGCGATGGGGAAGACCCGTGCGCCCCGGAGGACGACGGCCAGCGGTGAGGGCTTGACAGGTGGCCGGCCGCGCGTACGCTCTGGCCCCGCACGCTCAACCCCCCCCGCGGGAAAGCGGCTTGCGTACGAGGCGGCCCGCGGCAAAGGGGAGCGGCTGCGGTGCCGTGCCGCGGGTCCGGCCCGCCGGGCCTTGGAGAAAAGCCCCCCATGCTCGTCATGCACGCCATGCTCGCCCAACTGCCCGGGGTTCTGCCCGCAGCGGCCCCGTCGCAGGTGGCGTGGGCGTACGCCATTTTCCTGGCGATCGTGCTGGTGCTCCTGGCGGTGGACCTGGGCGTGTTCCATCGTGAGGCGCACGAGGTGCGGATGACGGAGGCCCTCAAGTGGTCGGCCGTGTGGGTGTCGTGCGGGCTGGCGTTCACGGGCGTGGTGTACGCGGCGTACGAGAACCACTGGCTGGGCCTAGGCCTGAACACGGCGATGTACAACCCCGCCTCCGCGACACAGGCCGACGTGCCGCTGATCGTGAACGGCACCGTGAGCGGGGCCGACGCGGCGAAGCAGTATCTGGTGGGGTATGTGGTCGAGCAGTCGCTGTCGATGGACAACATCTTCGTGATCGCGCTGCTGTTCGGTTCGTTCGCGATTCCGTCCAAGTATCAACACCGGGTGCTCTTCTGGGGCATCATGGGGGCGCTGGTGATGCGCGGCCTGATGATCGGCATCGGCGGGGCGATCATCATGAAGTATCAGTGGGTGCTGATCATCTTCGGGCTGTTCTTGGTCGGCACGGCGCTCAAGATGGCCCTGATCAAGGGCGCCGAGAAGCCTTCGGACAACCCCGTGCTGCGGTGGGTGCAGAAGGTGTACCCGGTCACCGACTTCTTCGACGGGCAGAAGTTCTTCACCAAGCGCACGATCCAGCCCACGTACACGGTTGACCCGGCGACGGGCAAGGAGCGGCAGGACCCTCCCCCGCCGGGCACCTTGCGGGCGGGTTGGGCGGTGACGCCGCTCTTCCTGGCGCTGGTGATGGTGGAGATCACGGACCTCGTGTTTGCCGTGGATTCGATCCCGGCGATCTTCGCGATCACGCCCGACCCGTTCATCATCTTCACGAGCAACATCTTCGCCATCCTGGGGCTGCGGTCGCTCTACTTCTGCGTGGCCGCGCTGGTGGCGAAGTTCCGGTTCCTCAAGCCCGCGCTGATCGTGATTCTGGGGTACGTGGGCCTGAAACTGCTGCTGCTGAGCGTGCCGCCGTACCTGGGCCTGATCGGCCTGGAGGCCCGCAAGGCGATCAAACTCGACACGTCCGTGTCACTGTTCATCGTGCTCGGCACGCTGGCGGTCGCCATGGGCCTGTCGGTGTGGATGCCCGACCGGAAGACCATCGCGGCGTTGGACGGCCCCCCTACCCCCGGGCACTGACACGCGCGGCGTGGCACGCCGCGTTGAGCACGCATGGCTCTTCGCTTCGACATCCTGGCGCGTTCCACCTCCAGCCGCGCACGGCTGGGGCGGGTGCACACGGCGCACGGCTGGTTCGACACGCCCGCGTTCATGCCCGTGGGCACGCGCGGCAGCGTAAAGGGCATTCTGCCGCACCTGCTCGCGGAGACCGGCTCGCAAATCTGCCTGGGCAACACGTATCACCTGATGCTGCGGCCGGGCAGCGAGACGGTGGCCGCGCTGGGCGGGCTGCACAAATTCATGAACTGGCCTCGACCGATCCTGACGGATTCGGGCGGGTACCAGGCCTACTCAATGGCCAACATCAACACGGTGAGCGACGAGGGCGTGGAGTTCAAATCGATCGTGGATGGATCGATGGTGCACCTGTCGCCGGAGCGGGCGATAGGCGTGCAGAACGAACTCGGGGCCGACATCATCATGGCGTTTGACGACTGCCCGCCGTCAACCGCGGGCGCATCGGACGCTGCCGGCACGGCCGACCCGCGCCTTTCGCGGGTGCTGGCACGCGACACGCGTAAGGCCAAGGTGTTTGACCACGCGGCTCGCCTGCACGAGGCCAACGAACGGACGGTGCGCTGGCTGGAGCGGTGCAAGGCCGCGCACGCTCGCAGCGCGGACCAATCGCTCTTTGGCATCATTCAGGGCGGCACCGACCTTGAAGCCCGCACGTGGTCGGCGCAGCGCATCACCGCGATTGACCTGCCCGGCTACGCCATCGGCGGCGTGGCGGTGGGCGAGCGCTTTGACGACATCATCCGCGTGGTGCGGCACACGGCACCGCTGCTGCCCGAGAGCAAACCGCGATACCTGATGGGTGTCGGTTACGAGAAGGACATTCTGGCGGCGGTGCTGAGCGGTATGGACATGTTCGACTGCGTGCTGCCCACGCGCAATGGTCGTAACGCGAACGCGTTCACGCCTTCGGGACAGATCCGCCTGCGCAACGCCAAGTTCACCCGCGACGCGGGGCCGCTTGAAGCGGGGTGCGACTGCCTCGCTTGCACGGGCGACCAGTTTTCGCGGGCTTACATCAGGCACCTGTTCACCTGCGAAGAGATGCTGGGGCCGATCCTGGTCACGCTCCACAACCTTCGGTATTTCCAGCGGTTCATGCTGGCCGTGCGCGCGGCCATCCGCACCGACGATTGGCCCGCGCTGGTGGCCGCATTTCCGGCCGCGGCGGATGGGGTCAAGGCCCTTTCACCCTCCTAATATCGCCCCTCCCGCTGGCGTGCCATCCTGGCGCGCGAGCGGGCCCGATTCCCTGAATCGGGCGTCGATCTTCCCTCGACCTCGGAGTATTCGCTCGTGGACATTCCCCTCGTGCTCGCCCTCACGCCAACCTCGCCTTCTGCCACGCCCGTCACAACCGGCTCAGTCACCGCGGCTCCCGCGGCCAAGCAGGTGGAGATTCCCGGCATGCCAACCCAGGCCACGGGCACGACGACCGTGCCCGCCGCGCCCGTGGGCGGGGTGCCCGCGGGCAAGGCCGCGGGCGGCGCGCCCGACCTCACGTTCCTGTTCATCATCTCGGGGCTGTTCATCTTCCTCATCCTCACGTCGGTGCTGGGCGGCCGCAAAGAGAAGAAGAAGCGGGCAGAGTTGCTCAACGCACTGGCCCGCAACGATCGGGTGCAGACGATCGGCGGCGTCATCGGCACGGTGGTCGAGATGCGCGACGACGAGGTGGTCCTGCGTGTGGACGAGAACACCAACACGCGGATCACGTTCTCGAAGGGCTCCGTGCAGCAGATCCTGCGCAAGGCCAACGGGTCCGCGAACACTCCCTCGGCCACGTCGCAAGCCGAGGCCAAGCCCAACGGCAACAAGATCGCCGTGTAACTCCATGCGCGCGAGCGCGCCCACCGCGGCCGTTGCCGCGACTTGCTGGCTTCCCGCTTGAATCCGACCCGCTCTCTGGACCACTATGCGACACCTTGTCCGCAACTCGTTCATCGTTCTCGTCGTCGCCGTTCTCGCCGTTCTGGCGATCGTTCCGCCGGAGGACAAACTCCGGCGCGGCAAGGACCTCGCCGGCGGCACCAGCCTGATCTATCAGGTCAACATCAAGCCCGGCGATCCGGCCGACACGCTCAGCAACATGATCGAACTGCTGAAGCGCCGGGTGGACCCCAAGGGCATGATGGAGATCCAGATGGTGGCCCAGGGCACCAACCGCATCGAGATCACGATGCCGCTGGGCGGAGATCGTGTCAAGGCCTTCCGGGCGGAGTTTGAGACCGAGATCGCCCAACTCGCATCGGGCGCGCTTTCGGTGGACCAGTTCGACCGGGTTATGGCGATGCCCCCCGAGCAACGTGCCACAGAAATTGCCGCGCTCGGCGGCGGTGATGCCGCACAGGTGGCCCTGCTGAACACCGCGGCGGCGGCGTACGACGCGGCGGTCCGGGCCCGGGCACAATTCCAGGCCAGCCGATCCGGGTTCGAGAAGCCCATCGAAGAGTTCGGCAAGGCCCTCGAGGAGGCCAGGTCGAGGGGCGAGCCCGAGGAGGTGATCAAGGCGATCACGGCGAGTGTGGAGGCCGCGCAGGACGCGTTGGCGGCTGGCGCGCTGGAGCCGGCCCGTGCCGAGAAGGCCTTCGAGCAGGCCCGGGAGGCGGCGAAAGCCACGGCGATCTCGACGGCGGAGGTGCGGCGGGTGCTTGACCTGCCGGCCGTGGCGCGCAAGTACAAGGACACGCAGACGGGCGAGACGAAGCAGATTCCGAGCCCCCGTCAGCGGGCGCTTGCGCGGCTGCGGGAGGCTCACCCGGGTGCGGTGGAGAAACTGGATCGGGTGGTGGCGAAGTACGACACGTTCCAGGCAAACCGATCGACGCTGGACGACCCGCAGGACCTGATCCGCCTGCTGCGGGGTGCTGGCGTGCTGGACTTCCGCATCGGCGTGAAGCCGGGCGAGGCGCTGGACGAGGCACGGCTGCGCCAGGAACTTCGTGAGAAGGGCCCGCGCAACGTGCGTTCGACGGAGCACCGGTGGTTCAAGTTGAACAAGGAAGATACGTGGTTTGACAGTTTGGAAGAGCAGCAGGCGATGATGGCCGCGCCGCCCTCGTACTTCGGCGGGCGGTACAACGCCGTGGTGGAGGAGTTTGATGGGCAGTATTTCATGCTGCTCTACGACGTGAAGGGCAAGCGGCTTACCCAGGCCGAGGGGGCGTGGCGGTGCGAGTCCGCGCGGCAGAGTCAGGACGAACTGGGCCGACCTTGCATCTCGTTCTCGATGGATGTCCTGGGCGCGGACAAGATGAGCCAACTCACGGGCTCGAACGTGCGGAACATGATGGCCGTGCTGCTGGACGACGAGGTGTACACGGCGCCCAATATCAACAGCAAGATCGGCAAGCAGGGACAGATCGCGGGCAACTTTTCGCAGGCGGAAATCGGCTATGTCGTGCGTGTGCTGAACGCCGGTTCGCTGGCGGCCAAACTCAGCCCCGAGCCGATCAGCGTGAGCACCGTGGGGCCCGAACTGGGCGTGGACAACCTGCGGCGGGGCCTGCTCGCGGGCGCGATCAGTTTCGTGGCCGTCACGGCGTTCATGGTGTTCTACTACTTCACCTGCGGCGCGGTCTCCATCGTGGCGATGGTGCTCAACGCGCTCATCATTCTGGCGGCGATGGCGCTCAACCGGGCGCCCTTCAGCCTGCCCGCGATCGCGGGCGTGATCCTCACGTTCGGCATGGCGGTGGACGCCAACGTGCTGATCTACGAGCGCATGCGGGAGGAGTTGAGTTTCGGGCAGGACCTGCGCAACGCGGTGCGACTGGGGTACCAGAAGGCCCTCTCGTCGATCGTTGACGGGCACGTGACGATCCTGATCGTGTGCGTGATTCTCGGGTTCACGGGCACCCAGGAGATCAAGGGCTTCGCGATCGCCATGAGCATCGGTGCGGTGGCCACGCTGTTCACGCAGTTGTTCTTCACGAGGTTGCTCTTCACCGTGATGGTGGAGAAACTGCGCTGGAAGAAGTTGAGCATGTTGCCCATCGCCGTGCCGGCGGTGCAGCGGCTGTTCTCGTTCAATATTGACTGGATGAAGTACCGGTTCGTGTTCATCGGCTTTTCGCTGGTGATCAGCCTGGCGTGCCTGGCCACACTGGCCGTGCGCGGCTCGGGCGTGCTCGACAACGAGTTTCTCGGCGGCACCAAGATCACCCTGCGGTTCAAGGACGGTGCCGACGGCCAGCCCCTTACGCTGAAGCGGGCCGAGGTGGAGGAACGCGTGCAGACGCTGGCAGAGGAGGCCGCGACCTCCACGGACGCGGCACGCCGGCAACTCGAGCAACTCCGTGAGGCCGACATCATCACCGTCAACCCTCAGGCCGACGGCGTCACCAGCAGCACGTTCCAGATCAAGAGCGTGATCACGAACGCGGACCTGGTGCAAGGGGCCCTGGCCCAGGCGTTCCGCGACCGGCTCGACGTGCTGGAAGCACTCTCGTTCCGCGGCCTGGAGACGGTCAATGACCGCGACCTGCCGGTGCGGCCGATCGTCACCAGCCGACTGGCGGACGCCATCGACCGGGCCGACCGACCGATGGACGTGTCGGCCTATCTCGGCGGCGCGGCGATCATTCTGGAGAACCTGAGCCCGCCCACGCCCGTGAAGTCACTCCAGCAGCGCATCGACGCCACGCTCTCCAAGGCGGAGTTCGCGGATTCGATCGCACGCAAGCACCTGGTGGTGCTGCTCGATGGCACGGCGGAGGCGGCGACGGGCGTGGTGGTGCTGGTGCATGATGACAGCATCAGTTACCTCAACGACGAGCAGACTTGGCGCTCGCAACTGAAGATGCCGGAGTGGAGGCTCGTGGTCGGGGCCCTGGCCACGGCCGGCACGCCGGCGAGCGTGGACAAGTTTGATCCCTCCATCGCGGCCACCTTCACGGCTCAGGCCGTGATCGCCGTCCTGCTCTCGTCGATCGGCATCGTGATCTATATCTGGGTGCGGTTCAACTCCATCCGCTACTCCATGGCCGCCATCGCCACCAGCCTCCACGACTGCCTTGTGGCCGTGGGCCTGCTCGCCATGGCCGAGGTGTTCGTGGACTTTGCTCCAAACGCCGCGACCTCGCTGGGAATCCTGCCGTTCAAGATCGACCTCAACGTGATCGCGGCCACGCTCACCATCCTGGGCTATTCGCTCAACGACACGATCGTGGTGATGGACCGCATCCGCGAGAAGCGCGGCAAACTGCCGTACGCCAGCCGCGCCGTCATTAACCGCGCCATCAACGACACACTCAGCCGAACCATCCTGACCGGCGGCACCACGCTGGCGGCATCGGTTGTGCTTTACACGGTGGGCGGCGAGGCCGTGCGTGCCTTCGCCTTCACGTTCATCGTGGGCGTGCTGGTGGGCACCTACTCATCCATCGCCATCGCGGCACCGATCGTGTGGGTGCGCAAGGCCGACCCGACCGTGGATGACACGGGCCGTGCGGCCAGCGCGGGCGAGCCGGGCATTCTGCCCGCGGCACGGGCGAACGGCTCGCCGAGGCTTGAGGGCAGGCCCGCCTGAAGATCAGCCGCCGCGGGCCAGTTCTGCGGCACGCCGCGCGGCGGCCCCGATGGCGCGGGCAAGCACTTCGTTTGCGCCTGCTTCGTTGAGCACTTCCAGCGCGGCGGCGGTGGTGCCGCCCTTGCTCGTCACGCTCGCGCGCAGTTCGGCGGGGGTGAGGGCCGAGGCTTCGAGCAGGCGGCCCGCGCCGATCACGGTCTGGCGGGCCGCGAGCGCGGCGTCCTCTGACGACAGGCCCAAACGCACGCCCGCCTCGGCCATGGCCTCGCAGAGAGACAACACGTACGCGGGTCCGGAACCGGCGACCGCGGTGAACGCGTCGATGAGCGACTCGTCCACGCGGATGGTTCGGCCGACCGACGCGAAGACCCGCTCAACCACCGCCACGTCGGCCTCGGTGGCGCCCGCGCCCGGTGCGAGGGCAGCCATGCCTGCGCCAACCGTGGCGGGCAGATTGGGCATCGCGCGCACCACGCGCGGCATGCCCGTGGCCCGCGAGATCAGGGCGGTCGTGATGCCCGCCATGATGGAAGCCACAAGCGGGGGGTGCGCAGGTGCCGCGTGCCACGCGGCGCGCAGGTCTGCCGCCACGGGCGCGAACATCTGCGGCTTCACCGCGAGCAGCACGGCATGGAACGCGCCCACCTGCGCGGCGGCCTCGGCCGCGCTGCCCGCTGCTCGCACACCCAACCCCGCGAACTCGCTGCGCTTGGCCGCATCCGGCTCCACCACGACCACCGCCCCGGCTGACCACGTCCCCGCGGCGATGGCACCCCGCACGACGGCCGCGCCCATGTTTCCGCCGCCGATCACCAACCACTTTGTGTCCATGGTCGCGTCCTTGTCACCCCGCGGCGTACTCACGCGGTCAGAGGCCTCAGCACGGCCCGGACGGGACTGCCGTCGAAGCCTTCCAGCCGCAGAGGCAGCGCCACCAGGTCGTACACACCCGGCGGCACGCCGGCGAGCGCAAGCCCTTCCAGGATGGCGATGTCGTGGCGGGCGATGGCGTGGTGCGCGTCGAGCGACTTGGAGGTCTGCGGATCAACGCTGGGTGTGTCCACACCGATCGTGACCACGCCGCGGCGGGGTGCGCCGCCGATAAGCGTGGTGAGCGGCAGGGCCGCGAGCGCATCGATGAGTTCGACGGACAGCCCCGCAAAGTCGCTGTTCCACGATTCGTAACTGGGGAACGTGCCCGTGCGAATCAGCACACGCGGCTGGCCGATGGCGGCGAGTTCACCGACGAGCGAGCGTGGCTCGACCAGACCACCGCGTTCCACCCGCGCTTCCACGACCTGGCAGGGGCCGAGATAGTGCTCCAACGGTTGTGCGGCAACATCCCGCCCGGCGCGATGGTAGTGATTGGGGCCGTCGGCGTGGGCGCCTAGGTGCACGGTGGTGCGGAGCGTGCTGAGGGTGACGGTGTCGCCCCGTTCCAAGTTCATCAGCACCTCGCGCGTGGGCGGCGTGTCGCCGGGCCACACACCCAAGCGGGGCGAGATGGGCGGCGAGAGATCGTGGATCAAGCGGGCCACCTCGTTCCGGGCGGCGCGTGCTTGGTGCGCTCATGCCGGGCGTTGGCCCACACGGCGAGTGCCCCGATCACCAGCACCACCAGCGCCATGACAGACAGGATGAGCACCGGCGGGTGATAGAACTGCGTCTGTGTGCCCAACAGGGGCGTGAGCGAGTGAAAGACAGCCACGGCCGCGGGGTCGGCACCCTGGGGCGTGATGGTGTGCGCGCCGATCGCGCCCCCGCCGCGGGCGTAATAGCCGGCGGCACCGCCCGCGTCGGCCACGATGGCGAGGGCACCCCCGCCCTTGGCGATGCCGCCGATGGTCATTCCGCCGAACACGAAGCCGCCGACGGCGCACCCACCCATGGCCGTGAACAGGCCCATGCTCAGGCCCCCCAGCGTGAGCCCGCCCGCGGCTAGGCCCCCGCACGCCACCACCCCCACGGCCCGACCGCCCAGCGCCAGCACGCCGACGGCCGAATCGCCGATGGCGATGAAGCCCTTGGCCCGGCCATAAGACTCGTCGCCGCGCGGGCCGATAGCGATGGAGAGCACGGGGAGGCCGAAGATCTGCGCGGGGCTGGTGTAGCGGCGGCCATCGCCCAGGCTCATGCCCACGCGGGTCAGGCACGCCACCAACGGGCGGCCGCATTCGGGGCATGCGCTGGCGTTCACCAGTGCCGCCAACGGGTAACCGCAGTCGCCGCAGTAGGGATCTCCGGGCTTCAGGTTGGGCGACGCTTTCACGGCCATACGCCAGAGTGTAACGGCAGGCCGTGCCGCGGTTCCCCCTGCCCCGCGGGGGGTGGATGCTGCGGGGCCGGTCAGGCGCGGGCCACCTTCACCACGATGAAGGTGATGTCGTCCTGGGCGGGCATCTCGCCGCGGTGGGCGTCGAGCGCGGCGAGCAACTCGCGGCCGATCTGGTCGGCCGTCTGGCTGGCGTTCTTGCGGATGACGCGCTTGAGATTTTCTTTGCCGAAGAGTTTGTCGGCCTTGTTGCGCATCTCCCAGATGCCGTCGGTGCCGATCACGATCACCTGATCGTTGCCCAGCGGGTTGGGCGAGTGGAAGGGCGTGAACGCCCACCCCGCCTCAACGCCCAGGGGAAGGTCGCTGCCGTTGAGTTCGCTGAAGGTCTGGTGAACGGGGTCGTAGACCAGTGCGGCGTCGTGGCCCGCGCTCACCCAGCGCAGACCCGCCAGACGCGGCTCCACCAGCAGCAGAAAGAGCGTCATGAAGCGGCCCGTCTGCTCCTGTCCGCACAACTCGCGGTTCACGCGGGCCATGTACTCGCCCAGGTTGTCGGGCGTGGGCGCGTGCGAACGCAGGATGGCGCGCGCTGTGGCCATGAGCAGCGCGGCAGAGACACCGTGGCCCGTGACATCGCCCACAACCAACGCCAAGCCCGCGTCCTCTCCGGTGCCGACCGGGATGAAGTCAAAGTAGTCGCCCCCGGTCTGATCGCAGTACACGCAAAAGGAGGCGATATCCAGGCCGGGGAAGCGCGGCGGGCCGCCCGGCAGGAGCGCGCGTTGCACCTGCTGGGCCAGGTGGAGGGACTGCTTGAGTTCGATCTGCTCGCGCAGCAGTTCCATCGCGTGGTTGGCGTGCAGCGCCATCTCCCCCACTTCGTCGTCGCTGGCGGGTTCAAGGGGCGTGTCCAGGTCGCCGTTGCCCATGCGGCGCAGGCCGGCCACGACGTGGGCCAGCGGGCGTGTGAGCCATCGCGACCCGATGAATCCCAGGCCCGATCCCACCAGCAGCGCCACGAGCCCGCCCGCCTGCACGCCGCGGAAGGCGGCCTCGCTGCCGGACCGGAGATTGCCAGGACCGATCTGGACGCCGACGTAGCCTACGACGGCATCGCCCCTCTCTGCGAAGGCGTGGGCGATGCAGAGCACCTCGGGCGCATCGCTGGTTCGCAGGAGCGTGGGCTTGGCCCCGTCGTCAGAGCCGGGGGGCTCTTGCAGGCGCAGGCCGCTCTCGAAGGCGGGGCCTGCATCAAGATCGGTGCGTTGCACGCAGGGCTTGCCCAGCGCATCGACCACGAACGGCGAGGGCTTGGCAGGCTTGGGCACATCGTTGGTGGTGCGCACCTGCACCGGGCCGGGGGCGCGCTTGCGCGCAGCCCCCTCGGTCCCCCGGACGTGCTCGAGAAGGGCAAACTCCGCCGGGTCAGGCTCGGCCGTCCCGACAACGAACAACGCCGACACGGTCAAGCCGTCGCTCTGCATCCTGTCGAGCCGGCGCAGCAGTGCACGGTGCAGCGCCGACCGGGCCTCGTTTCGGGCTGCCGCTTCACCGGTCAGGCACGCGCTGATCGGCTGGGCCAGGTCTTCGGCTGCGAGAGCAACCTCGGTGCGCAGGCGCTTACGGCACCCGTCCTCAAAGGCCCGGATGGCCCACGAGTACACCACCGCCGACGCAGCCACTCCCGAAATGAGGGCAACACCAGCGACCAAAGCCATGAGTTTGTGCGTGAACGTGAACCGCATGGAGACCGGGAGTGTAACGGAGCGCTCGGCCCCGCGAGCCGCTCTACCCAGCGACGAACGTGCCCCGGTCGCGGTCTTTGCGAACACCCGGGAAGGGCAGGCACCTTCCGTGCGCGGCGACATAGATGCCCGGTGCCCGCACGTCCGTGGCAAACAGGGCCTCGGTCAGGTTCTGGAGCGCATCCGAGCGAGTCATCTCGAAGGGTCGCATGGCCCCGGTGAGGACGATGGGCACGCGTGGTGCCGGCAAGGCCTGCACCAGCCGCTCGCCCGTGGTGCAGAGCGTGTCGGTGCCGTGCAGGATCACGATCCCGGCGGTGAGGGGCTGCGCCGCAGACACGGCTGCCCCCCCCACCCCCCCCACTCCACCCCCTCCACCCGCCGCGCGGACGGCGTCCACGATGCGCTCGCGATCGTCATCGGTCATCACCAGACTGTCTTTGCTCATCAGTTCGATGATGCCCACGTCGGTGTCTTCCAGCCTGAGTCGCCGGAGCATGCGCCGGACGATGGAACGCGTGTTCTCAAGGCTGCCAGAAACCTCGTTGTAGGTCTTCTCGATCGTGCCGCCTGTGGTGATGAGCGTGATGTGTCGCATGGGCGTGTGCCGGAATTCCGCCTGCAAAAACGCCGTCGGGGTTGCCGACGGCGCGAGCGATCAGTCCGCACGGCTCGCGGGCGGCCTTACTTGCCGTCCCCCACGCGGGCCACCGAGACGATGGTGACAGGCTCGAGGGGCACGTTCTGGTGGCCCCCCTTGGTGCCCGTCTTGACGGTCTTGATCTTGTCAACGACCTCGGTGCCGGAGATGACCCTACCAAACACGGCGTACGCCGCGCCATCGCGGGCGGAGTCCAGGCCGGGGTTGTCGACCACGTTGATGAAGAACTGGCTGGTGGCCGAATCAGCGACGGCGGTACGGGCCATGGCGACGGTGTATTTCGCGTTCTTCAGGCCGTTCTGCCATTCGTTCTTGATGGGCGGGTCGGTGGGCTTCTGCTTCATGTCCGGCCCGAAACCGCCGCCCTGGATCATGAAGGTTTCCATCACGCGATGAAAGATCGTCCCGTTGTACGCGCCCTTGTCCACGTAGTTCAGAAAGTTCTTGGTCGAGATCGGGGCCTTGGTCTCGTTGAGTTCGATCACGATGTCGCCCATCGACGTGGTCATCTTCACTTGCACGATCTTGTCCTCCACAGAAGCGGGTTTGGAATCATCCTTCTTGGCCGGCTCGGCCTGCGCGGGCTGCCCTTGGGGCGAATCCTTGGCCGGGGCCTTGGTTTCGGCAGGCGGCTGCGCGGCCACCGCCACGCCCCCCGCACCCAGAGCACCCATCACGAGCAGACCGGCACACCATGAGTTCATCAGACGCATAGGAATCCTCCGCAAGCCCTCACGAGTCCGAGAATGAGGGGCAAAGTCTAGCCCCTCCTGCCACTGTCTTCGCTCATCGGAGCGGATGGATGCCCCGCTTGAGGCGTTCTTCGTTCACCCGGACAAACGCGGGCGGGTGGTCCTTCACCAACCGCGTCAACTGGCTGGCCGTGGTTCCCAGCCGCCGGGCCGCCGGCGCAGCATCCCAAAGGGCATCGGCCAGCACGTCCATTGCCTCCGCGAGCATGGAAGGGAAATCCGCGTGCTCGGGGTTGCAGGCGATACGGCCGCCACCCCCACCACCCGTTCGTGCACGCCACAGAGCCGATGTGCCCGGAGCATCGATCGCCTCAAGCCCCCGCAGGCGTGGTGGCCGCACGCGGACCTGCGTGGCCAGCGCCAGACGCAGCCGGAAGACCGCCACACGCTTGTTCTCGATCTGGCTGCGCCGTTCGCCCGCGTGAGCTTCGACCCCGGTGGGCGTGTGCGTGAGCATCACCAACGTCTCCACCTTGTTGCGGTGCTGCCCGCCGGGCCCGCCCGCCCGACCTCGCTGCACCTGGCAATGCTTGAGCAACGCTTCATCATCCAGACAGGCGGGATGGGGCCAGCGGTCGATCATGCGGCGGTGGTGGGAACGGCGGCAAGAGACAGCGAATCGCTCATCCACGCGCGTTCGTGGAGCAGGCGCACGCCCAGCCCGGCGATCATCGCGGCGTTGTCCACGCACAGGTGCAAGGGCGGCAGTACCAGGGCGAGGCCACGCGTGACCGCGAAGGCCTCCAGCGCGGCACGCAACGCGCGGTTTGCGCACACACCACCACCCACCAGCAGCGTGCGGCATTCGCGGTGCCGGTCTGCCGCGCGTTCCAGTTTCATCAACACGGCCCGCACCGCGGCACGCTGGAAGGAGGCGCACAAGTCGGCCCTGCCCTGCGCGTCGAGTTTGCAGGGGAGCGACAGGCCCGATCGACCGCGCTCAGGCACGCCGCAAGCCGCGTAGAGCACGGCCGTCTTGAGGCCAGAGAAGGAGAGGTCGAGTGACTCCTTGCCGAGCGCGCTGACGGGCAGGTCGAAGGCCGCGGCGTTGCCCGACTGTGCGAGGTGATCGACCGCGGGTCCGCCGGGAAAGCCCAAGCCCAGAATCGCCGCGACCTTGTCGAAGGCTTCGCCCATGGCATCGTCGATGGTGGCGCCCAGTCGCGTAAGCGCTGAAGGCCCGGCGACGTGGTAGATGGATGTGTGGCCGCCGCTGACGACCAGGCCCAGCGCGGGAAGCGATGGTTCCACTTCGGGCAGGCGGGGCGGCACAGGCCCGCCCGGGTGCACAAGCAAACCGGCAAACAGGTGCGCGTGCACATGATCCACACCCACCAGCGGCACACCCAGGCTCCACGCCAGAGCCTTTGCACCCGCGACACCCACCAGCAGCGCGCCGATCAGGCCGGGCCGGTGGCCCACCGCCACCGCCTGCACCCCTGCCAGCGACACGCCCGCGCGGGCCGCGGCCTCACGCACCACCGGCAGGAGCCGCTCGGCGTGTGCGCGGCTGGCGATCTCGGGCACCACGCCCCGATACTCCGCGTGCAGGTCGTTCTGGCTGGCCACGATGGACGAAAGGATTTCCGGCCCGCCCCCCCGACCCTCCCCACCGCGCACGATGGCCGCGGCGGTTTCGTCGCAGGAGGTCTCGATCCCCAGCACAAGGTGGCTCACGGGTTGGGCTCTTTGGGCGTGACCGGTCGGGCGGGGTCAACCGAATCGGGCGGCGCGGGCACGATCGCAGGGCCGGGCTCGCCGCGCGGCTTCACCTGGGCATCCAGCAGCCAGCGTTCAACATCGGGCCCGGTTACGTCCAGCAGGGCCACGCGCTTGCCGGCCTTGTCGAGCACTTCGAGGCTGCCGCCGGTGAGGTCGATCTCGTCGGCCCAGAGGCTGGCCAGGCGCAGGGCCTCAGGCTTGGGTTCTTCGCCCACGTCAATCGCATCCATCCGCCGCTCGATGCGGGCCAGTTGCCGCAGCACGCGCTCGCGCACGCGGCCCAGTTGCAGCATCTCGCTGGTGGCGATGCGGTTTACTTCTTCCGGCGCATCCGCACCAGTGGGTGTCCAGTCGGCCGTGGCATCACCGCCCGCGTCCAGCCGCGCCTGCATCGCGGCCAGCGCGGCGGCCAGTTGCGTGTCGCCAAGCGCTTCGCCCACCCACTTGGCGTCGGCCCATGCGGCGGCATCGCCGTAGAGCGTGGCCTTGGGCGCCTGGTTGCCCGACCACTTGGGGTTGCTGGTGAGCGGGCGGATCGTGTCCATCTCGCGCCGCACGCGCGCCAAGACCACCGCCTGCTCATCGGTGAGGGGCACGTAGAAGCCGGGGGAGGGGTCCACACCCCACTCCTTCGCATCGTCCGTGCGCTGGAGAAGGCGGCCGGAGGGGAGGTAGTAGTGCTGCTCGGTGAGTTTGAGTTGTGCACCAGGCACCGTGCGCAGCGGCTCCACCCGCTGCACCAAGCCCTTGCCGAACGTGCGTGTGCCCACCACGATTGCGCGATTGTTGTCTTGCAGTGCTCCGGCCACAATCTCGCTGGCCGACGCGCTCGACTGGTTCACCAGCACGGCCACGGGCAACTCGGCGAACGCACCGCCGGAGCGGGCCTTGTAGACCTGCTCATCGCCCGCGCGCCCCTTGGTCGAAACCACCGTTCCCGATTCCAGGAACAGGTCGCTCACGGCGATGGCCTGGTCGAGCACACCGCCGGGATTGTCGCGCAGGTCGAGGATCAGGCCCCGGGGGTCGAGGACCCGCAGCACGCCCTGCAACTCGCTGGCCACCGTGGGCGTGAACTGCGTGAGGCGCACGTACACGATGCCGCGGGCCGCATCGAGCGTGTAATCCCAATCACCGAGCGACCCACGGCCTGCCATCCACCGAAAGCCCTTGGCCGAACGCGCGGCGATCTGCCCGCGTGTAATCGCCACTCTCACCTCTTCCTCCGGGCCCTGGTCCGGCAAATAGCCACGCAGCACGCCGAGCTCCACCCGCGTGCCGGGCTCACCCATGAGGTGCTTGACGCCGTCCTCCACGCTGAAGCCCTTGGTGGAAACGTCGCCGATGCGGATGATGCGGTCGCCGGCGAGAATGCCCGCCTTGTACGCGGGCGAGTCTTCGAGCGGGTAGGCGATGGTGAGCCAGCCGTCTTGCACGCCGACCGACGCCCCGATGCCCACGAACCGGCCGGTGATGTCCTTCTCGAAGGTGTCTTTGGCGGCGGGCGGGATGAACTCGGTGTAGGGGTCGTCGAGCGCATCGGTCATGCCCTGAAGCGCACCCTTGAGCAACGCGTCCGTGTCGGGCTTTGAGACGTAGTGGTCAAGAATCAACTGGTGGCTCTCGCGCAGGGCATCGTTCCAGTTCACAGCCGCGGCGGAGGGCGGCGTGAACTGCGATTGCAACGCCGCGATGGTGCTGGGCAGGCGGGCCAGGAAAGCGCCCAGCAGCAGGAAGAGCACGCACACCAACGCCGGCGCTCGCTTGCGCATGAGGAGAGCCCCTTGTGAAGAGAACCACCGGGTATCGTACGATGGCCGCATGGCCACGCGATGGTTCGATGCCCACCTCGATCTGGCGTATATGGCTCTCAACGGCCGCGACATGCACGCCGACACCGCCGCGTGCGCGGGCCCGGACCTGCCCGCGGCGGTTACGCTCCGCTCGCTGGCCGAGGGAAGTGTTACGCACTGCCTGGGCACGATCTTCACCGAGGCGGGCGGCAGCCCGCAGCAGAAGCAGTGCTACCCCGAAGGCGACTTTCAGGCCGCCAATGCCGCGGGCCTGCAGCAACTCGCGCTGTATGAGGCGTGGCGGGACGATGCGGGGGGCGAGCCTTCCGATGCCGCGAAGGCCAAGCCGCCCACGTTCGGCGTGCTGATCGAGGGGGCGGACCCGATCCTCGACGCCGCCGACCTCTCCGAGTGGGTCTCGGGCGGCGTGGTGGCCATCGGCATGGCGTGGTGGAAGCCCTCTCGCTACGCGGGCGGCAACGGCACCGACATTGGCCTGAGCGACCGTGGGCGCGTGCTCGCGGCCACGATGGACGGCCTGGGCCTGGTGCACGATGCCTCGCACCTGTCGGATCGGGCCTTCTGGGAGTTGGCCAAGGCCACAGACAAGGTGATCGTGGCATCGCACTCCAACTGCCGCGCACTCGTCGGCGGGGGCGGCCGGGGCGAGAACCAGCGCCACCTGCACGACGACCAGATTCGCGAGATCATCAAGCGCGGCGGCATCATCGGCCTCAACCTCTTCTCCAAGTTCCTTCGACCCGTCGCGGCGGATGACACGGCCACGCGGGCCACCATCGCGGATTGCCTCGCCCACATCGAACATGTGTGCGACCTCGCGGGCGACCGCTTGCACGTGGGCCTGGGCAGCGACATGGACGGGGGCTTCTCCGCCCTGCGCCTGCCGCAGGGGATCAACGTGCCACGCGACCTGCAGCGGCTGGCGGAGGCGCTCTCGGCGGAGGGGTGGAGCGACGGCGATGTGGAGGCGTTCGCCTTCGAGAACTGGGCCGGACTTTTTGAGCGATTCCCGCTTAGACTCTGACACTGACGAGAGGATGTGATCGCATGGCCCAGAAAACCTTCGCCACAACCGCCGCGGCGTTCGCCGATCTTCGCACCAATGGCGTGCTGAAAGACGGGATCACGGTGATGGTGGGCGGCTTCGGCCTGTGCGGCATTCCCGAGCACCTGATCGCGGCGCTGCGTGATTCGGGGGTGAAGGACCTGACGTGCATCTCCAACAACGCGGGGGTGGATGACTTCGGCCTGGGCCTGCTGTTGAAGACGCGCCAGATCAGGAAGATGATCTCGAGTTATGTGGGTGAGAACGCTGAGTTCGAGCGGCAGTTTCTCTCGAAGGAACTGCAGATCGAGTTCAACCCGCAGGGGACGCTTGCGGAGCGCATCCGGGCTGGAGGAGCGGGCATCCCGGCGTTCTTCACGGCGACGGGCGTGGGCTCGCCGGTGGCCGACGGCAAGGAGCGGCGGGCGTTCTTCCGGCCCTCTGAGGGGGTGTGCGGCGCCACCATTCCTGTGCCCGAAACGGGCTTCTCGGGAAAGATGAAGGGCGGATCGAGCCGCCACGAGGGCGGGCCGGTGATGCCGGTGGCCAGCGGCCAGCCGCGCGAGTACATCATGGAAACCGGCCTGTACGCGGACCTTGCGCTCGTGAAAGCCAGCACCTCCGACGAGTTCGGCAACCTGATCTACAGCAAGACCACACGCAACTTCAACCCGATGATGGCGACGGCCGCGGCGTTTGTGATCGCCGAGGTGGACCACATCGTTCCCACGGGCACGCTCAACCCCGACCACATCCACACACCGGGAAGTTATGTGGATCGGGTGGTGCAGACGGTGAGCGAGAAGCGCATCGAACAGCGAACCGTGCGGAAGCCCTGACCGCGCCGGAGCGTCAGCATGACCGAAGCCGCCTTCCGCAAACTCGCCCTCAGCATGCCGCTTGCCACGGAAGGCTCGCACATGGGCCACCCGGATTTTCGCGTCCGCAACAAGATCTTCGCGACACTCGGCTGGCCAAGCGGCGACTGGGGCATGGTGAGCCTGACACCCGAGCAGCAGCGAGGCGTCGTGAAAGCCAACCCCGCCACCTTCGCCCCTGTGAAGGGCGGCTGGGGCGTTCGGGGCGCCACCCAGGTGTGCCTTGACGTGGCCACCAAGGCCGACGTTCGCACCGCCATGGTCGGCGCGTGGCGTAACGCCGCGCCCAAGGGCTTGGTGGATGAACTGGGCCCCGGGGCCAAGCCTGCCTCGCGCAGCGCGGCCCGGAAGAAGGACGCGACGCCCAGGGCGAGACGACCGAAGTGAGCGCCGGGTTGACCGCACGCGATGTCCGCCTCCTGACCTTCGACTGCTACGGCACGCTCATCGACTGGCAGACCGCGCCGTCTCATGCCTGGCCGACCTGGCAACCGATCTGATACCCTGAGGTTGCCGGGGTGGCACGCCGGGCGCACACCACGGGTCACGCCCCCGGCCGACATGAGCAAACTCGGACTCATCCTGTTCGGCTCGCCGCTGGCAGACATCCAGACGCGCACCGCGCGCCGCATCACCATCGGCGCCCTGGGCGCGGTTCTGGCCGTGCTCGCGCTCATCGCGGTGGCCCAGTTTGTGCCCGTGCTCAAAGAATGGTGGTGGGCACCCGCCGGCCTCATTCTGCTCTTTGCGCTCTGGAGCATCTGGCAACTGCTCGTGGGCATGCACTTGGCGGCCCAGTGGCTGGGCATCATCGCCGAGCGGCAGGTGCGGTTCGGGGGCGTGGCACGCGAGGGCGACGAGGCCTCGGAACAGAACGCCGCCGACGCGATTGCGCTGACCAGCGATGAGGACGAGGACGCGCGGCCGGCCATCAGCGCCACCGAAGGGCCGACGCGCGCAGGGCGCGAGAAGTGGCAGCAGCGCGAGGATGCCGCGCAGGCGTCTCGTGCGGGGCAACGCACCCGGGCGCCCGATCCCGGCGACACGCGGGCGATGTCCGACGATGAGCACTCGCAAGTCCAGCCCTCCCCCCCCGGCCCCGCGCGGCCACGGGCACCCAAGCCACCGCCGCCCGACGAGGACCCGGCCCCCCTCAACCGACGGATTGTGAAGAATCTGGATCAGAAGAGCGACGACGACACGGTTGATGAAGATGCCGACTGATCCGGCGTGCCAGGCTTCAGCCGGTGCGCAAACGTGTCGATAACCACGCACCCATCGAGCGATCGGTTCGGTGGTCTCCCGTGGTCGCTCGTCGCTTGCGCGGCCCGGCCCGTGGTGCACCCCTCACGCGGAGTCGGTGATTCATGCTTTCCACACTCAGCCTCCCCGTGCAATCGCTCACACGCATCGGCGTGTTCCTCACGGTTCTGGGCGCGGGCCTGCCCATGGGCCTGGCACTCGCAACCGGCGTGTTCGCACCCTGGCTCCAGGCACAGGGTGCCACCCCACAATCCATCGGCGCGGAGTGGCGCTCGGCTCTCGCGGTGGCTGGCCTCCTGCTTGTGGCGGGCGTGGCCCTGACGCTTGCTGCGCAGTACACCGGCCAGCGCCCCGGCTCCACGCGATAAACCCGTCGGCTGCTCGCCAAGAACGCACCACCCCGCTTGATTCGGGGGCGGGTCGGGTCTTTACTTCGACCCCCCGTCCGGGATGGTCCGGGCCGGGGCCTCTAGAGGTTCAAGACCCGTATGGCGATCCGCGTCAAAGCCCGTGGTGGCGAATCCGTCGAGCAGATGCTCCGTCGTTTCAAGAAACTCTGCGAGAAGGAAGGCCTGACCAAGGATATCAAGCGGAAAGAGTACTACGAGAAGCCGTCGGAGCGCGCCCGCCGCGACGTACGTAAGTCGATCGCCCGCCGCGCCCGTGAGGCCCTCATCCTCAGCGGTGAGAAGCCCTCCCGCATCGCCCGCGGCTGAGCGCGTCCATCGCCTCGGGTGCCTTCCCTGCCCGCATTCATCCCCGGCGTCCGCAGCCCGTGGGTTCACTGTTTTTGGGGTCTGTGCAGGTGAAAGACCGACATTCCCCACTGTTTGTCACTCCCGGATGTTCTTCCGGGAGGCACGCAGCACCCGGCATGAGGCCGGGCGCACGCGGCCTGACGGCCGCGCCACTTTCGTCCAAGCCAGCCCCTTCCCCTTCGGAGTACGCACGTGGTGCACACCCTCGCTGAGACTCTCAAGAAACCCGCCGCCTCGCTCGCTCGCGCCCTGGGCGTGATGCTGCCCCTGCTGGCGCTCGCGCTGAGCCTCGGGCTTGCCCCCGCGCCTGCCATGGCTGCCGATGGCGCGCACAAGCCCGGCGGCGAGGTGAACATCAGCATGCCCGACTTCAAGAACGACACGGTGAAGGTCGAGTTCCTTGAGCGTTGGGGCGGCTTCAGCGGCCACAACCTGCTGCTGGTGGGCATCCTTGTGAGCATCCTGGGCCTGGGCTTCGGCATGGTCATCTACATGCAACTGAAGAACATGCCCGTGCACAAGAGCATGCTGGAGATCTCGGAACTCATCTACGCCACCTGCAAGACGTACCTCTTCCGTCAGGGCAAGTTCCTGATGATTCTGTGGGCCTTTGTCGCCGCGGCGATGGTGGCGTACTTCAAACTGCTCGTCGATGTGTCGTGGGGCGACATGGCGATGATCATCCTGTTCTCGCTGGTGGGCATCGCGGGCTCCTACGGCGTGGCGTGGTTCGGCATCCGCGTGAACACCTTCGCCAACAGCCGGGCGGCGTTCGCCAGTTTGCGTGGCAAGCCCTGGCCCTGCTACGACATCCCCCTCAAGGCCGGCATGAGCATCGGCATGGCGCTCATCAGCGTCGAACTGCTCATCATGCTCATCATCCTGCTCTTCCTGCCCAGCGAACTGGCGGGCA
>JBJXEW010000043.1:0-112892 GCA_046156035.1 Phycisphaerales bacterium | reverse complement strand
TTCCCTCGTTGATGAACGTGTTGCCGGGGTCGATGGTGATGCCGCTGCTGCTGGTGGCGAGGATCGAGCCCGCCGCCTGGTTCACGATGCTGATGGTGTTGAGGCCCAAGCGGCCCGAACCCGTGATGGTGTTGCCGGCGTTGGTCAGCGTGCGGCCCTGCTGGCCGCCGGTCACGTCGTAGAACTGGTTGTTGACGCTGTTGGAGAGCGCGATGGTGCCGGTGCCGCTGAGGATGTAGTTGTCGCCGAAGTAGAAGTCGGTGCCGTTGCCGGCCGCGAGCATTTCGATCGTGGCGTTGTTGGTCATGCCGCCGAGCAGGTAGCAATCCGCATCGTTGGGCAGGCGGATGATGCCGTTGTTGGTGATGCCGCGCAGGATCGTGCCCGCTCCTGCGGCGTTGACCTGGATGCGGCCCGCGCCGGTGGACTCGAACGTGCCGCCGGTGATGTCGCAGTTGGTGAGCAGCACGGTGCCCGTCATGCTGCGGATGGTGCCCTGGTTGTTGTAGGGCGCGGGCGCGAGGACAAGGTCGCCCGTGTCCGCGGCCAGCAGGCCGCCCAGATTCGCCAGCCCCGCCGCGCTGGGGTCGATGGTGAGGCCCGAGGAGCCCTTGGCGATGATCGAGCCCATGTTGGCGATCTGGAGGAAGTTGAGGCCGATGCGGCCAGCGCCCTCGATGGAGGAACCCGGCTGCAGGTCAAACCGTTCCAGACCGGTGGTCCCGTAGATCTGGTTGTTCACGCTGTTGCTCATCGAGATCAGATTCGGGCATCCCGGCGTGCCGCCCACGGTGAGGTAAGACCCACCGGGGCCGCTGAGACGCAGGTCCGTGCCGTTGCCCACGGCCGACATGAACAGGATGCCCGACAGGCTGAGGAGGCCGATGGTGCCCGTGCCGTCGGTCTGCGTGCGGATGGTCATGTCGTAGTCGTTGAGGATCTCGACCTGGCCGCCGTGGTCGATCTGCATTTTGTCGATGGTGATGGCCCCGGGCGCGCCGGTGCCGAAGCGCACGGTTTTGCCGCCGGGGATGAGGGGGACGTGGAGGGCGACGCTGGGGATGCCGAAGGGCGTCCAGTTCGCCCCGCTGTTCCAGTTGCCGAAATCGGGCCCGGTGTAGTTGAAGAATGTTTGCTGCGCTTGCGCGGCAGATGAAACGGCCAGGCCGGCGAGGGAGGCGAGAAGGGCGATGCGGGTGCGCATGGGCGTGACTCCGGAGGGGTCGGGGAGAGGAGCCTCGTGAAAAGCGCGGCTCCTCCCGGGGCCTGCTCTGTCAATGTACCGGCACTTTCCCGATGTGGCGAGCAAAATGGGCAGCGGGCCCCGCGAACAGGCCGCGAGCGGCGTGGCGGGAGGCACACGGCGGGAGAAATGTGCGAACAGACACCGTGCGTAGGGCGGGCTGTGCCGCGGCTACCTGCACACGGATCCGCCCGCGGGCTTGGTGCCGCGTGTCAGGTGTGGCCGCGCCCGTCGCCGGTGTGCTTGTGCTCGCCGGAGAGCAGGACGTAGATGCTGGGGACGAAGAGGAGTGTGAAGGCGGTGGAGATGACCATGCCGGTGACCAGGACGATGCCGATGGAGTTGCGGGCCATGGCGCCCGCGCCCGTGACCAGCACGAGCGGGAAGTGGCCGACGGCGGTGGCGACGCTGGTCATGAGGACCGGGCGCATGCGTGTGAGGCTGGCCTCGCGGACGGCGCTGACCTTGTCGATGCCCTGGGCGCGGAGGTGGTTGGCGAACTCGACGATGAGGATGCCGTTCTTGGCGACGAGCCCCACGAGCGTGATGAGGCCGACCTGCGAGTAGATGTTGATCGTGGTCCCGCCGATGAACGTGAAGACCAGCGCCCCCGTGATGGCGAGGGGCACGCTGCCGAGGAGGACGATGAGGGGGTCGCGGAAACTGCTGAACTGGGCCGCGAGGACGAGATAGATGAGGACGAGCGCGAAGCCCAGGGTGCCCGCGAGGCTGCCGCCCTCCTGCTTGATCTGGCGGCTCTCGCCGGCGAAGTCGAGCGCGTAGCCGGGGGGGAGCACGCTGCGGGCGGCGGCTTCCAGCGCGGCGAGGCCCTCGGCCTTGGTGGCGCTGCCGTTGAGCACGCCGTAGACCTTGAAACTGTTGCGCTGCTGAAAGCGGTTGAGGGTGCGCGGGGCCGCGACGGTCTGGAGTTTGACGAAACTCGCGACGTTCACCAGCCCGCCGTCTTTCGTGCGGACCTTCATGCCCAGGAGGCTGTCGGGGGTTGCGCGGCTGGCGTCTTCCACCTGGGGGATGACGCGGTAACTGCGGCCCTCGTAGTTGAAGCGGTTGACGTACCCGCCGGAGAGCATGACGGCCAGATCGCGCCCGACCGTGGCCAGGTCGAGCCCCATGTCGGCGACCTTCTCGCGGTCGATGACGATGCGTGTCTGGGGCAGGTCGATCTTCAGGTCGCTGTCGGCGTAGACGAACATGCCGGTGCCGAAGGCCAGGGCCACCAACTGCCCGGCCAGTTCGCTCATGCGCTCGGGCTCATCGGCGCTGGTCACGATCAACTCGACGTCAAAGTTGCCCGCGCCCGGCAAGGGGGGCGGCAGGACGGGGATGGCCTGCACGCCGGCCACGCCCATGACGCGTGCGAAGGCCTCACCCTGGATCTCTGCGCTGGACCGGTCGCGCTCGTCCCACTTGACGGTCTGGATGCCGCCGAAGCCGGTGCTGGGCGTCATGATGACACGCCACACGAAGGCCGTCTCTTTGATCTCCTTGAGGTTGCGTGTCACCTCGGTGGCCGAGCGCACGGTCGCTTCCAGCGTGGAGTCGGGCGCGGCGTTGAGGATGAAGAAGACGCCCCCTTCGTCTTCGGTGGGCGCCAGTTCTTTGCTGCTCATCTGGTAGAGCGGCCACGCCCCCGCGGTGATCGCGGCGGCGGCGGCGGCCATGGTCCAGCGCAGGTTGAGGGTCACGTCGAGCACGCGGCCGTAGGCGCTGCGGAGGCGTTCGAAGGCGCGGGCCACCAGGCGCGTGAAGCGGCCCTCGCGGCCGTGCTCGGGCACCATGACGGCGCTGAGGACGGGGGAGAGTGTGAGGGCGGTGATGCCCGAGACGATGACCGCGGCGGCGAGGGTGAAGGCAAACTCGCGGAAGAGGACGCCGGTGAGGCCGCCCTGAAAGCCGATGGGGGCGTAGACCGCCGCGAGGGTGATGGTCATGGAGATGACGGGCCAGACCAGTTCGCGTGCCCCGATGAGGGCTGCGTCCATGCGGGCCTTGCCCGCGCGGATGTGCCGCTCGACGTTCTCGACCATGACGATGGCGTCGTCGACCACGAGGCCGACGCTGAGGACGATGGCCAGGATGGTGAGGAGGTTGAGGGAGAAGCCCAGGGCGGCCATGAAGACGCAGGCCCCCACGAGGCTCACGGGCATGGCCAGCAGGGGCACGAGCATGGTGCGCAGGCTGCCCATGAAGAGGAAGACGACGAAGCCGACGATGGCGACGGTCTCGGCCAAGGTGGTGCCGATCTCCTTGAGCGCGTTGCGCATGTAGTAGGTGCCGTCGTAGGCGAGGCGCATGTCCACGCCCGCGGGCAGGGTGGGGCGCAGGCCCTCCATGCGCTCGACGAGGCGGGCGGCCACATCCAGTTCATTGGCGCTGGGCAGAGGCCAGACGGAGAGGTAGATGGCGGGCTTGTCGTTGAGCCCGGCCTCGCCCGTGGGCTCTTCGCTGCCCAACTCGACGCGGGCGACGTCGCTGAGGCGGACGAGGCTGCCGGCGCGCTGGCGCACGATGAGCCGCTCGAACTCGGCCACGCCGCGCAGGTCGGTGTCGGTGAGGAGGTCTACCTGCACGCCGCTGCCCTTGGTGCGGCCGACGGCGGCGACGAAGTTGTTGCTGCGCAGGGCGTCGTAGACCTCGGTGGGTGAGACGTCAAAGGCGTTGAGTTTGGCTTCGTCGAGCCAGATGCGCATGGCGAGGCTGCGCTGGCCCTCGATGCCGCAGCGCTGCACGCCGGCGATGGTGGCGAGTTCCGGCTGGACGTGGCGGGCGAGGTATTCGTTGAGGCGTGTGAGGCCGAGCGCCTCGCTGGTGAAACTGATGTAGAAGGTGGCGAAGGGGCGGTCGGCGCGCTGGATCTCGATGCCGGGGCTCTCGGCCTCGCCGGGGAGTTCGCTGCGGACCTGGTTGAGCCGGGCGCTGATCTCGGCGAGGGCCGCGTTGGAGTCGTGGTTCAGGCGCAGGCGCACGGTGATGGTGCTGATGCCCGCCGTGCTGCTGCTCTCGACGTAGTCGATGCCGTCGATCTGGGAGACGACGCGTTCGATGGGGGTGGTGAGGAAGCCGCGCACGGTCTCGGCGCTGGCCCCGATGTAGGCGGTGGTGATGACGATGGATGCGGACTCGATGCGCGGGTATTGCCGGATGGGCAGCCCGCCGATGGCGCGCCACCCGATGGCGAGGATGACGAGGTTGACCACGAGCGCGAGCACGGGCTTCTTGATGAAGAGGTCGGTGAAGGTGGCGGTCATCGCTCAGCCCCCCTTGCTCGCGGGCCCTGGCGCGGGCGCGGGCGCTGCGGGTGGCGCGGCCATGACCAGGGCGCCGTCGCGGAGTTTGAAACTGCCGCTGGCGGCGATCTTCTCCCCCGGCTTGACCCCGTCGATCACGATGATGTGTGCGCCGGCCACCGGGCCGAGTTTCACAAAGCGCTGCTGTGCCCGCAGTTGTTTCTCAGCGCCTTCACCCGGGCCCGCGACTTCGGTCACGACAAAGACCTGATCGGCGTAACTCGCGCGTCGCACCGCCTCGACGGGCACGACCACGTACTCGCGGGCCACCTCGACCGGCACCCGCACCTTGACGAACATGCCCTGGCGCAGGAGGCCGTCGCGGTTGTCGACCACGGCGCGCACGCGCACGTTGCGCGTCGCCGCGTCTGCGGTGGCGTCAACGGCGGCGACCTCGAGGCGGACCGGCTCGGCGCGGCCCTCCATCATGCCCTGCACCACCATGCCCACCTGGGCCCGCCCGACCATCTCCTGCGGCACGGCGAAGTCGACGTAGATGACGTCGGAGACGTCCATGAGCATGGCGATGGGGTCGGAATCATCGCCCATCTGCTGCGTGAGGAACTGGCCCACATGGACGTTGCGCAGGCCCACGCGGCCGCGGAAGGGCGCGCGGATCACCAGTTTTTCCAGGCGAGCCTCTGCGCTGACCACGCGGGCCCGTGCCTCGTCGACGGCGGCCACGCTGCGCTGGCGTTCGGCCCGCATCTGCTCGGCCTCGGCGCGGGATCGGTCCAGTTGCATATCGCTGACGGCCTTGCTGGCCGCGGCGCTTTCCTGGCGTGCCAGTTCGGTTTCGGCGAGGCGCTCGCGGGTGTGGGCGACGGCCACCTCGGCCTCGGCGACGCGGACGGCGGCCTGTGCTGTTTGCAACTCGGCGCGCTCGGTCTCGTCGTTCAACTCGACCAGCACCTGACCGGGCTCGACGATGCTGGCGGACTCGAACCCCACGCGTTTGACGACCCCCTCCACCTCGTTGCGCACGGAGACGCTCTTGAGGGCGATGACGGTTCCGACGAGTTCGGTGGTCGGCTGCCAGTGGGCGGTGCCCACGGTGGCGATCTCGACGGACATCGGGGGTTCCAGGCTGGGCACGGCCGCGGCGGCGGCGATCATCGCCCGCTTGCGCAGCGTGAGCCCGCCGGCGACGACGCCCAGGAAGACGAACAGGCCAACACCGGCAATGATCGACGACCGCTTCACCGCAGCACCTCAGGGCGCGCCAGCGCCAGAACGCATCCGGACAACGACCGAACTATACCCGGCCCTCGCGGTCTGACAGGCCGAGCATTCTGCCTGCCGAACGAACAGCGCGGGTGTCTGGCCAGCACTGAGCGTGGGCGGGCGCCGGAGCACCTCTCCCGGACATCCAGCGATGCAGGAACGGAGTGCATGAGGGATAAAAATGCTTGCAATCGCTCACAAATTCGCCACTTATGATCGATAGAATCGATCTCTATCGCTCATGCTCTGGAACTGGCAACAACCCGATTGGCCGGATTTTACCTGGAAGGACGTGCGCCTTCAGAAGGCCGAGGCGCAGTTCCTCTTTGGCGCTGGGGTCATTCGCGGCACGGTCAAGCAACTGGCGACCGATGCCCAGGACGTCTTGGCGGTTGAGGCTCTGAGCAATGAGGCGGTGACCACCTCGGAGATCGAGGGCGAGATCTTGAACCGGGAGAGCGTTCAGTCCTCAATCCGCCGGCAACTTGGGCTCGCCTCGGACCGCCGGCATGTCCCGCCTGCGGAGCAGGGCATCAGTGAGATGACGGTGGACCTCTTCCGCCACTATGCCAAGCCCTTGACGGAGCGGGCGCTCTTCGACTGGCACCGGATGATGTTGAGCGGTCGAAGCGACCTCACCGATGTTGGCCGCTATCGCACGCATGAAGCACCGATGCAGGTGATATCGGGGCGGGTGTACGCCCCCACGGTTCACTTTGAGGCGCCGCCCTCGAAGCGGGTGGAAGGGGAGATGGACCGGTTCATCCGCTGGTTCAACGGCACCGCGCCGGATGGTGAGAGGCCCCTGCCTGCGGTGACACGAGCGGGCCTCGCGCACCTGTACTTCGAGAGCATTCATCCGTTTGAGGATGGCAATGGCCGCATCGGCCGCGCCATCGCGGAGAAGGTGCTGGCGCAGAGCCTTGGTCAACCGTCGCTCACCGCGATCGCGACGACCGTGCTGGTGCACCGCAGGGAGTACTACGACGCTCTGGAAGCGGCCAACAAGCACAACGAGGTCAGCGACTGGCTGGCGTGGTTCGCCGGCATCGCGCTCGAAGCCCAGCAGCGCACACTGGCTCAGGTCGAGTTCCTGATCGACAAGACCAGGCTCCTCGACCGCTTGCGCGGAGCGCTGAACGCCCGCCAGGAAGCGGTTCTCCTGCGTGTGCTGCGTGAAGGTCCGCAGGGGTTCAAGGGCGGCCTGAGCGCCGGCAACTACGCCACCATCGCCAAGGCCTCAGCGGCGACCGCCACCCGCGACCTGGCGGACATGGTCGAACGCGGCGTGCTGACGCGCACTGGTGAGAAGCGCTACGCGCGCTACCACCCGGCGATCACGCTGCGGCCGGTTGCGCGAATCTCGGTCGATGAAAAGGGAGAGATCGTTCAGACAGTACGGACGACGGGTCAGTAGATTCCTTGGGCGGACGAAGTTGCCCTCCCGGGCCTCCGCTGCGCGTCTACGGGAGTTCGAATCTGCGCCTGAGAGCGCGCGGTTGAGGTGCAAAAACGAACAACGGCCTCCGCGGGCGGAGGCCGCTGCACAAAGCGGAGAGGGGGAGATTCGAAAAGGCCACCCATCATACCACATCGGAAACAGCCATTCCGCACGCAAATGCTGGTCTCATCGACACTTGGGCCAGTTGGCCTGTCGGGCTGTTTATCGATTCTGAGGGTTTCTGAGGCATGGATTTGGGACTCATTTGGGACTCAGGCGCGACGATCCACTCGGGCTCTTCCCAACTCCCGGCGGTCGTGCTATCTCTGGTGCCGGAGGTTCCCCCTGTCTCAACCCGCCAGTCTTCCCAACCGAGACCGAATCGACATTCTGCTTGAAGAATATCAGGCCGCCTATGCCTTGGTCTCCCTCCGGCTGAGTTCTCTGGAACGTCGTGCCGCCTTGGCAGCGGCGACGGTCGCGGCGATGATGACGAGCTTTGCGGGCATCGACGCGGACGGCCAGCGGGCCCTGATCGTCGGCTTGCCACTCGCCATGCTCTGGCTGGTTCGAACGACCGTGACGCACTCTCAGGGCTTTGAGGACGCGGTCCGCCAGATCGAACTCGTTGAAGGCCGAATCAACGGCATCGCTGGCGAGGAACTGCTCAGCTTCCAGGCTCGGCATCCCAGCCGGCAGCGAAGTGGCGGACGAACCGGCCGCGAGTCAGTGACCGCCGTATTCCTCACCGCCCTCCTGGTCTCAGGGGGTTGCGGCTTTCTCGCCTGGCGACATGAACTCTTCGATCCGCAGCCGGTGCTGGCCTTTGCCGCTTACCTCGCCACGATGATCGCCGCGGCGGCGTATTCGGTGGGGCAGTTTGTCCGCTATCGCTATCGGCGGCAGGCCGATCCTCAATCCCACGCGTCGGCAGGCCGGTAACATCCCGGCCATGGCACGACCAACTCCATTGGCCAGTCTCACCGTCGCCGAACTTCAGCAGGAGATCCGCCGCCGGGAGCGGCATGTCGGGACCTTGCAGCGGCGGAGAAATCGCCTGGCTCGGAAGCTCGCACAGCTGGATGCCGAGATTGCGTTGAGCGGAGGCTCGGTAGTCCGCACGGGCAGAGCCGGACGCGGCGGCGCCACCCGTGCCCGCAACAAGCTCCCGCTCGCCGATGCGCTGGCGGCGGCTCTCAAGGGCAAGCGGCTGTCGGTGGGCGACGCCGGGGAAGCCGTCAGGAAGGCGGGTTACCACACGACCTCGCCGAACTTCCGCACCATGGTCAACATCGCCTTGCTGAACAAGAAGCGGTTCAAGCGGATCGACCGGGGCGTGTACACGGCCGTTTGACGCTCCCGAATCGGAGCATCAGCAACCGACGAGCGGCACCATGCACTCAGCGACGATGTTCCGAACCGGCTGCCGGGCCAAGACCGTCCAGGCGGCGTCGCAGGCGACGCCCGCGGCGTACCCATCGCGATGCGTTTCCGCCGTCCATCGGCAGGACGGGATCCGGTACTGCTCCGGCTGATCGAATGGCACGAATGGCAACTGGCACGAGAGCAACTCCATCGGCTCACGGTCAGTACTGAAGGTGTGCACGACCCCACGTGTAAAGAGAAAAACGTCCCGCTCTCGGGCGGGGATGGACCGCACCCGCTGGCCCGTGAAGTCCTCACACGTCTCGTCCGACACGTGGAAGAACCCGCGGCCCTTGCGGACCACGATGAAGCGGTCGGACTGATCGTGGACGTGCATCGGCAGGTCGCGGGCATCAGACGCCCAGATCAAACGGGCAACCGCGGCTTTGGACGAAGCCCCCAGAATCTGATCGCCCCGCCAGACTGCCCCGGCGACACGCTCACTGTCTTCAAACGGGGCAACCGGCGTGACCGGGTGATCCCGCTCCAGGGCGTCGAATAGTGCGGAGGAGGAGACGCCGCGGCCCGTGCCCCGCAAGCGGCTCACCACGGCCACGGGACCGGGCGAGGCTCCGTGCAGCCCTCGCACGGCCCGCTCGGCCAGTTCCACCAGACCTGCACAAACACGGGTTCCGAGCGGACGAGCGTCCGCCGGAATCCGAAGCTCCATCCCTTGCAGCACGATGGCTTGAGCGTACATGGTCGTCACTCCACTGATGGCGTGACGAATTGTATGTAGACGATCTGTATGTAGACCACTTGTCGGCACGCGCCCACCGTCATCCCGACGATGAAAGGCGATTTTGCCCAAGATTTCGGTGTACGGGTTCGGGAGCTGCGGACCGCCCGCGGACTCTCCCAGGAAGCCCTTGCCAACAAGGCCCGGCTGCACCGAACCGCCATCTCGTTCATCGAGCGGGCCGAGCGATCAGCGACGCTGGAGACCATCGAGAAGCTCGCCAGGGCCTTGGAGGTTGAACCCTCCGAGTTGATGCCGAAGCTCCGCCGCCGAACTCGCTGATTAGCAAAACAGAGGTCCTTGAAGCGGTTGCACCCAACCACTCGCCTGACTCAGTTGACCACCGATCACCCTTCCGTCGACTGCGGATTGAGAGTCCGCGTGGATGTGCCAGCCCTGTTTTAGACCAGAGATGACTACGAAGCGATCCAAACTCTGGCTTGCAATCAGGCTCTCCGATTCCACACCAGAACCGGGAACAAAGGCCGGATCCTTCGGTTGAATCACGTAGTAGTCCGGCGTCCGCGGGTAATTCGGGTTCTGGTATTTTTGCACCGAGAATTGGCCGGCACGAAAAAACTCATAGAGTCCACTCGCATCAGCCACCGTGATTGACCGGTAGCCGCTATGGGCCACGCCAGTACTGCTCGGGTGATGTTTTGGCGTGAGAAACGTGGAGCGCTCAATTGCGGCTATCCACTCGGTGAGGACTGCATTGAAGCTCATGGATGCTCCTCTGACCCAGACGGCCGAGTTTAGCTCGGCAAGCTGGCTGCACGCTCTTGGATTCCCGCGTGAGTGTCCCCGGCCTGGAGCGGATCCCTGGTTCCAGACGAAAAATGCTGCTCTATCGGTAGGCTTCACCCGCACCGAGGAGCACCATGCCAAACGCCAATAAACCAGTTCAACACATCCGCCGCGGCAGCGTCCAGGCGGCTATCTGGAAGAACGCCGCTAAGACCGGCCCGTTCTACACCACCAGCCTGGAGCGTCGCTATCGCGACAAGTCGGGCGAGTGGAAGACCACCCACGCCTTCGGACGCGACGAACTTCTCGTCCTGGCGAAGGTCGCGGACCTCGCCCATTCGGCCATCCACGACTTGCAGCAGGCTGACCGAGCCGCAGCCGCATCGTCCGGGCAACGGGGGGCCCGGCCCGATGCGGACAGTGCAGGCCCCCGCTCCACACAGGCGGGCGCGTCCTCCGGGGAGCGTCGTGCACGCACGCGATAAGAGCGGATCAGGCGGAGGCTGCGCACAATGCTGCGGCGTGGATTCACTCGAGTGCTCGTGCGTCAGTCATCGGCTGGCGCCGAAACTGCGATGCTCTTGATCCACGGCTTGTCATCGTCGGGATCCACGCGGGAGCCGACCTCACTGATCCGCCGGACCATGTGACTCAGCAGAGCATTGTGGAGCGGCATGAGCCCGCGGCCTTCGACGGTCACCATCGCCGTCGAAAACGTCAGCGTGATGCTTCCCGATGCTTGCAGTTCCACCTTGGTCAAGTACGAGTAGCTCAGGGCCAACCGATCGCCGCTCTTGAAGACGAGATCGAGCATGACGCACGCGGCGTCGGGGTTTACTTCGAACCCCTCCGCAGTAGTTGTCTGCGGCTCAGTTCGGACCTGCAAGTAACGGTCGAACGGTCTATCGGCCACGGGTGAACCCCTTTATCGCGTGCGACCGGGCCCGCTGTCGTTCCCGCTGGCGTTGGTACGCATGATTCTGAGATTGCACGGTGCGTTGGTACGACTTCAGTCGCTGAATCTCGTGGGCGTGCTGTGTCGCACGTTCGGCCCGGGTGGGTGCCGGTGCGTGCTGCTGATCGGCAGCCGGGTTCCGCTTCTGCTCGGGAGTGGATTCAAAAAGCTCGGTAGCCGAGCGACGGCTGCTCATCCGAGATACCGCATCCGTGAGGGCCTGCCGATCGTCGGTATAAACCCGCAACTCCTGAGCACCCCGGGAGATCGAGACGTACCACTGCTCCGCAGATGCCGCCGCCATCGAAGCCCGCGTCTGCGACAGCAGCACCAGTTGGGTGGTCTTTGCCTGGGTGCTGTGAGACGTGCTGGTGTAGGCGTGAGCGACGTGCGAAAAGCTCCGCCGGACCACCCAGCCATTGTCGAGTTCGAGGTGGCCTTCTTTGTTGAACCCCGCGATGCGATAGGTGGCACCGTTTTCCAGCCGGTGCTTTCCGTCTTTGGTGCGGCCGGTGTGAGTGATGCGGATGCGCTCACCCGGAGCCAGCGGCAGCGATCGCTGCTCAAATACGCTGAACCGTTCAGATTGATGGAGCGGGAGCAACCGCTCGACACTCCCACCCTTGAGCGGTAGCACCCGCACCTGGCCCTTGTCGTTGTGGCCGACCACACGCACCGTCTCCGCGGCTCTGAACTTGTTGGCGTGCTTGTAGAACTGCACCACATCGCCGGGCCGGTACGACGCAGCGTCGCTCCGCTCCGCGGTCGTCAGCCTTCGATCGCGCAACTGATTGACGATCGCGAAATCCTCCCCGAGCAACCCCTTGTGCCGGAGTTCCGCACGAATCAGGCCGGCGATCTGTTCACCCTCCGCGTGCGTCGGGGAGATAACCAGACAACTCCGCCCCGTACGCACCGCTTCGGTGTAGTCACGAGCGATCTGTACCGACCGCACATTGTCGGGCAGTTCCCGGATCGCACCGAGCCGGTCGAGAATCTTGAACCCGTCCTCGAATCGCCCCTTGGCGAAGTTCTCGACCGCTTCGCGGTACAGCCCGCTCTGCCGCACCACTTTCGCCACTTCCGCCGAAGCCAGTCCGGCGTGACTCTGGAGCAGCCGGAGTGCATCACCACGTTGCACGGGCGCGTGCTGCCCGGCGTCGCCGGTCAGCAGCACGCGAGCATTGATCCTCTCCGCGAGATCACAAAGACGCTTCATGTCCCGCGTCCCGACAAGCCCCGCCTCATCGACCCAGATGAGGGTCTTGCGGGCAGCGAGTTTCAGATGGGGATTCCGCAGCAGTTGCTCGAGCGTGTTGGCGTCCCGGAAGCCGCTGTCACGCAGCACCTTGCGGGAGGCTTCCGCTGTCGGCGCCACCGCCACCACGTTGGTGCCGCGGGAGCGGATTGCCGCGACCGCTTCCTGCATCAGCGTGGTCTTGCCGGTGCCCGCTCCGCCATGCACCAGCATGACACGGTCCTGACTCTTCAGGATGTGCTCCACCGCTCCACGCTGGTCCTCATTGAGTTGCCGCGTGGGGCCCGCCCACGGCTGATCCCGCTCCAGAGCGGCGCAGGTGCCGCGACCGTTGCGAGCGAAGGCAAGCATCGCCCGTTCCTCCCGAAGCACCTCCCGCGTGGTCACGAACAGTTCGTCGCCCGACTTCGCGGCGAGCAGTTCGGGGTGTTGCGCCGCCGTCTGCTTCATTTCCTCCGGGCTGACCTGGCCGAGGCTGAATCGCAGGGCGGTTTCAAGGAGCCGCTTCATCGGCACCACACTCTCGCGGACGAACTTGTGGCCGATCGCGAACTCCAGGGCTTCGCTGGCCGACACGTTGCGGTCCTTCGACACCGCTTCGCCACGAGCGATCCGGGCAAGAACGCCCGCCTCGCCCGGATCGAGCCGATCCAGCCAGTGTTGACGAAGATCGCCGAGGTTCAGTCCCTCGTCCTTGCGTGAGCGGCTCATCGCTCCCAGTTCCGCCTTGAGCTTGGGATCGACGATGCCCAGCTTGGTGGCGAGCTGCTCGATCTCCGTGGTCCGCCGCGAGAACTTCTTGCTGAGGGATGGCGATGCCCCGGCAAGATCCCATGTCTTGCTGCCGGTTCGCTCCGTGTCGTATCCCAGATCCTTCAGCCGAGCCGCGAGCCGCGTGTACATCGCAGCTTCGTAGTACGGGGCATCTCTTTTCTGTTCCCGGAACTGTGCCGCCTTGAATCGCTCTTCCACCGGGTCATAGGTCGCATTGAACGCGATGCAGTGGACGTGAGCGTGCGGATCAGGCACGCCGTCAACCGGCCGCGTCGTCAGGTGGACGAACTCCGCCCAGACCAGATTCGAGGTGGTGCGGTTCTCGTCCTTCCCCTCGACCCGGACGCGGGTCAGGGCCTGCCGCTCGATTTCCTGCATCGTGTCGTGCACGACTCCGCGGATCGCGTCGATGATCCGCTCGTCACCGGTGAAGGCGTGGAGCAGCGAAATCGTCTTCGGCACATGCCAGTTGAAATCGTACGCGACGCTCCGATCGCTGCGGGTTCTCGGCGTCAGGCTCGACTCTTCCCACGGATGCAGGTTGTCGCAGAGCCGATTGAAATCCTTGTCGAGCACAGTGCCTTGCAACCCGAGCCGCTTTGCCGCTTCGCCTCGCCATTCACCGGGACGTTCATGCTCATGGATGAAGTAGTCACCCATCGCAAGGGCCTTGCGGTAGTAGTTCTTGAGGGCGTCGGCGTCGGTGAATTGGTTGATTCGCAGCATGACTGCACCGTCGCACAAGGGCCCACGGCCGCGGCAGGGCTTATCGCCGCGGCGGGGAAACACTTCACGGCGTCATGACAGCGACGTTCGGCGAGAGCCCGCGTTTCACGGAACTGATCCGTGCTTGGAGGATTGAGCGGCTGCGCCGCCAATCTCCAGGGAACCGGAGCGGGGACATGGCATTGCCCGTCGGGGGAGAGCGTGCTCCAACTCCCGCATTCACCCACCAACAAAGGAGCACACCATGAAGACCCAGAAACCCAGCTACACCGTCACCTCCGGCAAGATCCGCCTGTCCCTCACCCAGTCCAAATCCTCTCAATCCGTGATGATCGAACGCACGCACGGAGACCTCGAAACCGGTTGGTACCCGGCGGCAAGTTTCCTCCCATCCGAGTTGCCGTCGATCGCCGAGGCCGTCCAGTTGATGCAAGCCCATCTTTGCGGGTCCAATCGCAAAGAGCCTTCCAGCGGAAACTCGCCGCCGGTTGCGGTGAACAGCAATGCCGCTTCGCCGGAGGCATCAGCCGAGGAACCTCCCTTTGACCCCGACCCAGTCCCTTGCGTCGCCCCCAACACCCAATCGACCGAGCAGATGCCGCGAAATCGGGCAGTGCTTCGACGGATGACCGCCACGGCAGGGGCCCCCAAACCCAGACCCAAATCCCGGCGATCGACGAAGGTACGCAAATCGTCGAAGACCGCCGAACACTCTCGCAGCCGCTGAAGCTGACAGTGCCCCCGGAGCGCGGATGGCGTCACGATGGAGTGCGATGCGACTACCCCGCTCTGGATTGGGCAGGGTTTCACGCCGCGTCTCCTTTGGATGGTTGCGGTTGATTTTTGGTCCTACCGCAGCCCATCAGCCATGTCAAGCGGCCATCCACCTTCCGCGGGCCATGAGCTTTTTGATTTTGTGGTCTATGGACACATGGCCCTTGTGCAGGCGGCAGACCCGGGCGGCCCAAGTGCCGCTCCGGGTGGCTCGCTTGACATGCCTGCTGTGCCGCGGTCGAGACGGACCATCAACCTCAACCAACCAAAGGAGACTCTACATGACGAACCCAAACAAACCCATCCACCGCTCCCGCGTAGGCGATCTCGAAGGTGCCATCTGGCAGAACGAATCCGCTTCCGGCAAGTTCCTCTCGGTCCGGATCGGACGCCGCTACAAGGACAAAGACGGCAAGTGGCAACTCTCCGCATCCTTCCGCAGACACGATCTTCCAGTCGTCGAGAAGCTGGTGCAGGAGGTCTACGCCGAGATGCTGAAGCTGGACCAGGTCCAGCCCGAGTCGGAAGACACCGAAGCCACTCCTGAAACAGCCGCCTAACGCGGCAGCCCCGCCGGGACCACCGGCGGGGCTTTTTCTCCCTCATCTACAAAAGGACTTCCCATGACAATCGACAACCGCATCACCATCAAGCACCCCGGCTTTCGCCTCAACCTCAACCAGTTCCGGGTGAACGACCTCCCCGCCGCCACCATCACCATCGTCGGGACCTCCCGAGACGCAGGCAGCGAAATCCCGAGCGGCATGTTCACCGGGACTCTCGGTCACGGCCAGTTTCCCTCGCTCTTGGCCCTCATCACCGACGCCGCGCTGATTCTGCACCCGGAGCTTGCCCCCGAGGTGGAGGCACTCCGCACCAGGATGAAGCGGTTCCTCCTCCCATAGCGGCAGGCGGCCACCCCGCCCACGGCGACCGCCGTGGGCTTCTCTGCTATCTCCATGACGTTCTCTGCCCGCGAGTTTTCCAGCCGCGGGCCTTTTTTTGTCTCGGCCAAGTGAGTCGCTTTGGCTTCGAGTGACCGAATCACCACCATACGACGGCATGGAGTGGAGGACAGCGATCACATTCGGAAACTGTTTCTCTGGGAGACACGGGATGCAAGCACTGACTGTCAGGCATCTTCCCTCTGTGAGACCAGAGGAGAATGTGGCGCGGAAGAACACCGCGCCCTGAAATCGCGAGCTCTTGGCTCCGTCTAGGAGGAGAGAGCGCCGAGCGCTGTGCGAGGCGCCAATCGTCTCTGAAGATTGGAGGTCACGATGCCCTTGGACAACGTCAACGGAATGTCTGAGCAGGAACTCAAGGCGAAGGGATACTGGGTCAGCCCGTGGGATGGCCAGGTGAAGGGTGGCGCCGGTGGCAACGTCACCTCGGCATGGGGTGACAGCTACAAGGTGGAGGGCGGGCAGGCGAAGCCCGCAACACTTCCGCCGAACCCCCGCTGATCGAACACGGGTCGGACCACTCTTTGAGGTGCCCAAGCTGGCGACAAGCCCTTGGGCACTTTTTTCTTTTGTGGTCTGTCTCCGGTCCATCAACCCACAACACGGAGACCCACACATGGCACATGAAATCACCCAAACCGACGGCCTGGTTTTGACTGGCCGCAGAGCGTGGCACGGGCTCGGCGTCATCGTCGAGAACGCACCTAGCGCCCTCAATGCCCTAACAATCGCCGATCTCGATTGGCCGGTCAAGCAGTGGCCACTCATCGCTCGGAACGGTGACGAAGAACGACCAGTCTCGACTCACGTCTTGAACGTCCGCGGCGACAACGGCTCTCCGCTTGGCGTCGTGGGGGTCGGATACCAGCCGGTGCAGAACAACGAGCTCGCTTCGTTCTGCGATGCGCTCGGCGCGACCGGCGAGGTAAAGATCGAATCCGCCGGGTCCATCCGCGGCGGCAAACGGGTCTGGTTCCTGCTCCGCGGCGAATCAGTGTGGGTCGGATCGTCCGATGAGGTAAAGCCCTACCTGCTGGTGGTCAACGCCCACGACGGCTCTCTGGCCGTGACCTGCCAGCCGACCACCATCCGCGTCGTCTGCAGCAACACCCTCCATGCCAGCCTGAAGCAGGGCGAGAACGCGGCGACCACCGTGCGGTTTCGCCACGAGGGATCCATCGCCGACAAGCTGGAGGATGCGAGGAGGGCTCTCGGCCTGTTTGCCGAGGCGAGGGACAGTTTCGCCAAGCAGTCGCAGGCGCTCAACGGGCGGGAGATGGCGCGAGAGGACCTGCAGCGGTTCTGGCTTGAGGTGTACGCGGCTACCGTGGACGAGATCCCGAAGAACGCGACCACAACTGGGGATCGGCGCCGGGTGGATCACGCCCGGGAGATTCTGTCGAAGTGGGCCATGAACTTCGACCTTGATCGCTCTCGCACGGGCCATCCGGCAGCGGCTTGGACTGCCCTCAACGCTGTGACCCAGTGGTTCGACCACCAGCGTCCGGTCCGAGCTACCAATGAGGTCGCCCGCCAAGAGAATCGCCTTTACGGTCGGCTCTGGGGAACGGCAGCCGCCGCGAAGGCCAAGGCGATGCAAATGGTGATCGCCCGATGATCGCGCGTGTTGCAGGCGACACCAGTGCCAGCGATTCTTGGGCCTGCTTTGGCAAGAAGGAAAGGAGAGACGCCACTCAGAGCAACGAATCCATATCCGCTCGAAGCAACTCGCGCGATATTCGGAGGCGGGCACTGGTCCAGCGTGCGCGCGGTGATCGATCCTGCGGCAGGTCCGCGGCAAACGCTCCGTTATCACACCAGCCGAGCAGGACAAGCTTGCCATCGGGTCCGAGGCCGCACGCGACGAGTCGCCAGCGAGGGTCGCGCGCGGCAACGATCGCTTCGTTTCGCGACAGGTAGCAGTCCACATCAGGACCCGAGTACCCCATGGTCTTCACTTCCAACCGAGCGATGTCTGCGTTCGTGGTCGGTGCAACGACGTCATACCCGAGCATGTCGCTCACAAGGGACACTCGCCGAACTTGCTCGGCCAAATCGGTGCGGCCCTTCCCGGCGAGCGTGCTCTTGCAGAGAGAAACCACGAATTCCTCTCCGGCAGAGCCAAGAGCGCTCCGGGCGGTGGCATCGAACCGATTCCCAAGGGCGAGCAGAAATGCTTCGCGGGCCATCGGGTCGGAAAAGGTCGACGACAGGGCTTGCAAGTCCCGATCGGGAACAAATTCCGCTCGGAACTCGTCACCGGCAACCGCGGATGACAGCCAAGGCGGAGCGACAGTCTCCACGATGCGAGCCAGCAACACCTCAACCACAGAGGCCTCCTGGCCCGTGACCAGCGTGAGTATCTCGGGATGAACGGTAATCCGATCCTCCCTAACGGCGAGAATGCCGCATGCGATGAGCATGACCTCCGCGGCGACGAAATCCGCAATACAAAACACCCCGTCCGTCGGCAGGTGCGGATAGGCACTGCGGACATGTGCGCGGGATGTCTCCGGCGCGCTAAGGCATCGGAGAACGCGGATCGCGGCCCTCAGTATCTGCTTTGACGGTATCGCCGTCGAAGATGCGTTTGCCTCACGCATTCTCGCCTCGGAGGTGACGGAGCAACGCGTTCACATCCTCGACCGAATCGACAACCGGCCCATAGTCATCCTCATCGGGAAGCGCCATCGTCGCAATATCCGGATCGTCGAGCATCGCGCCGAGCCGAGCAGCCTTGAGACCAACTCGTCCGTCAACCACCATGTCCACCGTGCCTTCAGTCAAGAGAAACGTGAATCGAGTCTCGTCATTTGGTCCGAGGCCCAGTCGATGAATGCGATCCAGGCTCTGCAGGTACTGCCCGGCGTTGAATGTCCGATCCAGATAGACCGCATCGTGGCAAGTTTGGTGAAGACTGACGCCCTCACCCATCGCCGCTGGATTCGCCAGAAGCACCATGCAGTTCGGATCCTCGCGGAAGCGTCTGAGTTCAGCATCACGCGTGAGCGGAGCAGACGGTGCGGATTCGGCGGGCGGAACGCCCCCGTGAACAATCGCCGGTTCGTACACGGCAAGCATTCGCTTCAGAGTGGCCAGGTTTCGCACAAACGTGGACCATACCAGCGTCTTTCGATTCTGCTCCGCGTTGGCCTTGACGATGCGGCCGAGCTCTACGAACTTGCGCGGTACTTCATAATCGCTGTACCGGCGTAGGACTTCCGCGAGAGACGATCCCGGTTCAATCACGAGGGGCGGATGCCGGAACTCGATCGGGTCGTCGCGCGATGATCCGGCCGTCAGCAGCGCCGGGTTGCACGCCGCCTCCAGTAAGTACATCGTGATCCGGCCAAGGCGGACGAAGTCGACTCGCTCAACGCTGCCAACCGATAGTTGTCCCGCATATCGGTCGATGAGCGCGTGATAGATGTCAGCATGAAGCCCTTCGAGCGGCACCTTCAAGGCTTGGAAAGTCGGAGAAGGCAGGACGAGTTCACGCTTGGTGGTCCGGGCAAAGAGCGGTCGAATCGCTTGCGCAATCCGTGGGCCCACGTCCGACGGCGGAGACGGCAGAAGAGCGTCGCTTGGCAGAATCCGTCGTGCTTGGTTGGGCCATAGAAAGCCAATCAGCGCCTCCAGATCGCCGGGAGCATTCGGGGCTGGGGTTCCCGTAAGAATGTCGCGCCGCGCCGCCAAGTATGCGAGGTCCAAGCAAGCGGTGCCCCATTCACCATCACGGCCCCGCTTCATGCGATGGGCTTCATCGAGGATCACATGGGTTCGATGCTGCGACGCCCAAGCGGCAATGTCGTCGTAGCTCAAATAGAACCGTTGGTAGTTGACGAGAAGAACCTCAGTCTCGGCGCGCGGCCGAATCCCCGAATACACCTGAATCCTCGGTGGCACTGTGAAGCACAATCTCGCTTCCGCGATCCAACTCTCAAACGCAGAGATGGGACCTATGACCAGCAGTCGACTCACTCGCCCCGACTGCCGCTCTGCTTCATAGGTGGCATAGGCGACGGTGGTCTTCCCCGCGCCCGGTACGGAAAAATTTGCGGAATGAGAGAGGCTCAGAATCCGTGTCAGATCGCGCACTTGGAAAGACTGAAGCTCTCGAACAAATCTTGAGCCATTCAGCCGAGCTCGGACTTCAAGATCGGTAAGCGGTAATCGCGCCCCAACGTCGGCGACTGCCAGGCGTTCCGCATGAAGAGAACCAAGGGTTTGGCGAGCGCGGTCATTCCATTCAATGCCAACGCCATGCAAGCGACACTCGGGCTTAAGCCAGGCAAGTCGAGACAGGACTTGCTCGACCCCGACGAGAAGGTGAGATGCGGGATCAGGACCCTGAATCCCCCACTCCGACCGCAAGCGAAGCCAAAAGGTCTCCGGGACTCCGGGACCACGAACAACATCGAAACTGGGGCGGTCTCCGACCGCGCTGATCTTGATGGTGGGAGGTGGCATTGGAGCAACTCGTCAATGGGCGTGTAGGGACTGCTCCAGTTTCTCTGCGGCTGCCTGAAACGATGCGTACATCTGGTTGAATTTGGCGCGATCGAACTGCGCGTCGTCGGCCACATCTTCAAACGCGCGAATAACCCGCGAGAGCTTCGCTGTGACGTCCTTGAGCATTGCCGCCGGCCGAGCCAATCGGCCGCCAGCTTTGCGATCGGCCCGCGCAAGATCCACGGCGTTCATGAGCGCACCACGTAGTGCAACAACGAACGCTTCTCTGTTGATTTCTACCTCGCCCGCTGCCGATCGGACTTCGATCACTTCGTCGGCGGTGCTCTCGGCCACGCGTTTGACCAGGGGCAGCACGTTTACCCCCGGCTGAGCAGGTTGGTCATCCAAGCCGGGCAGATCAAGTCCGGGCAGGTCTACCGCGGCACCCTCAGGCCCCTCTGCCCACATGTGCGGTGAATGGTCACCCAGAGTTTCGTCGTCCATCAACGCCGGCACAAGATGATCGGTGAGGAAATCCTCGTCAAAGAACCGCAGTTCGCGGTAGCCGAGGCCCGTGAGCAGACCAAGGAGCCGGGCGCTCTTCACATTCTCGGCCAGTGCTTGGTCAGACGCACTGAGTTCTTGGTACTGTCGATTGATTTCCTGGAGGGCCTGCCTCTTGTCGTCAAAGTCGGTAAGCGGAATCCTCCCCCCGCTGCGATTCTGAAGATCGCGAACGATCGAGAGGATTTGCTGCCACTCCGTAACCCGTTGCTCTGCCCGCCGGACCTCGGCGTCCGAAGTGGAGTCCGCCCATCTCAGAGCCAGGGCGATGTAGCGCAGGCTTCGACGGTGCGTGTTGAGCAAGTCGTTGACGAAGAGCAGTTCGTTGGTGAATGTGTAGTCCTGACGGAACTCGCGGGCCATTTGAATCGTGAGTTCTAGTTCGTCTAGCTCGCTCTCCGTAGCGTTCGGCGAAAGCACGATCACGCGGATGTACTGCTCGCCCAAGTCACGTAGGGCAACAGTTCGAGTATTGGCGTTGATGAGAACCCCCGCGCGGGTTACGACGCCTGGCTCCCGCTGACCCTCCTGATTCAGGTTGTTCTTTAGCGCCTCGAAGTCTTCGGTGCGACGGAGAATGCCTGCGATGGCTATCTGTGCGGCGTCGCTGTATGGGTCATCCTCAATCACCTGTCGTTGCGAATCCGACTCGACCTGCGCTCGGATGCGGTGGCTCCGTCGATTGAGAACCACCGCATCGAGCGGTAGCTTTACCACCGGAAACAAGCGGGACTCGCCTTGCCATACCAAACTGCGGCGCTCCAACTCGTTCGGAGCGATGGCGGCGATGGCTGCCTCGACGGCGGTCTTCCTCGCCTCTTCAGACATCGCGGGCATCGCAGCGCTCCCAAAGTGGAATGGTCCGGCCTGATTTGCCGAGTGTAGCGACCCCTTCGCCACAAGCGGGAAATCCCGTTCGGATCGTCCCCGCGGTTGACACCCGGCCACATTGCCCAAACAATGGCAAAGTGGGCAAATCCGGACTTGGCCGTAGCTCAGCCCGCCAGAGCCGCGGTGTGGGCGAAACTGCATGGCTTGGCTGCTCACTCAGGTTGATTGGAACGCGGTTAGACGAGGCGTTCGCGTCGAAACAAAAAACCGGGAAGTTCATCAACCGTTGGTGTCGCTCTACCGCTGGTGGGCCCGCCGCCCGCACACGGTGATTGGTGCGATCCTTGACGCCGCAGGCGTTCGGCCTGAGGACGGTACGGTGGTGGATCCGTTCTCCGGAGGCGGGACGGTCGCCATTGAGGCCGTCCGTCGGGGCCTTCCAGTCTATGCTCAAGACCTGAACCCTTGGGCGGCTTGGGGCTTGCGGGTGACCCTCGCCCCCGTCTCGGCGCAAAAACTGCGGGCCGCGGGGGATCGACTTCTGGCCCAACTTCGAGAGACCCACGGTTGGCGCTACCAACTGGCGGATGGGCGCCCGCCCGTCGCTCACACGTTCCGTGTTCGGGCACGCCAATGCCGGGACTGCGCCGAAACGTTCTGGGATTTTCCTTACGCGTTTCTATCCACGGCCTCTAGGGCTGCCAACGAAGTTCACGGGTATTTCGGCTGCCGACGGTGTGGCCACACCAGTAGGCATCTCACTGACGCTCAGAAGCCGCGCTGTCCAAAGTGCGAATACGAACTGACCGACCGCCCGTCACGCTGGTGCCCTGCTTGCCACAGGGTGACCAGAACCTCCGGGATTGGCCGCTGGTCGCCCGTGCTAGTGCAAAGGTTTGAAGAGGTAAAAGACGGTCGCCTCGTGTATCTCGAATCTCCCAGCGTCGAGGAGCGCACCGCCCGTGGAGCGAATGGCGAAGTACCAAGGGCGCTGTATGAGCCCATTCCCAAGGGGATCGAGACGGCGAAGCTCCTTCGGGCCGGCTTTCGGTCTTGGAGCGATTTGTATCCGCGTCGACAGCTACAGGTGCTGCTGACCGCATCCCGAATGGCTAACGATATCGCCAAGGATTCAGCGGTCCGAGATCGATTGGCACTGTGTATTGCTGGAGCCACTGAGATGCCTGGGCACCTGTGTCGGTGGGACCGCTACCACCCGAAGGTCTTTGAGGCGCTGGCGAATCATCGATACTCGTTTGACGGACTCGCCGTTGAGCCAAATCCCCTGGCGTCCGTAGGACGTGGGAGTCTGGAGCGTCGGATTCGAGCGAGCGTCGCAGCGGCGGGGTGGGCAGAGGACAACCTGCCAGCGACCAGATCTGTGCGGTACGCGATGACGAAGTCCCCGCCTGCGTCAGAGGAGACCGCATCTTGCATGATCGTTCAGGGAAGCAGCAACAAGTTGCTCGTGAAAGACGGAGCAGCCTCAGTTGTCGTCACTGATCCGCCGTACTACGACAGTGTTCAGTACGGCGAGTTGGCATCCATGTTCTTGGCGTGGACTGATGCATTCGGACTGGCACCTCGCTGCGGGGTATTTCGGGGGCAGCAGGAGGCAGTACCGAACCGATGGCGGCGCTCAGGCCTAGCCGCATATCGGCGGAAGCTGGATGGTGTGTTCAGCGAGTGCGCTCGTGTGCTACGCCCGGACGGCAAGCTCGTGCTGACGTACCACAGTACCGAACTTCGGGCGTGGTGGGCCTTAGGCAGCAGCCTCTATCGCAACGGCTTCAGAATCGGAGCGATTGTCGCAGCACAGACGGAAAATGGTGCGGACCATGCGAAGAGGGGAACGCGGGCCTTTATCTGCGATCTCCTGCTGGAGTGTTCATTGAGTTCTCAGCAACGCCGACCTCGCGTCATTCGACTTCCACAGGCACCGGAGGAGCGGGAGCTCATCCGGGTTGGTCTTGCGATGGCAGAGACTGGCGCAGGCACATACTCCGAGCTGCGATCAGCATTCCTGGCACGATGTTCTCGAATGAGAGAACGACGGATTGAATCACCCCAGCTTACCACACGACGTTCGCCGCACGGCAAGAAGGCGGTAAGCAGACCCGCTGCACCTACCTCGGCTGGTGGCTCTACGCATTCCCTACCAGTCAGACTTTCAGGCAGTAGGCCCTAGATCAAGGGTTTTCGCGCCAGCGTCGCCAAAGGGCATCGCCACGAAAAAAGGGAGTGGCGCAGGGTCAATCATCATGCTATTCCTGGGGTAGAGTGGCACCGAGAGCTCGATGCACATTGGATAATGAATGATACTGTCAGACAACGAAACGAAGATTGACCTGCTCAACGCCGAACCGATTGCCGTCACGATCGCTGATCTTCTGGCACATCACGCGGGCGTGCCGGTAACAATTGGCATTCACGGTGATTGGGGAGCAGGCAAATCGAGCGTCCTTGAAATGCTCGCCCACGCCATCGAGCAGCGAGCCAAGAGCGAGGTGCTTTGTATCCGGATCAACGGTTGGAGTTTCCAGGGGTTCGAAGACGCGAAAATCGCTTTGATCGAGGCCATTGTCGCCGCGCTCGTCGCCGCCCGTCCTCTCTCCAGCAAGGCCAAGGGGGTCGTCAAGGACCTATATCACCGCATCAACTGGCTGAAAGCGGCCAAGATGGCTGGCACCTTTGCGATAACCGCGACCACCGGAATTCCCGCCGCCGCGATAGTCGAGTCGGTAGTCGGCGCGCTTCGCGATTTTGCCGCCGATCCGGCGAAGCTGGCGACGCCGGAAAACGTCCAGAAGGCTCTCACAGCGGCGGAATCCATTCTCTCACCGGCCGAGACGAAGCACGCTCCGCAGGAAATACAGGAGTTCAGGCGAGAGTTCGATCAGCTCCTCGTCGAGGCCCAGATCCGCCAGCTCGTTGTCCTGGTGGATGATCTCGACAGGTGTCTACCCGAGACCGCGATCGAAACGCTTGAGGCGATCCGCCTCTTCGTGTTCAGCGAGAAGACTGCGTTCGTCATCGCGGCCGATGAAGCCATGATCGAGTATGCCGTCCGGCGGCACTTTCCCGGTTTGCCAGACAGCTCAGGCCCACTCACCTACGCCCGCAACTACCTGGAGAAACTCATCCAGGTCCCGTTTCGCATTCCAGCGCTTGGGGTGACCGAGACACGCATCTACGTGACGCTGATGCTGGTAGGAGCGAGTGTTGCCGCCGACGATGCGGGCTTTGTCAAGCTCATCGCTACGGCAAGGGAGCGCTTGCGACGTCCTTGGGAGGGCCGCACCATTAGCGAGGCCGACGTCAAGACCAGTTTTGGGGGCCTTACCGATCCCCTTCGCGAGGCCGTGTGGTTGAGCGAGCAGATCGGCCCGGTACTCGCCGACGGTGCCAAAGGGAACCCTCGGCAACTCAAACGATTCGTCAATACCCTGCTCCTCCGACTCCAAGCGGCCAAGGCGCGAGGATTCCAGGCCGACATCAAGTCCACTGTCCTCGCCAAACTGATGCTCGCCGAACGGTTCCAGCCCACGTTCTTCGACCAAATCGGACGGCTCGCAAGTGCCGCTCAAGCCGGCACCGTCACGCAGCTGGCCGAATTGGAACAATTCAGTCCGGGTACGGGTGACTCCAAGGGAGCCGCGAAGAAACCGGAGCGGCCTTCAAAGAGCGATGCAGTGGAAACTTGGCTCAAGGACGAAGCCATCGTCGCTTGGTCGAAGGTCCAACCGCCGCTTGGTGCAGAAAACCTGCAACCATATCTCTTCTTGACGAAGGACAGGCGGGGATACTTTGCCGGACTGTCCGTGCTGGGCCATCTGTCCGAGATTGCCGAGACACTTATGGGTTCGAGCATGGCCGTCCGGGCGCTTGACGCAGATCTGAAGCAGTTGTCGCCGGCGGAGATTGGGCAGCTGTTCGATATCGTTGCCGAACGCGTGCGCGTAGGAGGTGAGTTCTCGGAAGAGCCAGCCGGAATGGCTGGCCTCCGCACATTGACAAAGCTCCACGTTCCTCTTCAAGCGAGGCTCTTGGACCTCCTTGAAGGGCTCCCCAAGGAGCGACTCGGCACTTGGGCAGTGGCAGGGTGGGGCGGGATCATTCAAGAGAGCGCGGCGACGACGCGCTTGAACGCGTTGATTCTTGATTGGGCACAACAGGACAAGAACAAGGGTCTGGCGATGGCGGCGGCAGCGGTGGGCAAGGTCGCAAGCGTGACGAAGCTTGGGAGACGGCCCTGATGGGAACGTCGAATTCCTCCGCGGGCCCCGGAAGCACATCACCCCTTGTCCCCAGTTGGCTAGAGGGTGACGGGACGGGCGCGGGCTCTACTCCGGCGGCAGACGGCGTCGCACCGGCAAGTGTTGCCCAACCGACTCCCACATCCGCGACCAACCCAGCGGTGACGCCTCCCGCACCAGTGATGAACCGTTTCCGTGACGCCCGAGCGAACATGTCACACTTTGCCTCCTCCGGCGGCAAGGACACTTCGCGTCTGGGACGTGCGATTTCGCACTATGTGCGAACCGCATCGGGCGGTTCCGGTACCGCCACCCGGCGGATGGCGCCCTCACGTACGACAGCGGCCGGGCTTGTGGGTTTTCTCCAGAGTGCTCGCGTACAGGGCGTCACCGAAGCGCTGCGGCACCTCAACCTTCAAGAGCTATCAGGACAACCGGTCGAGAAGATCTTCGTCGCTTTGGCGGATGCGATCTGTCCTGACGGAGGGACGATTGATGAAGCGATCGCGCGTGAAGCGTTCATCGAAACCATCGCAGAGGTTGTCGAGGCAGGACTCGACCTCGCCCAAATGACCGCGGATCAGATGCTGGAGATACTTGAGGCCTTCATCGCCAACTCCATCGAGGCTCGTCTACACAACGACATCGGCATGAAGGTCGTCGCCTTACCGTCGGACCTTGCGGCAATCCGCCGCGTGCAGACTCAGATCCACGACTTTGTCCGCGGAGCTGTGCATGACGCCGTCCACCGCACAAGCCAGATCTTCGACGGCTTGGTGCCCGCTCGCATCGAAGGATTGGTCCGGGAGGTCTATATCTCCGCCTTTGACCTAATGGCCGCAATGGCGGAGGGCATGGAATGACGCAACACGCTCTTATTGGACGCCTGGGCGGCGGCGATAGCGAAGCCATCGCGCTCGGGGGATATGCCGCTCACGAGATCGACTTGGTCGTTGGCGCCCGCCGACTTGGACATGGCCTTGGCAATTCGCTGGCGCACCTTAAGGACCTCGGGCTATTCCCGACAGAACTCGGCGTTGACCTGCTTGTGCTCGGATCGCTCGTGTATGCCGCCGACACGAGAATCTCACGTCAAGACACTTCACAGGATTCCTGGACACGGGAGATCATGGTCGTGGTGCCCGTCAGTAATCCCGACCGATGGCAACCGACATCCGACCTTCTCCAGCGCATGCTGAACTTCCTCACCGGGGACCGATGGACAATCCGCTTCCGCGCAAGGCCGTCTGGCTTCAAGCAAATCGCTCCTACGAGCTTGTTGGCAGATGCAGCCCCACCGTTCTCCACCGTTGCGCTGTTTTCGGGTGGACTTGACAGCCTCATCGGTGCGATCGACCTTCTTCACGCGGGAGCCGTGCCGCTCCTTGTCAGCCACGCCGGAGACGGTGCCACGAGCACCGCTCAGACTGACTGCTTTGACGCACTCAAACACGAATACAAAGAGAGTGCATTCCAACGCTTCCGGCTCTGGCTCTCGTTTCCGCGGCTGCTGGCGTCCGCCGGTGTTGACGACAGCACGCGAGGGAGATCGTTCCTGTTCTTTTCTTTGGCGGCATATGCCGCGACCTGCTTTAGGAATGGCGTGACCATCCAAGTTCCAGAAAACGGGTTGATCTCTCTCAACGTCCCGCTCGACGTGCTCAGACTCGGCTCGATGAGCACTCGCACCACTCACCCGTTCTACATGGCTCGTTGGAACGACATGTTGTTGGCTCTCGGCATCAACTGCCGACTTGTCAACCCCTACCAGTACGTCACAAAGGGGGAGATGGTGTCCGCATGTCGCAACCAAGCGCTGATAAAGGACCTCGCGAAGACCACTGTGTCATGTTCGTCCTACACCAAGGGCCGATGGCAGAGACATCCACCACAGCACTGCGGCTTCTGCGTCCCATGTCTCATTCGCCGGGCGGCTCTCCGGGCCGGGCTCGGGCGGGATCCGACCACCTACACAATCCCGAATCTGGCGGCGAGACCCCTCAAGTCCACGAGCGCCGAGGGACTGCAAGTGCGTTCGTTTCAGCTGGCCAGCCAGCGGGTGGCGAACACACCCGGATTGGCCGAGCTGCTGATTCACAAACCTGGATCGCTCAGAGATGAAGCGGAGCATCTCGCGGACCTGGCGGACGTGTACCGCCGCGGCATGGCAGAGGTACGCCAACTCCTGCGTCGTGCGAAGACGACACCCTCATGAGCACAGACCCCCTCATTGACTTCCACTGTCACATTGACCTGTACCCCGATCCGCCGGCGGTCATCGCGGAGTGCGATCAGCAGAGGATCTGCACTTTGGCCGTGACAACCACCCCGAAGGCTTGGCCGCAGAATCGGCAGTGGACGATGCGATCGCACTTCGTGCGGCCCGCGCTGGGCATCCACCCGCAGTTGGTTGGCGAACGAGCTTCTGAGATCTCCGTATTCGAGCAGCATTTGCCCGAGGCCCGGTTCATTGGAGAGGTAGGGCTGGATGCCAGCCCCCGCTACGTGTCTTCATTGGTTCTGCAGGAAGAGGTGTTCATTCGCGTGCTTCAAGCATGTGCGGCCCACGGCGGGAAGGTGATTTCCATTCACAGCGTACGTTCGGCGGGCCGGGTGTTGAAGTTGCTCGAACGACATCTTCCTCCAGGACGTGGCAAGACCGTGCTCCACTGGTTCAGTGGCAGTACATCCGAGGCGAAGCGAGCCGTGGCCCTCGGCTGTTTTTTTTCGATCAATGCTCAGATGTTTCGCACCAGAGGCACAGAAATAGTCGCGGTGATTCCAGCAGACCGCCTATTGACGGAGACCGATGGTCCATTTACCGCAGAGGGCGATGCCCCGGCACGGCCGATTCATGTTCAGTCGGCGCTGACCGTATTGGCCACGTCACGGCAATGGTCGCTGGAACTGGCGCGACGGCAATTGCGGTCCAATCTCAGGGATCTGGTCGGAGAATGGTAGAACAATCTGCGATCGCCCCGAGAGTCACCGGCGCGCACCCCGAGAGGGGACTGCAGGCACTGAAGGGAAGCAACACCAATGAACTGGGGAGTTCCAGGGAAGCACCGTGCTCATCGATGCGCGGTAGTCGCGCGGCTTACCAAGATGGTGCCCTACCACTGAGCTACGGCAGCATGCGGACGCGAACATAGACTGTTCTGCGGACGATTGCATGAGACAGAATCAGGAGCAAACCCTCGCCCTTCAGCCTCCTGCGGCGAGCGCCGCCTCCGACGATCCGCCTGCGACGAACTCCAGCGACCCATCCACCGCTGGTTCCCCAGGCCGGCAACTGGCGCGTACTCTGCCTCACCTAGTCGACCAGCGGTAAGCGGCGCATGTTGGGTGGAGGAACCGATGCCGAGCAATCATGACTCCAAGCGATTGATCTACCTCGTCTAATCCGCTAACAACTTCTCCCGGATTTCAGCGAGCACATCACGTAGCCGGCGGTACCCTGTGGAACGCGAGGAACTCGTTTGTCCTATTTCACTCACCGTGCATCCTTCAAGGTATTGCCGTATGACCTCGCGCTGGCTTGGCTCCAACGTCTCGCAGACCATCATCAACTCCTCGAGTTCTAGGCCATCGACACGTTCCTCCGCACTCGTCGGGGTTAACATGTACTGCCGAATCCGGTCCGCCCTAAGAGCCTCATTTTTTCGGTACGTAGCAAGTTGCCAACGCAGCTGTTTAAGAAAGAGTCCAGCATGATTCTCGATCCTCTCTCCACGTGCTTCGAGCTTTGCGACGTAACGCAGATATCGAAAGCGCGCGTTGTCACACAACGCCGTGGCTTCTCCTTCGTCGGACACCTTCCGCAAAGCCAACGGCAACCATTCTCTGGTTTGCTCCCAAGTCAGCGTTGGAGTAGGTATTGACATGACACAGGTCACGGAACACGTCGGCGCCAGCTCTGCGGGCTTAGCCCCGTCTTTGCTGCTGACGATAAATGGCGGCTTGGATAATTGCTCGTGATGTTTCGGTATCTAGACCATCAAGGTGTTTTTCATACACCGCTTCTACGGCAGTCGGATCGTCGGTCTTGGACTCCACGGCATCCAACTCCGCCATGAACGCCAGTAGCCGTGGATCGTTCTCCAACGCCTTTGCCAACGGATTGCGGAGGTCGTTCTGCGAGGCCGATGCAGCTGCACTGGCCTGTTCGCCTTTATCGTCACTTGATGCAATCATACTTCCATCGACCGTAGTGCCTCTAGATGCGGTAGTGTGCGATGCTGCACTCGCTACGACATAGCACATAACACGACCGTTGTCAACGGCCGCTCGCGCAGCAGCTGGTATTATGAGTGCAATGGCCGTCGATGCTGCTACTGAGCGACCCAGTCGCGCGATTGCTGCATCGGCTAGGAGAACATCCGTGATGCTGAACGAACGCCGCTCATAGGCGCACACACTGGTCCACGTAGTCGCCCAAGATCCATCTGGCACATCGTCAGAGTCCAAATGGGCTTCAGCTTCATGCCACAAACGACTAAGTTCGGCAATGCGTTCGTTCATTGCCGGAGTAAAGATATCAACAGGTGCCTCAGACGACGTTGGTGACGGATGATCGGCAAGGGAATACCCGTAAGGTGATAGATCAAGAACAAGCCACTGCCATCCATCACAGACACTCGATGGACCTGGCGACACATCTTCATGGAGGCTGCCTCCCAGGTACTCGCTCGGCCTCAACTCCCTTCTGAATTGGCTGCGATGTGCATCAAGCACCTCCTTCGGCATTACGCCCAACGGATAGCCGACAACTAATCCCAGCGGTGGAATCGGTGCATGGCGAGCTCGCAAGCGAAGAAGATGCTTGCGCAGCACCTGCACGAGGGGTAATGATTTCAGGAACTCAGGCAATGGCATTTGCGCCGTCCTTCAACAGCATAGTCGCGCGAGGTTCCGGGTCATTCCACGCGTTCGCGCTGCAATTCGAGATTTAATGCGAACGTGTACTCGCCGCCAAGCGATCGGGCGTTGTTCGCCATCTTGGCCTTCGCTGCGACTTTGGACCGCTGAAGCGATTGCGCGAGGCCGCCGGGCAATACCCGGCCATGACCCTGGTAGAACCCGAGAGCAGACCCATCGGCGGCTTTGGCCGCAGCGACCGTTCACCGGCGCCCAACCGGAGCGCACACATTGCCTGACCCGTTGCCGAGACAATGCAGCGCGCTGCCGCAGTAAAGGCACGGAGGCGTTGTCCTGCCTCCCGATCCCCATTGGCGTTGGCGAAGGCACTCCGGTGCCCACGATGTCGGGCGAGATGGTCGGGGCAGCAGACTCTTAGTCTATCCCCATGATGGTTGGCCGCCGACGATGTCAGGCGAGGCCCGGAAATGTGTGTGCCATCGCTCCATGATGTCGCTTGACACCCTCCATCAGGTGGCGCGCGGATGGCGCGCCGTTCGGGTGCTGGAAGGGCGTCGAGGTGCGTCAGTTGCCCCAGAACGACTGGAATCAGCGATATGCAGGTGGTCTTGATTCGTTGACATGGTAGGGGTCGCAGGTTCAATCCCTGCTGCACCCACCATCGCTCCGGCGAGAATCGGAACCGGCTCAGCCAGTTCCGACTGGTGATGAAACCGCACGACGACGCCATTTGGCGTCGGTGCCTCTCGCAGCATTTCCAGGCGCGGTTGAGTCGACGTGGTGATCTCGGGCTGTTGAACTCCGATGGTCGCCCACAGATCTTGGCGCGCAACTGGAGCGCACTGGGTCGCTTGGCCGGTATCGGCTCTGTTCGACACCCGCTCTTGGGTCAAGGCACTCCCACCGAGAATCAGATCAAGGGCGTCAGCGGCGGATTTCAGGAACTCGGGACTGTGCTTTGCGTAACTCTCTGTCGTTTTTTCCGTGGTGTGTCCCAACATCCCCGCAATCGCCCTCATGGACACCCCGGCAGCGGCCAACAGGGTGGCGCCCGTGTGACGCAGCGTGTAGGGCGTTACGCCTTTGAGCCCTGCTTCCGAACAGGCTTTGGCGAAGGACCGCCGCACACGGTACAGCGGTTCGCCGTGCCGTTCGACGACGAATCCCTGCCTGGACTCCGCGACACACGCTTCGAGCACGGGCCGAAGCGTCGCCGTGATCGGCACTACGGGGCGTCGCTTGTTGGACTGCACCGCTCCTACCGGTAGAAAATCAATGCGGCTCCGGGCCAAATCGACCTGATCGACGCGAAGCTGAAATACCGCGCCCGGTCGCTGAAGGGTGTGAAGGCAGATCAGGACGAATCGGTACAGGTACGAGTCATGGCAAGCGTCGAGCAATCGCCGCACCTCATCCGTCGTCAGGAAACGCTCCCGAGCGCGGGGCTGAGGGAGCATTCTCACCGGCGGTACTGCCGCGAGTCGTTGGTGCCGCCATCCGTGCCAGAGCGATGCCTGCAAGACCCCAAGCTCACGGTTGATCGTGCCATTCGACCCCTTGTACCCACGCGATCGCAGCCGTTCACGTCGCCAGGCGATGTACCGCTCCTGAAACGACAGGGTCAGCTCGCTCGCATACACCAAGTCCTCCCGTTCGCAGAATTCGGTCCAATGTTGAAGCGCGAACTTTGCGGTCGGAAATGAACTGGCGCCTCCGTCCGCCAGCTTCTGAACGTACGCGAGCAGCAGGTCCAAGAGGAGGGGGCCGGAGTGAACTGGCGGAGACTGCTGTGGTGGCGCGGCCGGCGAAGTTGCAGAGGAGCCGTGCGTCGCACGCCGGCCTTCCACGAAGGCGATCAAGGATCGTTTCGCTTCCTCAAGATCGCTCGTGCCCGCAGTACGGCGCCGGACGCGGCGTGTGCCCTCCCGACACCAACAGATGTAGAGATTGCTGGCATCGTCGCGGCGGACGAGCCAGCAGCCTCCGTACTCGAATAGTCGATTCTCTCGCAACGATTCTCTCCGTCAACAGGTTGATCCAAATACCGCTCCAGAGCCTCCAACGGGACTAGCACCCGGCGCCCGACCCGTACCGATTGCAAGCGACCCTCTTTGCGTTCCCGTTCGACCGTGTTGCGGTGAACGCGTAGTACGCGGGCGACCTCCGTCAGTGTGAGCAGCCGTGGCAATCCAGCATTCCCGCGCCCCGGCTTCCCCGTCAAGGGGCTTTCCGAGACCTCCACCCGATCCCCCTCCGAGTGCGGCGCAGAATCCGCGCCGGTCATCGCCTGACCCCTGATCCGCCCAGATACTCGATCGGATCGAGCCCCATCTTGGCCCTTTGGCGATTCGCGGCAGCCACGAGGCCACGCGGATCGGTCGGCTTCCCATCGAGCATGAACTGCTGATTCGGAAGCTGTGTCACCCGACCGGCTCCCAGGGTGGCGATCGCCTCCTGCACCGGCATGCTGGGAGCGTCGCCTTCAGGATCTTCTTCAGACACCGCCTCTCCGCACGAGTCCAGATCGGCGTCCCTGTTGCTCCACGGAAACACCTGCTTCTTCTTGCCATTTGGCAACGTGATCAACTGGGCACACTTCGCCATCGTCTTGCGGTCGAGGAAATCGTGAAGCGTCACCTCCCCTTTGCTCCATCGTTCAATCCGGCCGATCATCGACGGAGTCGGGATACGTTCCCCTGTGCACCAACGTGTGACTGTGCTACGGCCACGGATACCGAGCTCACGCCGCATATCGCGTGGCGTCCGCCCAGTTTTGAAGAGAAAGTCTGCGAGTTTCATGGGCAGGCGAAGTACAGCACCTCCCGGTTGCGATCCACCCAATGTCCCCAACCTGGAGGCGAGAAAATGAAAGCGCGACAATCAGGCCACACCCACGCTATGCCATCGTGTGACAGGCCACAACTGTTCGCATTGTCGAGCAGCGGATCGGACACAACTTGATGCGATGCGGATGCGTTCGCAATGGGCGTCGGTGCGATGCTGGCCGGGAGCACCATTGGGGGCCCCTCCTTGCGAATCCCCAATGGCGCTCCCGAAATGATTGGGTGAATGACTGAAGAATCGGAGGCAGCGGTGGAGCCGTCAGCGACTGACTCTGCCCAGATCTCCGGCAAGGGCGATCATCGCCGATTCCGACTCATCGTCGTGAAGGTGGTAGTACAGGTCGAGGATCTCGCTTGACGAGTGGCCGAGCCAGGCGAGGGCCTTGCGGTAGGCGACGGAGTGGTTTGCGCACATGCTGGCGAAGTGGTGCCGGAACGAGTGCAGTTTGAACTTCGTGCCGAGCCCCTGGGATTTGCACACCGACTTGACGGCATCCAGCAACCGCCGCTCGCTGGCGCCGGGCAGGACGAGCTCTCCCCCTCGCGGCAGGGCGTCGATCAGCGGGCGGATCCGTGGGTGAACCGGAACGAAGCGATGATCCTTGTCTTTGGTCGTGTCGGCAGAGCCGCCGCGGCGAATGTGGAACATCCCCAGCTTGCCGCGGTCCAGCAGGACATCCATCCAGCGAAGCTGCTCAAGCTCCCCGATCCGCATCCCGGAATACGCCAGGATCGCGAATGCCACGCGGGTGTTCCCCTCCGTCGCAGCGAGGAGCATCTCGACCTGATCGGTGGTGAAGCAGGGCTGGGGTCGTGCCTTGGCCGTGGGCAGGGACACCCCCACCAAAATGTACTCGGACACCAACCGCTGCTGCCAGGCCCATTTGCACACCTGCTTCGCGAGCGTCAACGTCGCGTAGATCGACTTCGGGGCGTAGACCACGCCTTGTTTGTGCTTGGCCCCCGCGAGATACTGCCGGAAGCGGTAGAAGGCATGGGCATCGAACTGGGCAATGGTCCGGATCCGCTCCCGCTCGGCGAACTCGCGGAGCTTGGCAAGATCGGACTTGTACTTGGTCAGTGACGTGGGCGCCAGACCCTTGTCCGAACAGAACGTCTCATAGCGGTCGATCAGCGGAATGAACTCAACCACCTCCGCCTGGGGCCGCTTGCGGCCCGACTCCACCCGCTGCTGGATCTCGATCGCCCGCCTGCGGGCCTCCCGGCGATTGGTGGTGTCGAGTCCGTCCTGCCGCCAGCGACCGTCGGCATCCTTGTACACGGCGGTGAAGCTGTCGCTGGGCTTCTCGATCCGCTGTCCTTCGATCATGCGATACTGCATCCGGCGCCCAATGGTCACGCCGGTTCCGTCAACACGTTCTGGTTCGATCAGCTTCATTGGGGTTGAGGCGATAGCGCATGGCGAGCCCCCCGACGAGGACTTGACGCCAGCGTGGCGACGCACGAGCGTGCAGTTCAGCTCCGGAAGAACTCCTGGATCAACCGATCCCTCCAGAATCGCAGCGGCTTCCCGCGTCGAACGGAAACCTTGAACCGGCCATCGCTGACCGCCCCGTAGATCGTGTGGGGCGACAACTGGAGCAGGGCAGCGGCCTGATGCACGGTGAGAATCGGCGGGAACACCGCCGGGTCGATTGACGCAAGAATCTCTTCTGCGGACGGCTGCGAACGAGAAAGCCGGCTGGCGTGAGATTCCGAGCGACCGAGCATGCTGCCGGGACCTTGGATTTGCATCGACTCCCCCTTCGTGCTTCGGATGGCGTGGTAGTCCGTCTCTCCATGGACGTTCGCCGGGCCGGGCGATTTCACGTGATTGGTTTCGAACTTGTCGCCCGTCACAAAAGAACGACGGCTCCTGGCACCGGGGCCCAGGAGCCGTCGTGATATGGATCTTGCAGCCCGTTCGATCAGGTCGTCGGGTCCGCCGGGAAGAGCGTTGTGCTGCCGGTCGGCTGCACGGCCGGCCGCATCAAACTCTCGAATCCCGGGCCGGCCTTCACCGGTCCAGAGTCCGGGATAGGTCGCCGCGAGGGCAGCGCCGCACGCATCACCGGCACCGTGAATGCCCGAGACAGTGGAGTGTTTGGCTTGCCTCCGCGCCAGTTCCGCATCGCCTCGGCCTCAAGCCGTTGATCGCAATCGTCGTAGATTCGCTCTCTCCACTCGGCCTGCAAGATCGAGGCCTTGAGGAACAACCCCACCCCCACGATCCCGAGGTACACGCCAAAGCCGGAATACGACGAGAGAAAGTAGAAGAGCACCCCGCAGGCGATCAGGAGCATCGGCTCAACGAACGCGATCACGTACCAGGAGAGCATCCCGTACGGGCTTTCTCCGCTCTTCAACATGTCAACGTGATGCCGGAGCATCCTGCCCAACTGGCCCGACATTGCCGCCGGATAGGCCAGGCCTTCCCGCGTGCTGATCGGCGGAGGCGCAGGGGGCTTGGGAGCGTCGGCAGGCACCCCTTCGCCGGGTTGCTCCGGTGGTTCCTTGGGATACCACGGCGGGAAGACCAGGAGCGGGATTCCAAGATCAAACGAGTGCCCCTGGTCATCCCGTCCGAATCGTTCGCGGTTGCCGCAGTAGTGGAAAAAAAACGCGACAAGCGCCGCGACGGTCAACACGGCGAAAGGCCCGAGAGCTGCGGCGGCCTCCTCCATGCCTGTCGCGTGAACACCGGCGTCCTTCCCGGCGCGGGTCCACGAGATCGTGGGGCCGGCGAACAGCTGGGCCAGCAAGCCGAGCAGGAGAAGCGCGATGACGAAGAACGCCGTGTTCGCGTACCTCTTCCCAGTATTCCGATGCAGAATCAACTCTACCGGCAGACACCCCAGCCAGGCCAGGCCAAAGCACGATTTGGTGAACACCCCGAACGTCTTCCACAGACTGGCTGCCGGTGTCGGCGTGAGCAGCTTCACCACACCCTCCGCAATCTCCCTGTCGCTCGGATCACTCATGGCGATCTCCTTTTCACGATTGCTGAAACGTCACCCGGACGAACGGCGCCCCTCCAGAGGCGTGGAACGCTCTGCCCGGCTTGAAAATCACGGCGTCAACCAGTCCGTTGTTCCGCGGCCCGCCGGTGCGGAGCCGCGTGAGTTCACTTGCCAGAACTTGGGGGTGAAGAGACTCGGACAGGTTCATTCCCGGCGATTGAGGAGGCTGCTCCGGGTTCCGGCCGGGCAGGTTGACACTCTCCATGCTCCGCCAGGCACTGGCAATTCGGTTCTGGACCCACTCCGCATTGTGGCCCGCGGTCGCGTGTACAACCAAGTTGGTCAGCGCTCCGGCGAGGCTGTTGGTGTGAGCTTCGTTCCCCAGGACCGCCGTGAAATTGTCGATGCTCTGCGTCAGGAAAACGGTGGCGATGCGGTTGCTGCGGCATACCTGCTGAAAATCTGCGTCGTCGCGGGTTGCGTAGGTTTGTGCCTCGTCAGCGAAGCTCAGGATTGGTCGAGTGGCATCACCCTGAGAGACGCGCCGGCGTGCCATCTCTTTCACCAATCTCTTGAAACAGATCGTCAGCATCCGCCCGACCGGCCCGTACACGCTCACCGGGCAGTCGATCACGAGCACCGCCGCATCCTCCAGCATCTCGGGGACAAAGTCACACCCGTCGGGTGAATCGAGCAGGTCCCGGACCGGATCCCGGTTGAGTTGGAACAGCGCACTCTCGACAGTCGCGAACACGTCGCCCCGCGTCCGTTCGTTCATGTTCGGCACGGTCACGAGGCAGTAACTGGACACGACCTCGAACAGTCGCTCTTGTCCCGTGTCCCGTGTCCGCTGATCCGCTCGCATCAGCACTTCGCAGCAGAAGCTCCTCCGCCACTGATCCGTTTCCCGCTCCGACGGGTCCTTGGGGATGGACTCGATCAAACGACCAATAGACTCAAACGACAGTGGTTCGTCGGCAAGCCGCAAAGCGTCCAGCGTGTTGCAGAGCAGAATCTGGGCCTGCCGGTCAAAGAACTCGCTGCTGTCCGTCGCGGCCGAGGCGGGATTGCCCTCCCGGAAAACCTCCGTCAGAAGCGCCGCGAGCTTCAGGGTATTGCCGCCGCCTTGGGAGGGACGCTGGAGTTCGTACCGGATCAGGTTGAAATGCGTCCGCCCATCGGGCCGGATGATGCGAAGTTGCGGCAGCCGACCGCTTTCCCGACACAGCCGCTCAAAGAACGCGGCGTCATCCGGTTTGGTGCAATAGGCGACGACTCCCCACCCAGCCTGTAGCGCCGCCATGGGCAAGGCCGTGCCGGTCGTGCTCGTCTTGCCCGATCCGGGGTTGCCCAGTACCAGCGTTCCCTCGAACAGATCGCGGGCCGACAGGAAGTCATGCTGCGTGAGCCGCAGCATGGGCTGGTCGAGTGGCCAGATCGTCCCGGCTGACTGTGACAGCAACGCACCCGAAGCCGGACTCGATGTCGGCGTGATCCCGTCACCCCTGAGCCATCGCCACAATCGGTTGACCATCATCGCCTCCTCTGGTTGCAGGAGGGACGCTGAACACGCGGTCTGGTTTCGCCTACGCGGTCGGGTTTTCCGACGAAATGTCCACTTTGGGACTCATTTGGGACTCAGCCCTTCAAAGCCGAAACGCCCGGTTCGCAAACCCCTATTCTCCAAGGGTTTGCGAACCGGGCGTTCGGACAAGCGGAGAGGGGGAGATTCGAACTCCCGAAACGGTTGCCCGTTTACGCGATTTCCAGTCGCGTTCCTTCAGCCTCTCGGACACCTCTCCGGCGCTCTGGTTTTCAGGGCGGGAGTGTAGGGGGGATTGTCGGCGGATACCGATGCGGCGCGGGGGTGGATGGGCACAGGCATGCTCGCGTGCGCTCGCAAGCCTGTGGCACAAGCGTCAGCGCCAGCAGCGAACGACGACGGCCGGGGGCAGGTTGCGCCACACCACGCGCGAGCGTTCCACCTTGGTGAAGTACTCTGGGAGCATGGCGTGGAAGCGTTTGCCCGCCGCGGTGTGCAGGCCGATGGTGTAGGCGAAGGTGGCCAGCACGCCGCCGGGCTTGAGGACGCGGACGGTGGCATCGAGGATGGAGCGCTGGAGCGATTCGGGGAACGCGGCCCAGGGCAGGCCGCTGAGCACAGCATCCACACCCGGGCCGGGCGTGAAGGCGCGCGTAGCGTGGCCGTCTGTGCGGGGGAGTTCGATGCCCTCCTTGGCGCAGAACGTGGCGACATCGGCGACGCTGCCCTCGTGCAGGTGCAACTGCGGGAAGCGGGTGCGCAGAGCCGCGGCCATGGCGGGGTTCACCTCGATGGCGAAGACCTTGGCCTGAGCGTGGATGGCCTTGAGCATGTGGCCTGTGAACGCGCCGGTGCCGGGGCCGTATTCCACCACGACGTCGGCCTTCTCGAGGCCGATGCCGCCGGCCATTTCTTCCGCGAGCGCGCTGCTGCTGGGGGCGATGGCGCCAACCTGGGTGGGGGCCCGGAGGAACTGGCGCAGGAAACTCGCGCTGCGCGGCGTGGGTTGAGTGATCGTCGCGGTGGTCATTGCAGGGGAACTCCTGCGTGAAGCGTACCGCTTCGGGGCGGGGCGTGCCGGGATTCAGAACGCCGGTTGGGCATCGTTGGGCAGGCCGTCGAAGGCGACGAGGTCGAGGCCGGTGAGGCGCCATGCGTCGCGGTCGATACGCCAGTGAAAGACCCACCACATGCCCGCGGGGATGCCGGTGGCGTCGTGCGTGGCCTGGAGGCGGAACTGCGTGCGGCCGACGCCGGGTCCGTCGATGGTGGCGGAGACGCGGCTGACGCTGGCGACCTTGCCGCGGAGGGCGTAGCGGCCGGCCATGTCGGTTTTTACGCGCGCGAGGATTTCGGAGCGGTCGAGGCGCCTTTGTGAGCCGAGCACCTGAAGGGAGACGCTGTCTGCGAGGAAGGAGCCGAGTGTGGAGTGGTCTGCGCGGGCGGTGGCGGCGACGACCTGATGAGCGGACCAGGTGATCTGCTCGCGTGGGGTTTCGATGAGGAGGCTGAGGAGCGTGAGGCCGGCGGTGAGGCAGAGGCCGCCGAGGGCGATGGCGATGGCGGCGAGGAGTTTGCCGCGCTGGATGATGAGGTATGCGCCCAGGAGCGCGGCGATGACGAGGGTGCCCGCGAGGGGCCAGGGGAACTCCAGCAGGTAGACCTGCCAGATCGGGGCCGAGGGGAGAGGAGCGGGGTCTGGGGCGAAGAGTTGGGCGAGGGTGAAGGGCACGGGGCATTGTTGCACCGTGCGCGGAAGACCCACACGGAGTGTGGGGGTACCCAATGCACGAAGGCACGAAGGCACGGAGGCACGGAGGCAAGAACCCCACACGGAGTGTGGGGGTACCCAAAGCGAAGTCCAGAAAGACACTCGCCCACCCCCCGCCCCCTCCCTCTGGGAGGGGGTGTTGTGAAACGGTGCCTCAGGCGGCGTCGAGGAGAACCTTGATCTGGCCCTGCTTGGCGGCTTCGAGCGCGGCAAGGGCTTCCTCGAACTTGCTTCGGCGCGTGATGAGCGGCAGCACGTTCACCTCGCCACGTTCCAGCATGCCCAGGGCCACGTCGATGGGGCCGCAGCGGCTGCCGACGAGTTCGATCTCGTTGATGACGATGGGTGCGAGGTTGAGGGCGCTGGCCCACGCCGGGTGGTTTGCGCCGGGCACGGGGGCACCGGGCAGGACGGGGAAGGGGGAGATGGTGGATTTGAGGATGATCTTGCCGCGGGGCCGGACGAGTTGCATGGCGAGTTCGAGGCCGGAGGAGGAGCCGGTGCAATCAATGACGACGTCCTGGTCTTGGCGGCGGCCGACCTCGTCTATGTGGCGGTGCTTGATACCCCACTTTTCGCACAGGCCGAACTTGGCGGGGTGCTTGCCGAGCAGGCGCACGCTGGGGTTGATGCGGGCCACGACCTGGGCGCAGAGGAGGCCGATCTTTCCGTCTCCCAGGACGGTGACGAACTGGCGTGAATCGGGGCGCAGCATCTGGGCCACGTGCGCGGCGGACGAGAGCGGCTCGGCGAAGACGGCCTGGTCGTCGTCCACCTTGTCTGGCACGACGTGCAGGTTGCCGATGGGCAGGGCGATGAGGTCGGCGAAGCAGCCGTCTCGCCCGGCGCAGCCGATGACCGTTCGGTTGCGGCAGTGCGATTTCAGGCCTGCCTTGCACATCTCACACTTGCCGCAGACGACGTTGATGTCTGCGACCACGCGCTTGCCCTTGAGCGACTTGGCGAGCGCTGCGCTGGCGAGTGCGAACGGTGCGTGGGGATTGTCTTTGGGAGGGATGACCTCGACGACGGTGCCGACAAACTCGTGGCCGAGCGTGCCGACGAAGCGGCTGGAGCCGCGGATGATCTCGAGGTCGGTGGAGCAGATGCCCATGCGGCGCGGGCGGACGAGGGCCTCGCCGGGAGCGGGGACGGCGTCGCGTGCGTCAAGTTGGAAGCGGGCGGCGGTGCCGTCGAAGCGAATGGCGCGCAAGGGGAGCCTCCGAAAGCCAAAGGGCTATGGGGAGTTATCGGGTGGAAGGGGGGGGGGGCTGAAGGCAAAGGGCAAAGGGCAAATGGCAAATGGCAAAGGGCAAATGGCAAAGCGCAAAGGGCAGGCTGGGGGGCGAGCTGCGGGCGTTTCGGGCCGTTCCATACCATTGACCATGATCGCCGAGACCATCCGCGAGAAACTGGCCCAGACCCCGTTCGTACCGTTCGTCGTGCGGAGCAGCAGCGGTGAGGGCTACCGGGTGCAGAACCCTGACTTGATCGTCCTGATGAAGACCAAGGTGTTCATCGCCGAGCCACGTTCGGACCGCGCGGCGACGGTGTCGTACCTGCACATCACCGCGATTGAAGAACTTGGCAACGGCCATGGGCCGCGGGCGGCGAGAGGGAAGCGGCGGAGGTCGTGAGGGGGTCGCAGCTCGAAAGGGTGTCCGGCCGTTGATCGGCACCGAGGTGCTCGCCGAGCCTCGCCCCTCGGTGGCACGAAGAACCTCCCCCGGCCCTTCGGGCCACCCCCTCCGCTGGGAAGCGGAGGGGGATGGAAGGCACGGAAGACGTGTGACTCAGCCGTCTCTGCGGTGGTGGGTCTTGCCCTTGTCGCGGCTCTTGCTCTTCTGGCTTCGGCCCGTTGAGCCGGATTTGCCGTGCTTGAAGGCGTCCCACTCTTCGCGTGTGCGGGGGATGAGCGGACCGCCCACGCCCAGCCCGCCGACCGGCCCCGTGGGTGAACTCGTCCGGTCGTCGCCGCGCTTGGGGTATTTGCGCACCTTGCTCTTCTCGCGGCTGGTGGCGTCGGTGACGACAAGGTCCATTCGGCGCACGGCGAGATCGACGTTGGCGATGGTGACTTCGACCTGGTCGCCGATGCCGAAGGAGCGGCCGGAGGCCTCGTGGGTCATGCGGCTGGTGCGCGGGTCGAGCCGCCACAGGCCGCCGCGCACGCGGCCGTTCTGGTCGGGGAAGTTGGGGAGGTCTTCGCGTTTGATGAGGCCCTCGGCGAGGTACTTGGCGAGTTTGATGAAGACGCCAGCGTTGGTGGCGCCCGTGACCATGCCCTTGAACGATTCGCCGACGTGGTTGGCGAGGAGTTGCAGGATGAGGAAGGAGCGCAGGTCGTTCTCCGCGCTGCTGGCGTTCTCTTCCGTGCGAGAGCACTGCTTGCCGACGAGGGCGAGTTCATCTTCGCTGGGGCAGTTCTTCTCGCTCTCCATGAGTTTCTCGCCCAGGCGGAAGCGGGCCTTCTCATCGTCCGCGGGTGGGGCCTTCTTGCCGTTGGCGGTGTGGCGCAGGTACTCGGAGAGGGCGCGGTGGACGGTGAGGTCCGGGTAGCGGCGGATGGGGCTGGTGAAGTGGGCGTAAGCGCTGCTGGCGAGGGCGAAGTGGCCGACGAGCGCGGGGGAATACTCGGCCTTGGTGAGCGAGCGGAGGACGGCCATATGCACCGCGGGGGCCGCGGCGGTGCCGCGCGTGCCGTCGAGGAGGGTCTGGAGTTCGGCGCGGGTGGGGCTCTTGGGGATGCTGAAGCCGGCGACCTTGGCGGCGGTGCGGAGTTCGCCGACATCGCCGGGGGTGGGCTCGGGGTGGATGCGGCGGAGGAGGGGGACGCGGACACTCTCGAAGAGGCGCGCGAGAACTTCGTTGGCCTCGACCATGAACATCTCGATGAGCGTGTGCGTGAAGGCCTGGTCTTCGGGCTCGGCATCGATCACGCGGCCATCGTCATCGTAAATCAGCACGGCCTGGGGGAGGTCGAGGTGGATCATGCCCGCAGCGCGCCGCCGCGTGCGGATGGCCTTGGCGCAGGCGTCCATCTCGCGCAGGGTCTCGAAGAGTTTGGGTGTGTAGTTGGGCTCGGTTTTGGCGTGCTTCTTGGCCTCGGTCTCGTCGCCGTCGATCAGGGCCTGGGCTTCGAGGTAGGTGAGGCGCTTGGCGGACTTGATGAGCACGTTGCCCACGCCGCTGGAGCGGAGGTTGCCCTGACGGTCGTAGCGCATGAAGGCGGACTTGCAGAAGCGGTCCACGCCCTCTTGCAGAGAGCAGATGCCGTTGGAGAGGACCTCGGGGAGCATGGGGATGACGAGGCGGGGGAGATAGACGCTGTTGCCGCGCTTGCGGGCCTCGACGTCCAAAGGTGTGCCGGTGGGGATGAAGTGGGCGACATCGGCGATGTGCACGCCGAGTTGCCAACCCTCGCCGCCGGGGAGGCGCTTGATGTGGAGGGCATCGTCGTAGTCTTTGGCATCGGGCGGGTCGATGGTGATGATGAACTCACCCCGCAGGTCTTCGCGCATGGCCCCTGCGCCGGCCGCGTCGTACTCGAAGGCTTCGACCTCGCGGTTGAACTGCTCGGCGGCGCGGCCGGCCTGGGCCACGGCCTGCTCGGGGAACTCGCCGGGGAGGTTGTACGCGGCGATGACGGCGTGGGTCTCCACGCTGGGCGTGCCGGCTTCGCCGAGAACATCGACGATGACGCCTTCGGCGAGCGTGTTGCCCTCGGGGTAGGCGGTGATCTCGATGACGACCTTGTCGCCCTTCTTGGCGTTCTTGGCCTGGGGGTCGCGGATGACGACGGGGTCGGTGAGTTCGCGGCCGTCGGGCATGACGAGCCACTGCGGGCCGCGCTGGGAGAGTTCGCCGGTGAAGACCTTGCGTTTGCGTTTGATGACCTGCACGACGCGGCCGAAGAGTTCTTCGCCGCCGCCGTGGGGCTTGCGTTTGCGGCCGACCTCGACGCGGACGGTGTCGCCGGAGAGGGCATCGCCCATGCCGTCTGGGGGGATGAAGACATCGCCCTCGCGCACGGCGGTTTCGGGGATGACGAAGCCGAAGCCGCGCTGGTTCTTGCGGAGCATGCCGATGAGGTCTTTGCCGACGGAGGGGAGGCGGACGAGGCCCTTGTCATCGACGGTGATCTTGTGTTTGGAGGTGAGGCCGTCGACGGCGGCGAGGAACTCGGCCTTGTGGGTGTCGGGGACGCCAAGGTCGGTGCGAAGATGATCGATGCCGACGGGCTGGTAGGTGTCGTGCTGAAGGTGCGCCATGAGGCGCGACGAATAGGGGTCGAACATGGGGAAGAGGGTATGGGGGCGGGGCGAGGTGCCCTCACCCCGCCCGCTCGGCGGCGGCTTTCATCGCGTCCATGTCGCTTTCGAGGGCCTTGCGCATCACGCCCATCAGGAGGAAACTGAGGGGGATCATCAGTTTGGCGGTGAGGGTTTGAGCGTGGCAAGAGAAGTGCATGGTCACGAGCGTGGCGGCGCTGCCGGCGGGCTCGAATGAGAAGGTGGTGGCGTAGAGCGAGCCGCAACTGTGCCCCTCGACGGTGTATGAGCGCGGCGGCTCGAAGGCCGTGATCTCCATCGTCTCGGTGGCTTCCTTGCCGAACATGATGCGGGTTTCGCGGAAGCGCGTGCCCTTGCCGACGGGGCCGGGCGTGAGGATCTCGAGTTTCTTGATCGCGGGGATCATGGCGGGCACGTTGGCCAGGTCGGAGAAGTGGGCGAAGGCGCGCTGGGCGGGTGCGTTGACGGTGCGCTGGATGGTGAGTGAGGGCATGAATCCTCCTTCATCGCTGCAACGGATGGGTGGGGGTTACATCGTCCCCGCGTACACCTTGGCCTGGTCCTCGAACCGGCCGGGCTTCACGCCTACCTGCTGGTGGAGTTTCTCCAGGTCTGCGGTGGAGTCTTCGATGGCCATGAGGGGCATGCCCTCGTCAAAGGGGAGGAGGCCGCCCAGGCCGATGAGTTTGGCGATCTTTGCCTGCGCGCTGGCCGCGGCTCCTGGGACGCCGATCATGGGGAGGCTGGAGTCGGCGGACTTGAAGTGGTCGCGGAACCAGGCGGTCATCTGCTTGAAGGTGAGCGACTGAGCGCCGACCACGTTGTAGACCTCGCCGATGGTTTGGGGCTTGGCCAGCGCCTGGACGAAGCAGGCGGCGACGTCGTGAACGCTGACGGGGGCGATGGAGGGGGAGACGAAGGAGATGCGCCCCATGGGCACGCCCTCATCATGCTCCACCATGCGGACGAAGTGGGGAATGAACAGGAAGGGCTGCTTGGTGCCGCTGCACCAGTCGCGGATGAAGCCCACGAGTTCGCCCTCGGGGCCGTGGATGAGGCCGGGGCGGAAGATGGTCCAGTCCAGCCCGCTGCGCCGCACCACCTGCTCGCCGTCGAACTTGGTGCGCTGGTATTCGGCCTTGCCGTCTGGCGAGACACCCAGCGCTGACATCTGGAGGAAGCGCTTCACGCCCGCATCGCGGCAGGCATCGGTGAGGGCGTTGGTGGCACCGACGTGGACGCGTTCGAAGGTTTGGGCGCCGCCGGTGGCACGGATGATGCCCAGCAGGTTGATGCAGGCGTGTGTGCCGCGCACCAGTTCCTGCGGTGACTTCCCGTCGAGGGCGGAGCCGAAGACGGCGCTGACGGTGCGGTCGCCTGGGAGCGTGCGGCGGGCCTTGTCGCGGTCGCGGCAGAGGGCCCGGACGGCGTAGCCGGCGGCGACGAGTTGCTTGACGAGTTCGCGCCCGACAAAGCCGGTGGCGCCCGTAACGGCGATGGTCTTGAGCGTGGACATGGACGCGAGGATATGGCCCCGTGGCGGCGATCGTGGCCTAGCCTCCGGCCGTGGCGCTTGCCTGTGAACAACTGACCTTCACGTTCCCCGGCTCACGGCGCGGGCCGGTGCTGCAAGGCGTGTCGGCCGAGTTTCCGCCCGGCACGCTGACGGCGGTGCTGGGGCCCAACGGCGCGGGCAAGAGCACGCTGCTGCGGCTGCTGCTTGGCACGCTGGACCCGACGAACGGCTCGTGCACGATCGGCAACGTGGCCACGAACCGGCTCGCGGCGGGCCAACGGGCGCGGCACATGGCGTACATCGCGCAGAGGCCGGCCCCGTCGGGCTTCACGGTGAACCAGGTGGTGGAGATGGGTCGGTACGCGCAGGTGGCCAGTGCCGGCGCGGCCGGCGCGGCGATGGCGCGCGTGGGCATTGCGGAGTTGGTGGATGTGGCGACGGGTGAACTCTCGGCCGGGCAACTGCAGCGTGTGGCCCTGGCCCGCGCGCTGGCGCAGGTGGCGGATGAGGTCGCGGGGGTGGATCGGGTTATTCTGGCGGATGAACCGGCCGCGGCGATGGACCCGCGGCACACGCTGGAGGCGCTGGGCGTGCTGCGCGAGCAGGCGGGGCGTGGGTTGGCGGTGGTGGTGGTGCTGCACGATCTCTCGCTGGCCGCGAGGTTTGCCCACCGGGGGCTGGTGCTGGGGCCGGGGGGGAGGGTGGCTGCGTGCGGGGCGATCGATGCCGCGCTGGCAGCGGAGGTGTTGCGGGGAGCGTTTGGTGTGGGGTTTGCGGTGGGGCAGACGGCGGGGGGCGCGGTGTACGCACCTGTGGCGTGAGCCGGACGTACGATGGGGGCAGCGATGGGCAACAACTACCAAGTCTGGGTCTTTGTGCTGCTCGCGGCGTTCTCGGCGATCTCGTGGGTGGTGAAGAAGTTACAGGAGCAGGCGGCGATCAAGGGCGCGCAGGAGCGCGAGGCCCGGCGCCGCGATGAGATTCTGCGCACGGGGCGAGACCCGCTGGCGGAGGACGAATCGCCGCGGGCGCAGGGCAACATGGACGATGCCCAAGCACGCTTGCGCGAACTGGCGCAGCGGCGGCAGGCCCAACTGCGTGAACTGCGCAAGCGTGAGCAGGGGCAGGGGCAGCCGAGCGCGTCGCCTCAACAACCGCCCTCCTCGCCGCAGCCGGCGGGCGGACAGGTGACGGCCGAACTGTGGCCGGGCGGGCCGGTGATCGTGCTCAAGCCGGCAACGCCGCCGGCGGCACCCGCGCCCGCGCAGACGGTTGCGCGCAGCCCTGCGCCGGGGCCCGTGTTTGCGCCCCAGCAGCGGCAGAGTTCGCAACCCAAGCCTGCGCGGGCGGGGAAGGACGGATCGGCGAAGAAGGCGGCGCAGGAGGCGGCCCGGAAGCGCGCGGTGGAACTGCGGCAGGCAGCGGACCGGCAGCGGAACCAGCAGGCCGCGATGAGTCAGGATCGGGAAGACCGGGCCACGAGCCAGGCGCGAGCCGCGGCGGCGAGGCCGGGCGTGCAGGTGGCTTCGGAGGAGGAGGCCGCGGCGTGGACGCCGCCGCGGACGGCCAACGCGTGGCGGGATGCGTTCATCGCGGCGGAGGTGCTGGGGCCGCCGGTGGGGCTGCGGGAGTAGCACGGATCGCGGGGGTGCCCGAGGCAAGACCGCCCACTCGGAGAGTGGGGGTACCCAAGGCAAGCCAGCATCAACTCTTCATGTTCACGTACTGAAGCGGCACCGGGAGGCCCGCGGCGTTGAGCAGGTGGATGACGCTCTGCAGGTCGTCGATCTTCTTGCCGTTGACGCGCAGTTCATCGCCCTGGATGGAGGCCTGGACCTTCATCTTGCTGTCCTTGATGAGTTTGACGATCCGCTTGGCGAGGTCCTGCTCGATGCCGTCGGCGATCTTGGCCTCGCACTTGACGCGGCCGGCGAGGGCGGGGAGGACCTCGCCCCAGTCGAAGGCCTTGATGTCGAGGCCGCGGCGGTGGGCGGCGCTCTCGAACATGTCGCGGATGCCGGAGAGTTTGCCGCCGTCGTCGGCGACGATGTTGAGTTTCTTCTCTTTCTTGTCCACGGCGAGTTCGACGTGGGCGCCACGGAAGTCGAAGCGCGCGGCGATCGCCTTGAGCGTGTTGTTGATCGCGTTGTCGAGTTCGGGGAAGTTGAAGCGGGAGACGATGTCGAAGGAGGCCATGGCGGAAGGGTAAGGTCTGCCGGAGGCTCACGGCGGGCGCGGTGGGCCTTGCCGTGCGGCGCGCCACGGGACACCACGGCCGACCGCGGTTTGCTTGGAGGAGGGTGGATGGGTGCGGGCTGGACGAGTACCATTTCCCGACTGCTGAGCGGCGAACGCCGGCCCCGCGCCGTGTGCCTGACGGGTTTTCTCGTTCGGGCCTAGCTGCTCAGCGGTTTTTTCTTCTCGATCGTGAGCGGATCAGCGACCGTGTACCAGCGGCCGTACGGTTTCAGACGCTGGTCGTCGAGGTCCATCACCACCTTGAACTGGGGGGCGATGAGGTCGAAGTACCGGCTCTCACCTCGCTCGAACAGCCGTTGCAGAGCCCAAAGGTAGTAGTCCACAATCTGCAGGCCTGCGTCTTGGGACGGGACCGATGAGCGAATGGTGCAAGGCAGGTGTGTGTCGATGCGCCATTGCCGGTTGAAGTTCTGGCGCGCCCGTTCGATCGCGACGCCCAGGGCCTCTTGGCGGTCGCCCTTTCCGCGTCGTGCGAAGCAGACCTCGTGCGCCTCGCCGCGGTGCAGGAGGTTCTTGAACAGCCGCTTCACCAGATCGTCGTACACATCGCCGGGCCGGACGGTTGTGCCCCACTTGCGGGCCATTCTGGCCTCATCAATCATGGCACCCTTGCGCCGGACAGCGGCGTGGATGCTGGCACCAAGGGACGGCAGCAGTTTGAACACCTCCCGGCGCACTTCGGGCAGGTCATCCTTGGCGTGGAAACACACGGCGGTCTTGCCGCCTTCTGGGCGCATGGACGGCACACTCTTGAAGTACGGATCGGCGAGAAGCGCTCTGCGGAGCGAGTTCAGCCGCGCCGCGGCACCCGCCGGATCGGGCAGGTCGAGCACTCCCACGATGAAGGTGTTCGACACGCCCTCCTTCCCGACAATGACAACCCCGCGCCCGTTGAACAGCGTGGTGTCGCCCGCCTCGTCGACGTAGTAGTGCCTTGTCCCGCTCGGCGTACGCATCCTCTGTATCGTACAGACCGTGCCCGCGTCGCGCGGCGACGGTCTGCGGCGACACGGGGACAGCGCCTGCTCAGCCCGCCCTCGCCACCGGCGCCGCCTCGGCCGGGTCGGCACGCATGAAGAGGGCTTCGCCCTTCACCATGGCGGTGCCGGGCACGAGCGAATGCTCGCCGCCGTACTTCGCGGCGTGCGCCAGCGTGTGGCCCGCGCCAGCGTTGAAGGGGGCAGCGTTCCAGTGGCGGAAGACCGCCGCGGCGGCGTCGGGGATGGCGGGGGAGAGCAGCAGCGTGGCGACGCGAAGGGCCTCGGCGCAGTGGTAGAGGATGGCGGCGAGGCGGTCGCGGGCGGAGGGACCCGTCGCTGACGCTCCGGGCTCGTCAAGACGCTTGGCGAGTTTGAAGGGCTCGGTGGCGTTGATGTATCCGTCCACGCGCTTGGCGAGGTTCACACCCTCGGCGAGGGCGCCGGTAAGGTCGAACGCATCGGCCTTGGCGATTGCGCGCTCCACGTGCTCGGCGATGATGCTGGGCCAGTCGTGGTCCGCTTCGCCGCGGTTGCCTTTGGGGTCGGGGCAGGCGCCGTCAAAGTACTTGGCGACCATGTTGCCCACGCGGCTGGTGGCGTTGCCGATGCCGTTGGCCAGGTCGGCGTTGAAGACCTCGACGAACTTTTCGTGGCTGAAGTCGGCATCGTTGGCTCCCATGGGGCCTTGCGTGAGCAGGTAGTAGCGCACCGCGTCGCGCGAGTAGCGGGTGATGTAGGCCTCGAGCAGGTCGATGTCGATGAAGTTGCCCAGGCTCTTGCTCATCTTGCGGCCGTCGCGCACCCAGTAGGCGTGGGCGTAGACCAGGCGCGGCAGGGGCTCGCTCAGGGCCATGAGCATGCAGGGCCAGATCACGGCGTGGAACCAGAGAATGTCCTTGGCCATGGCGTGCACGGTGGGGGGCCAGTAGCCGCGGCGGTCGGGCGTGTCGATGGCGGAGAGGTAGTTGAAGAGGGCATCAATCCAGACGTAGACGCGGTGGGCCGGGTCGTCGGGCATGCGGATGCCCCACTGGCTCGCGGCATCGGCGGTGATGGCGCGGCTCACGGGGACGTCGAGCAGTCCATCGCGCAGGCGGCCCAGCACCTCGTTCTTGCGGGCGTCGGGCTGGATGAAAGCGGGGTTGGCGTCGATGTGGGCGCGCAGGCGGGCCTCGTACTTGGAGAGGCGGAAGAAGTAGTTCTGCTCCGTGCGCTGCACGAGGGGCTTGCCGGTGACGGGGGACTTGTAGTTGCTCTCTTTGGCGACGGTCTCGGTGAGGTACTCGTCCTGGCTGGTGTCGTACCAGCCGGTGTAGTCGCCCTTGTAGATGTCGCCCGCGGCCTGGAGTTTGCGGATGTACTCGACGACCTTGACCTTGTGGCGGTCCTGCGTGGTGCGGATGAAGTCATCGTGGGTGAAGCCCATCAGGGCGTAGGCCTTCACGTATTCGGCCGCGTTGCGGTCGGCCCACTGGATGGGCGTCATGCCGTGCTCGGCCCCGCTGGTGACGACCTTGTCGGCGTGCTCATCGGTGCCGGTGAGGAAGAAGACGTCCTTGCCCATGAGGCGCTGGAAGCGGGCGGCGACATCGGCCACGAGCGTGGTGTAGCAGTGGCCGATGTGGGGCCGATCGTTGACGTAGTAGATCGGCGTGGTGATGTAGCAGCGCGGAGCGGTCATTGGCGTGAGGGTACGGCGGGCGCCGTATCAGCCGCTCACGAGCGTGGTGAAGCCGCCCATGGCCATGCGCTTGCAGTCGAAGGGCATGGACTTGCCGGAGCACATCTGGGCGAGGCGCGGGTCCTTCATGACTTTGGCGTTGATGCGGTCGCGGTCGGCCCGCGACTTGTAGGTGATGTAGGAGAAGACCACGGTCTCGCCGGCCTTGGGCTTGATCACCTTGGGGAACCCCAGCATCCCTTTGATGGTCAGGTCATCGCCGACGCACTCGCGATACTCGAGCGCACCGTGCTCCATCCACACCTTGGCCCCGAGCTTGGCCATGCGCTTGTACGCGGCGAGGTTCTTCTTGGGAACGGGCAGCAGGAAACCGTCTACGTACACGGGCATGGTGTGGTCCTTGTCGGGGGGTGGGGGGTGGGGGGCTGTTGCCCGAGAGGCTACAGATTGCTGCCCGCGTGTCAAGAGCGGGTGGCGAATGGCTGGCGGGTTGGGGGAATCGCGTCCGAGAACGATGTTCGTGCAAGGTTCGTGTTGCCGGGATGACATTGGTGTGTAGCCTTGAGCATGGTGGGCCGGGCGAAGGCGTGCGGCCACGGGGGCGGTTGGTGCGTATGGAACCGCAGGGTTGGGTGGTCGCCTTTCCGTTCGGGGGGGGCTGGCGGTGATTCTCTCGGAGGGTGTTCGATGACGAAGCAGATGTGCGCGACGGGTCTGGTGCTTTCGATGCTTGCCGGCACGGCCTTGGCCGCGTCGGAGGGTGCTGGATCGGCGCCGGTCCGGGGGGCGATGCTGCGTGCGGCGAGCGGGGCGGGGTTGCCCGCGGAGGCCTTGGCCGCGCTGAAGAGGAATGCGCTCTTGCCGGGGATGGAGGATCGGCCGGAGGTTTTTCACCGCTGGCTGCACACCGGCGCGATGTGCTTCAAGTACCCGCAGACGCCGGAGGAGTGGGACGAGGTGATCAACGTGTTCCACGCCCGCCCGCCGACGGGTGATCAGTGGATGGACCCGATGCTGGAGTTTTTCAGCACGAGTTCGGTGTGGGCCAATGACGTGACGCTGAGCACGTCGCTGCGGGCGGTTCCGGCGCGTCTCACGTACAGTTTTCCGGCCGACGGGGTGAACTGGGGGACGGACGGGCAGTTTGCCGACGGCCCCAACGTGCTGAACGTCGCGCTCGAGCCGCTCTTCGGGGCGAGCAACGTGGACCGTGCCAAGGAGTTGGTGCGGGCGGCGTTCGCGAACTACCGGCGCAACAGCGGCCTCAAGTACGACGAGGTGGCGGATGACGGGACGAGTTACTTCACCAGCGCGACGCGGTTTCCCGGGGTGGGCGACATCCGCATCGGGGGCATCCCGCTGAACAGTTCGAGCGTGCTGGCGTACAACAACTTTCCGTCCAGCGGCGGCGACATGGTGATCAACACCGACACGCTGGAGAGTGGCGGGACGCTGCGCAACACGTTCAGCAGCCACCTCACGTTCCGCAACGTGATCGCGCACGAGCACGGGCACGGCACGGGCTTCTTTCACACCATCCCCTGCCAGAGCAACAAACTGATGGAGCCGTTCATCTTCGTGAACGACCTCATGCCGATGATGAACCGCGACGACATCCGCGGGGCCCAGCGCAACTACGGCGACCGCTTCGCGGGGAACAACTCGGTGGCCAACGCGGTGAACTTCGGCAATCTGACGTCGCCGGCGGTGCGGTCGATCATCGAGAAGGACCTTTCCACCAACGGGGCGAGCGGGTTCAACTCGTCGAGCCTGGACTGGTTCAAGTTCACGCTCTCCTCCGACCAGACGGTGACGGTGCAGGTGACGCCCACGGGCGTGAACCAGAACATCGGCTCGCAGACGACCGACTGCGTGGGCACGGGCACGGCGGTGGATGCCCTCATGGCGGGCAACCTGGAACTCAACATCCGCGATGCCGCGGGCGTGGTCACGCTGTTTTCGTCCAACAACGCCATCGGGCTGGCCGAGACGCTCACGCAGACGCTTGTCGCGGGCACGTACTCCATCCGGGTGCGTCAGCAGTCCGACGGCGCGGCGGCCAACCTCGTCGTGCAGACGTACGACCTGCTGATCCGCGTGGGCACGAGCAAGGCCCCGCCGCAGGCGATCGCGGGTGTGAACAAGCGTTGCCCTGCGAACACGAACTGCTGGTTCCTGGGGGGGCTGAACTCGCGGGTGAACGAGGCGGGCGCGAGCATCAGCCGGTACGACTGGGACCTGGACGGCGACGGTGTGTTTGAGGTTGCCAACGTGATGAACACGTCGCGGCCGTACACGTCGTCTGGCGTCTACCCCGTCACCCTGTTGCTGACCGACAACCAGATGAGCACCGACACGGACACGATCACGGTGACCGTGTTCGGCGGTGTCACGAGCGTGGCGGCCGCCTCGCCCGACTCGGGCGACGTGGACACGACGGTGCCCATCACGCTGACGGGCAACAATTTCAAGACCGTGACGACGGCCGGGCAGGTGGTGGTCTCGGGCTCGGGCGTAACGGTGATGGGCACGCCCGTCTCCAACACGCTGGGGACGCAACTCACGGGCCTCTCGCTGATGATCGATCCTGGCGCGGCGGCGGGCCCGCGGGACATCACGGTGACCAGCAGCGGCTCGGTGGGGTCGGGCGTGGGGGTGTTCACGGTGGTGAGTGCGCCGACGTGCACGCTGGATTACAACGTGGACGGCTCGACGAACCCGGACGACCTGGGCGATTTCATCACCGACTACTACACGGTGCCGCACATCCCCGGCCCGGGTGGGTACGCGATTGCGTGCCCTGAGAACGAGCCGCCCTACGACGCGGGGTACAAGGCCGGGTTTGTGCCGGGGGGCGGCGGCCAGTGCGATGCGCCCTTCCCCGACAATCTGGGGGACTTCATCACGTCGTATTACGGTGGTGAGTGCTGAGCCCGAGAGGGTGCCGGCTGGCTCGTTCATCCCCGATTGAGGGGATTTCGTGCACTTCTGGCGGCGTTGGCTCATTCTCGGGTGCGGGCGACATGTCCTGAGGTATTCTCGTGCGGTGGGCTTGGTCGTTCGACCGGGCCGATGAGGCTGCCGACGAGGCCGGCACCGCGGGGGCCGGCTGGGGATTTTCCGTCAAAGGGATACGCATGCAACGACGCTCGATGTGGTCGTCTGTGGCCGTTGTGGCCGCGGCGGTGATGGGTTCCGTGGTCGTGCCGGCACCCGCCCGTGCGCAGGGTCAACCCCAGGCGGTGTGGTTGAACATGCAGGATTTTCCGGGCGAGGTGCAGGCGCAGGCCGCGTGGGTGCGTCCGAAGGCGTATCGCGCTGTGCGCACGAACCTGCCGACGTTGCGGCAGACGTTCGCGGGGATTCTGCGCGAGCCCGCGCCGCTGCCCGAGGGGCTGGAGGCCGCACCCCCGATGCCGGTTCCGCCCACGATCATTCAACTTCCTGATCCCAACGGGGGGTTCCAGGCGTTCCGCGTGTACGAATCGTCGGTGATGGCGCCCGAACTGGAGGCGTTGTTCCCGGAGATCAAGACGTACGTGGGGCAGGGCCTGGACGACCCCGCCGCGACGCTGCGGATGGACGTGACCCCGCTGGGGTTCCACGCGCAGGTGCTCAGCCCGCAGGGTTCGTGGTACATCGATCCGTTCAGCCGCGGCAACACGGATGACTACGCGGTGTTCTACAAGCGCGACCTGGCGCAGCCGCACGCGTTTGTGTGCGAGGTGGTGGCGCCGGAGGTGAACGCCTTCCTGCACGACCCGATCGACCAGGAGGGTTTTTTGGCGAGCGGGCCGACGCTGCGGCGCTACGACACGGCGGTGGCGGCGACGGCGGAGTACACGGCCTTCTTCGGGGGCACGGTGGCGCTGGGGCAGGCGGCGATCGTGACGGCGATGAACCGCGTGACGGGCGTGTACGAGGTTGAACTGGGCATCCGCATGACGCTGGTGGCCAACAACAACCTGCTCGTGTACACCAACAGCGCGACCGACCCGTACACCAACGGGAACGGCTCGACGATGCTGGGGCAGAACCAGACGAACATTGACGCGGTGATCGGCACGGCCAACTACGACATCGGGCACGTGTTCTCGACCGGGGGCGGCGGCGTGGCCGGCCTGGGCGTGGTGTGCACGGCGGGCAACAAGGCCCGCGGGGTGACGGGCGGGCCCAGCCCGACGGGTGATGCGTTCTGGATCGACTTTGTGGCCCACGAGATGGGCCACCAGTTCGGCGGGAATCACAGTTTCAACGGGACCAACGGCAATTGCGCCGGGGGCAACCGCAACGCGGGCACGGCCTACGAGATCGGCTCGGGGTCCACCATTCAGGCGTACGCGGGCATCTGCGGGGCCGACGACCTGCAGCCCAACTCGGACGCGTACTTCTCGTTCATCTCGATTCAGGAGATCAACGCGTACACGCAGAGCGGCGGCGGCAGCGGGTGCAGCACGAACACGGCCACGGGCAACCAGGCCCCCACGGTGAACGCGGGCGCGGCGTTCACGATTCCCAAGGGGACGCCCTTCATGCTCACGGCCACGGGCAGCGACCCGGACGGTGACGCGATCACGTATTGCTGGGAAGAGCGCGACCTGGGCGTGGCCCAGGCCCTGAGCGCGGCGGATAACGGCACCAGCCCGCTCATCCGCTCGCGCAACCCCAGCACAAGCCCCACGCGGGTTGTGCCCAGGCTGAGCACCGTGGTGGCGGGCACAGTTGACAATCAGGAGAAGATCCCCGCGGTGGCGCGGGCGGCGTTCAACTGGCGCGTGACGGCCCGCGACAACCGGGCCAACGGCGGCGGCGTGGCCCACGCTGACGTGACGCACGTTGTGAATGGCGTGGCCGGGCCCTTCACTGTCAGCAGCCAGAACTCGGCCACCACATGGAACGTGGGGCAGGTGCAGGCGGTGACGTGGAACGTTGCGGGGACCACGGCCAACGGCGTGAACACCGCCAACGTGGCGATCTTGCTCTCGACCGACGGCGGCGTGACGTTCCCGATCACGCTCGCGGCGAGCGTGCCCAACAACGGCTCGGCCAACGTGACGGTGCCCAACAACCAGACGACCACGGGTCGGATCATGGTGAGGGCGGTGGGCAACATCTTCTTTGATGTGAACAACGGCGTGCTCACCATCGGTCCGCCCATCACCGGCGTGGTGCTCTCGGGCACCGGCAGCAACACGGCGACCGATCCCTTCGGCACGGGCAACAACAACGGCAACACGCGCATCGACTCGGGCGAGAACTCGATCCAGGTGAGCGTGGGCGTGCAGAACGGCGGCACCATCGCCGCCACCGGCGTGACGGCGACGCTCAGTTCACTCACCGGCACGGCGACGATCGCCAGCGGAGTTTCAACCTACCCAAACCTTTCAGCGGGCGGCGGCACAGGCCTGAACAACACGCCGTTCGTGGTGTCGGTGAGCCCCGCGCACGTGTGCGGGAACCCCATCAACCTGCGCCTCGACATCACCAGCAACGAGGGGACGGGTGTCTACAACTTCTCGTTCCCCACGGGGCAGCCGGGCGGCACGGGCTCACCGGTGACGTTCTCGTACACCACGCCGGCGGTCTTCATCCCGGATAACGCTCCCGCCGGCGCGATCGCCAACCTGGCCGTCAGCGGCCTGACGGGGACGATCGCGGATGTGAACTTCCGGTTTGACGGCACGTCGTGCAACACCACGCCAGCGTCCACCACGGTGGGTCTGGACCACACGTGGGTCGGCGATCTGGTGATCACGCTGCAGAGCCCCACGGGGACGATCATCTCGCTGGCGAACCGGCCGGGCGGCGCCACCAACAGCGGCGTGAACTTCTGCACGACGACGTTCGACGATGCGGGCGGCGCGGGCTCCATCCAGTCCATCACCAGCGCCGGCGCCCCCTACTCGAACAGTTACACCCCCAACGCGCCCCTCTCGGGCTTCAACGGACAGAACCCCAACGGTACGTGGCAGTTGAAGGTGGTGGATGCCGCGGGGCTTGACACCGGCAACATCCGACGCTTCTCGGTCATCGTGACGACGCAGAACCCGCCGGTGTGCGACCCGCCCGCGGCGGGCGTGGTGTGCCCGGCGATCACCGGCCACCCCGGGGCCGCGGCGCTGTGCGCCGGCGGCAACGCGAACTTCTTTGTGAGCGCCAGCGGCACGGCCCCGCTCACGTACCAGTGGCGTCGCAACACGGTGCCCCTGGTTGACGGCGGCGGGATCAGCGGCGCGACGACGGATGCGCTGGCGGTGGCCAACGTGGGCCCGGCCAACGCGGGGACGTACGACTGCGTGGTGACGAACGCCTGCGGCAGTGCCACCAGCAACGGTGCCGCGCTCACGGTGAACACGCCGCCCTCCATCAACTCGGGCCCCGATGCGCTCACGCTGTGCGCGGGGACGAACGCGCTCTTCACGGTCGGGGCCTCGGGCTCGGGCGTGCTGACGTATCAGTGGCGCAAGGACGGGGCCCCCATCCTTGCGGCCACGCAGCCCTCGTACATGATCGTGGGTGTGGCCGCGGCGAGCGCGGGGACGTACGACTGCGTGGTGTCGAACGCCTGCGGGAGCACCACCAGCGGCGGGGCCCTGCTCACGGTGAACGCGCCGCCGACGTTCAGCATGCATCCTGCGTCGATCTCGGCATGTCAGGGCGCGGAGGTCATGATCAGCATCAGCGCGTCGGGCGCGGGGCCGATCACGTACCAGTGGCGGCGCAACGGCTCCGATATCTTCGGGGCAACCGATGCGACGTACACGATCGCGTCTCTGAGCGCGGGCGATGCGGGCACGTACGACTGCGTGGCCACCAACGCGTGCGGGAGTACGCCGAGCAACGGCGGAGCGCTGGATGTGGGCGCGAGCGTGGCGATCACGCTGCAGCCGACCGGCCAGGCCGGGCCGGCGGGCTCAACCGTGGTGTTCACCGTGGAGGCGACGGGCGAAGGGCCGCTGGTGTACCAGTGGCGCAAGGACGGCCTGGACCTTGCCGGTGAGAACGGCGCCACGCTCACGCTGTCGGATGTCGATGAGACGGACGTGGCCGTGTACGACTGCGTGGTGACCGGGGCCTGCGGCGAGGCGGCCGTTTCCGACCCGGCGAGTTTCACGCTGGTGTCCTGCTACACCGACTACAACCAGGACGGCTTTGAGAACCCCGACGACATCGGCGACTACATCACCGATTACTACACGCCCGGCGGCATTCCGGGGCCGGGCGGCTACGCCGTGCCGTGCCCGTTTGAGGCCCCGCCGTTTGATGCCGGCTGGAAGGTGGACTTCGACCAGAACTGTCAGATCAACCCCGATGACCTGGGCGATTACATCACGGCGTACTACACGTTGCCCGAGTTTGGCGGCTGCTAGCCGTTGCCGGGGCCCGATCGCGTCCGGTAGCACGATGTTCGTGCGTGTTTGCTGGCCGTTTCGGCCGCGTGGTGTACGTTTTTCGATCGGGGTGAGGGCCCGGTGGAACGTTCGGCGCGAGCCGTGCGAATAGTGAAGGAGCCGGCACGCACGCCCACGGGGCGGCCCGGCGGGGGTGATCTGGCCGGATTCTGAGGGAACGCACATGTCTGAATCGTCTCCGATTTGTCGGGCGGCGCGGGCCGTCCTTTCTGCCGCGGCGGTGGCTTTGGCTGCGCCTGCGGTGGCGGGCGTGAACGGTGGGCCCGTGCCGCGCAAAGTCGCGGCGGACCCGTTCGAGGCGCTGACCGATCTACCCGCGTCGGTTTCGACGCGGACGGCGACGGTGCGTCCGCAGCGGTACGCGGCGGCCCGGGCGCCGTTGGCCGGGGTGCGAGCGGCGCTGGCGGTGGTGGAACCCGAGCCGCGCGATGCGCCGGGGTCGGTTGCCACGGTGTTCATGCTGCCCGGGCCCGACGGGCAACCGCAGGCGTTCGCGGTGTACGTGACGCAACTGATGGAGCCGGACCTGGCGGCGCAACTGCCGGGCGTGAGGACGTACATCGGCGTGGGCCTGGACGACCCGGCGGCGTCGCTGCGGATGACGACGACGGACGCGGGCTTGACGGCGCAGGTGCTTACGCCGCGCGGCTCGTGGTACGTGGACCCGGCGGTGCGGGGTGATGCGGGCGTGTACGTGAGTTATCGCAAGAGCGACCTGAAGCCGCTGGCGATGCGAGCCTGCCAGGCGGCGGCGGCGGGGCCGGAGGAAGAGTTGTTCCGGCTTGACGCGGCGTCGGTGCTGGGGGGCGCGGGGGCGCTGGGGGCTTCGGGCGCAACGCTGCGGACGTACAGGGCGGCGATCGCGGCGACGGGTGAGTACACGGACCACTTCGGCGGCGTTGTGGCGAACGCGCAGGCGCAGATTGTGGCGACGATGAACCGTGTGGTGGGGATCTACGAGCGCGACCTGACGATCCGGATGACGCTGGTGAACAACGCGACGATCGTGTACGCCGATCCGGCCACGGACCCCTACACGGACCCGGCCAACGCGGCCCAGATGCTGACGCAGAACCAGACGGCCATTGATGGGGCGATCGGCAACAGCCAGTACAACATCGGGCACGTGTTCTCGGTGAGTTCGACGCGGATGGCCACGCCGCGCGTGGTGTGCCGCACGGGCCAGAAGGCCCGGGCCGTGTCGGGCCTGCCGGACCCGACGGGCGACGCGTTCGCGGTGGAGATCGTGGCGCACGAGATGGGCCACCAGTTCGGGGCGAACCACACGTTCAACGGTGTGGGCGGCTCGTGCGCGGCGGGGCGGAACCAGGCCACGTCGTTTGAACCCGGCGCGGGCTCGACGATCATGTCGTTCGCGGGCCTGTGCGGGACGGACGACGTGCAGACGGCGGTGAGCGACTACTTCCACACGGCGAGCATCGACGAGATTCAGGCGTATGTGTTGACGGTGGCGTGCCAGACGAACGCGGCGACGGGCAACGCGATCCCGGACGTCGTCACGACGAGTCCGGAGATGGTGCCGCGCGAGACGCCGTTCACGCTCAGCGCAATGGCGTTCGACGGCAATAGCGCGGACGTCGTCACGTACTGCTGGGAGCAGCGTGATGCGGGCGGGGCCAGCGGCGAGGCGCTCTCGCCGGTGGATTCGGGCGTGGGGCCGCTCTTCCGATCCTTCCCGCCCACCATCTCGGGCTCGCGCACGTTCCCGCAACTAGCGGTGATTCTCAACAACGCCAACGTGAGCGAGGTGGAGAAACTGCCGACGGTGGCGCGCACGCTGAACTTCCGGGCCACGGTGCGGGACAATCGCGCGGGCGGCGGGGCCGTGAACACCGTGGACGCGACCGTGCAGGTGGTGGGCACGGCGGGGCCGTTCCGCGTGGTGTTTCCCAACGACGACTCGGCGGTGATGGTGGGCTCCCAGGGCGTCTCGTGGCTCACGAGCGGCACGAGCGCTGCGCCGATCAACGCGGACTTTGTGAACATCCGGCTCTCGACCGACGGCGGGCTGACGTTCCCCACGTTGCTCGCGACCGGGGTGCCCAACAACGGCAGCGCCATGGTGGTGTTCCCCTCGATCTCGACGGACAACGGGCGGATCAGGGTGGAGGCCTCGGGTCACATCTTCTTTGACGCGAGCGACGCGGATTTCCGCGTGCGGCCGCCGGTGGCAGGCGTGTCGCTGGCGGGGATCGGTCTGGACAACTTTGACGACACCCAGCCCGACGGCAACGGCAACGGGCGGATCGATCCGGGCGAATCGGCGATCGGCGTGAACGTGTCGGTCATCAACCGCGGCAGCACGGAGGCCACGGGCGTGGTGGGGACGCTCGAATCGCTCACGGCCACGGTGAGCGTGGTGGCACCCGGCGCGGCGTACCCGGACCTGTCGTTCAACGAGGCGGCGTTCAACGCTGCGCCGTTCGTGATCGCGGTCGATCCGTCGCACGTGTGCGGAGCGCCGATCTCGCTGCGGCTGCACGTTGACTCTGACCAGAACATGCCGGGGCAGTACGACTTTGTGTTCACCACGGGGCAGTCGGGCAACCTGTCGTCGCCGGTGGTCACGAACTATGCGGGCCCGCCGGTGCCCATCCCCGATCGCGCGGCCGGTGTGGACGGGGAGGTGTCGATCCCGTTCAGCGTCGCGGGTGTGGGGGCGATCGGCACGATTGATTTCGGGTTCGGCGGCTCTTCCTGCAACACCGACGTGGGGTCGGAGACGGTGGGCCTGGACCACAGTTGGCCCGGCGACCTGGAGATCACGCTCATCAGCCCCGGCGGCGTGGAGGTGATTCTGGCGCAGAACCCCGGGCCCGCGCCGCTGGGCACCAGCGGGCACAACCTGTGCAACACCTTCTTTGTGCAGGGGGGTGGGGTGCCGAGCATCCAGAACGTGACCTCGGCGGATGCGCCGTACACGGACGCGTACGCGCCGTTCCAGTCGTTCAACGCTCTTGTGGGCCTGAACGGCAGCGGCACGTGGACGCTGCGCATCCGCGACACGCAGCAGGTGGATATCGGGTCGGTGCGGAAGTTCACGCTCACGCTGCGTACGCAGTTGGGCATCACCTGCAACGCGCCCGGCCCGCCGGCGTGCGACCTGGACTACAACGTTGATACGGTGGTGAACCCTGATGACCTGGGCGACTACATCACCGATTACTACACCGACCCGCCGATTCCCGGGCCCGGTGGCTACGCCGTGGCGTGCCCGGAGAACGAAGCGCCGTATGACCAGGGGTACAAGGCCGCGTACGTGCCGGGCGGCAGCCAGTGCAACGAGCCTTTCCCGGATAACCTGGGCGACTTCATCACGGATTACTTCATCGGGTGTTGAGTTCGACCCACGGAGCCGCGCATCCCGTCGCCGCGTGTATGCTCTGCTTGCGCGTGGCGACACTCCTCTTCCTGGCTTTGGCGTTCTTGTCGGGCTCGATCCCCTTCGGGTATGTGCTCGGGCGTGCGCGGGGCCTCGACATCCGCCAGCACGGATCGAAGAACGTGGGCGCGACGAACGTGGGGCGCGTGCTGGGGCGGCCGTGGGGGTTCTTGTGCTTCGGGCTCGATTTTCTGAAGGGCTTTGTGCCCACGCTGGGCTATGGCCTGTACGAGGGCGTGGTGGGCTCGCCGCGGGTTGAGCCGGGCGTGCTGTGGCCATGGCTGGCGGTGATGACGGCGTGTGTGCTGGGGCACATCTTCTCACCGTGGCTGGGCTTCAAGGGGGGCAAGGGTGTGGCCACGGGCTTTGGCGCGCTGGCGGGTGTGTGGCCCATCATGGGCGCGCCCGTGCTTGTGGCGTTCTTGGTGTGGCTGATCGTGCTGAAGACGACGCGGTACGTGGGGCTCGCGTCGATCGTGGCCGCGGCGTGCCTGCCGGTGGGCGTGCTTGCGCTGGTGCCCGCCGCGAAGGCGCTGGGCTGGCACGACGGGCCGCAGGCGATTGCCTGGCCCGCGGTGATCGTGGGCGGCTTGCTGGCCACGCTGGTGGTGTGGAAGCACCGCGGCAACATTGCGCGGATGCGCGCTGGCACGGAGCCGAAGGTGGGACGTAAGGGCGAGAACGCACCCAGCGCGTGAGTCCGATACGGCGGCAGAGATTGCGCCGAATGGGCGAGTTGTGCCCGCGGAAACCGACAATCTCCCTGACAGGCGGCGGGTTCTTGGCCGCGGCGGACCGGAGCCGCTGAATCGGCCTCTGCAACCGGACGATGAGCCAACTCCGAGATTCACCGGAGCCGCGCATGCGTCTGCGAATCCACAACGAACCCGCCGAGCATGAGGAGCACCGTCTGGTGTTCCCCCGTGCGGCGCTGGACCAGTTGTGGGGCCGTTCTCGCAATGAACCGGCGGGGCGCGGGTTCGAGGACGACATTCTCCACACGCTCGATTTCATGCAGCGGCGTTTGAATGACCTGCGTGAGGATGTGGAGGCGTACCGCTTCCCGGTGTTTGATGACCGGCGCGACCCGCCGCCGATGGCGGCGTGAGCGGCGCACACAACAAGCATCAGATGGCGAAGGTGTCGGGCGTGGCCACGGGCTCGCGCACGCGCAGCACCACGAGCGTGACATCGTCGTTGGCGCTCTTGAGGCCGCAGAAGTTGCGGAGTTCGCGGAGCAGGTGATCGGCGATGCGCGAGGCCGAGGCCTGCGGCTCGCTGGCGAGCACACCCAGCACGCTGGCCTTGATGCGGTCTTTGCCGAAGCGGCGGTTCTCGAAGTCGCTGGCCTCGCTCACGCCGTCGGTGTAGGAGACGAGCACATCGTGCGGCAGGAGATCGAACGAGCCGAGTTGGTACCGCTGCGACGGATCGATGCCCAGGGCCATGCCGCCGGCGGGGAGTTCGTCCACGTCGGCCGGGCTGGGGGCGCGGTGCTGGGGCACGCGGAAGATGAGCGGCGGGTCGTGGCCTGCGCCGCAGTAGGTGAGGCGCAGGGTGCGCGGGTCGGCCACGCCCAGCCAGAGGGTGGCGAACTCGCTCTCGAGCGTGTCTCGCGCCAGCGACTTGTTCAGGCGGCTCATCACCTCGTCGAGTTCCACCAGGTCTTGTGTGTAGGCCCGCAGCGAGGCCCGCACGCTTGACATGAGCAGCGCGGCGGGCACGCCCTTGCCGACCACATCGCACACGCTGAGCACCAGTTGGTGGCGGCGCACGAAGAGGTCGTAGAAATCGCCGCCGAGGTGAAAACTGGGGTTGTAGCGGGCGGCAAGGTCGAACTCGGGGAGTTGCGGCAGGGTTTGGGGCAACATGCGGCGCTGCACGTCTGCCGCGAGGCGGACCTGGCGCTTGATGAGTTGGTCTTCCTCGCGCAGGCGGCGGAGGCGTGCGTGGGCCAGGGCCATGGCGGCGTGGTCGGCGATGGCGCGGAGCAGGTCGGCATCCTGCACAGAGAACTCGTGGCGGGCGCGCGTGTACAGGCGGATCAGGCCCGCGGCACGCCCTTGGTAGAGCAGGCCCGTGGTGATGAGGCTCACCAGCCCCTCGGCCTGGGGGGCATCGTGGTCGGCGATGCGGTCGTCATCGCGCAGGTCGGCCACGGCCACCACCTCGCCGGCCAGGGCCCGTGCCCGCAGCACGCCCTCGTTGGAGAGAGGCGCTTGCCGGGCCAGCCAGGTGTCGCTCAGTCCGTAGGAGGCCTTGTTCACGAGCACGCCCGTGTCGCCGTCGGTGGCGAGGATCGTGCCCGCGTCGGCGCTGAGCACCTCGATCGCCAGTTGCAGGGCCGTGTGCAGAACCTTGTCGGGGTCGTCGTCTCGTGCCAGCAGCGAGGAGAGGCGGAAGAGGGCATCGAGTTCGTTCACGCGACGGCGGAGCGACACCTGGTCTTCGCACGATTCGACGGCGGTGCTGGCCAGGAGTGTGATGGCTCGCTCCAGCGCCCTGCGGCCCGTCGGGTCGGCGCCCGTCCAATCGGCGGGCAGCACGATCTCACCCACCTGCCCGACGCTCATGCGCAGGGGAGCGATGAAGAGGTCGGCCCGTTCGTCGTAGGCCCGGCCCACCAGCGCGAAGGCGCGGCGGGCACCCTCGTCGGCATCCAGCAGGCTCCAGAGTTTGCCGCTGTCTGCCGCGCTGCCGGGAACGATGACCCTTCCCGCGGCGTTGCGCAGCCAGATGGGGACGCCGGTGAGTTTGCCCATCTCGTCGCAGAGGCGCGCGATGGAGCCGTCGGTGAGGTAGTCCTCGATGGAGGGCACGCGGCCGCGCTCGCCGCGGGCCACGGGCGGGTTCACCAGCACCGTGTTGATTTCTCGCTGCGTCATTGGTGCGGTCGCTAGGGCTTCGCGCCGCCCCACACGCGTTCGAGGAGGGTGATGAAGACCTCGCCCTCGGCATCATCCGGGCGCAGGCGCGCCCGCGCCTCGGAGAGCCCGGTGCTCAGCCAGTTGGCGTTGGAGAACTGCCTGCCCAGATAGGTCAGAAGGAGTGCGCCGTCGCGACCGAGTGCGCCGGCCTCTCCGGTCAGGTCGGCCCGCAGGTGCTCGGCCAGCGTCTGGGCGCGGTCTGGCGGGGGGAGGAGCAGGGGGCCGTAGCGCACGGAGAGTAACTCGGGGTGGGCCGTGAGTACCTCGCGCAGGTTTGCGGCGGCGGAGAGAAAGAGGCCGGCCCCCAACTGGGCGTGTGCCCGCCCGACGAGGGCCATCGGGTCGTTGCGCCTGGCCGCCGCGGCGACGGTGAAGGATGCCTCCGCGTCGAAGTAGCGCTGCACACCCAGCAACCGCTGGCCCTCGGCCATGCGTGCCTCGTAGATGTCGGCGGAGGTCTTGCCGGGCTGAACGAACATCACGACGTTGGCCTCGGCGTCGCGCAGGGCATCGACCACGCGGTTGTTGCCGGCGGTGAGGGCCGCGGGTGCCCCGCCGGGAGCGCTCACGGGTTCCATCTGACCGGTGACGGGGTTGAGGCGTTCGGGCTCTTTGGCCTTGGGCTGCTGGCGGTCTTTGCGCATCTTTTTGCGGAGCGCATCCAGTTCATCCAGCCACGCCGGGCGGGCGGCAGCGGCGGCGTCGTTCGCGTCCTTCGCGCCCGCGCCGGCTCCGCTCGGGGGAGCGGCGCCGCCGGCCTCGGGCTTGGGCGGCGCAGCGGGCGTGCCGGGATCGACGATGCGCTGCGAGAGCGCCTTGCTGACGACCTGCATGGCCTGGCCGTACCCGTCGTCTGCGGTGCTGAGCCGCTGGTCGATGCGCTGGCCGCCACCCGCGGGCGCGGCCAACTGTGCCCGATCCTGCCCCTCGCGGAACTGGCGAGATTCGCTGACGGCCGTGACGCCGCGGGCCACGCGCTCCAGGCCGCTGAGGCCGGCGGTGTTGGGGGAGATGAGGGAGGAGGGGCCGGAGGGGTCGCCGGGCTGTGCGGAGCCTGGGTCTGTGGCTGCGCGCGGGTCGAGCGAGACCCAGCCCATGCCGCGCAGGGGCGAGGCGGTGATGACGAGCGGGCCGACGCCTTCGAGCGTGCGGTAGCCCAGGACGGTGGGCATCATGGAGGAGCGAGCCTGGTGCTGCGAGGGGGAGCGCAGCGCGGAGAGCGTGTCGCTGCTGGCGACGGTGCCGCGGCGGTCGGAGAAGAGCGCGGCGGCGATCGGAGGTGCGCCCTGGCCGGTGGAGAGGCCGGTCTGGAAGCGCAGCGCGTCGCTGGAGCGGAGGCCGGACCCTGCGAGGGCGTTGGCGACGTTGGTTTCGCGTCGGAAGGTGAAGAGACTCTCGGAGCCCAGGGTGGCCTGGAACTCGTCGGTGCCGCGGTAGCCCATGCTGCCCTGAAAACTGCGGCCCGCCCCGGCCTGGCCGGTGGCGATGTTGTTGTTGAAGCGGATCTGGTCTTCAAGCCGGCGCGAGGTGGTGGTTTGGGGCGCGGGCTGGTTGGAGACCTTGCGGCTCTCGAGCGACCGGCCGTCGCCCAAAGCGTTCTGGGCGGATGCCGGCGCAGCGGTGGCACCAGCGGTGCTCAGGCACGTCGCGATGAGCCACACGCGTCTTCCGTTCGTCGTTGTCATAAGGCATTCCCGGCGCGCCAGCACGCCGCGGCGGCGGACTGGGCACGCCAGAAAGGTACGCAAAGACCCCCAGCGAAGGTCGCCGGGGGTCGTGGAATCAACGGGCGGGGTTGGGGGTTGGGCGGGGGAGCGCTCAGGCGCGGGCCTGGCTCAGCCGCAGGTGCCGTCGCCGTAATACTGGGTGATCCAGTCGCCCAGGTTGTCTGGGAAGGGCTCGTTGCACTGGCCGCCGCCGCCGACGACGAAGCCGGTCTTGTAGCCGGCGTCGTAGGGGAAGGCGTTCTCGGGGCAGGGAATCGCGTAGCCGCCCGGGCCGGCAATGGCGGGGGAGGTGTAGTAGTCGGTGATGAAGTCGCCCAGGTCGTCGGGGTTCACGACGGTGTCGAGGTTGTAGTCGAGCGTGCAGGTGGGCGCGCAGGGCCCGCCGCAGGGGTTGAGGGGCGAGGCGCTGTTGCGGGGGTCGGGCACGATCACCACGTCAAAGTCGTTGAAGGTCTGGCTGGTGTCTTGGCAGCCGTTGCTCTTGCGGACGGCGGCCGTGGATGTGCCCAGGTCGTTGGTGGGGCCGGCGCCCTCGAAGCACTGGGCGGGCAGGCCGTAGCCGACGAGGTCCTCGATGGTTGAGGAGCCGCAGTTGGCGAAAAGTGGTGTGGTGCTGCTGACGAGGGCCACGCGGCCGGAACTGTTGTTCATGCCGAAGCCGTCGATGGTCTCGGGGGGCACGGGCGTGCCCATCGGGTCGGCGGGGAAGGCGATGAAGTCCGGGGTGGGCAGGGGCAGGCCCTCGTCCAGTTCGTTCACCCGCTTGGTCTGCACGAGCAGGTACTGGCCGGGCAGGATCGAACCGAACAGGTTCACCTGCTGCCGACCGTCGAACTGGTTGGTGGTGGCGTTGGCACCGGCGTACTGGACGGACCAGCCGTCGAGGCTGACGGTGTCGCAGCCGCGGTTGAAGAGTTCGATGAAGTCGGCGTTGAGGGGCGCGCCCGAGCCGCCACCGCCGCCGTAGACGGTGCTGATGACGACGGTGGAGTTGGAGGACTGGGAGCAGTCGCCGACGGAGACCAGGGCGTTGGTTGTGCTGGTGCGGTCCTGCGCATCGCGCACGGTGAAGACGATGGACTTGATGCCCGGTGTGGTGTTGAAGGGCACAACCACGTCGTCGAGGAAGAAGAGGGCATCATCAAAGGTGAGCATGGGCTCTGCCGCGCTGCCGCCGATGGGCGAGAGGTTGGCGGTGACGGTGATGCCGGTGCTGGGGGGGTTCTGGCCGATGCCTGCCGCCACGCTGAGGTCAACGGTGGACCCTGCACACACGATGCTTGGGGAAGCGAGGGGCGAGCCGGTGGGTGGCGTGGGCACCAGGGCCTCGCCGCTGATGGAGACGAGATCGGGCCGTAGCGTGCCGCCGGCGTAGGTGCTGGCGGGGCGCGAAGCGGAATAGGCGTTGACCAGGTTGGGGTCGAAGACGCTCACGACCCGCACCTTGAAGTTGGGGTTGTTGTTGACGCCGGCGACGTTGGTGAAGTCGATGGTGCGGTCGGTGTGCCAGGTGTCGCCGTCAACGGCCATGAAGAGGCCGTTGGGGGCATCCTGAAAGGTCGTGCCGTTGATCGAGTAGATGACCTGCACATAGCGTGAGGACGTGTTGCTGTGGCGCTGGTCGAACTTGAAGATGACCTGCTCGAAGCCCACCGTGCTCGCGGCAAACTGCACGCCCGACGTGCCCGAGCCGGTGCCCTGGGCCGGGTAGTTGGTGGTGTTGTACGCGCGGTTGGGGATGGCAAGGTCGTTGGGCGAGCCGGCGTTGAACGTGCCCGTAACGCCGTTGATGAGTGTGAGCGTGCCCGTGCCTGTCGTGGGGAGCGTGCTGTCGGTGTTGAAGTTCCAGAAGACGATGTCGGCGCGATCGGCCAGGGCCGCGGCCGAAGACGCGAGCGCGGCGAAAACCGCCAGGACGCGGACGGAGAACCGACGGATGGACATGGTCGCCCTCTCAGGAGTGGGGTGTGAGACGCGCGGACATCGCGTGCCGGTGCCGACCGCTTCGGGACCGAGGCACACGAAGGCGAGTAAAGCGGCGTGCGGGTGCGAAGTGGCGCGGCGTGTGTGAAGACTCTGTGAAGCGACGGCGGCTTTTGCGCGTGCTTCACAGGTTCTTCATGCGTTCTTGATGCGCTCGATGGCGATGTGCGGCGCGCGTTCCACTAACCTCCACCCTTCTGCGCCCCCCCCTCCGCGTGCTTGGGGACGGGTGACTGGCGCGGATGCCGCGGCCACGGAGGGTGAACCCATGAACGGCCGACACCACCAGAGTACAAACCGCGGGGAGGGCACAAACCGCGGGCCCGGCGCGATGGGTGGCACGCCGAGGATGGCGCGGGCGTTCACGCTGATTGAGTTGCTGGTGGTGATCGCGATTGTGGCGCTGCTCACGAGCATTCTGCTGCCGAGCCTGGCGGGGGCGCGCGAGAGCGCCCGGCAGACGAAGTGCGCAGTGGGTTTGCGGCAACTGGGAATCGCCGCGCTGAGCCATGCGAACGACAAGAAGGGCGCGTTCAGCACCGGGCCGTGGGACAACCGGCGGCAGTATTCGCTGGGCGCGCTCGATTCGAAGGGCTGGGTTGCGGACTACGTGAACGGGGAGTACGCGAAGGTGGGGTCGATTCTCTGCCCGTCGAGCCGGGCGCGGGCGTCGCAGAACCTGGTGGCGAGCCGCGCGGCGGGGGGATACAAGAATTTCACGCAGGACCAGTTGTTCCTGCTGATGGAGGCGGGGTACAACACAAACTATGTGCAGTCGTGGTTCATGGCCATGACGGAGATGGCCTTCGTGGACAACACGAAACTGCCGCCCGTTCCGCCGGGCTACGGAGCGGGCGGGCAGGCGCAGAAACTGTGGTATAACAGCGTCGGGCCGCTGCAAGACCGGTACATCGTCACGACCTCACCGTCGCGCGTGCCCTTGTGGGGCGACGGCACGGTGTACCTGGATGCCGACACACTGCGGTATCAGGGCCAGACGCTGTACACGGCCAAGGCGCTGGGCGACGGTCCGATTGTGGCACGGGGCGTGCCGGGCTACAGCCGCGTGTGGGGCAGGCAGAACTATCAGGACTTCGGCCCGGTTCACGGCAAGCACGGGTGGGCGAAAGACACGGGGGAGGGGAACGTGGGCCACCAGGGGTACTACGGCCTGCTGGTGTTTGCGGATGGACATGTCGATGTCTTTGCCGACACGGCGCGCGACGGCTTCTTCGGGCACAAGGACAACGTGGTGCAGCACGGCGTGACCACGGTGCAGTACGACGAACTCGAGGGCAAGGTGTTTGGGGGATGGTTGAGGACAACCGGACTGAGTTTTTGAAGCACGGGCGGACCACGAGAGGCGTGCCAGCGCGAAGGCCCCCGCCGAGTCGGGGGCCTCATTGGGCAAGGGCTTCTTGGGGCACCTCGAACGCCCAGACCCAACTCGCTTCGTCATCCTTAAAATCGTTGTCGGTGGTCACCAGCAGGACGCGTGAACCACTCGCCAGTGTGGGCCCCCAGCACAAGCCCTCCACCTTGGCGGGGAATGACGGGCCGGCGAGCATGAACGCCGGGTCGAGGAGGTCGATGAGCAGGCGTTTCTTCACGGGCGATGCGCCGTTGGGCAGGCCGCCGCCGGGCATGGCCGGGAAGCGCGAGAGGTCGGTGCTGCCGCGCGTGTCGATGAGGTAGATGCGCTTCACGCGGGCATCGGTACCGCCCAGACCATCGCGCTCGAGCACGAGGAAGCGGTGCTCGTCGAGTGTGAGCAGTTCGCTCGTGCCCAGGCCCGCTTTCTCCAGCGTGTACCCGAACTGGCGGGCCGGCGCGGCGGCGGCGCTCTCGCTCTCCACTGTCGATATCTGCACCAGTCGGCAGATGCGCCCCTGCTTGCCATCGTCCTGCATCAATGGTCCCTGCATGAGGCCGAAGACGCTGGTGCCGTCTGCGGAAAGGTCCATCCCTTCGATGCCGTTGTTGGGCACACGCCCGCCCCTGCCGCGCGGCGGGGTGTTGGCGGCGAGTTCCTCCTTGGCGTCGGCGTGGGGTTGAGCAACCTCGAAGCCGCGCGGCACGGGCAGCGAGCGCAGGCGCGTGCCGCAATCGCGTGCGAAGAGGCCGATGCTGGGGCCGTACTCATCGGCGATGATGAGTGTGTGGCCGTCGGGCATGAGGCGGAGGGCTTCTGGGTCGAAGCGTTCGCCGGCCGCGTCGGTGGGCGCGATCGCCGCGGCGGAGCCGGTGAGCGGACCCTCAGCGCTGGCGAGGAGTGTGGTTGAGATGAGTTTCATGCCCACCGGTTCGCGGGCATCGGGCGACGCGTCGATCACAATCTCGAACTCGTGGAAGCGGCAGAGGTACGGATCGGCGCCGTCTTTGGGGCCGCGGTCGGCGACCATGAGGTAGCGGTCTGGTGCGTTGGTGGACGCGATGCCCGAACCCATCGAGGCGAGACGGTTGTGCGGCACGCCGCTGGGGAGCGTGTTGGTGAGGCCGGAGAGATCGGTGGCGGTGGCGGAGATGGATGCCGCGCCGATGAGGCGGATGGCTTGGGCACTCGGGGTGGAGGCAGAGGTGATGGGGGGCACCGGGCTCTGCGCGGCGTGACTTGGCACTGCGGCCATGAGGATGAGAGACGTGGCGACGAGGGGCGTGAGCGTGGGCATACGGGCAGGGTAGTTTGGGTGTGCGCGGCCAAGTGGCCGGACGTGGCACAACCGTTGGCACCGGCCGGTAAGGTGATCGATGGCCATTTGGGGGGTTTGAGGGGCCCGAATACGGCGGTTTCCCTATTCGCAGAATGGGGGGTCTGTGCCCATTCACAAGTACTTATCAATAATGAGTTTGCGCGCGTCCGCAGACGGGTGAGTCTGGCTGAGTTGGCCCAACCGGTTCGCGGCGCGTTCTGTCCGTGGGTGCCTGCCCTTGCGGAACGTGCAGAAGCCAGTAGAGTTGAGACCGAGGTGGTCGCCTGTTGTGGGCGTGGGCACCGGTGCGGATGGGTTTCGCGGTTGTGGGGTCCGAAAACCCGTGGTGAGACTGGAGTGGTGTCGTGAGCAGGCCGCTGGATACGCGTGCGAACTTCGCGCGGTGGCGCATGGCCGCGGGGCTGGTGTGGCTGTGCTGCGCGCCGCTGGCGCACGCGCAGCAGTGGACGGTGAAGGTGCTGCACCCGCCGGGCACGCTCGCGTCGTGGATTGAGGGGATGGACCAGGGCCAGCAGATCGGCGTGGCGGTGGTGGACGGCGACCTGACCGCGGCGATCTGGACGGGCAGCGTGGCCTCGTACATCAATCTGAACCCGGACGGCTCGACTGAGTCGCGTGCCTTCTCGGCGCAGGCGGGGCGGCAGGCGGGTTACAACGATTCAACCGGCTCCTACACCGCCACGCTCTGGAACGGGGCCCCCAACGCGTGGGTGAACCTGCACCCCGCGGGCGCGGTCGAGTCTCGTGCTTACGGCGTGCGCGACGGCAAGCAGGTGGGTGTGGCGGTGTTCGGCGTGCAGTCGTGCGCGGGGTTGTGGAACGGCACCAGCGCCTCGTGGGTGAACCTGCATCCGGCGGGTGCTCAGTGGAGCCGCGCCTACAGCGTGGCGGGCACGCAGCAGGTGGGGTGGGCCCGCTACGGGGGGCACCAGCACGCGAGTTTGTGGACGGGCAGCGCGGCGACGCACGTGGACCTTGCCCCGGCGGGCAGCACCGATTCGTGGGCGCTGTGCGTGCACGCGGGTCAGCAGGTGGGGTACACGATCATCGGCGGCGCGTGGCACGCGAGTTTGTGGGCGGGCTCTGCCGCGTCGTGGGTGGACCTGAGCCCGGCGGGCTCGAGCATGTCGTATGCCCAGGGTGTGTACGCGGGGCGGCAGGTGGGCTTCGCGACGTTCGGCGGGCAGGACCGGGCCATCATGTGGGCAGGCAGCGCGGCGAGCGCGGTGGACCTGCACGCGTTCCTGCCAGCGGGCGTGTACTCATCTTCGGCGGCGGGAGCGATCTGGAGCGACGAGACGGTGGTGCAGGTGGGCGGGCGAGCGATCAACGCGACGACGGGCGTGTACGAGGCGGTGCTGTGGACGCTCTCGCTTGTGGCCGCGCCGGGTTGCGTGATGGATTACGACGGCAACGGCCAGTTGAACCCGGACGATCTGGGCGACTTCATTACGGACTATTACACGGTGCCGCCGGTGGCGGGGCCGGGCGGCTACGCGGCAGCGTGCGCGGGGAACGAGCCGCCGTATGACGCGGGGTACAAGGCCGCGTACACGGTGGATGGATCGGGCCAGTGCGATGCGCCCTTCCCGGACAACCTGGGTGATTACATCACGGCGTATTACCAGGGGTGCTGAGGCGAACGCTGTGCCATCGAAGTCCGCTCTGGGACTTCGATGTGCCTCGACGATTTGCCACCAGACATCGAAGTCGGGCGCAGAGCCTTCCGACTTCGATGGCACGAAGCAGCAGAATCCACAGTTCACGAAAAAGCCCGGCAACGAAAAAGCCCCGGCTTGCGCCGGGGCCTCATTGGGGTTCTTGGTTTGGCGCCGCGTGCGTTCAGTTGCCCTGCGAGAGTTGCTCGGAGAGCCACGCCGCGGGGAAGAACTTGCCGGGGTCGTTGGTTGGCGCCACCTTGGAGTGGAGCGTGATGCTCTCGGCGGGCAGGGTCAGTTCGCCCCGCAGCGCGGCGATGAGTTGCGCGAGGCGAGCAAGTTGGGCCTTGGTGAAGGGCTCACGGTCGCCGTTGCCGACCAGGCAGATGGAGACGGCGTGCTTGTTGAGGTACTCGCCCTTCTCGCCGCCGGCGTGGGCTCCCGGCAGTTGATCGAGCCAGCGGTAGCCAACGTGCAGTTCGCCATCGTCCATCCCCCGGCCGTTGCCGATCACAAAGTGGTGCCCCAGGCCCTTGAAGCGCATGGCCCGGTGCTCGGCCTCGATGCTGGCGGGGCTGCCCGTGGGCGAGGCTGAGTGGTGGATGACGATGCCCTTCCAGCGGGCCTTGTCGAGGGGGGAGCGGGTGCGGAAAACCGATTCGATGTTCGCGGCGGTGCCGGAGGCGAGCAGCGGGGGGACGGAGAGGCCGTCAACGCGCGGGGCCGAGCGGCCGTCGAAGGCGAGGAGGATGCCGCCGACGAGCGTCATGGACGACACGAGTGAAATCCAAACACGCTGGGCGCGGGGTGAGATGCCGGCGAGGGGGCCGTTGCCCGCCGCGCCGCGACCTGCGTTTGATGACCCACGAGCCATGCGATACCGCTCCGAACCTATGCGAACTTCAGGGTATTCTGCAATCGGGCCGCGGCCCAGAAAACCTTGTCAAATGCGGTTGGAAATCTGAGGCGCATAAGTGCGCGGCAGGCTGCGCCATGCGGCGTATGCGAGCGGAGTACGAACGGGCGAGTGGTGCTCACCGGGCGCGTCAGTCTTTGGGCGAGAGGCGGGCGCGGAGGTTGGGTCGCTGGCGGCCGAACTCATCTTCGACGAACTGGGGCGCGTATTGGTTGCGCAGCGCGTCGTAGCGGGCATATTGGGTGCGTTCATCATCGGGCGACAGGAGCGGCTTGGCGCAGCCGCCCGAGGCGAGCAGACCGGCGACGGTGCCGGCAGACGCGGCCAGGGTGAACCCGCGGAGAAGGGTGCGCGTGCGCAAGGTCATGGTGACACTTTAGCGTGCGGCGTGTGGTTGGGCGCGAAGGCGTCCGTGGTTATCGACACTGACAAGCCCCTTCTCGCGCAGTTGCCGCAGGCCCTCGTAGATGACGGTGCAGACCACGGTGGCGAGGTTGAGGGAGCGTTCGCCCTGCAGCATGGGCAGGGTGAGCGTGCGGTCGGCGTGGGCGGCGAGCAGGGCGCTGGGAAGGCCGGCGGTCTCTTTGCCAAACACCAGCGCGTCGCCGGGGGCGAGGTCGGCATCCCAGAATGTGCGCGTGGCCTTGGTGCTGAAGAGCCAGAGGCGCGGGGCGGCGAGGGCGTGCAGCAGCGCCGGGAACGATTCGTGCTCGCGCGGGGCGAGGCGCGGCCAGTAGTCCAGGCCCGCGCGGCGGCAGGCCTTCTCGGACGTGTCGAAGCCGAGCGGGTGGACCAGGTGCAGGGCGCAGCCGGTGGCGACGCAGGTGCGGCCGATGTTGCCGGTGTTGTTGGGAATCTCGGGCTCGCAGAGCACGATGTGGAAGAGGGGCAGGGTTGGCGGCGGTGGCGAGCTCATCGGCCCTGCGCGGCTCGGCGTGCCGCGACGCCCGGGTCGGCGGCGAGGGTCTGCTCCACGGCGGCGCGGAATGCGGCATCGCTGGTGAGGCCCTGCCAGCGGATGGTTCCATCGGTGCTCACGATGGCGGCGGCGGGTTCGTCGCCGCGGGAGCCGATGGCCAGCGCGATGCCGGTGGCGGAGTCCTGCATCACGGAGTATCCCGGGGGGTTCTCGCGGAAGGCGCGTTGGGTGGCGACGGTGTCGGTGTCGTTGGGGGCGACGGCGACCACGACGAGATCGAGGGGGTAGCGGTCTGCGAGCGCGACGAGCCCCGGGCGAGCGCGCACGACCTTGGCGTTGTCGGTGTTGCCGAAGAAGAGGACGACGACGCGCCCGGCCAACTTGGGCTTGGCCGTGAGCCAGGTGTTGGCCTGGCCGAAGGTGTCGGCGTCGGGCACGCGCTGGCCCTGCATGTCGTTGCCGGGGACGGGCTGGGTCTCGGTGCCCCCGCGCGGGGGCCACTTGGCGAGTTCATAAAGGTTGGGAAGGGGCGGCTTGAACTCGCCCTCGGTCGCGACGGCCGCGACGGCCTTGGTGCGGACGGCGGGGCCCTTGGCGGCCCTGACGGCGGCGGCGAAGGCGGCGGGCACTTTGGCGGCGTCCTCGGCCTTTTCGCTGACGAGCAGGTCGGTGGCCTGCTCGAGCATGCCGCTCTCGATGTCGGTGAAGCGCAGGTTGCCTGCCCGGTCGATGAGATAGAAGTTGGGGTCGAGATCGGCCCTGATGGCCTGACGGAAGGCACCGCCTTCGTCCTGGGCCACGAGCAATTTGAGGCCGCGATCCTGAACGAGTTTGGTGGCCATCTCGAAGCGCTTGGCATCGTGGACAGCGATCACGACCAGGCCCTTGTCGGCCGAGGTGGCCAGGAGCCTGTCAGCCCGTGTCACCGCGCCCACGCTGGGCGGGTGCCACGCGGCCCAGGTGACGATCAGGACCACCTTGCCGGTCAGGCTTTCGGCGGTTGGGGCGGGGCCGTTGGTCCAGCCCTTGAGGGATGCCCACGACGAAGCGGCAAGGGGCTTGAGTTCCAGGGCGTTGAGGTCGTCTCGGCGCGCGCCGGTGCCCTCGCGGCGGATCTCTGGTTGCGAGACGCGTGGCACGTCTGCCGCGGCGACGCACGCCGCGCCGAGAAGGCCGGCAAACGCGAGCAACCGGAGGATGGACGGGCGGAGGGTGGTGGTCATACGGAGGGCTTTCGCGGGGCACGGGGTCCGTGCGGGGGGATTCGGAAACCCAGACAAACAAAGGATAACCCGGCGGCCCATGGGTTGGCGGGCGGACCGTCATGGTTGGCGTGGCTCCGTACTGACTACGCACCGGACCGGGTTTCGGATGCCCCGCCGGTGAGCCAGCGGAGGTGTTCCAGGGCGATGGCGGTGGCGACTGCGACGTTGAGTGAATCGACACCCGCGGCCATAGGGATGCGTACACGAGCGTCACTGCCCGCGATGGCCGCCGCCGTCAGGCCGGGCCCCTCGGTGCCCACGAGGAGGGCGACACGGCGGGCGCTGTCCGGGGCGGCTCGGGGCGTGAATGCGCGGAGGTCGGTTGCGCCGTGCTGGGGCGTGAGGGCGACGGACTGGTAACCAGCCTCGGCCAGCAGCGTGAGGCCGGTGGGCCAAGGCTCGATGGTGGCGAAGGGGATGCGCAGGGCGTGGCCGACGGAGACGCGGATGCTCTTGCGGTAAAGCGGGTCGGCACATCCGGGGGTGAGGAGAATGGCGTGGGCGCCAAGTGCCGCGCTGTTGCGGAAGACGGCGCCGATGTTGTCGTGGTTGGCGAGGTTCTCGAGAACGACCACCACACGGCTGGCACCGGGCTGGTGGAGGTTGGCGAGGAGGGCTGCGGCGGTTCGCGGGGCCGTGCGGGCACCGATGGCCATGAGGCCGCGGTGGAGGGGGAAGCCGACGAGCGATTCGAGGATGGGCGCGGGGACGACGTAGACGGGCACGGGCGTGTCGATGTGCGCGAGGAGCGGGCGGATGGCTTCCAAGCGCGCGGGCGTGCAGAGCACGGAGAGGATCGGGAAGGCGCTGCCCACCAGTTGCTCGAAGACCACCTCACCCTCGGCCATGAACTTGCCGCAGGGTGCCGCGGCATCGCCGCCGGGGTGATCGGGCGCGGCGGGGCGGAACTGGCGGAGGAGTTGGCGATCGCGCACGTCAAGGTAGTCGGCGAGGCGCGGGTCGTGCGGGTTGGAGACCTCGATGATGGGCATGTGTCGCGGGTAGCGGGCGGGGATCGTGAGTACGCTTGGGGCATGAGACCGTATCGCCGATTGTTCGTGGTTGTTGGCGCCGCCCTGGTGTTGCCGGGCGTGGCGGGGTGTGATGACAAGGCCGCGCCGGCCCCTGCGGCGACGAAAGAGATGCCGCAGACGGTGCTGGGCAAGTCGGCGAAGATGGGGCGTGATCTGAAGGGCGCGATCGAGGCCCAGCAGATGAACACGGCGGCGATGGCCGACGTGATGCAGGGGGGCAAGCAGGCGACGATCGCCGGGCTGAACTGGACTGAGCCGGAAGGGTGGGAGAGCGTGAAGCCGTCGAGCCAGATGCGGGTGGCGGAGTATCGCGTGCAGACCGATGCGGGGAGCGTGTCGGTGGTGTTTTTCACCACCGGCGGCGATGCGGGCTCGAACATTGTGCGGTGGAGCGGGCAGATGAAGGGGCCGGGGGGTGGCGCGGTGATCCCCATCACACGCAAACTGTCGTTTCCCAACGGGGTGACGGCGACGCTGGTCTCGATGGAGGGGACGTATTCGGGGATGGGCCCCAACGCTCAGCCGTTGCCGCCGCAGGACGGCGTGAAATTTCTGGGGGCGATTGTGGAGGGTGGGCCGAGCGGGCAGGTGCAGATCCGTGCGACGGGGACGCTGGCGGCGGTGGAGGCGATGGAGAAGGCGTTCAACGGGATGATCGCTTCGGTGCAGAAGCCCTGAGGGACTCATCACATGCAATGGTGGCACGCCGTGATCCTCGGGTTGGTGGAGGGGATCACCGAGTATCTGCCCGTGTCGTCGACGGGGCACCTCATCATCGCGGGCGACCTGATGGGCCTCAAGCGCCTTGCGGGTGTCTCGAAAGAGGCGTTGGACGGGTACGACATTGTGATTCAGGGCGGGGCGATTCTGGCGGTGCTGGGGCTGTATTGGCCGCGGTTCGTGCAGATGCTCATGGGCCTGCTCGGGCGCGACCGGGCGGGGCTGCGGTTGCTGGTGAACGTGGGGATTGCGTTTGTGCCCGCCGCGGCGGTGGGGCTGCTGGTGGGCACGTGGGTGAAGGCGCACCTGTTTCGCGTAGGGCCGGTGGTGGCGGCGCTGGTGGTGGGGGGCGTGTTCATGATTCTGGTGGATGTGCTGCTGATCCGCCCCGCGCGGCGGCGCGGGGTGCATGAGGTGGACGGCGGCGCGGCCGGGGCCGACACCATGCCGGGGCGCGGCCTTGAAGAGATGACCCCGCGCAACGCGCTGCTGGTGGGGTGCATGCAGATTTTGGCCCTGTGGCCGGGCACCAGCCGCAGCATGATGACGATCTCTGGCGGTGTGATCGCGGGCCTGCGCCCCGCGGCGGCGGCGGAGTTCTCCTTCTTGCTGGGCATGCCCACGCTGCTCGCGGCATCCCTCTATGAGTTGTACAAGAACCTGCGGGCAAGCAAGGCCGCGGGCACGCCCAACCTGTTTGAGGAGATCGGCGTGGTGCCGACGGTGGTGGGGATGGTGGTGGCGGCGGTGTCGGCGGCGGTGGCGGTGAAGTGGCTGGTGGGGTTCCTGAACCGGCACGGGTTGGTGCCCTTTGGCGTGTACCGGATTGTGGCGGGGGGCGTGCTGTGGGTGCTGGTGTGGAAGGGGCTGGTGAGCGTGGGGCAGTGAAGCGGGCCAAGGTGAATGCGGTTGCTCGCCGATCTATGATGGAGCGGTGCAACCATGGACCTGCACATACCCGATGAGATTCTGAAGTCGGCCAACCTCACGCCCGAGGCCTTCACGCTTGAGACTGCGTGCCGCTTGTTTGATGCCGAGGTGCTGGCGATGCGCGAGGCACGGCTGTTGTCCGGGCTCAGTCGGCCCGCGTTCGAGAACGAACTCGTGCGCCGGGGCATCGCGGTCTACCGGCCGCGGCTCGACGACGTGCTCGAGGAACTGGCTGAGATTCGCGAAGAGTGGAGACAGCGCCGGGGAGGGGCGGCCGCGTGATCGTCGTGAGCGACACGTCCCCGTTGAGAGCGCTTCAGGCGCTCGATAAGGTGGCGATTCTCGAACGCATGTACGGCTCCGTGGTCATTCCACCGGCCGTGGCCGCTGAGCTTGCGTATCCGGTTGACACACTTGGCGCATTCAACCTAGCCGCTTTCCCGAGCATCGTCGTCGCAACCCCCCACGATGAGGCGATTCTTGGTGCGCTTCGTGCGCAGGTTGACGAGGGTGAAGCCCAGGCCATCGCTCTCAGCCTGGAGTTGGGGGCCGACCTCTTGGTCATCGACGATTTGCAGGGGCGGGCGGCCGCGCGGCGCGCCGGCGTGCGTACGCGGGGCTTGCTCGGGATGCTCGTGGATGCAAAGGCTGCGGGTCTGTGCGGGCCGATTCGCCCGCTGGTTGCCGTCCTGCAATCCACGATTGGTTTTCGCGCGTCGCCTGTGGTTCTGAACGCGGTGTTCGTCGAGGCTGGCGAGCCGTAGGCGGCTGGGTCGGCGATTGTCATGCGAGTGTTTTCCCTATGCCCACCTCCTTCCCCAAAGACCGGATCAACGTCGTCCTTGTTGAGGGCGTTCACGCCGCCGCGCACGAGTTGTTCGCTGGCGAGCGGTTCCGTGTGCAGGCGCACGAGAAGGCGCTCGAGGGGCCGGCCCGGCGCAGGGCCGTGGCCGAGGCGCACATCCTGGGCCTGCGCAGCAAGACGATGCTCACGCCCGAGGTGCTGGGTGCGGCCCCGCGGCTGCTGGCGGCTGGCGCGTTCTGCATTGGTGTGAATCAGATTGATGTGGCCGATGCCCGCAAACGCGGCGTGGCGGTCTTCAACTCGCCGTTCTCGAACACACGCAGCGTGGCGGAGTTGACCATCGCGGAGATCATCTCGCTGCACCGCCGCATGACCGAGCAGACGCTGCGCATGCACAAGGGCGAGTGGGACAAGAGCGCGGCCGGGGCGCACGAGGTGCGCGGCCGCACACTGGGCATCGTGGGCTACGGCCACATCGGCTCACAGGTGAGCGTGCTGGCCGAGGCGATGGGCATGCGCGTCGTGTTCTTTGACATCGTGCCCAAGATGGCGATGGGCAACGCCAGAGCGTGCAAGAGTTTGGACGAGGTGCTCAAGATCAGCGACGTGGTGACGCTCCACGTGCCCGCCACGAAGCAGACCGAGCGGCTGATCGGCAAGGCGCAGATCAAGGCGATGAAGGCGGGGGCGCACCTCATCAACAACGCACGCGGCAGCGTGGTGGATATCGGCGCGCTGGCCGCGGCGATTCGGGAGGGGCACATCGCCGGCGCGGCCCTCGACGTGTTCCCGGATGAGCCTGCCGGCAAGGGCGAGCGGTTCAAGAGCGAGTTGTGCGGGCTGGCGAACGTGATCCTCACGCCGCACGTGGGGGGCAGCACGGAGGAAGCGCAGGCGGCGATTGCCGAGGACGTGGCGACGAAACTGATCCGCTTCGTGAACAACGGCTCGACGACGGGGAGCGTGAACCTGCCTGAAGTTGATCTGCCCGCCCAGCGGGCGGACGATGGCGAGACCCGGCGCTCGCACCGCATTCTGCACCTGCACCGCAACGTGCCGGGCGTGCTCTCGAACATCCACGGCCTCATCAGCGGCCTGAACGTGAACATTGTGGCCGAATATCTGCAGACGCGCGGCGAGGTGGGGTATGTGGTGATCGAGGTGGACCCTGTGCACGGGAAGGCCATCCTCGAAGGCCTGCGGGGTCTGCCGGAGACGATCAGGGTGCGGGTGCTGTGGTAGAGGCACGCGCGGCGTTGGCGGTTGACCCGCCCCGGCTTGCCTCTATCATCCTGCCCTCTGCCGGCCCCCCGGTCGGTGGGGGTCTGTTTGCACGAGGCCGGTTGGCATGGGCCGCCCGGAACTGTGCAGGCAGGGGCCTTTGACACTGGCCGCTGTAGCTCAGTGGTAGAGCGCATCCTTGGTAAGGCTGAGGTCATGGGTTCAAATCCCATCAGCGGCTCTTCACTGACCTCCTCGTTTCGGGCCTTGTCTGAAGGCTCGCGGCGATGAAAGATTGATCCTCTCGACCGGCCGGCCCTTCGGGGCCCGGCCAGCAGACCGACGACTCGGCAGTTTCCACGGAGCATCGCAATGGCCAAGGGCGTATTCAACCGGACCAAGCCGCACGTGAACGTCGGCACCATCGGTCACATCGATCACGGCAAGTCCACGCTGACGGCCGCGCTGTCGGCCCGCTCGGCCGTGAAATTCGGCGGGCAGATCAAGTCGTACGCCGAGATCACCAAGGGCGGCACGGTTCGCGACGCGAACAAGACCGTGACCATCGCGTCGTCGCACACCGAGTACGAGACCACCAAGCGTCACTACGCCCACGTGGACTGCCCCGGCCACGCCGACTTCGTGAAGAACATGATCACCGGCGCGGCCCAGATGGACGGGGCCATCCTCGTCGTCTCCGCGGCCGACGGCCCGATGCCGCAGACCCGCGAGCACGTGCTGCTGGCCCGCCAGGTGGGCGTGCCGCACATCGTGGTCTTCCTGAACAAGGTTGATCTGGTGGACGACCCCGACCTGCTCATGCTGGTTGAGGAAGAGGTGCGCGACCTGCTCAAGAAGTACGGCTTCCCCGGCGACAAGACACCCGTCATCAAGGGTCAGAGCAAGGCCGCCCTTGAGAACCCCAAGGACGACACGATCTGCAAGCCCATCGACGAACTGTTCGAGGCCATCGACAACTTCATTCCCGAGCCCATGCGTGAGAAGGACAAGCCCGTGCTCATGAGCGTGGAGGATGTCTTCTCCATCAAGGGCCGCGGCACCGTGGCCACGGGCCGTGTGGAGCGTGGCGTGCTGAAGGTGGGCGACGAGGTCGAGATCGTCGGTATCCGCAAAGAGAACACCAAGACCATCGTGACGGGCGTGGAAATGTTCCAGAAGACGCTCGACCAGGCCGAGGCGGGCGACAACGTCGGTGCGCTGCTGCGCGGCGTTGAGAAGGACGGCATCGAGCGCGGGCAGGTGATCTGCAAGCCCGGCTCGATCAAGCCCCACACCAAGTTCAAGGGCGAGGTCTATATCCTCTCCAAGGAAGAGGGCGGCCGGCACACGCCGTTCGTCACGGGTTACAAGCCCCAGTTCTACTTCCGCACCACGGACGTGACGGGCTCGATCAAACTGCTCGAGGGCGTCGAGATGTGCATGCCGGGCGACAACGTGACGTTCGAGGTCGATCTGATCGACAAGCCCGTGGCGATGGAGAAGGGCTTGCGGTTCGCCGTTCGTGAGGGCGGCCGCACGGTGGGTTCGGGCGTGGTGACGGATATCATCGCCTGAGCGATCTGGCTCTCGGCCCTCGGCCCGGAGCCCTTCTGTTTCGACATTCAGCATGTTGGCGTCCGGCGGGATGGAGGCTCAGTGGAGAGCCGAAAACCGCGTGCGGCAGGACGGGGCGTGCGATCAAGGATGAACCTCACCGGCCCGTTGGGAATCACCCACCGGGCCGGCTTTGTCGAAGGGCCGGTGCCCTTTCGAGCCTCGCGGGCGTCGCGGGGCACAGCGAGTTGTGGCATCGGGACGGGCGGCACACCGCCGCTTGACCGTGAATCGGATCGGAGCAGACCATGGCCAAGGGCAAATCAGCAGCGCGGGAATACGTCTGGCTCCAGTGCACGGAGACGGGCGACCTGAACTATCGCACACAGATCCTCACCAAGGGCGGCATCGGTGAGAAGGTCAAGGAGGGTTTCAAGAAGTACTCGCCGCGCGTGCGCAAGCACACGCTGCACAAGATCAAGAGGAAATAAGGCAGGGCACTGGGGACTGGGCACTGGGCATTGGTGGCAAGGCAAAGGCGCCGAGCGAGAACACCAGTGCCCGATGCCCAGTGCCCAGTGCCTTCACGACACGCCGGTAGCTCAATCTGGTAGAGCAGCGGATTCCAAATCCGCAGGTTGCGGGTTCGATTCCCTCCCGGCGTGCTTAGAACCCAGGAGGCACTGGGCATCGGGGCTTGGGCGCTGGTGCAAGGCCAGCCAACCTCACGCCTCACGCCCTTCGCCTCGTGTCTCGCGTTTCTTTCCGGCTCTCACCTGTCCCCTCACACCTGACCCCTCCCCATGGCACTCGGACTTTACAAACCAGGTCAAGGCTACTGGGTTCGCGTCATGACGGCGTGCCTGGTGGGCCTCATCACCGTCGCCACGGCCGCGTGGCTGTGGCAGCAGGGCGAGATCATCGCCGACCGCCTTCCCAAGAGCGTGTGGACGCTGGGTCTGCGGGCGGTTGCCGGCGAGGTGGCCGCGGGCCAGAAGATCGATCTCATCGGCGCGGCGGACCGCGCCTCGTCCCAGCCCGTGATCGGCTCGGCCGTGGTCCAGAGTTACAAGCCCGACGAACAGGCCGTTCGCATCCACCAGATCACCCTGCTGGCCGAGCGCGATGTCGGCGAGGCGGTGGCGATCAGCGGGCCCGCGGCCGTGGGCGCGACGGTCGTCAGCCGCAACGCCGTGCCGGCGGTCGAGCCGCTCTACATCAAGGGCGGGCTTGCCGCGACGGTGATCATCATCGGCGCGATCATGGCCTATTGGCTCGCGGGCATGCGGGTGCGCACGGTGGAGTTCCTCATCGCCACCGACTTCGAGATGAAGAAGGTGAACTGGTCCACGTTCCGCGAGATCCGCGGGTCCACGCTGGTGGTCATCGGTGCGTGCGTGCTGATCTCGACCGCGCTCTTCGCGTTCGATTTTCTGTTCAAGACTGTCTTCCAGACCATCGGCGTGCTGGCCAAGTGACCCTCTCCCCGCTTCGAGTCGTCTTATGAGCAACGAGCACGATCAAGCCGCCCCACCGCCCTCTGTGCCAGACGCGCCCGCCGCGGCGGATGCGCCCGCGGCCGCCGAGACCGAGACTGCGCCCGGCCCCGCGCCCGCGGCGGCGACCCCGCGTGGCGGCCGGCGAGTGGCTCCCGCGGTGCCCGTGGCCGTGGAGGCCAAGGTTGCGGACCCGAAGGTGACCGCCGCGCTGGCCAACGCCGAGTTCCACCCCGGCGACCCGACGGTGCGCGAGGGGATGAACTGGTTCGTGCTGCGGGTGGCGAGCAACAAGGAATCGAGCGTGCGCGACACGCTCCTGCGCAAGGTGCAGATCGAGCGGATGGACCACCTCGTGGCTCGCATCCTTGTGCCCACCGAAAAAACCAAGACCGTCAAGGGCGGCAAGCAGCGCATCACCGAAACCAAACTCTACCCGGGCTATGTGTTCGTGGAGATGAAACTCGAAGACGACGGGCGCATCCCGCAGGACGTGTTCTTCCTCATCAAAGAGACGAGCGGCGTGGGCGACTTTGTCGGCACCAAGGGCCGCCCCACGGCGATGAAGACGCACGAGATCGAGAAGATGCTCGCCGCGAGCCTGAAGCCCGAGGACCAGCCGCAGGTGAAACTCGTCTTTGAGAAGGGCGAGCAGGTCACGATCAAGGAAGGCCCGTTCCAGGGCTACGAAGGCACGGTGGACGAACTGCTGCCGGACAAGGGTCTGGTGCGTGTGCTCGTGACCATCTTCGGGCGGCAGGCCCCCGTAGAACTGGAAGAGTGGCAGATCAGCAAGCCCGACAAGATGTGAGCCGGCTGTCGCTGGGGCCTTGGGCGTCCGGGTTTGGCGGGCAATCCGGGGTTTTTTCATCCAATCGCTGCATCGATGCGAAGCGAATAATCCACGCGGTCGGCCGTCGGTGAACGCGCCGATTCCACGGAGGCGGTGTTCCCATGTCCAACGGTGATTCCACACGTTCCGAGCGCGAGGCGCTGCTCGGTGGTTCCGACCCTTCCCGCAAGCCCAAGCGCGGCTGGTTCAAGGCCCTCGCCATCGGCGGCGGCGCGCTGTTGGTGCTGCTGGTGGTGCTCGTGGCCTTTGCGCCGGGCATCGCGGGTCGGTTTGCGCCCGGCATCATCCAGAACTCCGCCGCCAAGCAGTTTCAGGGGCGCGTCAAGGTTGCTGACACCACCTTCTCGTGGGGCGGTCCGCAGACCATCGGCCCCATCGAGATTTCGGACCCCAGCGGCAAGCCCGTGGGGCAAATCACGATCAAGGCGGGCGTGGGCCTGCTGGGCCTGTTGGGCACCAACCTGGGCACCACCACGCTCTCGGGCAACCTCAACCTCGTTCGCAACGCCGATGGCAGCACCAATCTCCAGAAGGCGCTCTCTCCCGTGAACATCAAGGTGCCCGTCGGCGGGCCCGCGGCATCCACCGGCCCGACGTTGCCGCTCAACTACACCGCCGCGCTCAACGTCGAATCGCTCGAAGTGAAGTACACGGAACTCGACGCGGCCGGCCAGCCCGGACGCGAGACGGCCCTCACCGGCATCAAGGGCACGGCCAGCGTGAGCACGGTGGCCCCCGGGGCCGCGGCCATCGACATGGCCGGCAACGTGGCCGAGGCTGGCAAGCCCGGCGGGGCCGTCAAGATCAGCGGCAAGATTGATGGATTCACCGACGGTAACGGCAACCTGACCCCGCAGACGGCCAAGGTGAACGCGGATGTTGATATCGCGGGCCTCCCCGCCGCGCTGCTCGATGCGCTGGCGGGTCAGAAGGGCCTGCTCGGCGATGCCCTGGGTGCCACGGTCTCCGCGAACGTGAAGGCCAGCGGCAACGCCAGCGCGGGCACGGCCAACGTGATGATCGACGCTCCGAATGTGTCTGCCAGGCTGGCCGTGAAACTCGAGAACGACGTGGTGCGGCTGGAGAAGCCCGGCCAGTTTGTCGTGCGCTCCACAAAGTTCGCCGCGGCGGTGCCGGCGGTGAAGGATGCGCTCGTCAAGGCGGGCATGACCATCGACCAGTGGCCGGGGATCGAGGGCACGGTCGATGCGCTCGCACTGCCCGTGCCCAAGGGCGATCTCGCGGCGGCCGATTTTCGCGGGGCGGCCGTCGGCATCACCATCGGCACCACGCCCATGTCGGGCACGCTCGTGGCGCCCGGCGAGAGCGCCAGCAAGCCCTTCAACGTCGCACCGCTCAAAGCGTCGGTCGCGGCAGCCGACCTCGCCAAGGGCATCGAGATCAAGGCCCAGACCAACGCCACGGTCGGCGGCCAGAGCGCGGGGGCCATCAACATCGCGGTGACCGCCGCGGGCCTGCTCAACGAGTCGGGGCACCTGGGCCTGCTCAAGGGCACCATGCCCCGCAGCGTGAACGCGGACGTGAGCGCACAGGGCGTGTCCATGGCGCTCGTGCAGCCGCTGGTGGCGGGCATGAATCTGCCGGTGGACCTCAACACGGACCTGGGCCCGACGCTTGATGCGAAGGCCTTGGTGCAGACCACCGAGGGCGGGGCCACCAGCGTGAACGCAACCCTCCAGAGCCGTAACGTGACGCTCAGTGCGCCATTGACGCTGAAGGACAACGTGCTGACTACTGCGGGCGGGCCGATCACGCTCAGCGTGCAGTCTGCCGCGGGCGTGGTGGGGCGTGTGCTGATGGGTTCGGGTAAGCCGCAGATGGGTGCAGACGCGGCACAGCCGTTCATGACGCGCGTGGGTGGAACCGGCGCGATCGAGGCGACAATCACGGACCTGAGCCTGCCGCTGCCCGGCAAGGATGCCAAGACCGGCGCGGCGATGCCGCTGGATATGGCCAAGGCCTCCGCCGTGGTGAAGGCGCGCGTGAGCAACCTGGCCGTGTGGATGCGAGCGCCCGAGGGCGCGGCGGCAGGCGCGCCGACCGAGCCGGTGAACATCGAAACCGTCGCGATGGATATCACCGCCAAGCCCGGCGTGGCCCCGGTTGTGAACATTCAGGGCAAGATGGCCCACGGCTCTCGCCCGTTTGATCTCGCGGGCACGCTGCAGGTCGCGGGCCTTGATGCCGCGCTCGGAGGCGGGGCATCCAAGCCCGGCGCGCTCGTGCCGGGCGTGCAGACGGTGCGTGTGAGCGGGCAAGTGCTCGCGACCGGCGTGCCCACATCGCTCATCGCCGTCGTGCAGCCCGCGGCACGGGCCGACCTTGCGCGCGGCGTGCTGGGCGACACCGTGAACGCCACCGTCCTCTTCGATCAGCCATCCAGAGACGGTGCGGGCCCCAAGCCCGATGCGGCGCGGCAACTTGTTGTGGCCACGCTCACGGGCACGGGTCTGAATGCCAGTGTCGCGGCCGATCTGAACGCCACGGAACTGCGCCTGCGCGCTCTGAACGCGGAGGCCACGCTCCGCCCCGAGACGTTCAGCGCTCTGGGCAACATGGCGAGCGCGCCCGCTGGCGCGGCGGGCGCAGACCCCGCCGCGAAGTCTGGCGCTGGCACGCTGGCCAACATCCGCGTGAACGGCCCGGCCAAGGTGCTTGTCAGCGCCGAGCCCGTCACGATTCCGATCAAGGTGGTCGGCAACTCCGTGGAGCCGCAGTTCGCATCGGCGGGCGTGCTCAACGCGACGGTGGCCATTCCCGGCACGTTCGCTGTCAGCAACGTGCCCGTGGGCGACAAACTCATGGCCGGCGGCATGAAGGACTTCTCCCTCGTGGCGGGTGTGCCGCTTGCCATGCTCGCTCCCGGCGCGAGCGGAGGACAGAAACTCACCGCCACGGGCAAGGGGTCGCTGATTCTCGACGAGCGCACGAGCGTTGCGGAGTTGGACCTGAAGGCCACCGCCGCGGCTGATCTCTCCAGCGTTGACGCGAGTGTGAACCTTGCGGGCGTGAACACCGCCGCGCTCGACAGTGTGCTGGGTGAGCCGGGCCTGGCCTCGGGCGCTTTGGGCGAAACCGCGACCATCGGCCTCACGGCGCAGCGCAGCGGGGGAGCGGACAAGCCCATGGCCATCGTGGCGACCATTGTGGCTCCGCGCCTCAAGACCGGACCGCTGGAACTGCGGAGCGAGCCGACGCGATTCTCGCTCGCCAAGCCCACCAGCGTGCAGTGGACCATCGAGCCCGCGTGGGCCGAGCGCTACCTGCTTGCCCGCAAGGACAAGGACGGCCGCCCCGTGCCGCCCACGATGAAGTTCGCGTCGCCCGTCAACCTCGCCGTCAATGTCCGGGCGCTCGCCATCGCCATTCCCGAAACGCGCGGCGGCCTTGCCGTCACCGGCCCGCTCAAGCCCGGCGTGTTTGCGCTGGATGCGGACGTGAGCCTGCCGCGCGTGGATGTGCTGCTGCTGGATGCGAGCGGCCCCCCCCGCCCTGCGACGCTCAACGATGTGAAGGCCGCCGTCCGCTCCGCGCCAGACGGCTCGATCGCATTCGATGCCAGCGTCGCGTCGGTGGATGCGGGCGAAACCCGCGGGCAGGCGGGCCAGCCCGTGAGCGTAAAGGGCTCCGTGAAGGGCTTGGCGCAGGCGAACGGAATCATCGACACTCGCAATGCGCTGGTGAACTTCACCGCGACGGCCACAAAGTTCCCCACGGCCGTGGTGGATGCGATCGCGGGCATGAAAGGCCAGATCGTACAGACGCTGGGCACCGAGATGGACCTGAGCGTGAAAGCCGTGGACGCGTCGCTGGGCGCTGGGAGCGGCGGCGCGGGCGGCTCGGTTGATGTCCGGCTCAACACGCGCCAGGCCGGTCAGCCCGGCGAACAGGGGCTGTTCGCCGTGGGCGGACCCATCCGCGAGGCGGTGCTGGATGTGGGGGCAGACGGTGCCCGTCTGCCGCTCAACGTTGCCCTCACGAGGTTCAGGTACGAGTCCAACACCAACCTCATGAAGATGCTGCCCCTGTTCGCCAGCGTCTCGAAGAACATGGGTGGGTCCGGCGCGTCTCCGGCTGGCGACAGCAAGCCGGTGAGCATCACCAGCAACAACCTGCGCGTGCCCGTTGACAGCCGCATGGAGAATCTCAACGGCGATATCCAGGTGGACCTGGGCCTGATCCAGTACGAGTTCAAGGAAGTGCTGGGCGAGTTTCTGGATGCGCAGGTCTTCAGCGCGGGCAAGGAGCCGCAGAAGCCCATCGCCCCGTTCACCGTCGCCGTGCGCAACGGCATCGCCACGTACGAGCGGTTCGACATCCCCGTCCGCTCGTTCGTGCTCAGCACGCGCGGCACGATCGACCTGGTCAAGCGCGAGGTCGATGTCATCACGTACATCCCCACCGTCGCCGCGAGCAAGGGCCTGCTGGGGCAGGTCAGCGGCGATGCGAGCAGGGGCCTGGGGAAGGTTCTGCCCAACCTGCTCGCCGAGGGCACCATGATCCCGATCCGGGCCAAGGGCCCGATGGACAACCCACGCATCTACGCGGACATGGAGCTCTTCTTCAAGGAGTTCGGCGGCAACCTGACCAAGCAGCCCGAGAAGATCATCGAGAACGTGATCGACCTGTTCGGGAAGAAGAAGAAATAGAAGAAGGCACTGGGCACTGGACAATCAGCCCGTCTTGCGCGATCAGCGGGCCACGCACGGAACCTTTCTCGCAGCGTTTGCTCGGGCCGCGCGGCTGTTCTTCACCCATCGCCACACCAGGAAGCCCGCCGCGCCCACCATGAGTACGCCCGCGATGGGCAGCACGACGGCGGCCACGCTGAGCGTGAGTGCGCCGGTTGTCTCCGCCGCGGCCACAACCGGGTTCGCAAAGCCGAGTGTGGTGGTTGTTGATGCCGCGCGGGTGAGCACCGTGGCGCCCTGCGTGAGCGTGGCCAGGCCGCCGCCACCCAGCACCGAGCCGGCCCAGCCGAGCATCGGGTCCACATGTTCAATGCCCACGAGTTGTGTGGCCGCGGCGAGTGTGCCCGCGACGGCCGCGAGCGGCGTGGCGATCACGTCCAGTGCATGATCCACCCACGGTAGAAAATAGCCCAGCACCTCGACGGCCGCGGCGATGGCGAGGCCCATCACTACGGGTGTGTTGCCGACCCACGCGAAACTCTCGGACGGCGACACCAGGCCCATCTTCACACCCGCGGAGAGGGCAAGCAGCGGCAGAAAGACACGCATGCCGCAGGCGGTGGCGAGAGCAAGGCCAAGGCAGATGGCGGAGAGGGTTTCCATAGGGGTGCTGGAGGGTTGTTGGGAAGGGTGGGAGCGGCGTTTTGGGTGGCTTGGGCGTTGGTGGGGCCCGCCGGGGGCGGGTCCCGTCCGCCTCCTGACGGTGTTCGGCGGCGGTTAGACTCCAGCGGGTGCCACCGGCTGGGCCTTTCGCGCGGCACTGCCGAGATTCCCATGCCCCGCTGGCCCGTTTGCTGTTCTATCAGGTAGAGACTCGGCCCGCCGTCACAAATCCCTCCGTCGCGAGGTCCACACATGACAGCCCACCACGGACACAGCCCCTCGGACGCGCCTCTTCCCGGTTCCTCGATCGATCCTGTCAGCCCTGTCAGCGCACGCGATGCAGGCGTGACAGAAGGCGCAGGCCCATCCGCCACCACGCTCCTGCCCGCCGCGCCCATCACCGAAGCCGCGGGCACGCGCATCGGGCCGTACAAACTCCTCCAGCGCATCGGCGAAGGGGGCTTCGGCGTGGTCTTTCTGGCTCAGCAGGATGCGCCCGTGCGCCGCAAGGTGGCGCTCAAGGTCATCAAACTGGGCATGGACACGCGCCAGGTGATCGCCCGCTTCGAGGCCGAGCGCCAGGCCCTGGCGATGATGGACCACCCCCACATTGCCCGCGTCATCGACGGCGGCGCCACCGATACCGGCCGCCCGTACTTCGTGATGGAATACGTCGTGGGCGACTCGGTCATCGCCTTCGCCGATGCCCACCGCCTTGATGTCGACGCCCGCCTCGACCTTTTCTCTCAGGTGTGCCAGGCCGTGCAGCACGCCCACCAGAAGGGCATCATCCACCGCGACATCAAGCCCGGCAACGTGCTCGTGAGCATGGTGGATGGCAAGCCCTTCGCACGCGTCATCGACTTCGGCATCGCCAAGGCCACCGGCGCGGCGGGCGGCTCGCTCACCGACAAGACGCTCTTCACCGAGCACCGCCAACTCATGGGCACGCCCGAGTACATGAGCCCCGAGCAGGCCGAGGGCTCGCCCGACATCGACACACGCACCGACATCTACGCGCTCGGCGTGCTCCTCTACGAACTGCTCACCGGCCTCACGCCGTTTGACTCGGCCCGCCTGCGCTCCGCCGCGTGGGGCGAGATGCAACGCATCATCCGCGAAGAGGAACCCCTCGCCCCGAGCCTCCGTCTCTCGCGCAGCCTGGACACGCTCGCGGCCGCCGCGCTGGCACGCCACAGCGAGCCCGGGGCCCTCAAAGGCCGCGTGCGCGGCGAACTGGACTGGATCGTGCTGAAGGCCCTCGATAAGGACCGTGCCCGGCGCTACGAGACGGCGAATCAGTTTGCCGCGGATGTGCAGAGGCACCTCTCCGGGGAGCCGGTCCTCGCGGCCCCGCCCAGCGCGGCGTACCGGGTGCGGAAGTTCGTGAAACGCAACAAGGGTGTCGTGATCGGCGTGGGGGCGGTGATGGCCACGCTCTTGGTGGGCGGCGTCGGCACGGGGGCGATGGCCCTTCTGTATCGAGCGCAGAGTGCCCGGGCTGACAGCGCACGCGCAGCGGCCGACGCGAAGACCGCGGAGGCCGAGGCCGCACGCTTGGAAACAGGCGTTGCTCGGTGGGAAACCGATCGTCGGACCGCCCAACTCCGGGCAGCCCTCCGTGTCGCCGAGGACAAGACCACCGAGGCCGAGGCGGCACGCGCGGGGGAGGTCAAGGCACGAGAGACCATCGAGTACAACTCGTATATAGCAAACGTTGAGATGGCCGCCGCAGCGCTGGGGGTCCAGCAGTTCGATCGGGTGACAAAAAAGCTGGATGCGTGCCCCGCTCGGCTCCGCGGCTGGGAGTGGGGATGGCTAGACCGAGGTGTTGACAAGCAGGTGTTCGAAATCAGGCTTCCCGCAGGTAATCTTCCCCGCTTTGTACTGAGTCCCGATGGATCGCGACTTTTCACCGCATCGGGTGGCCAGTCGGTGGCCTCGTGGGACATGGCAACGGGAACGTCAGGCACAGCGTTCAGGGGCCATGACGATACGGTCTATTCAGTAGCGTGTAGCCCCGACGGCGCCCAGATCGTGACCGCATCGGCCGATCACTCCGCCCGGGTGTGGGATTCGGTGACTGGCGCGCCCATCATGCTGCTCGCGGGTCATGCGGATGCTGTGTACACAGCGGCCTTCAGCGCAGACGGTTCTCGAATCGTCACGGCTTCGAAAGATGGCACGGCACGAGTATGGGACGGCAAGTCCGGCACGCAAGTATCTGTGTTCGACGGGCACACCGGTGAGGTCAGGAGAGCAAGATTCAGCCCTGACGGCACTCGGGTCCTCACTGCGTCGGTCGATGGCACCGTGTGGGTGTGGAACGCAGCGACGGGTGCCGGAGTATTTGAGCTCAAGGTCGCCGTGACCACCGCATACGACCCGGTCGCCGCTGTCGCCTACAGCCGAAGCGGCGACCGAATTGTCACCGCGCTTGGTGTCCGAACTCCCGAGGTGTGGGACGCGAAGACGGGTGCCAAACTTGCCGAGCTCAAGGGGCATACAGCCAATGTGACACTCGCAGCGTTCAGCCCGGACGGCACGCGGGTGGTGTCCGTTGCGCAGGATAGCACTGCAAGAGTGTGGGACCCCATCTCTGGAGCCAGCGTCGCAGAGCTCAGGGGGCATACAGCCAATGTGATATACGCAGAGTTCAGTCCGGATGGGCGGCGGATATTGTCGGCGTCGGAGGACCGGACTGCGCGGGTATGGGATGCAGCCACGGGCGCAACCCTGGCGGAGTTACGGGGTCACAAAGGCGGGATACTGCGGGCCGTCTTCAACCCCGACGGGACACGGGCCGTGACCCTGTCCCGAGACGGCGTCGTTCGGGTGTGGGATGCCTCAACCACGGGCGGAAGTCCCATCGCTATACCCAAGGTTGCTGGGGGGTCATCGGTGGCGGTCTGTAATGACGCCGGGCGAATTGTCATTGCGTCCGCCGAAGGACCGGCTCGCGTGTGCGATGTCGCCAGTGGCCGAAGCATGCTTGAACTGAAGGGGCACGGGGGTGCCGTGCGCTCGCTTGCATTCAGTCCGGACGGCACACGAATCGTCACGGCGTCGGACGACCGCAGCGCGATGGTATGGGATGCCGGTACAGGTGTGCGAGTTGCTGCCCTACGCGGCCACTCGGAAATGGTACGTTCCGCAGCATTCAGCCCAGATGGCGCGCGGATTGTCACAGGGTCTTGGGACCGCACTGCGCGAGTCTGGGACGCGGCAACAGGTGCGCTGCTCGTTGAACTTGTTGGCCACACGCATGATGTCCTCTGCGCTGCGTTCAGCCCCGATGGAACGCAGATCGTCACGGCATCGGCGGACAAGACCGCGCGTCTTTGGGATATTGCCACGGCAACTACGGTGAGACACATAATGGGCCACACGGGTGCAGTCATGGCCGTCAGCTTCAGCACTGATGGCACGCGTGTCTTAACAGCGTCATATGACACGACCGCGTCTGTGTGGGATGCGGCCACGGGCGATAGGCTCTCGGAACTCCGCGGCCACGGGGGCACGGTCTGGAGCGCTACTTTCAGTCGCGACGGCACTCGCATCGTGACGGCATCGCGAGACCGCACTGCGCGTGTCTGGGATGCCGCAACTGGTACCTGCGTCGGTGTGCTCGAGGGCCACGGCGGCGGGGTTACCTCCGCGGCATTCACGGCCGACAGCGCGCGGATCATCACGGCATCGGTCGATGGCACGGCTAGGCTATGGGACAGCATCCCCTACCGCATCCGCTTCGCCGAGCGCCGTGCCAACGAGCGCGGCGAGGATGGCGGCGCGATCGTCAAGGCCTGGCTCGCCGCCGTGCAGGCCGGCACCGAGAAGGAGTTTGTGGTGCCGCTGAAGTGAGCGGGAACCCTCCCCGGCTCGCATCCCTTCGGGATGAAATCCACAATGCACCTTGGCGAGCCTCGCACGCGCACCTCTCCACTTTGCCACTTCGCCACTTCTACCCTCTTCCCCCGTGCCCTCTCCCGCCTTCCAAGCCGCGGTCCAGCAGATGCAGTCCGGTCGGCTTGATGTGGCCGAGCAGACGCTGCGCCGTCAACTCGCCAAGCAGCCCTCCGACCCGGACGCGACAAGCCTTCTGGGTGCCGTACTCACCCAACTCGGCCGCTTCGATCAGGCCGAGTTCCTCTTCAAGCGCGGCCTCGCGGCCTACCCGAACGACTATTCCCTCCTGGGCAACTACGGCAACCTCTGCCTTTTCTGGGGCAAGTTTGCGCAGGCCCGCCAGCACTTTGAGGCCGCGCTCAAGATCGTGCCCGACGGCATGGAGGCGCTGCTCGGTCTTGGCCCGACGCTGTATTCACTGGGAGAGATCGACGCGGCGGTGGCCATCAGCCGGCGGGCCCGCGAGGTGGCCCCGCACGACCCCGCCGCGGCTGCCAATCTGGGCGCATCGCTCACCGCCGCGGGGCTGGTGAAGGAGGCGACGCAACTGCTGCGGATCGGCCTTGCGAGCGCGCCGCACAAGCCGAGCCTGGTGTCCAACTACCTCGGCACGCTCAACTACGACCCTGACCTGAGTGACCAGTTCATCCGCTCGGAGCATGTGCGTGTGTGCCAGTGGCTCGCGGGGGGCGCCCCGGCGGGCAGCGCGCACGCGCGCCCGGTTCCCAAGAACGCACAGGCCGACCGCGTGCTGCGTGTCGGCTTTGTTTCGGCAGACTTTCGGGCTCATGCGGTGGCGTGGTTTATTCGTGCGATTGTCGAGCATCTGGATGCCGCGCGTGTGCAGGCGTTTGCGTATTTCAACGGCACGCGGGATGCGACGAGCGAGGCGCTGCGGCCGCTGTTTCGGGGCGGCTGGTTTGATTGCCTGGGTGTGTCGGATGATCGGCTTGTCGAGCGCATCAAGGCCGACCAGATCGACATTCTCTTCGACCTCTCGGGCCACACCGACGGCACGCGGCTGTCGATGTTCCGCAAGCGCGCTGCGCCCGTGCAGGCGACGTATCTGGGCTACCCCAACACGACGGGCCTGCCGGAGATGGATTTTCGGTTGGTCGATGCCCACACGGATCCGATGCCGGCTGGGCCGGCCGCGGATGCAAGCAGCGTCCCGTGCGATCTTGCCACTGACCCCGCCGGCCCTGCCACCGAGCGGTACATCCGCTTGGACCGCTGCTTTCTCTGCTACACACCGCCGACCAGCGCCCCCGACCCCGGCCCGCTGCCGCGTGATGGGGCCGGCCACATCACGTTCATCAGTTGCAACGCGGGGCAGAAACTCAACCCGCGCCTCTTCGCGCTCTGGGGCCGAATCCTCGAAGCGGTCCCCGGCTCGCGGCTGGTTATCAAGCACCGGGGCCTCTCCTCCGCGGGCGTGCTGGACATGACGCGCCAGTGGCTGGCCGAAGCACGCATTGATGCCGCGCGAGTGGAACTGATCGGCTGGATGCCCGACATGGCCAGCCACCTGCACCACTACCTGCGGGCCGACATCGCCCTGGACTCGGCACCCTATAACGGCACCACCACCACCTGCGAGGCCCTGTTCATGGGTGTGCCCGTCATCGGCCTGCGCGGCGGCACGCACGCGGGCCGCGTGGGTGTGAGTTTGCTCACCACCGTGGGCGTGCCCGAGTTGCTGGCGGATGATGCCGATGGCTACGTGCGCCTGGCGAGCGAACTGGCCGCGGACCGCGCGCGCCTCGTGCACTACCGCGCCACGCTCCGGCAGCGCATGGTCGCATCGCCCTTGTGCGATGGGCCGGGCATGGCGCGTGCCTTCGAGCGTGCGTGCCAAACCATGTGGCGGGCCGCGCTGTGGGCGACGACCCCTTCGCGTTGACCGCGGTCTCTGCCGCGGATAGTCGAAGAAAGTTGTCTGGAACCCCACCCATACTTGACCCGAACAAAGACCAGCCTATATACTCATGCAGCCATGCGCGGCACTGTTGCCGCGCGGCCACCAACACCCGGGCGTCGGCTCCCCCGCCGAGGCCCACCTCGATTTGCGGGAGCATCACATGAACCGTTTGCTTGCACTCATGGTCGGTACCAGCCTGATGTGTTCCGCGCCGCTCTTGGCGCAGGACAAGAAAGCGGAGAAGGGCAAGGAAATGCCCAAGGCCGCCGCGCCCGCCGCGGACGGCAAGAAGGGTGAGCCGTCGATGGACGAGATGATGAAGCAGTATGAGGCGGTGGGCAAGCCCGGCCCGCAGCACGCGTGGCTGGCCAAGAGCGCGGGCGTGTGGAAGACCAGCATGAAGATGTGGGAGCCCGACGGCAAGGAGGTGGACGCCGGCCCCGGTGAAGTGAAGTGCAAGATGACGATGGACGGGCGCTTCCTGGCCATGAGTTTCAAGTCGAACTTCATGGGCCAGGAGTTCCAGGGCGGCGGCATGATGGGCTACAACAACATCGACAAGCGCTTCGAGAGCGTCTGGCACGACACGATGGGCACCGGCCTCATGATGATGACCGGTCAGACCTCGCCCGACGGCAAGACGCTGACCATGTCCGGACAGTGCACGGAGCCGGACGGCACCAAGTGCGAGATGAAGCAGGTCTCGAAGTGGGCCTCCGACACGTCTTACACCGAGACGTTCTACAAGACCATCGGCGGCAAAGAGATGAAGCAGATGGAGATCGTGTACACCAAGACCGGCGATGCGCCCGGCAAGGACGAGAAGAAGGCCGAAAAGAAGGACGACAAGCACGACAAGAAGACCGGCCACTGAGGCCACGTTGGCGGGTGAATCCGCAGGCTGTCGATCACGAACCCCTCGGGCCGCCCCGAGGGGTTTTTTCATGCCCCTCCCGGCACCCGTGCCGAAGCAGACAGCATGCACGCGGCCGCGGCGTGAGAAACCGAACCTTCCTTCCTCACCCCCGGCCCGCTCAGATGCGCGTCGGGGGCTTCGAGGAGGACTGAGAGACGTATCACGGTCGCGTCCCACCGACCCCCCTGAATCTCCCCCCGCGCGTCCGCCGCGGGCGGGACCGCGTTCCTGCGGTCGGGGGCAATTGAGTCGCGCCCGCAGCCCGGCTGTTGCCGGGGCGGCTCGCCCTCGCGCCGCGGTATGCTCCGCCCATGCCAACCCGCGGGGTGCTGTACATCCGATGGGGCCCGAGGCCCAACCCGCGGCTCGACGCCGAGTTCAAGCGCTCGATGGACTCGCTGCGGCAGCACCACCCGGACCTGCCCACGCACACGGCGGAGGTCGAACCGTTTCCTGAGGGCGGCTGCATCCCCAAGTCGGCGATGTACGACCTCTCGCCCTTCGACGAGACGCTCTTCATCGATGCCGACACGGTGGTGATGGGCGACCTGCGTTTCGGCTTTGAGCAGGCGGCCCGCCACGGTATCGCGGTGTGTGTGTGCGAGTGCCCGTGGGCACGCCGCTACGAGTACGCGATGCCCCCGTCCGAGATGGTGGAGTACAACTCGGGCGTGCTCTTCTTCAGCCGGCGGCCGGACGTTGAGGTCCTGATGAGGGAGTATCACGGCTTGGCGCACAGCGTGAACTCGCGCACGCCGTACACCAACGAGCAGGGGCAGCCGGCCATCACGGTGCCGCACGATCAGTGCGCGTTCGCGATGGCCGTTGCCGCGCGGCGGTTCAATCCCTTCGTGCTGCCGCAGAACTGGAACTATCGCGCGCGTTGGCAGCGGGTGGTCTGCGGGCCGGTGAGGATCTGGCACGATCACGACCCGCCGCCCCCGGGTGTGGTGGAGAGGTCCAGAGCCGCCGGCGCGGTGGCCCATGGGGCTCGATGGGAGGTGCTGGCCCGCGAGGCTGGCAGCACGCCCCACGGGCACGCCGCGGGCTGACACCGGCGGCGTACGCTGGACCCATGCCAACGCGCGGCGTGCTGCATGTTCGCTGGGGCCCCAGGCCCAACCCCAACCTCGATGGCGAGTACAAACGGTGTCTGGATTCGATCCGCCAGCACCATCCGGACATGCCGGTGCACACGGCCGAGGTGGATGCCAAGCCGGGTGACGGCTTTAGCCCCAAGTCCGCCATCTACGAACTCTCGCCCTTCGACGAGACCGTGTATCTCGATGCCGACACGGTCGTGATGGGGAATCTCGACTTTGCCTTCGAGCAGGCCGCGCGTCACGGGATGGCGCTGTGCGTGTGCGAGTGCCCGTGGGCCCGGCGATATGTGTACGCGGTGCCACCGTGCGACATGGTGGAATACAACGCGGGCGTGGTGTTCTTCAGCAAGCGGCCGGACGTGGAGGCGGTGATGAAGGAGTATCACCGGCTTGCCTACAGGGTGGACACCCGCGTGCCGTACATTGCGGCCAATGGCGCGCCGGCCAAGAGCGTGCCGCAGGACCAGTGCGCCCTGGCGATGGCGATTTCGAAGTTGAACTTCAACCCCTTCGTGCTGCCGCAGAACTGGAACTTCCGCCCGCGCTGGCAGCGCGTGGTGTTTGGGCCGGTGAAGATCTGGCACGAGCACGATGCCCCGCCACCCATGGTGGTGGAAGCGACGCGGGCGACGCAGGCCCCGGCCCCGCCGGCCAAGTGGGAGATGGTGGTGCGCGAGGTGCCGAGGTAGCCCCGCGTGGTGTTGGGTCAGTCTAGCGACCGCAGCATCTCCACCACGCTGGGGCGAAAGCCCGCGCCCACGAATGTGGCACGCGCCGCGTCGTTGAACGTGCCGGTGTGCAGGCGCATCTGCTTGATGCCCAGGGCCGTGAAGCGCTGGGCCGCGGCATCCACAAGCGCACGGGCGATGCCGCGCCCACGGGCGGCCGGCTCCACCCACACGTCGTGCACCCAGCCGCACTCGGGCATCCAGAAGATCGGCACCTCAGGCTCGATCGTGCCGACGAGGAAGCCCGCGAGGGGGCGCGGGCTTGCGGCAGCCGCGTGGACCGCCCTCCACGGCGGGTCTTCGACCGGACCACCCATGCCGGGGGGCGATTCCGCCACAAGAAACACGCTGCGCGCGTCGGCTGCCCGCTCGGGCAGCCAGAGCGCGTAGCGCTCGATCACATCGGCCCTCACCTGGAATCGCTCGGGGTCGCGGCAAGCGTGCAGGTCGCAGAGTTGCCGCACCATCGGCAGCACGAAGGGCACATCAGCGACGGTGGCGGGGCGGATGAGCATGTGCGGTCCGGCCGTCCACTTACGGCCAAAGTGTGGGTTGAGATTGCCTGAGTTGCCGCAGGATGAACCGGTTGAGAAGAGGCACCGCAAGGGAGTATTTTCCGCGCCTGTTCTTGTAGATCAGATCGGACTCGGTGAGGGTGTTGAGCATTTGGTTCACGTGGCTTGCGCTGAATGGCTTGGTGAGGATGGAAGAGGAGAGTTCGACCACCTCTTGAACGGTGAACTCAGACTCCGCCGTGTCAAGACGGGCGATCACAGTCAAGAGCTCGCGCTGCCTGTCCGTGACGCGAGCCCAGCGGCCCGCGAACAAATCGGAGTCGAGTTTCCGCTGGATTTCGTTCACCGGCACGGCTGGCTCGTGGCCGGATGCGATCTGGCGAATCCAGACGTCGTAGACCTCGCGGCAGATGAACTGGATGAAATACGGGTAGCCACCCGAGAGGTCGATAATCGTCTCTACCGAGGCATCGGCGAACTTGCGTGGTGCCTTTGCCACCGGGATGGTGATCGCCTGACGGCTGGCGGCGATATCGAGTTTGTCGAGAGATATGACGCGAAACATCCGTTCGGCAAAGGTCCTCGCCTCAACGAGTTTCGGATACAGGGTGGGTAGGCCTGTGAGGGCCAGCATGAACCGCACGCCCTTCTTCTGGATAGATTGGAACACGTCCAGCAGCATCGAGAGGGGGTATTGGTCTTTCTCCGCCCGGTCGCCGAGGTTCTGCGCCTCGTCGTATGCGAACACCAGCCCTCGGTAGCCCGTGGTGGGCACGGCCGACCAGACCAGTTCCAGCACGGCCTTCAGTTTGTCGGCGATCAATCCGGGTGTGCGATCAAAGACCGCCCACAGCGTGTTGTAATCGAGCATCAGTTGTTCGTGGCTCACAGAGCGATCGAAGCCGAACGCCCGAGTGGCGACCGTGCCGACCGCAAAGTTCGCGGTGGTCACGGCCATATCCGTGATCAGTCGCACGGCCATGCTTTGCTCATCCACAGTCGCTGATTCCGACATATCCGTTCCAACCCACAGCCATCCGCGTTCGATGGCTTCAGGCTTCAGCGTCTCTAGGAGCACGGTCTTGCCCACGCCTCGAAGGCCGGTCAGTACAACGTTCTGCAGAATGATGTCTTGGTCCAAGAGTTTGCCAAACTCCTCCTGCTCCTCTGTGCGACCGGCCAAATAGGGCGGCATGTGCCCCGCTCCGGGCCGGAATGGGTTATCGAGACGTGGGGAGGTCGTGGCTGGCATTTAGCGTCTCTTAGTCTTACGGCTAATATTACCCAGTTCAATCATTTTATTCAATCGACGGTATATCCCTATAAATCCTCTCAACAGCGTACCGCCTCACACCTTCGGCAGCGGGTTCTTCTTCAGCCATTCCTTCATCCCCCGCACCTCGTCGAGCGTCAGCACCGCCGGCACACGCGTGGCCACATCCACAAGCCCGAACCGTGCCGCGGCTTCCGGCAGGCGTTCCGCCTTCATCTTCATGTCCGCTGCCGCCTCGGCAAACGTGTAGACGCGCGGCCCGGCCTTGGGCTTGCCCGCATCCACGCGGCTGTCTTTCAGGCCCACAGTGCGGTTGAACACCAGCCGCGCCGCGGCCGTGCCCACGCCGGTCGAGTCGGCATCCACGCAGAAGTAGCCCAGCCGCTCGAACTGGAAGACATCGCCCGGCTTGGCGTTCGCGGCGATGGCCGGGTCAACCCGTGCCCGCACCACTTCCAGCGACTTCGGGTTCAGGTCATCGGCGTAGTTGCCCGTCCGGCTCCCCGGCTCCTCCGCAGTGAACAGCCGGTCAAACAGGCGCACGTCCGCGTCAACACTCTGCCCCGGCAGGGCACTGATCCAGTGCAGCGTGGCCTTCACCTTCTTGGTGGGCTTGCCGTCCGGCCCATGTGGAGAGTCCCCGCCGCGCGTGGCCGGGTCGTATGTGCAGCGTACGGCGGTGATACGCCCGGTCGCGTCCTTCTCGGCGCCCGTGCAGGTGATGAAGTAGCCCCAACGCAGACGCACCTCGGCCCCCGGCGACAGGCGGAAGAACCCCGGAGGCGGGCTGAGAGCAAAGTCCTCTTCCTCGATGAACAACTCGCCGGTGAAGGGCACCATGATCGTCCCCGCCGCGGCATCCTCCGGGTTCACCACGAAGTCCACGAGGTCAACCTCGGGCTTTCCGTCCGCTCCGCGCGGCCAGTTCTCGATCACTACCTTCAAGGGCCGCAGCACCGCCATGGTGCGCGCGGCGGTCTTGTTCAGCACGTCGCGGCAGGCGTTCTCCAGGCGCGACACGTCGATGAAACTCTCCACCTTCGTCACACCTACGTCTTCGCACAGCGCCCAGAGCGCCGCGGCGGGGTAGCCGCGCCGGCGCAGGCCGCTGAGCGTGGGCATCCGCGGGTCGTCCCACCCCTTCACGATCCCCTCCTGCACCATCTTCAGCAGGTTGCGTTTGCTCAGCACGGTGTAGGTCGGCCGCAGTTTGGCGAACTCGATCTGCTGGCTGTGATGAATCTTCTTCCCCCACGGCCCGCTGCCGTCATCGGTGCGGCCCTCGTTGATCGCGTCGATCAGCCAGTCGTAGAGCGGGCGGTGGTTCTCAAACTCCAGCGTGCAGATGGAGTGCGTGATCCCCTCCAGCGAGTCCTCAATGCCGTGGGCCCAGTCGTACATCGGGTAGATGCACCAGTCGGTGCCGGTGTTGTGATGGGCCTCGTGCAGCACGCGGTAGAGCACCGGGTCGCGCAGGTTGAAGTTGGGCGAGGCCAGGTCGATCTTGGCCCGCAGCGTCATGCTGCCGTCGGGGTGCTTGCCCTCTTTCATCTCGGCGAACAGGCGCACACTCTCCGCGGCGGGCCGATCGCGGAAGGGGCTGGTGGCGGGCGTGCCGGGGTTGCCACGCCGGGCGCTCACGTCTTCACCGGAGAGTTCGCAGACGTACGCCCTGCCCTTGTTGATGAGTTCCACGGCAAGAGCGTACATCTGGGCGAAGTAGTCGCTGGCGAAGAAGAGGCCTCCGGCGTGCGGCCCCGTGTCAAAGTGCGCCCCCAGCCACTTCACATCGGCCTTGATCGCGTCCACATACTCCTGCTCTTCCTTGGCAGGGTTGGTGTCGTCGAAGCGCAGGTTGAACTTGCCGCCGTACTGCTTCGCCAGGCCGTAGTTCAGGCAGATGCTCTTGGCGTGGCCGACGTGCAGGTAGCCGTTGGGCTCGGGCGGAAAGCGCGTGTGGATGACCGTGCCGCTATCGCGCGCGGCGCCGCCCAAACCCCACCGTCCCGATGCGATATCCGCATCCACGATCTCATGGATGAAGTGGCGGGGGGACGAGGCGGCATGGGGCGGCGTGGCTTCGGGCATGGCGGTCTATGGAAGGGGCGAATGGTAGAAGGCCACCGGTTGAGCGGGATCGCGTAGCATCCGTGTCGGACCCGGCGAAGTGCCACGCGCAGGAGGCCCCGGCGCGCGCCGGGGCTCTTTCGCAGCGCGTGTGGTCTCCACCGGCGAGCCGCGGACGCGCGAGGACCTCGTCAATGAACTCGAAGGTTGATGAACACACAGACGATGCACCGTCCATGTTGCGCCTGATGTGGGCCGCCAAGGAGCGGGCCGCCGCTGAACGTGCCCGCCGCACGCCGCAGGAGCAGGCCCGTGAGGAAGCGAGCCTTGTCCACCGCTTGGGGCTGGCCGCGCTGCCCTCACGCGTGGATGAGCCCACCGTGTGGCTGCGCAAGCCCGGATGAGTGCGCGGCGATGACCTCGTCGCGGCGGGATACCCACGAAGTGATATGCGGCGCGCGGCCGCCCCGCAACCTACTTGCTTCCACCCGCACGCTCGAAACTCGCTTCGGCTTGCACCGCCTCCCGCAGGCCGTCGGCCTCCACAAACGCCCGCGCCCCCGCATCGCCGCGCACATACGCATCCACAAACGCCGTCAGTGCGATGCGGATGAGGCGGTTGTGCGCCTCGTTGTACGCCCCGCCGCGTGCCCGCTGCGAGTCGCTCAGGCCGTCCTTGCTCATGCCGAAGGTCATGTGGTTCGCGTCGGTGATCTCGATGAACGTGGTGGGGGCGGTGATGTGCCCCAGAATGTCCCTCCTCCACGCCGCGGCACGCTGGCCCTGGCCCATGTCCTTCGTGCCCGTCAGGCAGAGCACGGGCACACCGATCTTCTCCCACGACCCGTCGTAAATCCCCATCACGCCGCGCCCTTGTGGAGACATGGCGACTGCCGCCCTCGCGCGGCTATCCGGCCAGGAGCGTTCCTCGCCATCGACCTTCACGCGCAGGCCCACGCTTGCGAGGCTCGTGTACGCACCGAAGGAGTGCCCCGCCACGCCCACGCGGCTCATGTCGGCGAGTGCCGCGAGTTCGGGCCTGCGGCCGATCTCATCCAGCACGAACGAGATATCGCGCGGCCGGTTCTCCAGGTTGGCGGGGTCGCTGGTCATCTTCCCCAGCGGCCCCTCGGCCACATCACCAAACTCCTTGCTGAAGTCGGCGCGTGCGCCGTCCACCAGCGACTCGTCCTTGTCGCCCGCGGCGCCTTGCCCCGAGAGTTTCGCCTTGAGACGCTCTCGCATCCGCTCGCGCAGCCGATCACGGATCGCCTCCTTTTTCTCCGGGTCGTCCGCGCCCAGGGCCTCGCGCATCGCCGGTGTGTCGCTCCCAGCGTGTTGTGGCAGTATCACCAGGTAGCCGTGGCTCGCCAGGTGCCTGCCCGCGTACGCGTACCCCTCGCGGCTGCCGCCCGCGCCGTGCGAGAAGACGATCACCGGCCAGGGTTCCGCCGGACCGCTCGGCGTGGTGGAGGCGACGGGCGTGTAGATGCGGACGGGCACATCACGCTCGCGGCCAGCATCGTGCCACGTCTGGTCCACCGTCGTGAACGTGTACCGCCCCGGCGCAGCGAGCGCCTCGGCCGTTGGCATGGCGGCTGCGGGCGGAGCCGCGGGCTGCAAGAGACTGATCCCCAGAACGATCGCGCCCAGTGTGATGGTGTGCATATCTGTTCAACGCTCCTTGCAGCGGGCCATTGCCGCCGCGTCCTAGAACCGCATGTGCGCGGGCTTGTCGCTGGGCGGCCGCGCCCCGATGATCGCCCGCGCCAGCACCACATCGTTGGGCAGCGTGATCTTGATGTTGCGTGCATTCCCCTGGACCATCACCACGCGCTCACCCAACCGCTCCACCAACTGGGCATCATCGGTGCCGCTCAAATCCTTCTGCGCATACGCCCGCACGAGCAGCGCGCGTGCGAACACCTGGGGTGTCTGGGCCGCAACGAGCGCGGCCCGGTCCACCGTCGCTTCCACGACGCGCACGCCCGCCTTCTTCACCGCATCCGCACCCAAGATCGCCGCGAGCGGGTCGATCTCCGTCTCCGGCAGGTCATCCGCGGCCACACGCTTGAGCGTGTCGGGCACGCTCACGGCCGGGATCACCGCCGCGTGCTTGGCCGCGGCTTCAAACACACGATCAATCATGTCCGGCGGCGTGCACGGCCTCGCCCCGTCATGCACGGCCACGTGCGTGCACGCCTGCGGCACCAGCGCGAGGGCATTGCGGATCGTCTCCCAGCGGTGCGTCTTGCCGCCCTCGCAGAGTTTGCACCCGAGCATGGCGAGTTTGTCGGCGTAACGGAGTTTGAACTCCTCCATCCCCGCCGCGTCCGCCGGCCCGGCCACGATGATCGTGGTGACCTCCGGCCGCTGGTTGAAGAGTTCGATGGTGCGTTGCAGCACCGGCCGCCCGCCCAGGTCCTCATCCAGTTTGGAGCGCGCCATGCTCACGCCCTGCTCGCGCGCGGCCGCTTCCGAAAAGCGCCTTGATGCCCCCGCCGCGGCGATGATGACAGCCACATTCATCCCCAACCCTACCCTGCCCGCAATGCCCGCGTCCACACCCACGCCACTTCAGGCACCCCTCGCACAGCCGCCGCGCGAGCCCATCGTGGGTATCGACCTGGGCACCACTTACAGCCTGGTGGCCATCGCCCACTGGCCACCGGGTGCGCCGGCATCGCTCGCCGCGCCGCGGATCATTCCCGATGCGCAGGGCCGCCCGCTTCTGCCGAGCGTCGTGCGGTTTCTGGATGGCGATGAGCAAGGTGCAGCGCCCGGTGGCGGCACCGCGTCGCCGGTGCTGGTGGGCTACGACGCGAAGAACCACGCGCTGCGGCACCCGCGCACCACCATCCACTCCGCCAAGCGCCTCATGGGCCGCTCGCTCGCGGATGCGGGGCCGGACGCGGCGTTCCTTCCGTACGAAGTAGTGGGGGGTGAAGCGAGTGGGGACGGCGCGGCGGGCGAGGTACGGAACGAAGGTGCTGGCACTGCCCGCGTGCGCTTGCCCTCGGGGCGGCTGGTTTCGCCGCAAGAGGTTGCCGCGCATGTGCTGCGAACGCTCGCGGATCAGGCCTCGCGTGCGCTGGGCGTGAGCGTGAGGAAGGCTGTCATCACCGTGCCCGCCTATTTCGACGATGCCCAGCGTCAGGCCACGCGCGACGCGGCACGCCTGGCGGGCCTCGAAGCCGTTCGCATCGTGAACGAACCCACCGCCGCGGCACTCGCGTACGGCTTGGGCACGCGGGGCAGTGCCGTCGCCGCGGGCGAAACCGAAGCGCCCAAGCACATCATCGTCTACGACTTCGGCGGGGGCACGTTCGATGTCTCGGTGCTGCGCATCACGCCCGCGACGAACCCCGACCGTGAGGGAGGGGCGATGAACGCGACGGATCGCCCCCCCGTGACTCCCCTCCCTGACGGTCGGGGCTCGTTGGATGCCTCAGATTTCTTCCAGGTCCTCTCCACGGCTGGCGACACGCACCTCGGCGGAGACGATATCGACCGCGTGCTCCACGATCTGTTCCTGCGGGAGATGGCCGTGCAGTTTGGGATGGGTGATGCGCCAACGCTGGAGCCCCAGGCCCGCGTTGCCCTCGCCCGTTTCGCCGAGCAGACGAAGATTCGTCTCTCTGCGCATGACCATGCCCGCGTGAGCATCGACCTGGGTGCCCCCTCCCCCGCTGCCAGCGGGGGAGGTGCCGCGAGTCCGCGAGCGGCGGAGGGGGGCGGCGCAGCCGCCCGCGTCTACACACGCACCATCGCTCGCCCCGAGTTCGAGTCGCTCATCGCGCCGCTCATCGATCGCACGCTCGCGGCGTGCCAGCGTGCCCTGCGAGATGCGCGCCGCGAACTCGCTGGCGCGCCCCTCGATGCCGTCGTGCTTGTGGGCGGCTCCACACGCATCCCCATCGTGCGCCGCAAGGTGGCCGAGTTCTTCAAGGTCGAGCCCTACACCGCGCTCGACCCCGATCAGGTCGTCGCGCTCGGCGCGGCTGTTCAGGCCTCCATCCTCTCCGGTGCCACCAGCAACGCCCTGCTCCTTGATGTGATCCCCCTTTCGCTGGGCGTTGAAACCGTCGGCGGCGCGGTTGCCAAACTCATCATGCGCAACGCGGCCATCCCGGCCCGCGCCACCGAACGGTTCTCCACGAGCGTTGACAACCAGACCTCGATCCAACTGCGAGTGCTTCAGGGCGAGCGCGAGATGGCCGCGGACTGCCGGAGTCTGGGCCTCTTCCACCTTTCGGGAATCCCGCCCATGCCCGCGGGCATCCCCAGGGTGGTGGTGGAGTTCGCCGTTGATGCCAACGGGGTGCTCGCGGTGTCGGCGGTTGAGGAGCGCTCGGGCAAGCGTGCTTCCATTCAGGTTGTGCCGCACCATGGCCTCTCGCGCGATGAGGTGGACCGCCTCGAACGCGAGAGTTTCACCCACGCCAAAGACGACATGACCCGTCACCGCGTTGTGGACCTCATCGCCAACAGCAAACTCGACCTGCACTGGATCACGCGCCAAGTCGAGCGCCTCGATGCCGCGCTTCTGGTGGGGCGGACGTCCCGTCCGCCGACAAGTCTGGCGAGCGACGCTTCGAGCCTTCCAACCCTTCCGCCTGCGGATCGCACGTCCCTCGAATCCGCCATGACCGTGCTGCGGGACCTCATCGCCCGCGCGGAGGCCGACTGGACGAGCGTCGATCCCAACGCCTTCCACGCGGCCAAGCACGCGCTGGACGAGGCCAGCATCCGCCTGCACGAAATCTCCATCGCGGCATCGCTGCGCACCGACCCCGCGCCGTAGCGCGGTCGCTCACACCCTCATCATCTCCCACGCAAACCCCTCCGGCATCACCTCCGGCCGGTCGCTGAGCCACCCCACCAGCCACTCAAACGCCTCCACGAGCCGCGGCCCGGGCCTGCTGAAATACTGGTTCCCATCCACGATCGCGACGTGCCCGGTTTGCACCGCCGGCAACTCTCGCCACCACGGCTTCTCCCGGAGCGCCTCCGCCTCCCGGCGGGCCTGGGCGAGGGAAAGGCCGCACGGCGCGATGATGATTCGCTCCGGCCTGCTCGCCACCAGCACCTCCGGCGGCACCACGATGCTCTTTTCGGCGATCCGCAGGGTTGTGCCGATCGGCCCCGCGGCGGCTCCAGCCGTCCGCAGGGGCCTCGTGGCGTTCAGCGGGCACCTGCCGCCCGCCCGCTCGATCATCTGCGGCACCCAGTGCCCCCCCACAAACAGCGGGTCCGTCCACTCCAGAAACGCGACGCTGGGCCCATCCGCAAACGCGTTCACAAAGTCGCACGCGGCATACACCCGCTCCCGCAGCCGAACCACCGTCTCCGTGGCGCTCCGCGCCATCGCGCCGTTGCCGCTGTCCACCGCCGCGCCGATGGTGAGCAGGTCGTCCAGCACCGCCTCGAACGTGAGCGGGTTCAGGCTCACCACGCGCGGCCGCTTGGCCAGCCCCGCGGCCACCCGCTCGACCGCTGCCAGGTCAATCGAGCAGACGCTGCACAAGTCCTGCGTCAAGATCACGTCGGGTTGCAGTAGGCCGAGCAGCCCCTCGTCCAGCGTGTAGAGCGATGCCGCGCCAGCGTCGTCCAGCGCGCGGCGCACGTCCCGATCCACCTGCGCTGCGTTCTCAAACCGCGTCCGGGCTGCCGTCAGCACCGGCAGATCGCCGATGGTGGGGGGGAAGTCGCACTCGTGGCTCCGCCCCACCAGCAACCCTTCGCCGCCGACGGCGCACAGGGCCTCCGTCGCCGAGGGCAGCAGGCTCACCACGCGACATGCAGGGGTCTGGGCGGTCATGTGCAATGCGGCGGGAAAGCCGCTCGGACGGTATACCTTTGACGGCTTCGGAAAGGAGTCCGGACATGGCGTTTTTCGGCACCCCGGCGGCTTCCGCTCTCTCCCCAACCGCTCCTCGCCCGCTGAATCGCACCGCAGCACTGCGCTTGATGCGTGCCGCGGGCTTGGCGAGTGCGATCTGGGCGGTGGGTGTGCCCCTTGGTGGCACAGCCGCGGCCCAAAGCCAGCCCCCGGCCACCCCGCCCGCAACACCGCCGACCACCCCACCGGGCGAGCCACCAGCGGATCAGCCCGTGGATGAACCGGCCCAGCCCGTGCCGGTGCCAGACCAAGCCCAGCCCGCGGCCCAGGGGCCTGCAGTGCCCGAGCGGCCTCCCGTGGTTGCACCACCACCGGCCGCAGAACCCCTGCCCGCCGACAAGGGCTCGGCACCCGGCGTCATCGTCGATGGCGATTCGTTTCAGTTCGGCCCCTTCGCTGACGGCGTGGAGATGCGCCTGCTCGTGGATCTCGTGATCGCGCAGACCAAGATCCAGGTCATCACCACCGATCAGGCCGTGGGCGTGCTCAGCAAGAAGATCTACTTCTCCGTGCCCCTGAGCGTTCCCAAGGGCGATCTGCTTTCGTTTCTCACGATGCTTCTGGAACAGAACGGCGCATCGATGACCAGCGATGTGGCCGGCATCTACATCATCAAGGGCCCGCAGGAGGCCTTCGGCGGCATCGGCGACCGCGCCTTCGATGCCACGCAACTCATCCCCACAAGCGGCCTGCGGCCGTCGTCGCTCACACAGGCGATCGGCGTGGTGCTGCGCGGCGGCGGCGGTGGTGTGCCCGGCCAGCCCGGCATGGCGGGAGGCCCCATCGCCTACCTTGACGACCTGGGGGTCATCCTCATCACCGACACGCCGCGCCGCATCGAGTTGGTCAAGCAACTGGTGGTCAAACTCGCCGCCGAGCAGAGCAAGCAGGATATTGCCTATTTCGAACTCACCTACATCGCCGCGCCCGTCGCACGCCAGCGCCTGCTGGAACTGCTGGGCCGCGGCGGGCGGTCCGGCGGCGGGCTGGATCCCATCCAACAGGCGGTGCAGGCCCAGCAGCAGGCGGGCGGCATGGGCGGGGTCACGAACCTGTCCAACCTCGCCGACCGCCTCATTCCCGACCCGCAGAGCAACTCGCTGATCTTCCGCGGCAGGCCCGATGAGCAGGAGTTCATTACGCGCCTGCTCAAGGTGGTGGACAAACCCAACCGGCTGCGCCCCAAGTGGTACGCGATCGGGTCCGCGGCCATTCAACTCGCGCAGCACGGCAAGCGCCAGGGCCTGGGTGAGATCATCACTCTCCCCAGTTCGCGAGACGCGTCGGGGGGCGGAGGCAGCGCCTTCAACGGCCTGAACGCGGGCAACCCCCAGGGGGGCGCTCCCGGCCAGGTGAACACCTTTGGCTCCAGCAGCCAGCCCGCCGAGGGCGGCTCCATCTTCCTGATCGACCCCGAGGGCCGCGGGTTCATCTACTACGGCACCGAGCAGCAGCAGGAAGAGGTGCAGCGCCTCGCCGACGAGTTCAAGGAGATCACCGCCGCTGAAACGGTGGTGTACGAGTTCTACAAACTCCGCCACGGCAAGGCGGAGGACATCGCCGCGATCATTCAGGAACTGCTCACCAACCAGGCCCGGCCCACCGGCGGCGGGCCGCTTTTGCCCGGCGCCCCCGCGGGCAACCCCGCGAGCGTGAACCAGTTCCGCCTGCCGCGGCGCGGCGAGACCACCGCGACGCCCGCGCTCGCGGCCAGCACCGACAGCACGGCGCGGGCCGGGCCGGGAGAACTGGGCGCGATCGGCGCGAGCGAGGACATTCACGTGGGCCCGGACACGCAGAACAACCAGATCTTCGTCAAGGCCCCGCGCCGGTTGCAGCCCCAGTTCGCGCGGCTGATCGAGAAACTCGACCTGCGTCGGCCGCAGGTCTACATCGAGGCGTTGATCGTGGCGATCGCGGGCAACGAGACCTTCCGCCTCGCGTTCGAGAACCAACTCATCATCGCCAACGGCACCGGCGGCGCGTTCAACACCAGTTTCGGCCTCAGTTCGTTCGCCACCGGCACCGGCACGAGCGCCACCAACGGGGCGTTCACCGGCCCCAAGAGCGTGGCCACGGGCCTGGCGGGGTTCACGGGCGCGATCATCAAGAGCGAGTACGTGCCCATCATCATCAACGCGCTGGCCAGCAACACCGACACGCGCATCCTCGCCCGTCCGCAGTTGCTGGTGGACGACAACGAGGAGGCCACGGTGGAGGTGAAGGACGAACAGCCCACCACCACGCAGAGCCAGTCGGGCTCCAGTTCCACCACCCTCACAGGCTTCGGCGGCTTCGAGGAGGCCGGTGCGAAACTCACCGTGACCCCGCAGATCAGCGAGGGCAACTACATGAAACTGAACTACCAGATCGAGTTGTCGAGTTTCCAGGGCACGAGCACCACCAACGCCAGCGGCTCGGTGGTGCCCCCGCCCCGCCTCACGAACAAGATCGACTCCAAGTCCGTCACGATCCCGAGCGATTCCACCATCGTGGTCGGCGGCCTCACCTCCACCCAGACCGGCAAGACGGTCATCAAGATCCCCCTTCTGGGCGACATCCCCATCATCGGCCAGTTGTTCCAGGATTACAACACCACCGAAACCACCCGCACGCTGTACATCTTCATCACGCCGCGCGTGATGCGCGACCCCACGTTCAACGACCTGCGTCTGCTCACCCAGGGCCCGCAGGCCATCCTCACGCCCGAAGAGCGCCAGGACCTGCCGACGGCCAAGCCCATCCGCATCGAAGTGCTGGACGTGCAGGCGCTGCCCGCCGAGCCCGCCGCCGGGGGCGCTCCGCGTGGCTAAGGGCGTTCTTGCACGCTGGGCCGGTGGCAACGGTGCCGCGAGCGGGCCGATCGTCGTGGCCGCGCCGGGGCGAGAGCACGCGCGCGTCGCGGAACTCTCCGGCCCGTTGGGCCTCACGGTTGAGCAGGTGCGGGCCTTTCCTGACCTGCCCGGCTCCGACAGCGAACCGTGGGATGTGCTCATCTCCATGCTCGCGGTTGACGAGCACGCGGCCCTTGAGAAACTCGCCCTGCGCACGGGCCTGCCGCTCGTGAACGAGCCCAAACTCACCGAGTCCGCGGCGCGCTACTACGAACTCGTTCCCGGCTCCATGGCCCGCGAGTATCAGGCCGCCGCCATCGCTTCGGACGGCCTCTCGTTCACGGTGGCCACCAGCCAGCCCTTCCAGCCCGCCGCGTTCTCGCTGCTGGAAGACCGCCTCGGCTCCCCCATCCGTCTTGTTCTCTCGCCTCGCTCGGCGGTCACCAACCTTCTCAACCGCGGCTACGAGCAGCGGCAAGACCTGGTGACGGAGATCGTTGAGGAGATGCCCCTCGACGAGCGTGCGATTCAGAGCGCGGCCGGCAGCGTGAAGGCCGCGACAGACCTTCTGCAACTTGCCCGCCAGACGCCGGTGATCCGGCTCGTGAACATGATCTTGTTCGAGGCCCTGCGCCGGCGCGCCAGCGATATCCACGTTCACCCGATGGAGACGAAACTGGTCATCCGTTTCAGGATTGACGGCATGCTGGTGGATGCCTTTTCACCGCCGCTGGCCCTCGCGCCCGCCATCAGTTCGCGCCTCAAGGTGATGACCGAACTCGACATCGCCAACCGGCACAACCCGCAAGACGGCCACGCGGGTGTGCGCATCGGCAGCCGCAAGATCGACATCCGCATGTCGGTCATCCCCAATGTGTACGGGGAGCGCATCGTGTTGCGGTTGCTCGACCAGAGCCAGACGAAACTCTCGCTGGAGAAGGTGGGCATGACGGCCCCGCAGCGGGCCAAACTCCTCGACCTCATCGGCCGCCCCACGGGCATCATCCTCGTCACCGGCCCCACCGGCAGCGGCAAAACCACCACGCTCTACGGCGCCCTGGGCGGCATCGACCGCACCAGCCGCAACGTCATGACCATCGAGGACCCCGTCGAGTACCACCTCGACGGCATCAGCCAGACGCAGGTGAACGTCAAGCGCGGCGTCACCTTCGCCGCCGGCCTGCGGGCCCTGCTGCGGCAGGACCCGGACGTGATCCTCGTCGGCGAGATTCGCGATCAGGAGACGGCCCAGTTGGCGGTGCAGGCCTCGCTCACGGGCCACCTCGTGCTCGCCACGCTCCACACCAACGACGCGCCGGGCGCGATCGCCCGCGTGCTCGACATCGGCATCGAGCCCTACCTCGTCACCAGCACGCTGCTGGCCGTGATCGCCCAGCGCCTGGTGCGGCGCACGTGCGACCAGTGCAACGGCACCGGGCAGGCCACCCCCTCCCAGAGGGAGGGGGCGGGGGGCGGGCAGATTCCGGCCCCGAGCCCTGTGGAAGGGCCCGTGGCCGAGGCCCTTCGCTGCGAGCGCTGCTTCGGCACCGGCTACTACGGCCGCGTGGGCCTCTTCGAGATCATGACTATGAACGACACGCTCCGCCGCCTGACCGTGCAGCGGGCCGATGCGGTCGCGCTCGCCGACGCGGCCAAGGCCGCGGGCATGCAGACGCTCATGGACGATGGGCGCGACAAGGCCGCGCGGGGTCTCACCACCGAGGCCGAACTGCTGCGTGTGCTGGGCTGATCGTGGGGCGAGAGCGGCTTCAAGTCGAGCGTGGCGTGTACCCGCAGTGGCGGAGGCAGTTGGCGGGATCGCTGGGGGTGATGGCGTCGAGGACGGACTGGGTCGCGTTCCACAGGTCGTCTTTGGTTCGCGCTCCGAGTGAACGCAGCAACTGCTTCACCTGCGCGAACACCATCTCGATCGGGTTCAGGTCCGGGCTGTAGGGCGGGAGGAACTCGGGCCGTGCGCCGCACGCCTCGATCAGGCTGCGGACCCTCTGGCCCTTGTGGCTCGAGAGGTTGTCCATCACCACCACATCGCCCGGCTTCAGGGTCGGGCACAACACCTGTTCGATGAACGCCCCGAACACGTCCGCGTTCACCGGGCCGTCAACCACCGTCGCGCAGGCCACACCACCCAGGCCCAACGCCGCGATCAGCGTGGTCGTCAGCCAGTGCCCGTGAGGCACCTTGTCGATCAACCGCTCGCCGACGGGGGCTCGCCCACGCAGCCGCGCCATGTGGCCCGTCGTTGGGCCAGGTCCGGGCGGTCCTGCTCGGCCGCGTGGATCGTCTTTTTTTAAATGAGAGCCCCATCCGCTGGAGCGCCATGCACACCGCGGAGATCGACCGCACCCCGCCCAGCCGCACCCGCAGTTCTTCCAGCGTCGCGTCGGGCTGGGCACGGACCAGTTCGCCCAGCCGGACGCGGTCGATCTTGATGAGCTTGGCTCCGCCCATCGGC
>JBJXEW010000017.1:0-26097 GCA_046156035.1 Phycisphaerales bacterium | reverse complement strand
AGAGCCTCGACCACCTCCCCCAGAGGGGGAGGAGACGGACCAAGGAGAGGGGGAGGAGCGGGGTGTGGGGAGTTTGATGAAGGGTGTGCGGAGGGCGGCGAAGGCGGCCTTGCGCGCGGCCATGTTGCGCTCGAAGTTGACACCCTGAGGCCAGGGCTTGAAGGCGAGGTCGCCTGCAAGGATTCGCAGCGCGGCGTGCTTGGCCGCGAGCAGGTCGGTGTTGAAGGCGGCGACGGCGATGGGGTCAAGCGTGTGTGCGCTCATGCCGCGAGTGTGGCGGGGGAAAGCGCGGGGGCAAGAGGAAGCGCAGCGATGACCACGAAATGGCGCGCAAAGGCGGCTCTTGAGAAGCGAAAAGTGGCGGAGTTGCGGAGGAGACACTCGCATCGAAGTCGGCCCGGAGCGGCCGACTTCGATGGCACGAAGGCACCCACGCGGAGCGTGGGGGTACCCAAGGCACGGATGGCGGACGGGACGTCCGCCCCACCGCTCGTGGCCAACGGCTCGCCCTCAGTGCCTAATCTTGGCCCATGCCGCAGCCAGACTTTTTCACAGGCCAACTGGTCGTCTCGGCCCTCACGATCGGGCTCGTGATCCACCTCATCCTGATCGGCTGCGCCTACTGCATCTACTTCGAGCGCAAGATCTCCGCGTGGATGCAGGACCGCCTGGGCCCCAACCGCTGCGGGCTGGACTTCGGCCTGCCCGCCCTCTCCTTCCTCAAGGGCATGTACGGTGTCGGTCAGCCGTTGGCCGACGGCATCAAGTTCATGCTGAAGGAGGATTACACGCCGCACGGGGCCGACAAGGCCCTGTTCACGCTCGCGCCCGCGGTGATCGTGATCCCCGCCCTCATCGGCTTTGCCATCATCCCCTGGGGCGGCACATGGATGATGCCCGAGTTCACTCTGCCGCTGCTGAACTGGACCATCGGCGGCGGCCCCGTGGTCATCGCCGGGGCCAACATCAACATCGGCATCGTCTTCCTGCTGGCCGTCGCCTCGCTGGGCATTTACGGCGTCACGCTCGGCGGCTGGGCCAGCAATAACAAATACTCCTTCCTGGGCAGCCTGCGGGCCGCCAGCCAGATGCTCAGTTACGAGATCCCTATGGGGCTCTCGATCCTCACGGTGCTGCTGGTCACAGGCACGCTCGTGCCCATGAGCATCGTGGAGTGGCAGCACCACCACGGGTGGCTCGCCCTCAGCCAGCCCGTCGCCTGCATCATCTACATGATCTGCATTCTGGCCGAGTGCAACCGGGCGCCATTTGACAACGCCGAGTGCGAGCAGGAACTCGTCGGCGGGTACCACACCGAGTACTCGTCGATGAAGTTCGCCCTGTTCTTCCTCGCCGAATACGCCCACATGATCACCAACTCGGCGATCTTCGCGGTGCTCTTCCTGGGCGGGCACTCGCTCGCGCCGTTCATCGATCTGCCCCTGCTGCGCCCCGAAGACACCACCTTCCTCGCCGTGCTCGCCAAGTTCGGCGTGATGTTCGGCAAGGTCTGCGGCCTCATCGCCTTCATGATGGTGGTGCGGTGGACCCTGCCGCGCTTGCGGTTCGATCAGGTCATGTCCGCGGCGTGGCAGGGGCTCATCCCCATCTCGCTGGCCGTCGTCGTGATGAACGCCGTGCTCATCTATCTGGGGGCCACGGCGTGGTACGTGCAACTGGGGGCCAACGTCGTGCTCGCGCTCGTCATCGTGGCGGTGCAGCCGCTCATTCCCAAGCCCACCAACCGCAAACTGCCCATGGCCGGGTCGCGGTTCTCGCCGCTGGATGACCGGTTGGTGAACACCCGCCCCACGCTGAGCGTGGCCCGTGAAGACCGCCCTGGGCCGACCGCCGCGACGCTGGGCGCGGGCTGAGCCGTTTACTTGCCGCCGATCAGGTCGCCCGCGCGGTTGATCACGTACATCGACGGCAGCAGGTAGTTGCGGCCCTTGTACACGAACACCTGACCGCTTACGGAGAACGTGAGCGCATCACCCCCGCGCTCGGCGATCTTCTCCATCGCCATGAGGTTCAGGCACGGCATGAGGATCATGGGCGGGTCGGCGGGTCCGTCGGCATCGCCATCAAACGTCATGGACCAGTCGCCGGACGACGACCGGACCATGCGGCCCTTGCGGTTGGCAATAAACGTGCCCTCGCGCAGGAGGCGGCCGGTGGGTGTGCGAGCATCCGACCCCGGATCATCCTTGTCCGGCGCGGCGGGGGCCGCGGCCTTGGGCTTGGCATTCTCCAGGTCCTTCATGATGTCGCCCGGGCTGGGTTCGGCCGCGGCGGGCGTGGGTGCGGCGGGTGTGCTCGGCGCCGGCACAGGGGCCTGCGGCTCAGGCGTTGGCGGTGGGCTTGGCGCGGGCTGTGCGAGGGCGGCCACGATCGCGGAGAGGATGGAGATGGATGCCACGGTGGTCATGGGGGGGGTTCCTTGGGCAGAGACCCTAGCATATATCGGCTTGACGGGCCCCTGAGCGCGCCTTAGGGTCCGGGCCGAAAACCTGGCCGCGTACCAAAGTGGTTGAATGGAACGGATTGCAAATCCGTTGGTCGTAAGACCCTCGTCGGTTCGAATCCGACCGCGGCCTTTGAGCCCGCCCTGCGAGCGGAAGCCCGTCGCAACCCGCGGTGGCGCGGCACCGGCACGCTGGCATGGCCTTCACCGGGCCGTGGGCGGCGCGTCCGGGCACGCGGGTAATGCCGCGCCCGCGCCGGGAGCCTTCACGACCACGACGGGCATGTGCTGAGTCTGGCGAGCAAGACCGCCGGCATGGGCGCTCGGGTCGAGAGCGAGAGCGCCACCAAGCGCATCAGCCAGGGCCCTGGCGAGCCGCGCAGTGCCGGGGTGTTGGGGGTCCACGCGCAGCGCGTCGGCCGCGGCGTGCGCAGCGGTGAAGAGGGCATCGCGGTCGGCCGTGCTCATGGATGGGTCCCTTGTGGAATTGGGGCGGGGGCTGTACGTGGGGTGTCAACCACAAGAGTGTGGTGCAAAGACTGCGGGCGAGCCATGCCGGAATGTTCCCTCATCACGCGCGGGTGCCGGTTCACGCCTGGCCCCCGGAGCGCTGGATATGACGGCCCGCGCGCCCACCAGCAGCACCACAAACCCCGCGAGTGCGAGCCACGCGGCGGAGGTTGTGGCCGGGCCGGCGTGCGCATCGTCCACGTGCGGGCCGAAAGGCTGGGCGTTCAGGTGCCCGGTTGTCAGCAGCACGATGCCCACGATGAACACGGCGATGCCGATGAGGCGAGAGCGTTGCATGTGCTTCCTTCCGGGAGAGCGTGTGTGGTTGCGGCGCGATTCGAACGTTGGAGAGAGCCGCAACGTTCAGGCAGGGTGAGTATCGCCGCGTACTCGCCCGTTCGCCACGGGCAACGTTCCCTCATCACCACTCGGGGCGCGATGCTTCGTGACGCGCGAGCACATGTGCTTGCTCCGCGGGCAGAGTTCCCCTATCACCCCCGAATGCGGGGCAAGCCCCTTGCAATGCCGGCCGCGCCGGGTATGGTCAATGTGTGAGGGCATTGAGGAGCGCGTGGCCCAGTGTGGGCAGCCGATCCGCGTGCCCGATGGAAGGACCAAGGAAGAGAGTTTTCAATGTTCACCAGAACTGTTCTCGCGTTCGCGCTCGCAGGCGGCATCGCGTCGGTCGCGTCGGCCGGTCAGATCTTCATCTCGAACATCGGCGGCGGCATCACGATGAACTCCGGCCCGCTCTCGGGTATGGCGTTCACCAACAGCCAGACGAACTGGACGGATTTGTCGCTCTCGAACGTGCACGCCTCGCTCAACGCCAACGGGCTCGCCACCGCCAACAAGATCACGATCCTCACGGCCGACACGGACCACGGCCTGGCGCTCATCGCCCTGATGGACCGCCAGATGGCGGCCGAGGGTGTCTTCGCTTCCGGCAACGTGCACATGGACAGCATCGCCAACGGCGACAACCTCGCCTACATCAACAGCGGCGGCTCGGTCTCAATCGGCATGAACACGGCCGATGCGCGCGTGGCTTCGGGCAACTTCGGCTGGAACGCCAACGACGGTGGCGCGGGCTTCGCCTGGGCCGGTCTCATCACCGGCAACACCACCACCTTCCGCTTCTCACGCCTGGACACCCTTGCCTTGGGCCTGGACGACCCGTCCACGTTCCAGTTCGCCAACTGGAACGGCGCCTCGTGGGAGACGGTCGCCGTCGCGGCCGACTTGCTCACGTTCTCAACCACCGACGGCTACGGCTTCTCCGCGGTGACGCTCATCCCGGCCCCGTCGGCGGTGATGGCGGTTGCCCCCGCCCTGGCGCTGGCGCTCGTGCGCCGCCGTCGCGCTCTCTAGTTTTGCAGGTTCCTCTCTCTCTCAGCGTGGGCGGCGGCGGACGGAAGTCGCCGCTTCCCTTTTCGGGCCGCTTTGGCCCTTCCGTGCGCCACGCGTAACCGTGCCCAGTGTGGGCGGGCCGCTTTGTGGCCTGCGGCAGGAAGGAAGAAGGAAGAGGGTTTCTTATGACAACCTCCAGGTGCCTTGTGTTCTTGCTGGCTGGTAGCATCGCGTCGATCGCCTCGGCGCAGCCGGGCCGTCACATCAGCGTGTCGGCGATCGGAGGGGGGCATCAGGCTCGACTCCGGGCCGCTCAGCGGCGTGGCCTTCACCAGCAGCCAGACGAACTGGACAACCTCGTCGCTGGCAGCGGTTCACGCTTTGATCAACGCGAGCGGCGTGGGCACCGACGGCAAGATCTCCTTTCTTGCTGCGGACACCGACAACGGCTTGGCGCTGATGGCGCTGATCGACCGGCAACTGGCCGCCGAGGGGCTCTTCGGCGCCGGCAACGTGCACATGGACAGCATCGCCAACGGCGAGAACCTCGCGTTCATCAACAGCGGCGCCACCATGGCCGTGGGCATGAACAACGCCGATGCGCGTGTGGCCTCGGGCAACTTCGCCTGGAACAGGAACGGCGGGGGCGACGGCTTTGCGTGGGCGGGCCTCGACACGGGCGACAGCATGACCTTCCGCTTCAGCCGGATGGACAATGTTTCGCTGGGCCTGGACGACCCGGCCACGTTCCAGTTCTTGAACTGGAACGGCGGGGCATGGGAGGTGATGGCCGTGCCCAGCAACCTGCTCTCGTTCTCTGAAACCGACGGCTATGGCTTCTCGGCCGTGGCCCAGGCACCCACACCCGGCGCGGCCATGCTCGCCGCGGGCGGGCTGGGCTTGGTGGTGCTGCGCCGCCGGCGCGCTGCGCGCTGAATCGCCACTCTCTCGGCGTGGGGGGCGGTCGGCACGGGCCGCCGCTTTCCATTTTTTTGCCAACAACCCTATCGCGTCGTTTGCGCTGCGCGCGCCGTTCGAGCCCGCGGCGTGCGCCCTCATCTGGCCGCGACGAGCGCCGCGCGCAGGGCGCGGAGGTCGGCGCGTGCCTGCGCCGCCGCGCGGGCAAGGTGGCGGTCCACCGTGTTCCAGTTGAGCGTGCCGCTGGCGCCGTGCAGTTGCCACACCTCGCGTGCCATCGCGTCGACGAGCCTGCGCGCCTGGTCGAGGTCGCGGTGCGGTGTGAACTTGGGTTGGTGCACGAGCAGCATGAGGTGGTTCCTGTGCGGGGTGCAAAGGGCCGGGCAAACGGCGTGGCGAGGCGTGTGGCACGGGTCTGGGGTCGCCAGAGGCCGGGCCGCGCGGCGGGATTCCCGGCACGCAATCATCACCCGAGGTGGTGGTGCGCTGCAAGGCGGAAACTTCCCCTATCGCCCCGGCGGGGCCGCCGGTGAGGGTGGGGGCGGTCCCCCGGCCCGTACACTTAGGTCATGCCCGCCCGCCCCCCTTCCCGCAAGCCCTCCACCGCCGGGCTGTCAGCGGCTGGGCCCGCGAGGAACGGGAGGGCGCGCGGGCGCTCGCTGTCGCTGAGCCCGGCCCTGCTGGCCGATCCGATCATCACGCTGAACGCCACGGGCGTGATCGAGTCGGCGAGTGATTCGGTGGAGCCGGTGTTCGGGTGGATGCCGGCGGAGTTGATCGGGCGCAACGTGAAGGTGCTGATCCCCGAGCCGCGCCGCTCGGCGCTGGACCGCTACCTGGATCGGTACCGTGAGACGGATGCGGGCAAGGCCGCGCAGCGCACGCGCCGGTTCAACGCGATGCGCAAGGACGGCACGGTGTTCCAGATCGAACTGTCGATGTCGCGTGCGGACCTGCCGCTGCACGGCTCGCCGTACTTCATCGGGATCGTGCGCGACGTGAGCGCGCAGATCGACGTGAGTGCGAACGCGGTGGAAGAACGCACGCGCCTTCAGCACCTGGTGACGGAGCAGACGCGGGCCCTGGCCACGGCCAACCTTCAACTGCAACTGACCGACCGGCTGACCTCGCTGGGCACACTGGCCGCGGGCCTTGGCCACGACATGAACAACGTGCTGCTGCCGGTGCGGGCCCGGCTCAACGCGTTGGAGAACGCCGGGATCACGCCGGCGGCGCAGGTCCACGTGAAGGCGGTGCGCCGATCGGTGGCGTATCTGCAGCACCTGAGCGACGGCCTGCACTTTCTGGCGATGGACCCCGACAGCCCCGGCCCCGCGACCGCGGCGGGTGGCCCCCAGGGCGTGACGCACCTTGCCCAGTGGTGGCGCCAGGTGGGGATGCTCCTGCGCAAGACCGTTCCCGCCCACGTCAAACTGCGGGCATCGCTGCCGGCGCGCCTGCCGCCGGTGGGCATCGCGGCGCACTGGCTGACGCAGGCCGTGCTCAACCTGCTCGTGAACGCGGCCGAGGCCCTGGGGTCGGGGCACCGCCGGGCGGAGGTGCGGGTCTGGGCCCAGGAGAGCGCCGACGGGAGCGTCGTGCGGCTGGGCGTGAGCGACAACGGGCGCGGGATGGCGCCGGGCATCCGGCGGCGGGCGTTCGATCTGTTCTTCACCACCAAGGTCCGGACGATGGGCACGGGCCTGGGCCTGCCCTTGGCACGCAAGGTGGCGATACGCGCGGGCGGCAATGTCGAGATTCAGTCTTCGCCGGGCAAGGGCACCACGGTGGTGCTGATTCTGCCAACCGTCTCGGCACGGGACGCGCGTGCCGCGGGTGGAGGCACCCGGGCCAAGGGCTGGGCCACGGTGTCGGTGCAAGACCATCGGGCCGCGGCGCTGATCTCGCAGGTGCTGATCGCGGGCGGGCTTGCCTTCAAGTCCAACGCGGGCTCGGGCCCCGGCGGGGCGAACATGTGGGTCACGGACCCGACGGCCAAGGCTCTGGCTGCGGCGGTGCGCTGGCGTGGGGCGCGGGCGGGGAGTGCGCGTGGGAATGGGCAAGGGGTGAGCGGGCGAGCGGTCGTTCTGCTCGGGGCTCCGCCCAAGCGGGCGCGGGCCAAGTGGGCCGCGCTGGGGGCGACGATCATCGATCCGCCGAGCGATCTCGAGGCCATCCGGCACGGCCTGGGCGAGGCGGCGTGGGTGTGGAACGGGGCCGCGCAAATGACGGTCGGAAACGGGGCGGCGCAGAACGGCGCGGCGGGCACGGGCATCGGCACCAACGGCACACGGAGCAGATAGGAGGCGCAGGCATGAGTCGTCAGCAGACTAACACGGCGTCCGAAGCGACACAGATCGGGGCTCAGCGCGCCAAAGCGGCCCCGGCACCCGCACGCTCGCCACCCGCAAAGGCGGGCACGGCCTCGCCTCGCGCTGCGCCCGGGCCTGCCCGAGCGCCGGAGGGTGGGCGGCGACCGGCCGCGGCCGGGGGCAGCGACGGGGCGTTGGCTTCGCACGCCATCCGCGTGCTCTGTGTGGATGACCACGCGGTGCTGGTGGAGGGGCTGAAGGCCCAGTTCGCGATCCACGGCGGGATCGAGGTGGTGGGCCGGTTGGCATCGGCGGCGCGGCTGGTGGAGGAAGTGGTGCGGCTGCGCCCCAACCTGGTGCTGCTGGATATCGAGATGCCCGGCCCCGATGCGTTTGAAATGGCCGACCGCCTGAAGCGGGCTCACCCCGAGGTGCGCGTGATGGTGCTCAGCGCCCACGTGCGCGACGGGTACATCTCCGCGTCGTTCGCGGCGGGCGTGAGCGCGTACTTTGCCAAGTCCGACGAACTCGACGACATCATCGGCGGCATTCACACGTTGATGGCCAAGCCCGCGGGCACCTTCCTGCTGGGCCCGAAGGTGCGCGAGCGCTGCCGTCCGCTGACCTCCCGCGTGGGCGCGGTCGGCGGGGCCGCGGGAGCCGCGCCGGGGGATGAGGTGTCTGCGGCGGGCGGCGTGCCGATGACGCTCCTGGGTTCGCTCACCACGCGCGAGGCGGAGGTGCTGCGGCTGATCGGCAAAGGGTTGTCGCGGGTGCAGATCGCGGCCCAACTCTGCCGGAGCGCCAAGACGATTGACGGCCATCAGGACCGGATGATGAAGAAACTGGGCATCCCCGCGCGGGCGGACCTGATGCGGTTTGCGATCCGCGAGGGCCTGGCGCAGGCGTGAGGCTGCTCTGTTGAAGACCTCCGAGTGCTCGTGGCACAGCCTTTCAGGCTGTGCCTCCATACCTCGTAAAACGGGGCGTGCTCGTCATGGGAGGTCGGGTAGGACACAGCCTGAAAGGCTCTGCCACAAGACTTGGTAGGGGATTTCAAGAGAGCAGATTGAGCCTTGACGGTTCATGTACCGCGACGCGGTCGCGCTGCGGGGCGCGTGCGTTTGGCGGCCAGCCATGCGTGCAGGCGCTGGGCGGGCCAGGTGTTGATGCACTGCTCGGGCGTGAGCCAGCCGCGCCGGCCGGTGAGCACGCCGTAGAGCAGGTTGTCGAAATCGTCGGGGCCGTGCACGTCGCAGTTGATGGCGATGAGGCAGCCGGCATCAATCGCGGCCTTCACGTGGGTGTCGCGCAGGTCAAGCCGCAGCCAGTGGGCGTTGATCTCGAGGGCGACGTTGCACGCTTTGGCGGCGGCGATGATCGCGCCCATGTCGGGCTCCAGGCCGCGACGCCGCAGGATGAGGCGGCCGGTGGGGTGGCCGAGGATGTGTACGAGCGGGTGGTGGATGGCCTTGAGGAGGCGGGCCGTGGCCCGCTCGGGCTCCTGGAGCAGGCTTGCGTGCGGGGAGGCGACCACCACGTCCAACTCCGCGAGCAGATCGTCGGTGTAGTCGAGGTCGCCATCGGCCAGGATGTCGACCTCGCTGCCGCAGAGGATGGCGATGCCCTTGGTCTTCGCGGCCTCCGCCTTCACGGCGGCGATGTGCTCGCGCAGGCGCGCGGGCTTGAGGCCGTTGGCGATGGCGCTGGACTGGCTGTGGTCGGTGACGGCGATAGTGTGGAAGTTGCGGGCCTTGGCCGCGGCGGCAAGTTGCGCGATGGACATTGATCCGTCGCTGGCGGTGGTGTGGGCGTGGAGTTCGGCGCAGATGTCGGCGACTTCGACGAGGCGCGGCATGCTCTTGAGGAGCAACTCGCCGCGGTCTTCGCGCAGTTCGGGGGGCACCAGCGGCACGCCGAGTGCTTTGAAGACCTCGGCCTCGGTCTTGGCGGCGACGGGCTTGATGCCGCGCTGCTGCGGCGGTGTGTCGGCCTTGTCGTCGGGGAAGAGGCCGAACTCGTTGAGGGTGAGGCCCTGGTCGAGGGCGCGCTGGCGGAGGCGCACGTTGTGCTCTTTGGAGCCGGTGAAGTACATCATGGCCGCGCCCCATGAGGCGGCGGGGATGATGCGCAGATCGACCTGGACTGAGCGAGCGGTGTCGGTGGCGGCCGCGGCGGCGGCCTCGTTGGCAACGGGAGCGGCACGGTCGGTGTCGCTGGTGTCGGCGAAGTCGCCGGGCAGGGGTTCCACTCGCACACGCACGGAGCACTTGCTCTCGCCCTTGCTGATGACCTGCGTGATGCCGGGCTGGGAGCAGAAGGCCTCGGCCGCGGCGGCGGGGTTGGTGGTGGCCACGAGAATGTCGATGTCGCCGACGGTGTCTCGCCCGCGGCGGAGGGAACCGGCGAAGGCGGCCTCGCTGGAGCCCTTGGCCTTGCGCATGGCCCCCGCGATCTGTTCGGCGATGGGGAGCGCCACGCCGAGGGGCAGGCGCAGGTTGGCCTCGGCCATGATCTGGATGGAAGCCTTGAGTTTCTCAACGGCCTTCTCGCCCATGCGCGGCAGCGTGAGGATGGTGCCGTCGGCGATGATGCGCTTGAGGCCCGCGAGATCGACCACGCCCGCATCCTGCCAGACCATGCGGACGGTTTTGGGGCCCAGACCGGGGATTGTCATGAGTTCGGGGAGGCCGGGGGGCACCTGGGCGCGCAGGTCGTCGAGTTCGGCGATGCGGCCGGTGCCAGCGAACTCGATGATTTTGTCGGCGATCTTGGGGCCGATGCCGTCGACCTGCAGGAGTGCCGCGCGGTCTTTGGCGAGGCGGGCGAGGTCGTCGGGCAGCGCCTCGATGACGCGGGAGGCCTTCTGGTTGGCCAGCACGCGGAACTTGTCGGCGCCTGTGAGTTCAAGGAGTTGGGCGATCTGGCCGAGGCGAGCGGCGACCGCGGCGTTGATGCTCATGGCCGATGGTCCTGGGGCTCAGGCCGACCGCCGCGTGCGCGCGGCGGCGCGGAGCCGGGCGGGAGCCGCGCCGCGTGCGGAGCGGGTGCGGGTGGTGTAGGTGTGGTGCAGTTGCTCGACGTAACCCTGACGCTGGACGGGCGGGGAGACGAGCGTGAACTCGACGGGTTGGTTGGTGGCGCGTGGTGCGGGGGGCAGCCGGGGGTAGGTGCGGGCGATCTGCCGGGCCACCGCGGCGATGACGCGGTCGCGTTCTGCACCGGGAACGCAGAGGAGCGCGGCGAGCCAGCGGCGCGCTCGTTGAACGCCAGCGGGGCGGAGCAGTTCAACGAGCAGCGCCGCGTGATCGTTGGGGAGCAGCGCGGGTCGTGTTGGCGATGGCGCGCGCCCGCGCCGGGGCCGTGGTGGCGGCGTGGGTGAGGGCATCGTGCTTGGCCTCCGCCTTGACGGGGGAGTGATCGATATCGAGATGGGTCTCGATCGTTTGCAGGAACACCTCGAGCCGTTGAACGCGAGCGGCCAACTCGCCAAGAGAGGCGGTGACCGACGTGAGCAGGTGCGCGGCCTCGGCCTGCCGCCGCGCGGCGGCTTTGGCGGACGCGGCGTGCATCGGCCCCTGGCCGGTGAGGAGCCACTCGCCGCTGATGCTGAGCCGAGCGCACACGGCCGCGAGGAACTCGGCGCTGGGTGCCGCGCCGTTCAGGTAGCGGCGCGTGGTCTCATGGTTGGTGTCGGTCTTGTCGGCCAGTTGGCGATAGGACAGGCTGCGGGTCGCGGCGTTGAGGCGGGCATGGAGTGTGGACGTCACCACGGATTCACCCTTGTGGGCAGGTGCGGCTGCGCTGGCTTGCCACGCGGCAAGATCGGGTCCACCGAACCGGCGGATGATACCAAGATCGTATCGAAGCCGCTTGCGGATCAGGGAAACACGCCCCCGGGCGATTGAACGCCGCGGCCGTGCCGCGTGCGGGCAGGCCTACCCCCCCTCGGACAAGGCCAAGCCCTTGCCATGGGCTTTCTCCATGCGCGTGCGAAGCAGCGACGTGGCTGCGCCTGCCGGGTCGGCGGATGTCAGGGTTTTCACCAGCATTTCCGCATCCCGGCGGGCCAGGCTGAGGAGTTCGAGGTCGCCCGGGAGTTGGGCGACACGGAAGGGCGGTAGACCGGCCTGTCTGGCGCCGGCCACGTCGCCAAAGCCACGGATTTCAAGGTCGGCCTCGGCGAGGCGGAAGCCGTCGGTGGTCTTGGCGATGGCCGCGAGGCGGGCCTCGGCGTCGGGTGTGGTGGGGGCCGCGATGAGCACGCACGCCGCCGGGCGGGGGCCGCGGCCGACGCGCCCGCGGAGTTGATGGAGTTGCGCCAGGCCGAAGCGCTCGGCGTGCTCGATGACCATGATGGTGGCATTGGGCACATCGACGCCGACTTCGATGACGGTGGTGGCGATGAGGACGTGAATCTTGCCCTCGCGGAAGCGGGCCATGACGGCGGCGCGAGCCTCGAAGTTGAGGCGGCCGTGGAGGACGGCCAGGTGGCGGCCCGCAAGGACTCCGCCCGCCGCTTGCAGGCGTGCGTGCAACTCACGCACGCTGGCGAGGGCGCCGGGCTCATCTCCGGGGTCGATGGCGGGGGCGACGATGTAGGCCTGATCGCCCGCATCGAGTCGCTTGGCGAGCCACGCGTACACCTCCGGGGCCATGGCGGGGCTCACCACGCGCGTGCGGACGGGCTTGCGGCCGGGGGGCATGCCCTTGATGAGTGAGACGTCCATGTCGCCAAAGAGCGTGAGGGCGAGCGTGCGCGGGATGGGTGTGGCGGTCATCACCAACGTGTGCGGCGTGGCGGCCTGTGCAGAGCGCAGGCGGGCCCGTTGGCGCACACCGAAGCGGTGCTGCTCGTCGATCACCGCCACGCCCAGGTGCTTGAAGACCACCTCGCCGGTGAGCAGCGCGTGCGTGCCGATCACCAGGTCCACCGATCCATCGGCAAGGCCCGCGAGCACGGCCCGCCGGTCAGCGTCGGGAATCGTGCCGGTGAGCAGGGCGATCTTCACGTCCGAGCCCTTGAGCATGCCGGTGATCGAGGCGTGGTGCTGCTCGGCGAGGAGTTCTGTCGGGGCCATGAGCGCGGCCTGCTTGCCCGAGGCCGCGGCCATGAGCATGGCGTAGAGCGCGACGACGGTTTTGCCCGAACCGACATCGCCCTGAATCAGCCGGTGGGCGGGCGTGGGGCGTTGCAGGTCCGCGGCGATGTGGGCGACCACTTCGTTCTGCGCGGGCGTGAGCGGGAAGGGGAAGCGCGCGCGGATGTGGCGGTCGATGGCGGCGGTCCAGCGGAGCGGGGGCGCGGTCTGGTCTGCCCGCGCGCCCGCGCGGCGGACGGCCAGGGCCAGTTGCAAGAGGAGCAGTTCGTCATACGCCAGGCGACGGCGGGCGGCCTTGGCCTCGCCGTCGTGGGCGGGGGCGTGCATCATGCGATAGGCCTCGGCCAGGCCGGGCATGGTGCGGTCTTTGAGGAAGGCGGGCGAGAGATGATCGGCGATGAGGGGGAGGGCCTGCGGCAGGACCTTGAGCACGGCCTTTTCGATGCGGCCGGAAGTGATCTGGTCGTTGGCGGGGTAGACGGGCCGGATGCGCTCATCGGCGGTTGCGGGTTGGCTGGCTGCACCGCTGGACCCCGGCGCGGGAAGGACTTCGACGAGCGGGTTGACCATCTGGAGGGCCCCGCCGCGGCGTTGGGCCTTCCCTTGCACGCGGATGTGCGCGCCGGGGTGGACCTTGTCTCGCAGGAAGAGCATGTTGAACCAGACGAGGTCGAGGCGGCCCGTGTCATCCACGAGGGCGGCTTCGAGGCGCTGCTTGCCGCGCAGGACGACGCGTGTGGCGGTGATCTCGCCGCGTGCGGAGGTGAGCGTGCCGGGGACGATCTCGGCGAGGGGCGACTCGGCGTGGATGGTTTCGTGGCGGAAGGGGAGATAGGCGACGAGTTGGCCGACGTTGCGGACACCCAGCGACGCGAGCGCCGCGGCCGTGGCCGGGGAGATGCCGCGGACATCGGCGAGTTTGGTGCGGAGGTCGAACGCGGGCATGGAGGGAAGGTACCCCAAGCGGCGGGCGAGCGGGAGTCGGAGCGGGTGAGGTCAGTGGATGGGCGTACGCGGGAAGGCGGATGTGCCGGCGGGGTCGGCGGTGGGGTCGCCGGCCTTGCGGGATTCGACGGCTTGCGGGTCGATCTCGCGGAGGTAGTCCCACGAGTAAATGCCCGTGCTGTGGCCGTCAGAGAACGTGATCCGCAGGGCGTAGTTGCCCACGAGTTCGGCGCCGGTGGCCGTGAGGGCCCCGGCCGAGGCGAAGCCCTGCGGCAGCACGGTCAGGGGGTTCTTGGCCATCTCGTCGCGGAGTTGTCGGCTATCTGCGGAGGGGGAGAACTTGCGCAGGTAGGGCACGGAGTAATAACTGGTGGTGCCATCCGCCCACTCGATGGTGAGGCCCTTGTCCTTCTTGAGGTCGAGTTTCTTTGGGGGAGGGGTCAAGGGAGCAAGGGATCAGGGGCGAGGGGCGAGGAAACGCCGCTGGGCATTGTTGCCGCGTCGTATGCTGGGCGTGTGAGCGAGCACTTTGCGGACAGACTGGCCGCGGCGGTCGAGCGGGCGGGTTCGCCGGTGTGCGTGGGCCTTGACCCTGTGCTCGAGAAACTGCCGGGGGAACTGAGGAGCGACGCGGGAGCATCGAAGTCCGCGGCGGACTTCGATGGCACGGGGAGGGGCACCAGAGCCATCGGCCGCTTCTGCGAGGGCGTGATCGACGCGGTCGCGGGCGTGGTGCCGGCGGTGAAACTCCAGAGCGCGTGCTTTGAGCGCTACGGAGGGTCCGGCGTGGACCTGCTGCGGGCGCTGGTGCAGCGTGTTCGCGCGGCGGGCATGGTTGCGATTCTGGATGCCAAGCGCGGCGACATCGGAATTTCGGCCGAGCATTATGCCGCGGCGGCCTTTGGTCCGGACGGTGCGAGCGGCGCGGACGCGGTCACGCTCAGCGGCTACATGGGGCCGGACACGATGGAGCCGTTCCTCACCGATCCCTCACGCGGCGTGTTCGTGCTGGTGCGCACGAGCAACCCGGGGAGTGATGTGATCCAGAGCCAGCGGCTGGCGGATGGACGCACGGTGGCGGAGTTGGTGGCGGATCAGGTGGCCGTGCTGGGCCAGAGCCGCGTGGGTGCGTGCGGGCTTTCGAGTGTGGGGGCGGTGGTGGGGGCGACGAAGCCGGAGGATGGGCCGATGCTCCGGGCGCGCATGCCCGATCAGGTGTTTCTGGTGCCGGGGTACGGCGCGCAGGGCGGAAGCGCGGCGGACATTCGCGGGATGCTGCGGATGGCGGCGAGCAGCGGGAGCACAACGGGCGAGCGAGCGGCGAGGGCGGGCGTGCTGGTGACGGCGAGCCGCTCGATCATCTACCCGACCGGCGGTGAGGCGGATTGGCGCGGGGCGATTGGCGCGGCGGCCCGGCGGATGGCGGCGGAGATCGGTGCGATTGTGGGGTGAGGGAGTGCGGGTGCGGCGTGCCGACTCAGGCGGCCTTGCGACGCTTCGCCTTGGGCCGGGTCCGTGCCTGCCGCCCTTCGTTGATGCGCGCGACGAGCGAGAAGAATCCTTCCCACGTTCCACCGGATTCGGTGAAGAGACGCCTGCGGATGGCTCGGATGGGCTCGCAACCGTCGTCGAAGGGCTTAGGAGTCTTGGAGCGGGGCTTCATAGATCGGCCTCACCGAGGAGTTCGAGCGGCGTTACAAGAGCGGGTGTGGGCAGACCGAGGCGGCGATTTACGGCAGCGATGTGGCCGAATTTATTGGCGTTGGCCAAGTGGCGGCAGTTCCACGTCAGCAGGAAGTCAATCCTATGGACCGAGGCAGACGCGAGGTGGGCGGCATCGCCGCGAGCGTCGGCGGGCATCAATCGCTCCTTCACATACACCCGCGCCGTTGTGCGAACGGCATCTGAATCCATCAAGAGCGGTATCCCTTCCAAGAGTTCCAGTGCGAGGGTCCGCTTAGGCTCCGGTGTGCGTTCCAGTTCCGCGACCACAAACGGAGAGGAGTAGAGAGCATACCGGTGGCGGGCCATCTCCCACCACCGACGTGTGACCTCTCGCCACGCCCGAAACTGGATCGTGCGCCGGGTGTCAAAGAAGAACGACGGGATGCTCGTTTCGATGTAGACCGAAGCCATAGCGAATCTCGATGGAAGGACGGCCGCGTGTGCCGCTTAGTGCCTGAATCGCCTTACACCGGTGGTCATGCAGCACACGCCGCGTGCGTTGCAGAGGTCGAAGGTCTCCTGGTCGCGCTTGGAGCCGCCGGTGTGGACGATGAGGCTGATGCCCGCGTCGATGAGGAGTTTGGGACCGTCGGCGAAAGGGAAGAACGCGTCGGAGACGGCGATGGCGGCTGATGCTCGTGGGCCAGCCTTCTCGACGGCGAGGCGGCAGGCGCTGACGCGGTCAACCTGACCGAGGCCTGCGCCGAAGAGGGCGATGGCCGGAGGGCGTGAGGCATCAGGCGCCAGGCGTGAGGATTGCCCACCCCCTGCCCCTTCGAAGGGGACGTGAGTCGCAGTTTGCCCACCCCCTGCCCCCTCCCTCTGGGAGGGGGTTTCAAGCCCGCCGATGGCCACGGCGTTGGAGTTCATGGCTCGCACCATGATCTCGATCGCGGCGGCGGCATCGAGTTGAGCCGGGGTTGGCTTCGGACCGGCCGCGTGCGTCCAGATCCCGGGGTCTGGCGCGAGCGCATCGGCATCCTGCACGAGGAGGCCGCCGCGGATGGGCTTGAAGGTGCGTGCGGGCTCGGGCGTGGCATCGAGCGGCGCGAGTTGCAGGATGCGGAGGTTCTGCCAGCGCGTGCGGAGTGCTTGGAGCACGTCGGGCTCGAAGCCTTCGGCCAGCAGAACTTCGAGGAAGACGTCCTTGGCGCACAGGCGGTTGGCGGCGGCGAGGTCAAGCGTGCCCGACACGGCGATGATGCCGCCGAAGGCGGCGAGCGGGTCGCCAGCGATGGCGGCATCCACCGCGGCCAGCGGGCTGCTTGCGAGCGATGCGCCGCAGGGGTTTGCGTGCTTGATGCACGCCGCGGCGATGTGCGCGGGCGAGTGCTGGCGGAGGGCGATGATGAGTTCCAGAGCCGCGCTGGCATCGTGGAGGTTGTTGTAACTGAGTTCCTTGCCGTGCAACTGGCGCGCGGTGATGGCGCTGGGGCCTGTCGCGCTGGGGTCGGTGTAGACGGCGGCGGCCTGGTGCGGGTTCTCGCCGTAGCGGAGGGTTTGGTGGAGGGCGAAGTGGAGGGTGAGGGCGGGGGGGAAGGGGGGGGGAGACCCTCCCCCGGCCCCATCCAGAGGGAGGGGAGAAGGAGATTGCCCACCCGCTGCCTCTCTCAGCGAGCCGGAAGACGAAGTCCGCCCACCCCCTGCCCCCTCCCTCTGGGAGGGGGTTTCCAAGGCGGTGCTCAGGTAGGTGGCAATCGCATCGTCATAGTCGGCGGTGGTTCGCAGCGCGGCGGCGGCGAGTTGCCTGCGCAATTCGCGGCTCACGCACCCGTCGGTGATGTTCATTTCAGCGAGCACGGGCCCGTACTGGCGCGGGTGCGAGAGCACCGCTACGTGCTCGTGGTTCTTGGCCGCGGAACGCACCATGGCGGGCCCGCCGATGTCGATGTTCTCGATGGCCTCGTCGCGCGTGCAGCCCTCGCGGGCGACGGTCTCCTCGAACGGGTAGAGGTTCACGCACACCAGGTCGATGGGCTCGATGCTGTGGGCCTGCATCGCCGCGGCGTGCTCGGCGTTGTCTCGCACGGCGAGGATGCCGCCGTGGATGTTGGGGTGGAGCGTCTTGACGCGCCCGTCCATCATCTCGGGGAAGTTGGTGAGGGAGTCAACCGTGCGGACGGGGAGGCCCGCGTCTCTCAGCAGGCGCGCGGTGCCGCCGGTGGAGACGATCTCCACCCCTTGCGACACCAGGTCGCGGGCGAAGGCCTCGACCCCGGACTTGTCGGAAACGGAGATCAGGGCGCGGCGGATGCGGACCAGGTCGGGCATGGCCGCAGAATATCCACCGGCGGGCCTACCGGGGCAAGAGTTTGTGGATCACGCCCGCGCGGGTGGTGGCGTACAGGGCCGTCATCTCCTGACGGTCCGGGGTGAGTTGGTCGATGCCGGGGAGCAGGGCGCGGCCGATCACGTCGCCGCGGACCGCGTCGAGCAGCACAGCCTCTTTGCCGTCCCACGCCAGCAGATTGCCGGCGCGTGTGGCGATGACATCTCCGGCAACGGTGCTCGCGGACCAGAGGATGAGGCCGGTGCGGGCATCGAAGGCGGTGAGGCCCAGAGAGGGCACAACGGCGAAGACGCGCCCGGAAGCGAAGGTGGAGGCCCCGGCCAGTGCGGAGTCGGTCCGCGCCCGCCAGGCGACCTGTGAATCGCCCGCGCGAAACGCATAGACGCTCTGGTCGCGGCTGGCGATAAACACGGTGTCCTCCGAGGCGGCAATGTTGCCGCCGGGCCCGTCGAACATGGCCATGCGGGTGAGGGCACCGCCGCTGGCGGGGTCGATGATCAGCACATCGCCGGTGCGGCTGGCGACAGCGACCGCGGAGGGGTTGAGCACGGCGGGAGCGACGTCGATGGGACCGAGGAGGGTGTACGTCCACGCGGCGAAGCCGCTGGCCATGGAGTGGGCGAAGACCACGTTGCCCGCGCCGCCGAGCACGAGGCGGTCGCCGAGGTGGGCGGGGCGGGTGGTGGCGACGCGTGCGAAGCGCTGGCGGTTGACGAGGGCGCCCGTCAGCGTATCGAGAAAGTACACCTCGGTCTCCGAGCACGCGAGGATGGTCTCGCCGTCGCGGATGTTGCCGACGAAGCGCGTGGTGGGACCGCCCAGAGGGGTGGACCAGCGCACCTCGCCGCTCACCGGGGAGAGGGCCGAGCAGATGCCACGCGAGTCCTCGGCGATCAGCAGGTCGCCGAGCACGTCGAGGTTGGCGAGGCTGCCGCCGGAGGTGACGGGGGCGAAGGCCGTCCACTCCAGGCGCAGGCCGACGCGTGTGAGACCATCACGGTCTGGCGGTTGCGTGCCCGACGCGCTGGTGCCGGCGGTGGTGCGGGGGCCGGCAGAGGAGCACGCCGCGGCGATGAGGCCGAGGGCGGCGAGGAGCACGAGTGTGGGGCGACGGGTAGTCATGGGTGGTGTGTCCGTTGGCGGGCGGGATGGTAGTGCCCGAGCCGCGTGTGGGGGCGCGCGGCGGGCAGGGGGTGAAGGGCGATGGACGCGTACGCTGGGACCATGTTTACAGGGCTGGTGCAGGCGGTGGGTGTGGTGCGGAGCGTGGAGGTGAGCGCGGGCGGTCTGCGTGTGGTGGTTGACCCGGCGGGCTGGGCGCACGTGCCGGCGCAGGGGGATTCGATCTGCGTGAGCGGGTGCTGCCTGACGGTGGCGGGAGTGGACGGGGGCGCATGGGCGTTTGACGTCGTGCCGGAGACCTTGGGTAAAACGACGATCGGAGGCCTCGCGGTGGGTACGCGGGTGAATCTGGAGCACAGCGTGACGGCGGCAACACTGCTGGGCGGGCACTTTGTGCAGGGGCACGTGGATGGGGTGGCCGTGGTTGAGCGCGTGGAGCGTGGGGGCGAGGCGGGGTGGCGCGTGTGGCTGCGGGTGGGCCCGGAGTTGATGAAGTACATGACATCCACGGGGTCGGTGTGCCTGGACGGTGTGTCGCTGACGCTGGCAAGTGTGGCGAGGGAGGCGGGTGCGGGGGGGCTGATCTGCGTGGCGCTCATTCCCACGACCCTTGAACGCACAACCCTGAGCGCGTGGCGCAAGGGCGACAAAGTGAACGTGGAGGCGGATGTGATCGCCAAGACCGTGGTCGGCTACATGGAAGTGGCAGAGTGGCAGAGTGACACAGTGGCGGAGTGAACGGCCGTGCGTGTGTTGGGCATCGATCCCGGCTTGCGGCTCACCGGCTACGGGTGCGTTGATGTCGCCACCAGGGCGGCTGGCCGCGCGAAGATCGTCGAGGCCGGCGTTTTCAGGCTCAACGCGAAGGCGAGCGTGAGCACGCGGCTGGCGGAACTGGACGACGATTTCCGTGCGCTGCTGGAGCGTGTGAAGCCCGAGGTGGTGGCGGTGGAAATGCTCTTCGCCCATTACAAGCACCCCACCACGGCGATCGTGATGGGGCACGCACGCGGCGTGCTGCTGCTGGCGGTGCAGCGTGCCGGGCTGCGGCTGATCGAACTGCGGCCCACGATGGTGAAGAAGAGCCTGACGGGACACGGGCACGCGAAGAAGGGGCAGATGCAGCGGGCGATTCAGGTGGAGTTCGCGCTGGCCGCGCCGCCGGAGCCGCCGGACGTGGCGGATGCGCTGGCGATTGCGCTGTGCGCGAGCAGGCGGGTTGGGTAGGAGAACCAGCCTCGGGGGGCTGTTCAAGCGTGCAAGACGGCAGCGGGTACGATTCTGCGATGACCCCCCAGCAGGCACAAGCAGCGGTGGCGGAGGCCGTGCGGCGGCTCGCGGCGGAGTTCTCGCCCGTCGCCATCTATCACTTCGGATCGAGCGTGCCGGGGGCCAGCGCGGACCCGAATGACATTGATCTGCTGGTGGTGGTGGAACGGTCGGATGAGAATCTGTTGGATCGTTCCGCGAGGGCGCTGTCGTTGATGTTCGGCCTGGGCGTGCCCTGCGACGTGCAGGTCTACACCCGCGAAGAGTTTGATGTGTGGGCAGGCAAGCGACGGTCCTTGGAGCGAACCGTGCGCGAGACCGGGCGGGTGGTGTATGCTGCCTGAAGACATGCCGGCGAGCGCGAGGATCGACAAGGCACGGCCTTCGCGGCGCAGCCGCGGGGGTGAATAGCCGCGGGTCGTGGCGAAGCCACACCCGCGGATACGCGCTGCGTTCTGGGCCAGCACCGCGACGCGGTGCAGGTCATTCGTCGGTGCGTTGACCGTGGGTGCCGCGTTCGCGGCGACCCACGGCTACTGACCTTCGCGGCTGCGCCGCGGGGCTGCACGCGCCATCCGCGAGCGGTCCGCCTCAGCGGGCGTGTCCAGACGTTCTACCCTTCCCGCCCATGCCCGACCTGCACGAACACCTCCGCGCCCAGGTCCTGATCGTTGACGACGAGGCGGAGCATGCCGACGTGATGGCGGAGGCCCTGAAGAAGCCCGGCCACGTCTGCACCATTGTCAACTCGGTGGAGCGTGCCCTGGACGAACTGAAGCACGGCACGTTTGACGTGGTCCTCACCGACCTGCGCATGCCCGGCTCGGGCGGAAAGGACGGGGTTGCCGCGGACGGTGCCGACGCCGGGCTGGTGGTGCTGCGGGCCAGCCGCAAGGTGCAGCCGCACAGCGAAACCATCATGGTCACGGCCCACGGCGATGTGGCCACGGCCCGCGCGGCGTTCAAGGACGGCGCGTACGACTTCATCGAGAAGCCGTTGGACCTGGAGGTGTTCCGGGCGCTGGTCAATCGCGCAGCCGAGACCGTGCTGCTGCGGCACGAGGGCCAGAAGGAAGGCCTGGGCGAACTCGTGCAGCACGAGGGCTTCGAGGGGATCATCGCCGGCTCTGAGCCGATGCGCAAAATCCTGCGGACGGTGAAGAGCATCGCGGTGGCCAACCTGCCGGTGCTCATCACCGGCGAGAGCGGCACGGGCAAGGAACTGATTGCGCAGGCGGTGCACCGCAACTCGCCGCGGGCCAAGGCACGGTTTGTGGCCCTGAACTGTGCCGCGGAGACGGAGACGCTGCTGGAGGACCAACTCTTCGGGCACGTGCGGGGTGCGTTCACGGGCGCGGACAAGGACCGCGAGGGCGTGTTCGAGTACGCCAACCACGGCACGCTGTTTCTGGATGAAATCGGCGACATGCCCCTGAAGATGCAGGCCAAGTTGCTGCGCGTGCTGGAGACGGGGCGTGTGGTGCGTGTGGGCAGCAACGAGGAACGCCAGACGGACGTGCGGCTGGTGAGTGCGACCAACAAGGACCTGCCCGCGATGATCACGCGGGGTGAGTTCCGAGAGGACCTGTACTTCCGGATCAAGGGTGCGCAGGTGCACCTGCCGCCGTTGCGGGATCGGCGCGAGGATGTGCCGCGGATTGTGCGGCACGCGATCGTGCGGGTGTGGAAGCAGATGGGCCTGGGGGAGGGCGCCGGGGCGCGGCCGGTGCCCGACATCACCGACGCGGCCATGATGCGGCTGACGAGTTACGAGTGGCCGGGCAACGTGCGGCAACTGCTTAACACGGTGCAGAACATCGTGGTGACGGCGATGAGCGAGGCCGACCCGGCGAGCAAGGTCGCGTACACGCTGGATGCGCGGCACGTGCCCGACGACATCCGGAGCAAGGACATTTCCGAGGCCGACCTGCCCGACGGCGCGGGCGGCGGAGCGAGCGGGAGCCTGGCCGGGACGAGTTTGGAACAGATCGAGAAGCGGGCGATCCGCGACACGCTGCGATTGACGGCCGGCAACCGCGAGCACGCGGCGAAACTGCTGGGGATCGGGGAGCGGACGCTGTATCGGAAGTTGAAGGAATACGGGCTGCGGTAGAGGTTGGCGGACGGGACGTCCGCCCCACCAAAGCCACTCCGCCCCACCAAGAGACGTCCGCTCCGCCATCCAGCGTGCCGGTGGGTGTAGACTGACCGCATGGGCGTGGAGATCGAGCGGAAGTTTCTGGTGCGGTCGGACGCGTGGCGAAGCGAGGTCGTGCGCTCCGCGCGACTGCGGCAGGGGTATCTGTGCTCGCAGTCTGGGCGCACCGTGCGCGTGCGGGTGGCGGGGGAGGCGGCGTTTCTGACCATCAAGGGCCCGGCGGATGCGGCGGGTGTGAGCCGGAGCGAGTGGGAGTACGCGATCCCTGTGGTCGATGCGCTGCACATGCTCGACACGCTCTGCGAGCGCCCGCAGATCGAGAAGGTGCGGCACGAGGTGCGGGCTGCTGGGGGGACGCTGAAGTGGGAGGTTGATGAATTCTTGGGCGACAATGCCCCCTTGATGCTCGCGGAGATCGAACTTCCGTCGGTGGATTCGCCCTTCGCGCGGCCTGCGTGGTTGGGGGCCGAGGTGAGCGCCGACCCGCGCTATCGCAACTCGCACCTTGCGGGGCACCCTTTCGCAACGTGGGGCGAGTGATCTACCCTGCGGCATGAGTTCCAGCGCGCAGGTGAAGGTGCATCGCTTCGAGGTCTCGCCCAGGGCGGACAAGGCCGACCCGATCGGCGAGGGCATCCGTCGCGATGCGGCGGCGATGGGGATCGCCGCGAGCGATGTGCGGGCCACGCACGTGTATCTCGTGGAGGCAGCGCTGAGCGATGGGCAACGCGATGTCGTGGCCGGGCAGTTGCTGGCCGACCCGGTGACGGAGGTGGCCACGCTGGGCGCTTCGCCAGCGGGCGCTCACGGCGCGCAGACTATCGAGGTTCACCCGCTGCCGGGCGTGATGGACCCCGTGGCCCAGAGCGTTGAACTGGCCGTACGCGACCTCGTGGGCATCGAGGCGAGGGTCTCAACGGGCTGGCGGTACGACATCGCGGGTGTCTCTTCTGTCCAAGCCGACACACTTGCGCGGCGGCTGCTGGCCAACCCGGTGATCCAGCGGATCGAACGAAGTCCGTGGGTGCCCGGCGCGCTCCCGGTGGCGCAGGCGCACAGGCACGCCGCGCGATCGATCCCGCTGCTGACGCTGGGCGACGCAGAGTTGCAGAAACTCTCGCGTGAGGCGCACCTGTTCCTGTCGTTGGAGGAGATGCGGGCGATTCAGGCTGAGTATCGACGGCTGGGGCGCGACCCGCGCGACATCGAACTGGAGGCGTTGGCCCAGACGTGGAGCGAGCACTGCGTACACAAGACGCTGAAGAGCCGCGTGAGGTACCGGGAAGGCACGGAGGCACGGGGGCACGCAGGCACGGCGGACGGGACGTCCGCCCCACCAGCGCGCGGGGGCGCGGCGGCGATTCACTGGCAGGGTCGCCCGGGGCACACGGTGAATGCTGACGGCAGCGTGACGATTGACAACCTGCTCAAGAGCACGGTGGCCGCGGCGACGCGGGAGTTGATCGCCGAGGGTGTGGATTGGACGCTGAGTGTGTTTGTTGACAACTCCGGTGTCATCGCGTTCGACGACAACTGGGGCATCTGCATCAAGGTGGAGACGCACAACCACCCGTCGGCCATCGAGCCTTACGGCGGCGCGGCAACCGGCATAGGCGGCTGCATCCGCGATGTGATCGGCACGGGCCTGGGGGCGCGTCCGATTGCGAACACGGACGTGTTCTGCGTTGCACACCCCGACGCTTCGTTCGTGCCGGAAGGCTCGCTGCACCCGCGGCGTGTGCTGGCGCAGGTGGTGGCGGGCGTGCGCGACTACGGCAACCGCATGGGCATTCCCACGGTGAACGGCGCGGTGGCGTTTGATGATCGGTACGTGGGCAACCCGCTGGTCTTCTGCGGGTGCATCGGGCTGATCCCGCGGGACAAGGTGTCCGGCAAGGCCCACGCCGGCGACCGCATCATCGCGCTGGGGGGTCGCACCGGGCGGGACGGCATTCACGGGGCCACGTTCTCATCGGCGGAACTGGAGCACACGGCCAGCGACGAGTTTTCGCACGCCGTGCAGATCGGCAACGCCATCACCGAGAAGCAGGTGCTGGAGGCGATCATCCGCGCGCGCGACGAGCACGCGGCGGGCCCGCTCTTTCACGGCATGACCGACTGCGGCGCGGGCGGGTTCTCGTCGGCGATCGGCGAGATGGGCAAGGAGATTGGTGCGCAGGTGCACCTTGATCGCGCCCCGCTCAAGTACGCCGGGCTTTCGTACACGGAGATATGGATCAGCGAGGCCCAGGAGCGGATGGTGCTGGCTGTGCCGCCGGAGAACGTGGCCGCACTGAGGGCCATCTCTGATGAGGAGGGTGTGGAACTGGCGGACCTGGGCGAGTTTGGGACGGCTGGTGCGGACCTCATCCTCACGTTTCACGGCGACGAGGTCGGCCGCATGCGCATGCACTTCCTGCATGACGGCATCCCGATGCCGACGAGGGAGGCGGTATGGCAAAGGGCAAAGGGCAAAGGGCAAAGAGCAAATCCGATCCCTGCCGCGCCGGCTTCTTCATCTGCGTATTTGCCATTTGCCCTTTGCCATTTGCTTTCCCACCCCACCATCGCCAGCAAGCACTGGATCATCCGCCAGTACGACCACGAGGTCCGCGGCCACACGGTGGCCAAGCCGCTGGTGGGCCCGCTGGGGCGGGGGCCCGGCGATGCCAGCGTGCTGGATGTGCTCGCCGGTTCCACACGCGGCATTGCCGTCGCCTGCGGCCTCGCCACGGGCTTTGGCGACCCTGAACTCGGCGGCGACCCCTATCTCATGGCCCTCGCCGCGATTGACGAGGCGGTCCGCAACCTCGTCTGCGTCGGCGCCGATCCCGCGCGCACGGCCATCCTCGACAACTTCTGCTGGCCGAGTTGTGCCAAGCCGGAGAACATGGCCTCGCTGGTGCGTGCGTGCGAAGGGTGCTACGACGGGGCCAAGGCGTATCGCACGCCCTTCGTGAGCGGCAAGGACTCGCTCAACAACCAACTGACCATTCCGGGGGTGGAGGGCGGCCCGCCGCGCACGATCGAGATCCCGCCCACGCTGCTCATCACCGGCCTGGGCATTGTGGCGGACACGCGGCGGACCGTCACGATGGACGCCAAGAGCGCGGGCAACCTGTTGGTGCTGGTGGGCGAGACGGGCACCGCGATGGGCGGGAGCCACTACCAGCAACTCTCTGCTCTCTCCTCCCCCTCTGGGGGAGGTGGCACGCACAGCGGGCCGGAGGGGGTTGCCCTCGACCCCGCCATCCCCCGCACCAATCTGACACTCGGCCCACGGACGGCGCACGCGGTACACACCTGCATGGCCGAGGGCCTTGTGCGAACGGCTCACGACTGCTCGGACGGCGGCCTTGCGGTGGCGGTGGCGGAGATGCTGATTGCTGGCTCCACACCCGGGGCGCCGATCGGCGCGGAGGTGAATCTCGGCGCGATCGCGTGGGTTGGAGGCAAGGCGGGCCCGGTGGAGGCCGCGCTGTACGCGGAGACGCCCTCGCGGTATGTGCTTGAGGTACGCCCGGAGGACCTTGACGCGCTGGGTGCGGTGCTGAGCGGCGCGAGCGCGGCGGTTCCGCACGCGGTGATCGGCCGGCTTGATTCCTCCGGCACGCTGCGCGTGCCGCTGGCTGCCTTGTCGCATGACGTGGAGGCTCTTGCGGCCGCGTGGCGCGGCACGCTGGACTGGTGAGCGGCCCGGCCGTCGGGGTCGGCGAGCGCGCCATCGCTATGCTCATGCTCATGGCCCGTCGCCACGCCAAACCGCCCCTTGGGCCCGCCGCGCCTGCTTCCGCGCCGTCGGCAAGCGCTGGCCCTGCGCATGGTGCGCCCGGGGGCACGAGCAATGGGCAGGCCGGCGCGCTCGCCCCCGCCCCCCCCCCCCCCCCCGTCGCGGCCGCGCTCGCGTCCGCGGCGCCTCCAGCGGCCACGCC
>JBJXEW010000016.1:0-93082 GCA_046156035.1 Phycisphaerales bacterium | reverse complement strand
CAACATGGCCGCGCGCAAGGCCGCCTTCGCCGCCCTCCGCACACCCTTCATCAAACTCCCCACACCCCGCTCCTCCCCCTCTCCTTGGTCCGTCTCCTCCCCCTCTGGGGGAGGTGGTCGAGGCTCTTCGAGACCGGAGGGGGTTACGCCTTCATCCCCCTCCGGTCCCACCGGAGGGGGTGGCCGAGTCTTCGAGGCCGGGGGCGGTGCCTCCCGTGCCACCGAGGTGCGAAGCCCTGCGAGCACCTCGGTGCCGGCCAACTTGCCGCACCTTGGAGCCGCGAGCGCCAACGAGCGGTCCGGTGCCTCCCGTGCAACCGATCGAAGATTCGTCGTGGCGGACTTCGGCTCGGCGAAGTCGGTGCCCTTCAACACTCCACCTCCCCAACACCTGCCCGCCGCCGCTCCCGTTCCACCCCCCGCCCAACCCCTCACCACCCGCGACCTCTGCCGCCTCATCCTCACGCCCTTCAAGCCAAAACCCTCCGCGGCGCGTCGCCTCCTCAACCGCGCCGGTTCGGGCTAGGCGGGCCGGCTCAAATGCACCCACGCGGAGCGTGGGGCTACCCAAGGCACCCGCTCCCTGCCAACGGCTCCCTGCCACCTTCCCCCGCCGCGCTGGTAGGCTCTGCCATGCACGCCACCACGCTCCGTCCCTTCTTCCTTACCCTCCTGCTCGCCGTGCCCGCCCTGGCCCAGCCCGGCACGCCCGCGGCACCCTCGGCCGCGCTCACCGCGCTGCTGGATGCCCACTACGACCAGATGATGCGCGAGTCGCCGGTGCAATCCACCCAGCGCGGCGACACGCGCTTCAACGACCGCCTCGCCGATGTTTCGGCCGCTGGGCTCGCCCGCTCACGCGCAGACCTGCGCGACCGCCTCGCGGCTCTCAACGCTCTCGACATCGCCGGGCTCCCCGCGAATGAACGCCTGAACGCCACCCTGCTCAAGTACTCGATCGACACCACGCTCGATGGAGCCCGCTTCTTCCCCGAGCACATCCCCCTCGACAACCGCGAGGGGCCGCAGATCGACCTGCCGCAGATGGCCGACCGGCTCACGTTCAACTCGCCCAAGCAGTTCATGGACTTCGCGGCCCGCCTCGAAGCCATCGCCCCGTACCTCGACGCAACCATCGTGAACATGCGCGCCGGGCTGGCCGCCGGGCGTATGCCCCCCAAAGTGGTCGTCGGTCAGACCGCCGCTCAGGCCGCCGTTCACGCCTCCGAGGCGATCAAGGCCAATCCCACCACCAGCCTCTTCTTCCGGCCCTTCCTCGTGCTCGCCGCGAGCGATCCCGCCGCCGCCCGTGCACGCAAGGCGGTCGAAACCGGCGTGGTCCCGGCGTACGGCCGCCTGGCCGCGTTCCTGAAGGATGAGTACATCCCGGCCTGCCGCGACTCCATCGCCGCGGCAGACGGCAAAGACGGCCTGCCCTTCTACGAGCACGCGCTGCGACGCGAGACGACGACACCCCTCACCGCCGATGAGATTCACCAGATCGGCGTGCGCGAGGTGGCGCGTATCCGGGCCGAGATGTTCCGTGTGATCGCCCGCAGCGATTTTCCGCAGAAGGACACGCTCCAGGGCGACGCGCTCTTCGAGGCCTTCACCGACTTCCTGCGCAGCAACCCGCGCTTCTACCACACCTCCAAGGAATCGCTCCTTGACGGCTACCGCCTCATCGCCAAACGCGTGGACCCGGACCTTGCACGCCTGTTCAAGGTGCTGCCGCGCAACCCGTACGGCGTGCGCGAGATGCCCGCCTTCGTCGCCCCCAGTTCGCCCACCGCCTACTACAACCCCGGCTCGCTCAAAGGGGGCGTTCCCGGGTACTTCCTGGCGAATACCTATCAACTCGATCAGCGGCCCAAGTACGAGATGATCTCACTCACGCTGCACGAGGCCTGCCCCGGCCACCACCTGCAGATCGCCCTGAGCGACGAACTGGAGGGCGTCCACCCCTTCCGCCAACTGCTCGGGTACACCGCGTTTGTCGAAGGGTGGGCCTTGTACTCGGAGCGATTGGGCCTGGAAATGGCCGGTGCGCCCCTCCGCACCGAAGCCGCGCCCGGTGTGGACGACACCGGCGGCACCGGCCTCTTCACCGACCCCTACGACGACTTCGGCCGCCTCACCTACGAGATGTGGCGGGCCACTCGCCTGGTGGTGGACACCGGCATCCACGCCAAAGGCTGGACGCGCCAGCGGGCCGTTGATTTCATGCTGGCCAACTCGGCCCTCTCGCGCCTCAACATCGAGCGCGAGGTGGACCGCTACATCTCCTGGCCGGGCCAGGCGTGCGCGTACAAACTCGGCGAGTTGAAGGTGCGCGAACTCCGCCACATCGCTCAGAAAACACTGGCAGAGCGGTTCGATATCCGGGCGTTTCACGATTGGGTTCTGGGCGCTGGCGCGATGCCGCTGCCGCTGCTGGAAGAGCGGGTGCTGGCGTTTATCCACCAAGCCAAGCCCGCAAACCCCTGAGCCTCATCACGCCGCGCCGGCATCGCGACGCAGCGGCTGGGCCCGTCCCCACGGCGAGCGTGGCGCTTGATTCGGCTGCGGCGAGAACGGTGTCAGCGGCTGCGTGCCGTTGGGACCGCTCGGCGGGGTGACCTTGGGCAGGCCGATGAGTTGGTCGGCAGCGAACCGGGGACCCGAGACGAGCGCGGGCGATGCCACGCCGTTCGTCACCGGGCCGTGCTGACCGTTCCCGGGCCCGTGCCCAGTCGCACCGTTGCTCGCTGCGCCGCTGCCCGTGGTGTTGGGCGATCCGCCGGTCCGCTGCTCACGCAGCGAATCGATGTTGCGGTCGAGCCTTCCGAGAATGTTCTTGACCTGGTCAAAGGCCTTCTGAGATGTCGCCATGCGCCAACCTCCCTGTCGCGGCTGCGAGAGAGCGAACTATCGGCCCGCAACCGGGCCCGCTTGGCCCCCTCACGCGCAGAGTTTGCTCTCGCCGCGGCACCGCGTCCGGTTGTGCGGGCTGGTGGGGTGGCGAGCGTCCTTGCTCGCTCCCCCGCGGCGGTTATCCGGCCAAACCCCGCTGCCGCGGTCTCGGTGGCGGTCCCAGCCACCGGAGTTGGGGGGCCGTTGGGGACGATTCGGGAAGGCTCGCCCGCGATGCCCCGCACTTGGTACACTGGGCCTCGCGGCCTGCGTCAACATCCCTCCCACGAGCCAAGGAGCCCGTATGCAGTTGTACATCGATACCGCCAACCTCGACGAAATCAAAGAGGCCGCCGACCTGGGCGTGCTCGACGGTGTGACGACCAATCCGTCGCTCATCGCCAAAGAGAAGGGCGTGACCTACCACAAGCGCCTCGCCCAGATCTGCGAGGTCGTGAAGGGCCCGGTGTCGGGCGAGGTCATCTCCACCGATTTCAAGGGCATGATGAAGGAGGCGGAGGAACTCACGAAGATCGCTTCCAACATCGTCGTGAAACTGCCGACCACCTTCGACGGGGTCAAGGCCTGCAAGGCCCTGTCGGACAAGGGCGTGAAGACCAACCTCACGCTGGTCTTCCAGCCGCTCCAGGCCATGATGGTGGCCAAGGCCGGCGCCTTCCTGTGCAGCCCGTTCATTGGCCGCATCGATGATGTGGGCGAGGACGGCATGCAGTTGATCCAGCACATCCGCACGATCTACGACAACTACGGGTACCAGACCAAGATTCTGGCCGCGTCGGTGCGCCACCCGCTGCACATGGTGCAGTGTGCGCTCGCGGGGGCCGATGTGGCCACGGTGCCGCTGGGTGTCATCAAGATGATGCTCAAGCACCCGCTCACCGAGATCGGTCTGGACAAGTTCCTGGCCGACTACAAGAAGGCCTTCGGCACGGCCTGAGCGGGGCGCGTTCTGGCGGCAAGAAAAGCACGGAATCCTGTCGGGGCGGGCCAGCGCGGCCCGCCCTTTTTTCGCTTTCGCGCATAGCATCCGCCCCTCATGCCCCGGCCCGCCCCCCCCGCCAACCCGCGCTCTTTGCCGAAGGGCCTTCCGCCGATCGCGGTGGTGGTGAGCCGCTACAACGCGAGCATCACCGATCTGCTGCTCTCGGGGGCCGTGCGTGCGTACACCCGCGCGGGCGGCCGTGTGGCCGGCCTGTACGTGGCCGAAGCGCCCGGCGCGTTCGAGATTCTTCCCCTCGCCGCCGCCGCGGCACGCTCCGGGCACTTCGCCGGTGTGGTGGCCATCGGCTGCATCATCAAGGGCGAAACGATCCACGACGAGGTTCTTGCGCACGCCGTGACAGGCGGGCTCGCCAACCTTGCCGCAGAGACGGGCGTGCCCGTGGGCTTGGCGGTGCTGACAGTCCATACGCCAAAGCAGGCCGCCGCGCGTGCGGGTGGCCGGCTAGGCAACAAGGGGCAGGAGGCGATGGAGGCCGTGCTGCAAACCATGGCCGAGTGTGCGCTGCTGGCCGACGGCAGGCATGTTCGCCGCGCGATGCTCGCGGGGCAGGCCATGGCCCGCGTGGCGGGCGCCGCCGTGTCGAACCGCCCGGACAAGGCGCGTCGCGCGGCAGGCAAGGGGCGCGCGCGTGGCGAGTGAACGCGACATTCGCAGGCTGGCCTTCCAGGCGCTGTTCCAGATGGACGCCCAAGGCGGGGAAGCCGTCTCGCTGGTGGAATGGCTCGACTCGACCGAGCACGGCGCGGAATACTCCGAGAAGCACAAGCGCGAGGCCGTGGCCACCGCCGCCGCGGCGTACGCGGCACGCGAAGCGGCCGACAAGGCCATAGCGGAACTCGCACCCTCGTGGCCCGCGCACCGTCAGGCCGCTGTAGATCGGTCCATCCTGCGGCTGGCGTACTTCGAGATGCACCGCGGCACCGTTCCCCCGAAGATCGTGGTGAACGACGCGGTGGAACTGGCCAAGGAGTTCTCCAACGACCGCTCGCCCGCGTTCGTGAACGGCGTGCTGGACAAGGTGCTGAAGAGTTTGCCCGCGGCCGACAAAGCGCCTGAGCCGAGTGACGACGTGGCGGAGTGACGGAGTGTTTTCACAGCGATCGTGGTTCGCCGCGCCAGTCGAAGGCGTGAACGAAACTCGCCCTGTGGCACGCGGCCATCTCCTCAAAGTCCAGCACATCGGCCACGAGCAGCGTTTCGTATTCGTGCGGCAGCCGCACCTGATGCAGGCCGCTGTTGTCGGTGCAGACGGCGATGTCGACGCCGGCATCGAGGCAGCGGCGGAAGATGCCGCGCAGGTCTTCGTAGGCCTTGAGCGTGCCGGTGCGGAGGTAACTGGTGGGGCACACTTCAAGGCACTGCTTGCGGCGGCGCAGGTCTTTGAGGAGCGCTGGGCTGCGGAGGGGGATCTGGATGCCGTGGCCGATGCGGTCAAGGTGCGGCAGGAGGCGGGCGTGGCAGCCCGCGGGCGTCTCGAAGAGGTGGGCGGTGGTGCGCAGGCCGCGCTTGCGGGCGAGTTTGAAGAGCGGCACGATGTCGTCCATCGCGGCCGCGTAGAGCCGGTCGGGCCCGGCCAGGTCGATGGCGCACACCTCGGGCCGGCGCGACGCGGCCAGTTCGACAATCCGCCGGTTCACGGCCGCGGGGAGCGTGCTGTGCATACAGAGGATCTGCCGGAAGACCAGCGGATAGCGCTTCTGCGTGACGGCCGCCGCGGCGGTGATGGTGTCGACGATCTCGTCCATCTGGCGGAGGCGCTGGTCGGGCTCGAGGTGGGTGTCGGTGCGGAAGTAGGGGGTGTAGCGCAGTTCCATGTAGGCGAGGTTGTCGAAGAGGACGTTGCCGCGGATGAGACGCTTGATGAAGTACTCCAGCGACGTGGGTCGCTGGATCTCTTCAACGAGTTTGTGCATCTTCAGGTATTCGTCCAGCGTGCGGCGCGGGCGGGCGAAGTAGCGCTCGAAGGCGTGGACGGTGGGGTAGCGTTTGAGGAGTGCGTGGCCGCCGCTCTTGCCGCCGGGGTGGCGGAGGAGGTAGGAGTGGAGGATGTTGGGCAGGATTGCGCCGCCGAGGTGGAGGTGGAGTTCGGCGAAGCGGCCGCGGACGGGGTGTGGGGCGGTGGTCATGGGCCGCCTCACGCGTTGTCGAGCAGTTCCACCGTCGCGAAGGGCTTGCCGCTGAGCATTTCCAGGCTTGCGCCGCCGCCGGTGGAGACGTGGCTGAACTTGTCGGCGAGGCCAAACTCTTCGGCCGCGGCGGCGGAGTCGCCCCCGCCGACGATGCTGGTGGCGCCGGACCTGGTGGCGTCAACCATCGCGTTGGCGACTGCCTTCGTGCCCGCGGCGAAGGCGGCCCACTCGAAGACGCCCATGGGGCCGTTCCAGACGATGGTCTTCGCGTTGCGGAGCACGCCGGTGTAGTCTGCCTGCGTGGCGAGCCCGATGTCCAGGCCCATGAAGCCGTCTTTGATGGTGTCGCCGAAGACCTCGATAGCGCCGCCGCGCTCGGCGAAGAGCGTGGAGCAGACGTGGTCAACGGGCAGGTGCAGGTCGCACTTGCGTGTGGCGGCGAGGTCGAGCAGCCGCTTGGCCTCGGGGAGTTTGTCGGTCTCGACGCGGCTGGAGCCGACCTTCTTACCGAGCGCGGCTAGGAACGTGTAGGCCATCGCGCCGCCGATGAGGATCGCGGAGGCCTTGGGGATGAGGTTCTCGATCAGGCCGATCTTGTCCGAGACCTTGGCGCCGCCGAGCACCACCACGAAGGGCTTGGCGGGCGAACCCAGTTTGACGCTGAGGTAGTCCAGTTCCTTCTGAAGGAGCAGACCCGCGACGCGCGGCTTGCTCGGCATGGCCTTGGGCACGGCGAACATGCTGCCGTCTTCGCGGTGGGCGGTGCCGAAGGCATCGTTGACGTAGATGTCGCCGTAGGAGGCGAGTTTGGCGGCGTAGGCGGGCTCGCCCTTTTTCTCACCCTTAGCGAAGCGGACGTTCTCGAGGAGCAGCACCTCGCCCGGCTTGAGCGCCTTGGCGGCGGCTTCGGCGGAAGGATCGGTGCAGTCTTGCGAGGGGAACTGCACGGGCTTGCCGAGAAGTTCGCTGAGCCGCGCGGCGACGGGCTTGAGAGAGAACTCGGCCTCGAAGCCTTTGCCCTCCGGACGGCCGAGGTGAGACATGAGGATCAGGGAGCCCCCGCGGTCAAGGACGGACTTGAGCGTGGGCAAGGCCTCGCGGATGCGGCGGTCGTCGGAGATGACACCGTTCTCGATGGGGACGTTGAAATCCACGCGGATGAGCACGCGATTGGAGGCGACGGGGATTTGGGCGATGGTCTTCTTCATGTGTCACCAGAAAGGCAGATTTCACCACAAAGGCACAAAGGGCACAAAGGAAGACAGAGGAACAGAAAAGAAGGGAAGAAAGAGAATGCAGAGACAATGTGAGGCAACAACCGTTCAGAGTACGCGACGCTTGATGCCGTTGCGGAGCACCACCTCGTGGAAGTTGATGAGGAGGCCGAGCGACTTGCCGGCCAGACGCATGTGGCTGAGGAGTTGGGCCTCGTGCACAGGGAGCAGGCCCTGCAACGCCTTGGTTTCGACGATGAGGCCGTTTTCTACCAAGAAGTCGATCCGATACCCGGCATCGAGTCGCTGATCACCGTACACGATCGGCACGGGCACCTCACGGACGAATCCGATGCTCAGGTGACTCAACTCGGCGGCGAGGCACGCTTGGTACGCCGATTCAAGCAATCCCGGTCCGAGGGCCCGGTGCACCTCGATCGCGGCACCTATCACGCGATGGCTCAGAGCATCGAGGGTCGCATCGGTGGGCACTCGCTGCCTTCCTTTGTGGCCTTTGTGTCTTTGTGGTTCGCCCTCAGTGCCCGTTGCTGGAAGGGTCCGGGCGGATGATGCGGTCTGCCGCGGCCTTGACGGTGGCGGAGCCGTTGGTGTCGATCTGCTCGCGGACCTTGCGGAGGCGCGTGGAGATGGAGCCGTCGATGAGTTGATCGCCGATCTGGATCTTGATGCCGCCGATCATGGCGGGCTCGGTGTAGGTGTGCAGCACGGGCTCGCGGCCGAGGCTCTGCTGGAGTTGGGCCTTGAGGGAGGCGAGGTCTTCGCCGCTGGCCGGGCTGGCCGTGTAGACGTCGACCTCGACACGACCGAAGGAGGTCTGTACAAGGTGGTCGTACGCCGCGGCGATGCCGGTGATCTGGCCGAGGCGGCCGTTCTTGTTCAGGACGAGGAGGAAGTTGAGGACGTTGTCGCTGAGTTTGCCGCGGAAGATGGTCTCGAGCGTGCGTTTGCGGTCTTTGAGGGCGACGATGCGCGAGGAGAGGAACTCGCCGAACTGGGCGTCGGCGCGGGCCATCTCGACGACGGACTCGAGTTCGCCGCCGGCCTCTTCGATCTTCGGCTGGCCGCCCGCCTGCTTGGCGAGTTCGAAGAGGCTCTGGGCGTAGATCTTGGAGACGGCGTCGGGTTGGGTTTCTACGAGGGGCATGGTGGGACTGGAAGGTAGGAGGAAGGCAGGGAGAAGGCAGGGAGAAGGCACGAAGGCGGAAAGACAAGAGGGCAGCCGATGGCAGGGTGCGTGAATCAGGCTCGGGCGCCGACGCCCTTGAGTTCGGTGATGCAGTCATCCACGAGGCGGCGCTGGTCGCCGGCGTTGATCTCGCGCTGGAGGATCTTGCCCGCCACCATGGTGGCGAGGTTGGAGGCCTCGCCGTAGATGTCGGCGAGGGCCTGCTTCTTGGCGGCTTCGATCTCGCGGACGGCCTTCTCCTTCATGGCGGTGAGGTCGGCCTCGCTCTTGATCTTGAGATCGTTGGCGACGGCGGTGGCCTGGAGTTTGGCGGCGTCGAGTTCCTTCTGGGCCTGGCCGCGTGCGTCGGCGAGGGCCCGTTCGTAGCCCTCCAGGGCGGTCTTGGCCTGGGCGCGGGCGGCTTCGGCGGCTTCGATCTCGCCGCGGATCTTGTTCTCGCGGTCTGCCAGGCCCTTGCTGATGGTGGGCCAGACCTTGACGGCGAGGATGGCGAAGACGACGGCGAAGACGACGATGGAGACGATCATGGGCACGATGCCCTGCTCGATGGTGGGGAGGACGCCGACCTTCTCGGCGCCGGCGGCGTGGGGGTCGGCGGCGAGCGCGGCGGCGGCGAGCGCCAGCGGGGCGGCGAGAGCGAGCAGGTGATGGGCTTGGATACGCATGGTGGAAACCTCTGGACGAAACACCCCACTCGGAGAGTGGGGGTACCCGAAACACCCCACTCGGAGAGTGGGGGTACCCGAAATGCCCCACACGGAGTGTGGGGGTACCCGAGACGCGAAGCGACGGACCCGGCTCTCGCGGGGTCCGTCGGGAAGTGATTACTTGATGAAGCCGACGAGCAGGCCGACGACGACGGCGAACAGGGCCGCACCCTCGACCAGCGCGGCGGTGAGGATCATGTTGGTGCCGATGGGGCCCTTGGCGTCGGGCTGGCGGGCGATGGACTCGAGCGCGCCCTTGCCGATGAGGCCGATGCCGATGCCGCCGCCGATGACGGCGAGGCCGGCACCGACGACCGCGAGGCCCTGGCCGGTGGTCACGCTCTTGGCGACTTCCGCGGCGGGCGCCTGGGCGTTGGCGGCGGCAGTGGTGGCGAGCACGGCGAGGGAACTGAGGGCGAGGCTGAGGGTCTTCATGGTCGGAACCTTTCTTGAAACTGCACGGGAGGACGCGTGGCCGGGGCACTGGAAGCCGCGGCGACGATGGCGATCTGTTTTCACGCCGGTCTCAGTGCGCATGGGCATGAGCCTTGGCGTGCTCGTGATCGTGGCCCTCATGATGCTCGTGCTCATCATGGTGGCTGAGTTGGGAGATGAACACGGTGGTGAGGAACATGAACACGAAGGCCTGGAGGAAGGCGACGAAGAGTTCCAGGAAGTAGATGGCGATGGCGGAGACGATGGAGAGGGTGGAGATGACGCCGCCGAGCACCAGGCCCGAGGCGGTGGCCTGCGTGAGCATGCCGATGCCCTGCACAGCGAACATGAACAGGACGGCGACGAGGATGTGGCCGGCGGTCATGTTGGCGAAGAGACGGATGGCGAGCGCCACGGGCTTGATGGCGGTGCCCATGATCTCGATGGGGACCATGAGCGGCCAGAGCGCCGGCGATGTGCCGGCGGTGAGGTGCTTGAGGTAGCCGCCCAGGCCGAGTTCGCGGATGCCCGCGACGTTGATGACGATGGCGGCGATGATCGCCATTGCGGCGGTGACGAAGATGTTCTGCGTGGCGGTGGCGCCCAGCAGGCCGGAGAGGGCGTGCTGGCCGGTGAGTTTGTCGGTCAGGTGCAGCAGGTCGGCGATCGGTACAAGGCCGAGCAGGTTGTTGACGAGGATGAAGAAGAAGACGGTCCAGAGGAAGGGCATGAAGCGGTCGGTGCGTGCGCCCAGCAGCGGGCGGACCGATGTTTCACGCAGGTAAAGGCACATGACCTCGATCATGTGGGCGAAGGCGCCCTTGGTGATGTAGCGGCTGGTGCCTTGGCTCTCCGGACCGGTCTTGATGCGCGACGCGGCATAGGACAGCACGAGAAGCGTGATGAGCCCAGAGAGCACGAGGTTGCCCACGTGGGCGGACCAGAGCCAGATGCCCGAGCCGCTGCGGATGTACGCCTGATTCACGACGTGGTCGACCGGGTTGGCGGCGGCGAGCGTAAACAGGTCGAGGGCGAGCGTCATGCGGCGGCTCCGGTGCGTGCGGGGTGCGATACGCGGTGAACGCGCTGGTTCACGGCGATACCCCAGGCGGTTTCGGCGAAGAGGCAGAGCAAGTTTGCGGCCAGGAATGCGCTCCAGAAGGCCTTGCCTTCCGGGGCGATGGTGAACAGCACAACCACGCCCAGGGAAAGGGAGATCAATGTGCGTGCGATGCCCGCGGCAATCACGGCCGCGGCGAAGATGGAGGCACCGCGAGCAAGCACGAGGGCCAGCAGTGTGAGGCCGGTGATGATGCCCGCGAGCACGACCAGCGCGGCCAGGACAACAGCCGACGAAGCCGCAGGGGCCGGACCCCAACCCGCGGCGAGCGACGTGGCGTATGCCCCCGCGGAACCGAGCGCCGCGCAGAGCGCGAGCGCGACGCCCAGGGGCGCGAGGCTGGGCAGATTCGGCTCACTGGTGGGGGGCGAGAGGGCCAAGTGTTTGCGATCCGGTCGGTGTGCTGAGGCGAGAGCGGTGGGTGCGAAAGCCAAGGGGGCCAAGGATAGCGGATCGGATCGCCAGCGGCCAGAGGGGTCGCGGGAGATTGGGTGGTGCGGGGGGGATGGTGCGGCCGGCGTGTTGTGGGATCAGCGGCCAGCGCGCTCGTCGGCCTTCATGCGGCGGACGATGCGGAACATGGCGAGGAAGAAGCCCAGGGCGAGGCCGCCGAGCAGGAACCAGGGGAGTGTGCCGCGCCAGAGGTCTATGCCCCAGCCGAGGGCGGTGCCGCCGAGGAGCGTGCCGATGAAATCGGAGGCAATGCCCCAGGCTTTGCCCTGACCGGCGAGGGGCGCGGCGGAGCCGGCCGAGGTGCGCATGGAGGCCGGGCGAGCCACGGGATCGAGGAGCGACTGGGGGATGGGCGGGGGCGTGCCCGCGGGCGGCAACTCGGGCTCGGGGTTGGCCGTGTCGGTCGGGTCGCCGGGCTGGCCTGCTGAGGACGGCATCGCGGGTGAGTGTATCGGGGCGGGCCGCAGCGCCCCGCGCGTCAGCCGCTGGCTTTGCCGCCGCGGACGAGGATGGCGAGCAGGCCGAGGAGCGCGGCACCGATTCCGCCCACGATGTACCACGTGGTGGCGTCGGTGAATCGTCCGGTGAAGGTCTCGCTCACCTGGTCTGCCAGGGAGTTTGAGGAGTTCACGCCGATGACGATGAGGATGACGCCCACGACGATGAGAACGATGCCGACGATGCGTTGAGTGCTCATGTTCACCTTTCCGGGATTCAACCTGGGGCAAGGGTACGGTGGTCTCGCCGCTGATGACAGCGGCCGACGGATCAGCCCTTCCACTTCTCGGTAACGATACCGCCGCGCAGCGTGACGAACACGCTGCGGGTGGCGAGTTTGGGTTCCTTCTCGCTCTTGCTGAACACTTCCACCACGGAGGCCTGCTGTTCGACAGGGCGATACGTCCATCGCCAGATCTGGGAGCCGTCTTTGAGGGTGGCCTCCGCGTCCGGCTTGCCCAGCACCGCGATCATCCATTCATCGGTGGCCTTGCCGATCTGCACGCGCTCGAGGAGTTCGTCGCTGATGTACGTCCCCTCGTACTTGATCGTGGGGCCCTGCATCTGCATCTGGATCTGGATGGGGCCGTCCAGTTTGAGCGTGGTGGCGAGTTGGCCCTTCATGTCGGTCTCGACACGCATGGTGTCCGAGCACCCGCTCAGCGCGAGCGCAGCGACAAGGGCGCAGGGAGCCCAGGTGCACAGAGACAGCGAGCCACGGTGCGTGGTCATGGCAAAGTCCTTGAGCGAGCACGCGGCCCGTACGGGCCGGTCCATCATCTGCCGCGCCGACCGGTGATGAGGCTGTACAAGAGCCCCACGATGAAGATCACGAGGAAGACAAAGAAGAGCACTTTGGCGATGTACATCGATTGTCCGGCGATGCCGGTGAAGCCCAGCACGCCAGCGATCAAGGCCAGCACGAGGAACGCGAGCGCCCATTGAAGCATTGGAAGACTCCTTCGATCTCGAAACTCCTCCCCCGAAGGATCGGGGGTGATGCGTGGCCGCTCAGCGCGCCGCTCGCTGCCTGAGGCGGTGTTGAACCACGCGGATGGCGAGCGGCAGCAACCATGTTCCTACACGGGCCACCAAGGCCCAACTCACGAGCCGCGTGCCGACGCCCGCAACCCGCGCGACACGCCCCATCCGGCCACGCGGCAGGAGCAGGCGAGCGGCCACAAGGCCGCCCAGTGCCGCGAGCGCGCCCTTCGAGGCGAGCGCGCCGGCGCTGGACCGAGCCGTGTGCGTGCGGGCATCGGTCTCGGAGGCCCACGCCAAGAGGCGTGCCTTTGCGGCGGCGACGCGCGTGGACGGGACGTACGCGAGATTTCCGACGCCAAGGCCGTTGTCCTCCGCGTTCATCGCTCAGGCCTCCGGGTGAGCAGCGTGAAGCCATAGAGGCAGGCGGCCCCCGCACCGAGGATGACGAAGCCTGTCAGCACGGCCGCGAGAGGGCGGCCCACCAGGGTTTCAAGCCACCACATCAATCCCGCTGCCGCGAGGCAGAGGCCGGCGACGGCGAGCGGGATCGAGATAAGGAGAAAGGCCACCCCCATGGCCATGTTGGTGGCGGCGGTGTGGGCGCGGCGAGCCTCCCCACGGACGACCGTGAGGAGGGCACCCCCTTCGGCCTCGATGAGGTCGAAGACCTGGACAACAAACTGGGAGATAGCCTTCAAGATCAACTCCTGGGGCGGAAGACGATGAGGCCGATGATCAGGCCCACACCCGCGGCGATGCCGATGCTGGCGACGGGATTGCGGCTGATGACGCCCTTGAGGGATTCGGCGGCCTCGACAGCGCCTTCCCTGGCGCCCTCGAACTTCTCCTTGGCGACCTCCACGGCGTGGTGGGCTCCCTGGCGGAGTTCGGCCACGCCCGAACGCGCGGCATCAGCGGCGTTGTGCGCCACATTCTTCACGTCTGCCGTGAGCGTGCCGACGCCCTGGCCGAGGCGGCTGACATCCTGCTTGAAGCCGGTTCCATCTGCTGTTGCTGCGTTTGACATGATCGAGGGTCCTTGCGGTTGTGCCGTCACCGGATGGTGGCGACGGGGTGTTGCCGCGCCCGGGGTGAGCCGGTCGTGGCGGGAGGCGAGAGCGCGAGAGTCGCGGAGCGTGCGTGGAGCAATCAGGAGTACGAGGCGGCCGAGTCGCTCGTCTGGCCCAGAGGGCGCGTGACCGCGTACGGGTCGGTCGGGGTGGTCGGGGGCATCGCGGCCGGGGCGGTGGCCTCGGAGCCAGCCGAGATGTCGGTGGCCTGCTCGGTTTCGAACACCTTCTTGGCGCGTGAGACGTGGTCTGAAGTCTCGGCGTGGACGGAGATGAGGATGTTGCCGTCCTTCACCTTGCCCTCGTATCGCTTGGCCTCGATCTCGGGGATGCCCATGCCGATGAGCGCGCCCGTGATGCCGCCGACGGCGGCTCCGACGGCGATGCCGCTGAGCGAGGCCATGATGGGCCCGGCCGCGATGAACGGGCCGACACCGGGGATGGCGAGGAGGCCGATGCCGGCGAGCAGGCCCAGAGCCCCGCCGATGACACCGCCCGCGCCAGCGCCGGCGGTGGCGCCTTCGGGGGCCTTGGTGTTCTTCTCGTGGGCGAAGTCTCGCGTGCTGGACTTGTCGGGGAAGAGGACGGAGATGTCGTTGTCACGGAAGCCCTCGCCCTTGAGGCGCGAGACAATGTTGTTGGCGATGGACTGGGTGGGTGCGATGCAGAAGACGGCGGTGCTCATTCTGAAACTCCTCTATTCGGGGGTGCTGAATGTGGTGGGCGATGGGCTGTTTGAGAGCCCGGAAAGATCAATGTGAAAGGCGATCAGGTGGGGCGGTCACGGGGTGTTGTCAGGAGGGCAACCTTGCGGGCCTGGCGTTCCTCGCCGCCGCGCAGAAGGCCGGCACCCCATGTGGGGATGGCCGCGCCAAGGAAGAGGATCAGGAGGGCCGCGACGAAGAGGAGCGTGGGCCAAGGCACGCTGCTGGAGACGGCCCAGACGACGGCGGCCAGCGCCAGGACGCTGCCACCGATGAGGAACCACTTCCACTCGGCCCGGCGCACGTGCCTGGTGGGCGGCCGGCCTTCTGGTGAGGTGGCTGTCATCACTTCGTCCTGCACGCGATCGACGCGCGGGGTGGGGATGCTGCTATCGGCCTTGGCATCGCGCTCGACGAGACGATCGGCGAATGTCGCCGCGCTCGCCAACCCCACCGGCGGCGCATCTGCGGGACCTGTGTGCACGACCACCACCCTGGGCGCATCGGCCTGGAGCGGCGGCGGTGTCGGTGCGGGCGTGGCGGTGGGCTCGGGCATGCAAGCGACTTTCGTGCTGGACGCGGTGCCGCGGGCGGGAAGAGACGGACGGCGGTTAGTTGGCCTTCACTTCGAGTTGGTTGTCGACCTTGGCGACGCCGGCAACCGCCTTGGCCTTGGCCTCGATGGAATCCTTCTCAGCCTGGCTGTTCACCACGCCCCTGAGCGTGACCATGCCGGCCTTCTCGGTGATGATCTTGCAGTTTTGGGCATTGATGGACATGGCCTTGTCGTTCATGATGGCGCGCCGGATGTTGGCGGTGATGTCGATGTCGGCGCTGGCCTGCGACTGGTCCATCGGGGTCTTGGTGTCCGCGCCAGCGTCGGACTTGTTGCGGGCGGTGTTGTCTGCGGCCGGTGTTGGGGCCGTGGTGTTCGTGCTCGCCGTTGCCTGCGTTGTGTCGCGGCTGGCGGCAGCGGAGGCTTCCTTGCGATCGCAACCGGTGATCGACGCCAGAGTCAGGAGAAACAGGGGGGCGATGAGGCGGGTGGTGTGCATTGAAGAATCTCGATTCTGCCGCGCAGGAGCGGGGCGTAGGTGTGGCTATCGGGCGGGAGAGCGTGCCGGAGCGCGGCGTCGGGGATCAGGACGGTGAGGGCGGATGCATTCCGGCCCCCTTGCGACTCTCGGCCATGGCCTGCGTGTCGATGGCGCTGACGCGGCGGGTGATGGCGGACGACGCGTTGCCTTCGCTCACCATGTTGTTCGCCGCGTCGCGGATGGCCTGATCGGGTGCGATGGGCGTGCGAGAGGCCGCGCTTGTATCAAGCGGTACAGAGGAGGGGGCACAGGCGGGCGTATTCAGTGGCGTAGACATGGTGCCTTCATTCGCGCGAAGAGACAGAGCGGCGGTGAGCGTGATGCCCACCGGCGGAGGGCGATGTCATGGCTGGCCGCGGGCTAGAAGCCGCGCGGGATCACGTTCAGCACGAGCAGCACCACCAGGATCAGGAGCAGGAGGCCGAGGCCGCCGCTGGGGCCGTAACCCCACTTGCGGCTGTAGCCCCAGGTGGGCAGCCCGCCGACGAGGAGGAGGATGAGGAGGATCAACAGAATCAATCCCATCAGAAGTACTCCTTCGACCGCTTGCCGGGCAAGTCACCCATGACCGACTGTGGACGTATGCCATCAAGGCCTTTGAGCGCGGTGTGCGCCTTCCGTACACAGGCATCGCCGGACATTCCATCGATCTGGAATGTCCGTGCCGTTGTCGTGGCTGGTTGCATGTGCTGTCCTTCCATCGCGCTTCTTGTTGGGGAGAGGCCGCGTGCATCCCGCCTGCACCTTGACCATACTCCGCTGCGCGGGGTAAGCAAGGCTCACGCGGCGAACGGCAACGGATCGGGGAAATGTGCCCGGCCTCGCCCCGATCTGCTGTGCGCACGGCCAGCGCCAGGTTCAAGGCGAAACGTGCTCGCCGTGCGCCATGCGCCGTGTCATCGGCGCGGGCACCGGGTCGCCGGGCGGCGCGGCCGGCTGCGGGTGCCCGGGGGCCGCGTTGGCCAGCAGATCGGCCACGGCTGCGCGGAAGGTGGTGAACGCGCGTTGTGCGCCTGCGCGCCGGACTGCCTCGGTGTCGGTGGGTTGCTCGGCGTCAGCCCCCAGCAGCAGCGCCCACACCGCGGCCTCCGGCACGCGCAGCGTGCACTGGCGGACCCGTCGGCGCGCCCAATTGGTTGTGGCCGCCCCCACGGCCACGACGCAGAGCGTGCGCGGCGTGTGCGCGGCAAGCACCGGCACCAGATCGGTGTCGAACTCGCTGGGAGAGATCGCCCGGGCCGGGAGCCCGGCGCTGGCCAGCAGGGTGGCTAGGACCACGCAGGCCGCCTCGTCAATCTCGTCACCGGCGGGGATGCACAGCACCACGCCGCGGCCCGGTGTTGGCGGGGTCGTGGTGGCAAGGACGGGGAGGCGCAGCGCGAGTTCTTCGCACACAGCGCAGACGGTGTAGGCCATGGCCCGCGCGCGGTCAGGGTCGAGGTCGTCGCGCTCGGCATCGGTGCGGGCGGCAACCAGGGCCGGGCCCAGGAGCGTGTCGCCCAAATCGGCGAGCGGCATCCCGGTGCCGAACTCAGTGGCCAGGCGCGCCGCATCGGTCGGCTCGGCCGCGATGAGGCGCTGGTAGAGGCGCTCGGCGGGTGTGAGCGGGGGCGTTTCGGAGAGCAGGATGCGCAGCCAACGGAGCGGCCGCGCGTGCTGGCCCGCGACAACCAGGCAGACGGTGAGCGGCGTTGAGACGAGGAGCCCGGGCACACCCCACACCCACGACCAGAACGCCGCGGCCAGGAGAAGCGCCAGGCTGCTGACGCCGGTCGAGGACTTCTGCACGAAGGGTTCGGAGAGGTTCGTGAGGGATTCGATGGTCAGGAGCGCACCCAGAACGAGCGCGGGGAGCAGCCAGCCGTCCGCAACGACCAGGGCGGTGGCGACGGGGAGCACGGAGGCCACAATCGGCCCGACGTAGGGGATAAAGCGCAGGCCGATCGCCAGGAGGCCCCAGAGCAGGGCGTTGGGCACGCCCAAGGCCATGAGCGCCAGGGCCATCGCGATGCCGCTGCAGGTGTTGATGAGGAGTTGCGCGCGCAGATAGCCGCTGACGCGATCGGCGATTTCGTCCAGGGCCGTGCTGGTGACAATCGGCCGCCGCCGGTTCAGCAGGGCCACGAAGCGGTCGCGCAGGTCTTCACGCTCCAGAAGAATGAACGGAACGATGATGAGGACCACGCCGATCATGGCCAGCGGGGCCAGCACGGCCGCGGCACCACCGGCCAGAGCGGTCAGTGCTCCCGTCGGGGCGGTGGGGTTGTTGGGGGGGAGCGCCGCCGGTGAAGGCGCGGGAGCCGGCGAGGCCGGCTGAACGGCGAGCGCGTCGGGCGGGTCCGCCGCGGCGGGCGCGTCGGGCAGGGGGGTGGGAAGGGGGGCGGAGATGCTCCGCTCGAGTTCGTTCACCGTGTCCGCGGCCTGACCAAGGTCGGCGAGCGCTCGCCGCAGCCCGTTGAGTTTCTTCTGCAACGATTCTTTGTACGTGGGCAGGTCGGCGACGACGGAGGACCCTTGCGCCACCACGACCCAACCGACACCCGCCAACGGCACCAGAGCGCCGAGGCTGACGATGACCACCGCCGCGATGCGTGGCACGCGGCGCTTTTCCAGGCGGCGGACCATGGGCGCGAGGCAGAAGGCGATCAGGCCGGCAATCGCCAAAGGCATGAGCAGGTCGCGACCGAGATACAAGGTGGCGACGCCTGCAAGGATCGTGGCCAGGGTGATGAGCACGGACGCGCCGCTCTGGTTGCTGCTGGTCATGGGCGTGTCAATGGCCGCTTGCGGGGTGTGGCCGACGGAACGGGACGAGGCCGGGAGGGACGTGGTGCTACCGCGCGACAGAACGGTCGGGCGAGGGTTCGTCGCAAGGTCGCGTGGTGCGTTGACTCGGCGACCCGGGCGCACCCTATGCCCGCCACGTTCCTGCGCACGAGCGATTCGCGGGGCGGCGGCCTATTCGGGTGTATTTCCCCCATGGCCGCGGCACCGTTCAGCGGCAGCGCGGTGCGGGTTGCGCGTGAGAGGCGAGTGAAACGGGCCTGGGTGACGGGCGCACGTGAGAGCGCGCCTGCGACCGGGCGTCCGGCGGGCTCAAAAACGAAAAGGCCCCGCCGGGCGGCGAGGCTGTTTTCAAACGAGGCGGACGGGAATCGAACCCGCAACCTCCGGATCGACAGTCCGGTGCTCTAACCAATTGAGCTACCGCCCCGACGGTTGAGTTGTCGCCGCGAAAGCCCCGCGGCAGGGGGAGAAATCTAGACCGCCCATCGGCCGTGTCAAGCACGGCCGGGCACATCGACGCAGAGCGGACGAGCGCGTGGAGAGCGGTTCCCGCGGCGTGTGAGAGGCCTCGCGGCTGCGGCGGGGAACTTACTTGCGGATCTCGATGCGCTTGGCATCCTGCATGGCGAAGGGGTCGCCCGCGCGGCCAACCTTGGCCGCGCCCACGTAGACCATGACGCTGGCGGTTGCGAGCGCGACGACGGCGAGGAAGAGCAGGCCGGTGTAGACGTTCAAGGTTGAGGCCCGGCGCGAACCGCCCGGCATCTGCATTCCAAGTTGGCTCATGGCAGGCTCGCTTTGGGGGCGTGTGCGTGGGTGTCAGTCCAGGCGGCTGAGGACGACATCTTCGGGCTTGATCTCAACGGTGCGGCCGAGGCGGTCGATACGGCCGACGGCCTGCGTGAGGTCGGTCGTGGTGATGACGAGCGTGGCCACGAACTGGCCGCCGCGCACGATGGAGAGTTTCTGGTTGGGCTTGAGGCCCGCGTTGCTGCCTTCGGAGATGACGGCCATGTCATCGCCTGCGGGGCTCTTGAAGGTCTGACGGATGCGAGCCTGCACGAGCGGGCCGCTGGCCACGAAGGGCTGGGCGGTGCCTGCGGTCGCGCTCACGCCGCTCTTGGCCTGCTCGAGCGCCGTGCGGGCCTCGGCGAGTTGCTCCTGCAGGGCGCGGGTGCTCTGCTCCAGCACCTGGCGCTGGCCGTCGAGGTCGTTGAGGCGGTCGACCAGTTCGGTCTCGCGGCGTGTGCCCTTGACCTGGGCCTCGCGGAGCGAGCCGACTTCCTTGTTGAGGGTGCCGATGATGGCGGCGTTGGCCTCGGCGGTGGCGGTGAGGTTGGCGATCTGGTTCTTGATGGACTGGTCGGCGAGTTTGGCGTTCTGAACCTCGGTGATGAGTTGGGAACGCTCGTTCTGGAGTTGGCTGACCTCACGCACGAGGACGGCCTTCTCGGCCTCGGCCGTCTCCTTGGCCTGCTGGAGGGAGGCCTTCTCAGCCTGCGAGAGGGCGATGCCGGAGGCACGCTCCGACTCAGCGGCGAGGCGGGCGGTCTGCTCGCTGCGGAAAGCGCCGGCGATGGCGTCGGCGTTGGAGGCGTAGGCGATGGTGAGGGCGGAGAGCAGCACGCTGAGGACCGCGCCGAAGACGATCAGGATCTTGGTAACGATGTGCATGGTCAGGTTCCTCAGGGCAGGGGCGCGTGCGCCGGGCGAACGCTGGGCCACGCAAACCGTGGCCCGGGCAGGGGGCGGAGAGTGTAGCCAGCGGCACCGGTCAAGTCCCGATCAGGCCGTGGGCTCGGGCTGGGAGTCGGGTTGATATCCGATCGCCCCGGCTGTTGTCAAGTTACGCTGTGGCAGGGGGTTGCGGTTCCACGCACACGGCTGGAGCCGTTACCGGGCAGCGGGCCTCATGCCCACCCCGGGGCCATCGGTGATCTTCAGCACGGCGGCCGCGGCGGAGATCGCCACCATGGGCTCGGGATCGGTCAGGAGGGGGGCGAGGGCCGGGAGGTTGGCGCGCTGACCGGTGGCGCCCAGCACCAGGGCGGATTGGGCCCGGATCGGTCCTGAGGGAGAGGCGATGTGCTCCGCGGCGACCTCCGCCGCGCGGGGCCAGCCCATGCCGGCGAGGCTCTGGGCGCTGGCGAGGCGGATCTCCGGGGGCATCGGGCCGGCCTGCGGGTCAACGATGGCGACGAGGTTGATGAGTTGCGACTGCGAGCCGCGGTCCTTCACCTGGCCGAGAATCTGGGCGGCGAGCGCCGTGGCTTCAAGGTCTTCGGGGCGTGCGGGGTAGAGGGCGGCGCGGATCTCGTGGATGGCGTTCTCATCGCCGAGTTTGATCATGGCCTCGGCCATTTGCAAGTACATGAGGCGTGCCTGGAGCGGATCGGCTCGGGGCGAGGCCTGCCGTGCCGCGTCTCGGAGCATGGGCAGGGCGGTGCTGTTGGCGATCTCACCGAGAATAAAGGCGGCCTGAGCGCGCACGAGCAACTCGGGGCTGCGGAGGAACCCCGCCAGGGGCGACTGGTCGACCGATTCGCCGCAACGGGCCAGCGCGTAGATCGCGCCCATGCGGACCATCGGCGCCGGGTCGTTGAGCAGAGGCCGCACGAAGTCGGCGCTGGATTTGAGCCGCGCCTTGCCGATCGCGGTCGCGGCGATGGCGCGCACGGCGAGGTTCTCGTCTGCCACGGCGCGGCGGACGACGGGTTCAAGGCGGCCGGGGACCGGGAGCAGGGCCTCGATGGCGTTGGCACGCTGCTCCGCGGCAGGGTTCATGCTTGCGGCGGCGAGGGTTTGCAGGGCACGCTCGCGCAACTGTGATTGATCGACGGCGGAGTACTCGGTTCTGACCGGCTCGGTGCTGGCGGGGGCGGCCATGGGCATTGGCCGCGCGGCTGGGCGTGCGGGGGGCGCGAGGGGGGCGGAGGCGGTTGACGTGGGGCTGGACGCGCATCCGGTGATGGCGCAGAGGGCGAGCGTGCAGAGCAGCCATTCGGGCTTGGGCATGGGCGATGATACGGAGCGAAGGCCGGGGGCGTTCATGGCGACCTGGGACGAGACTTGGCGCGGAGGCGGGCGCAGACCTGCATGAACAACAGGCCGCCCGTGCCCGCGAGGGCCGCAAAGCCGAAGATGTTGCCAAAGCGTGCGAAGGGTGTGAGGCGTGACGGGTTGATGGCGGGCGCAGCGTGCAGGACGCTGCCGGGGCCGGGGGCCTTGCTGGCGTAGGCGGGCAGGGCTGCAACCAACCGGCCGGAAGCATTCACCCAAGCGGACTGGCCGGTGTTGACTGCGCGGAGCAGGGGCACGGCTAACTCGACCGAGCGCCAGCGGCAGGCCAGCAGGTGGGCCTCGCGCCCGCCGGGCGTGGTGCCGAACCAGCCGTCGTTGGAGATGTTGACGAGGAGTTGGGCGTGCCCACCCGCGCCTTCGGGTTGATTGACCAGGGCGCGCCCCACGCGGCTCATCGAGCCCTCGAAGCAGATCGGCGCGGCGAATCGCAGTGTGCCGCGGGGGGGAGCGCCGGGAGAGTTTGGCTGGAGCGGCAGGTCAAAGGCCGAGGGGCCACGGCCCCATGCGAGGTCCATGGTCCAGCCGCGGACACCGAGGCTCACGACCCAGTCGGCCAGTTTCTGGAAGCGCCAGATGTAGGGCACGACCTCGCCGAAGGCCATGAGTTCCATCTTGTCGTAGCGTGTGGCGTCCACGCGGCCGTTGCTGACAAGGAACGCGCTGTTGAAGCGAGCGTCGGCCTTCTGCGAGACGCGGCCGTCCGCGGCGGTGGAGATGACCAGGCCTTCGCTGGCGACGGCGCCCACGAGCACCGGGATACGCAGGCGTGCCTGCGCGGCCGTGAGCGCGTCGGCGAAGAAGGTGGCCGGGAGGAAGACGCGGGCCGACCCATTGCGGGGTGGCAGGGCTTCCCGAAACGCCAGCGGCACATCGGCCGCGTCGAGGGCGTAGCCGAGGCCGGCGGCCCGCTGGGCCTGCACGGCCTGGGCGTTGAGAGCCGCGCCGGGGAACATGGTTTCGGGCCAGACGATGAGGTCTGGGGGCGGGTCGGATGCCGCGGCGTGCTCAGTGAGTTCCACGAGGCGTGCGAACTCACGCAAGCGGCCCGCGAGTGTCCAGCCTTCTTTGTTGTCCTGCGGCAGTTCGGTTTGCACGAGCGCGACGCGCGCGGTTGTGGTGGCGGATGGATCGGCAATGGCGCGCAACGCGATACCCAGGCCGCACCACGCCGCGAGGGCGATGGCCGCGGGCCATGCCGTGGAAAGCCGATGGCGTGCGGTGACGATGGCCGCGGGTGGCTGTGGCGGCGCGGTGCAGCATGCCAAGGTCGCGGCGACAAGCATGACGATGAACGTGAGTCCGTATTGGCCGAACCACGCGGCAGGGGCGGCCAGCGCGGCGATCTCGATGAGCGGGTGGCCGGTGAGATACCACGCGTAGCCGCCCCAGATGAGTTCGCCGCGCAGGACCTCGAGGCCGGTCCAGGCGAGCGCTATGAGGAACGGGGCGGATGCGCGGCTGTGCCGCGCCAGCGCGGGCGCGGTGATGCGAACGAAGGCCCACGTGATCAGGGCGAGATAGATCGCAAGCAGGATGTACCACAGGCCCGCGACATCGATGAGCCAGCGCTCGTGAAAGACCCACAGCGGGAATACGCCCAGGGCGGTCCAGCGTGCGGCGAGGGCGGGGTTGGTGGTGGCCCGTACAACCGCCCATGCCAGCGGGAGCGGGGCGAGTACGGCCAGTGGCCACCACGAGACGGGCGGGAAGGCGGCGATGGAGAGGATGGTGTGGAGCAGGCCCGCCAGCAGGAAGGCCCATCGGCCCGGGGCGGCGCGTTCGGAGAACGCGGCGGGCGAGGTGCCGGCCGCGGGCTCACTTGCCGGCGTAGTCGATGACACGGGCGATCTCGGTGCGGAGGTTGGCGCGGCTCACCACGCGATCGACCATGCCGCCGCCGAGGAGGTACTCGGAGCGTTGGAAGCCTTCGGGGAGTTCCTGGCGGATGGTCTGCTGGATGACGCGTGGCCCGGCGAAACCGATGAGGGCCTTGGGCTCGGCGATGATGATGTCGCCCAGCATGGCGAAGGAGGCGGTGACACCGCCGGTGGTCGGGTCGGTGAGGAGGCTGATGTAGAGGCCGCGGGCATCGTCGAAGCGGGCGAGCGCGGCGGAGGTCTTGGCCATCTGCATGAGGGAGAGGCCCGACTCCTGCATGCGGGCACCGCCGGAGCATGAGACGATCAGGAGCGGCAGGCCCTCGGTGGTGGCGTGCTCGATGGATCGTGTGACGATCTCGCCGACGACGCTGCCCATGGAGCCCATCATGAAGGAGAGGTCGAGGCAGCAGAGCATGACCTGCCGACCCTTGACGAAGCCGGTGCCGGCCTTGACCGCGTCAACGCACTCGCTCTTGATCTGCTCGGCGAGCAGGCGTTCGCGGTAACTCTTCAGGTCTTTGAAGCCCAACGGATCGGCCGACCGGAGGTTCGCCCACATGGGCTCGAACGTGTCGGGGTCGGTGAGTTGGCGGATGCGCTCGCCGGCGGAGATGCGGAAGTGGTGCTGGCACTCCGGGCAGCAGTGGAGGTTGGCCTCCATCTGCTTGCGGTAGACCATGCCCGAGCAGGAGGGGCAGCGGAGCCAGAGGCCCTCGGGGATGACCGCCCGGCGGGGCTCTTTCACATCGGACCATGACCGGGCGGGTGGCGCAGCGATGGCGGCACCGCCGCCCGCGTCGGGGGTTGGGGCGGTTGGAGGTGAGGCTGGGCGGGCGGTCCTGGTGGGGGCCTTGCTCATGGGCGTTCCTTGCACATGCCGGCTCGACAACGCAACGCGGGGCTTGGCCAAGGGGGCTTCATGCTCGTTTCCACGAAGTTCGCCCACGAAGCCTGCGAGTTGTTCGGAACATCCTGATCCGACATCTCGCCTGCGTCAACTGTTCAATCCAAACAAAGCACGATCATATCAACGGCGTTCCTGAACGACGAAGTGTACGCAGTGAGGCGTCGTGCCGCGCACGAACCCGAACGGTTACTTACCGCGAAGCGCGGTGATGGCCGCGGCGCGGCGGTCGTGCGGCAGGCCGAAAACGGCTGAGCCGGAGACGAGGACATCGCAGCCCGCCTCGATCACGTCATCGGCGTTTGCGGGCTTGATACCCCCATCCATTTCGAGGCGCTGGTTGGGCATGAGTTCTTCGCTGATGGCCCGGGTCTTTTCGAGGCTTTCTTGAATGAAGGCCTGGCCCCCGAAGCCCGGGTTGACGGACATGACGAGGAGGAGATCGACCTTGTCCACGTGGGGGAGGATGCGTTCCACGGGTGTGGGCGGGTTGATGCACAGGCCGGAGGTGATGCCGTGAGCGCGGATGCGCTCGGAGACCTCGGCGATGCGCTCGGGCGGGATGACCTCCACGTGGAAGGTGATGTGGTTCGCGCCGGCGGCCACGAAGGGATCGATGAAGCGCTCCGGGTCGGTGACCATCAGGTGCACGTCGAGGAACGCCAGCGGGCAGTGCTTGCGGACATCACGGACCATGTCCGGGCCCAGCGTGAGGTTGGGAACGAAGTGTCCATCCATCACGTCGACGTGGAGCAGGTCGGCACCGGCCTTGAGGACGGAGCGGCAGTCCTCGGCCATGTCGGCGAAGTCTGCCGCGAGGATGGAGGGGGCGATGAGCGGGAGGCGGTGAGGGGAGCGGAAGAGGGAGGGCATGGGCGGAGTGTAACGGAAGCGGGGGAGGGGCTGGGGGTGGCTTACGCGACGAGACCTACCACTCGTAGCCCATGGCCTCAGGTAGGCGGTAGAGGTCAAGGCGAACAGCAGCGAAGGCTTTGATCGGTGGAGATGAGCCGGGGGTGGCCGTTCGCCAGCGGACTCACCGCGCCAACTTTCGCAGCGACGCGTCGTGCTTGCTCATCATGAAGCGGGCTGCGTCCACGAACTGGCCGTCGTGCAGTCGCTGGCGGCCGTTGGCGAGAAACTCGATGTAGGCGGGGATGGTCAGGCCCATCGCGCCAGCCTCGGCCGCGAGTCGGTCGTGCTGTTCCTGTGAGAACTCCACGGTGGTTGCCTGGCTCATGGTGTAATTATCGTCTACGCGAGGCCGGAGGGCGAACTGACGGTGTGGCGTTTGGCGCGAGCGCGGAGGAACAATAACGGGGGCCGAACCGCTGCGAGTGGGAGGTCAAGGCGGCTTCCCTTTCCGCGTTGCCAGAATACACTCTCCCATCGCACACCGACCCCCCAACAGGCGTCCGCCCGACGACCGCAACGAGCCCGCGCCGAACTACGCGGCGTGGGTGTCAGATTTTTATGTCAATCAGCGCCTGAGTCTGAAGATGGACCTGCCCACCGCCCGCGAGGCCGTGCTGGCGATCTTCGACCGCGTGCGGAAGGAGTTCCCCCGCATGGACCGCTTCGAGCGGGCGAGCGGTGAACTGGCGCTGGAGTCCTCACAAGAGGATGAGCACCCCCTGTGGGTGTCACTGAGGAAGACGAGCCTGCGTTCGGGCGTGGTGAACCCGACCAACCCGAAGGAGGCGTACCGCCTGCACCGTCTGGTGCTGGAGACGGCCCCGTATTTCCTGTCGATCAGCCCGCTGGATGTGGACTGCGTGGAATTGGTTTATGGCTTTGACATGGCCGCGGGCGGGAACCACGATGCGATTGTGTTCGAGGCGTTGTACGGGCAGGGCGAGAGCCACCCGCTGGCCTCGCTCATGAGCCTGCCGGGGGCCACGCCGAGCAACGTGCAGCCGATGCTGGCGATGACGCTGGAAGGCCCGGAGCCCGTGGAGGCGTTCTTTGAGGTGAAGACCCGCAACGAGCGCGGGCCGCGGTCGCCCAGCGCGGAGGGTGAGGGCGTGATCAGCGTGTACCTCACGCTGCGGCGCGTGGGGAGCGTGCGCCAGATCGACGACCTGCTCACAATCCAGACGGCGCTGGCGGAGACGGGCGAGGAGATCGTGCGAACGCGTGTGGTGCCCAACCTGCTCATGCCCATACGCCAGGCGATTGCTTCGTCGAGTTCGTGAGGGGTTGGCTGTTGCAAAGCACCGTTGCCCAAACGCCGAGCGGTTCCGGGGAGGCATCGCTCCTGCTGTGGACGGCCATTCTCGTGGGCGTGGTGATGCTGCTTTCGGCGGTGATCATGGTGCTGCGGCGGAAGATGCTTTCGGGCGAAGACGCGGCGGTGGGTCACGCGGGCCTGCTGTCGCAGTTGCGGGCCATGCACGATGAGGGGCGGCTCAGCGACGAGGAGTTTGCCGCGGCCAAGGCGCGCCTAGCCCGGGCGACGGGCGCGGGGATGAAGTCCGCAGCAACGAAGGGCACCGGGGCCACGGGGCCGAACGCGCCGCGAACGCGACCGTCCAGATAACGTCTTGTCGCACCGCTCGCGTGTGTGAGCGTGTCGGGCGAAACCCGCGTTCGAGGCGGGAAGTTACGGGAGAGTGGAGCGGGAACGTCCGCGCGTCGATACACTGAGCGTCCGCAGCGCGAACCGTGGGTTCGATCTTGCGCACGCGTAGGCTGGCACGGGCGGACCCTTCGCCCAACGGGATGGACGGCATGCCCCCAAACAACACCGGTGGTACGGACGACAAGGCGACTGGCTTTCGTGGGCGTCGCCTGACGACCTGCTCGTTCTGCGGGAAGACGAGCCGCGACGTGGGCCCGATGGTGGAGGGGCCCAGCGATGTGTACATCTGCAACAACTGCACGGACCTGTGCCAGAACATCTTCAAGCAGGAGCGGCGTCGCGTCGGCTCCAGCACGCCGATGTTCAGCGAGATCCCCGCGCCGCGGAAGATCAAAGAGTTTCTTGACGAGTACGTGATCGGGCAGCACCAGGCCAAGCGGGCGCTGTCGGTGGCGGTGCACACGCACTACAAGCGGCTGCTGAGCATGGGCAAGGACGAGACGCCCGTTGAACTCGACAAGAGCAACATCCTGATGATCGGCCCGACGGGCTCGGGCAAGACGCTCCTGGCCAAGACGCTGGCCCGCATTCTGAAGGTGCCCTTCGCCATCGGCGACGCGACCACGCTGACCGAGGCCGGTTATGTGGGCGAGGACGTGGAGAACCTGCTGCTCAAACTCCTGCAGAGCGCCGACTTTGACCTCGAAGCGGCCCAGCGCGGCATCATCTACATCGACGAGATCGACAAGATCGGCAAGACCACCAGCAACGTGAGCATCACGCGCGATGTGTCGGGCGAGGGCGTGCAGCAGGCGCTGCTCAAGATGCTCGAGGGCACGGTGGCCAACGTTCCGCCGCAGGGCGGGCGCAAGCACCCCGAGCAGCAGTACATCCAACTGGACACGAGCAACATCCTGTTCATCTGCGGCGGCACATTCGTGGGGCTGGAAGACATCATCCGCCGGCGCGTGGGCGAGGCCCGGATCGGCTTCACCGACCTGCGGCTGGAGACCGACGAGAGCCGCGAGCGCGAGGCCCTGCTGGCCCGCGTGCAGCCCGACGACCTGATCGAGTTCGGGATGATCCCCGAGTTCATCGGCCGCTTGCCGGTGCTTGCGCCGCTCATGCCGCTCTCGGTCGAGGCGATGATGAGCGTGCTCACCGACCCGAAGAACGCCCTCGTGCGTCAGTACCAGTTCCAGTTCATGCAGGAGGGGGCCAAACTCTCCTTCACCGAGGATGCGCTGCGAGCGATCTCGGCCAAGGCGCTGGGGCGGGAGACCGGGGCCCGCGGCCTGCGCGCCGTGATGGAAGAGATCATGATCGATCTCATGTACGACCTGCCCGAGATGGACAACACCGCGGCGGAATACGTGATCGACGAGCATGACGTGAACCACCGTCGGCAACTCCGCGACCTGCGCATCAAGCGTAAAGAAACGGCCTGAGACGGCGCGGTACAAATGCTCTGAGCGGCTTTGGCAAGGTTCGCGGCGGGGCCTAGTTCACGGCCGCGCACACCCACGGCGATGCGTGCTCGCGTGGCACAGCCACCAGCAGGTGCATTCTGACGTCGCTGTCGAACAGGGCGCGGTGCTCGGCGGGCCGGTCTGTAAACAGGTGGCGCGTGGGCGACGCGGCATCGAGCGTGGTGCCCGCCCCCTCACCGGGCAACGTGAGGGAGAGCACCTTGGCGTGCACGCGAGCCCAGCACGCAGCGGCGTGGAGGCGTTCGACCACGCGATGATCGGGCTCATCGGTGCGGTAGCGTGCGAGGAGGTGCAGCAGGCCCTCCGCATCCACCGCGAGTTCCACATCCTCGGCGTGCGGGCAGCGGGCCCGCAGGATCGTGAGGCCCGGCAGGCACGCGGCCAGTGCAGACGGCCCCGTGGGCACCGAACCGCTGTCCGCGCGCGGTCCGACGGCGCCGGCCTGTGATGCAGGCTGGGGCGCGGCCGGCGCTTCAACGATGCGGGCATCGGGTGTGACGAGAGCCTTGGCGCCAGCGGGAAGCGTGAGCGCCTGCGGCACCGCCGCGGCGGCCGGCTCCGTCGTTGGCGCGGTGGTGAGCAATGAAGTCACCGCTACGGCCCCGGCGGTGAACGGACCTTCGTACACGACCCTGCCCGGAGGGCCCGACCCGATTCGCTTGATGCACGCCGCGAGTGAGATCTCGATGCCCAGGAAGGTTTCAGTGGCTTCTTGCAAGCGTCGCCAGACATACTGGGCCCGGGCCTCCGGTGCCCCCATGATGACCACGTTGAGTGTTGCGGTGTCGTGCAGCCCCTGCCCCGCTTCGATGCCGCGTGAGAGCCGGGTGATGGTCTGATAGGCACCCACGATGCCCGCATCGTCGGCGCTGGTGAGCATGGTGACGATGCCCATGCCGTGCGTGGAGGCGGCCGCGCATGCGGCGGCCAGGGGGGCTTCCTCGTGCGGGTCGACGTGCAGGACCACGTGGGTGCGCTGCCGGCACAGCACAGCAACCGCATCCGTCAGGCTTCCCGCAGCAACAAAGGTCTGCGGCCTGGAGTCGGTGGGGGCGCCCGCGTCATGCAACTCGATGCGGATGCTCGCTCCGCACAGGCGAACCAGGGCCACGGGGCGGGTGGAGCGCTGGGCCACGTGCCGCACGTACTGCCCGGCCCATGCCCCCGCGATGACCGGCAGGTGGCCGAGCACAAGGGCCTCGATCTGCATGGGCGCGAGCGATGAACCGGGACCGGTGGGCGCATCGAACGCCTCGGGTCGGTCGGCCGGCTCGGCGGTCACCAGGTGCAGGTGGGGGTGCGTGCCGACCGCGGCGTGTGTGCGGCGCTCGTGCGATGGTTTCACACCCAGCGCGGCGTCGTGGGCGGCGACCTGCGAGAGTTCGCCCAGGAACAAATCGGCCAGCGCCTCGTACGCGGCTTCGTGCTGAGATCGGATGTGGCCCGGATCGGCGATCATCGGCCAACGCTCCTCTTCCTGCGTGAACTGGGGACCATTCAGGCCGCGGACGTGGCGGGTGTTTGGGTGGCCGCGTGCTCGCTGGTGACGTCGATCACGCTGTTGGCTTCGCCGAAGGGGTTGGGCTCGAGGTCGGGGTTGTAGACGTCGGTGATCCAGAGGCCGTCGGCCACGATGCGGTATTGGAAGCGGCCCGGCGGAAGTGGCACAACAGCCTCGTACACGCCCAGCGCCGGGTTCAGACGCATGGGCGTGGCCTCGGGCGACCAGCGGTTGAAGTCTCCGGCGATAGCCAGCACCTTGCCGGCCGAGAGTGGCTGCACGAAGAGCACGCCCTGCGAGGTGTGCCGAACCCCCATGAGCGATTGACCGGTTTCGCGACCGGCGCGGGCGGTGGCGCGCTGCTTTGAAAACTCGTTGAGCGACATCGCCCGCGGCGACGGCTCCTGCAGCACGCTCGTGCGAGCGAGCAGTCGCTGAGCCCGCGCGGCAAGGTCGGCGGCGCGGCTGAGGACGGGCTCCTCTGCCGACGTGAGCAAGGAGGTGGCGGCCAGAGGCGGGATCACCGGCGCGGGCTCCAGAGCGGGGGTTGGGCCGTGGGGGGCTGGTGCGGGTACACGCTGCAACACGACCACCGGTGAGGGGTCGGCCGGGGCGCTCTCGGAAATGGGGGCACCCTCGGGAATGGTGGTGCGACCGACGGGGTTCTCGATGAGCCAGCGGCCCAGGGCCGTGTAGTCTTGCGCGCCGGCCGAATGCGGCGCGTATTCAACGACTGGCTGGCCGAAACTCACGGCCTCGCGCAGGTGGGTGTCGTAGCGGATGACCACCGGCGACACATGCCCCTCGAAGCGGCGGTTCAACTCGCCGAGCAGGTCGCACGCGAGGGGGTTGGCCTCGTGGTGCATGGTGGCGAGCAGGCGGTGTGGGGCCGCGACGCCCAAGCGTTTGGCGAGCGCCTTGATCGTGCTGATCTGCTTGCCAGCCCCTTGAAGAGCGAAGAAGGCAGTCTCGACCGGCACGAGCACCTCGCTTGCGGCCACGAGGGCGTTGTAGGTGAGCAGCCCGATGGCGGGGGGGCAGTCGATGAGGCAAATGTCGTACTGGTCGGCGAGACGGGAGACGACGCTGGTGAGGCGCTGGTGGCTGCGGTCGAGGGCGGCCAGCCCGCCGCGGGCGGATTCGAGGCCCGCCAGGCGGACGGTGCTGGGTGCGAGGTCGAGGTTGCGGCTGATGCGCCACAGGAGGCGCATCCAGTCGATGGAGTCTTCATCCTTGGTGAGCATCGCGTCGCCGATGTGGACGTCGATGCGCTGCTCGGGGATGGCCAGGCCCGCGGCGCAGTGGCTTTGCGGGTCAAGGTCTACCAGCAGCGTGCGCAGACCTGAGCGGCTGAAGACGCCCGCGAGGTTGATGGCCGTGGTGGTCTTGCCGCAGCCGCCCTTCTGATTGATGATGGCAATGGTCCGCACGTCGGTGCTCCGTGGTCGAAGGGGTCGGACGGGGGCCGGCTTGGGCAGCCGGGTGCCGAATGACGCGGTCGGCGAGCGTGCCGAACGGCCGCTGAGTCAGGTATCGGACCACCGGCAGAAAGTGCTTGAAATCGGGCCGAGGGCGGGTTCGCTTGGCGCATGAGTCAAAGTTCATGCGGGGGCTGTGCGTGTAGACTCGCCGGACATGGCCACGGATTCCGTTCAACACCTCTCGACACAGGCGGGCTACGACCGCTGGGCCGGCACTTATGACACCGATGGCAACCCGCTGGTGGCGCTGGAGGAGCGGGTGGCGCTGCCCCTCATGGGCGATGTGCGGGGCCTGCGCGTGGCCGACATCGGCTGCGGCACCGGCCGGCACGCGCTCCGCCACGCGGCGGCCGGCGCGGAAGTGGTGGCGGTTGATTTTTCATCGGGCATGCTCACGGCCGCGCGGGCCAAGGTGGGCGCGGAGCGAGTGCGATGGATCGAGCATGACCTGACCAAACCGCTGCCGCTGGAGGGCGGCTCGTTCCACCGGGTGATCTGCGCGCTCGTGTTTGACCACGTGAAAGACCTGCCCGGCCTCATGGGCGAACTGGGGCGGATCGCCAAGCCCGCCAACGCGGGCGGCTTCGTGGTGGCCACGATCATGCACCCGGCTATGATGCTGAGGGGTGTGCAGGCGCGGTTCACGGACCCGGCAACGGGCGTGAAGACCATGCCGGCCAGCGTGCCCAACCAACTGAGCGACTATGTCATGGGCGCGGTGGCCGCGGGCCTCACGATCGAGCACCTGAGCGAGCACGCGGTGGATGACGAGTTGATCCGCATCGCGCCGCGAGCGGGGAACCACGCGGGATGGCCCATGCTGGTGGTGATGAAACTCAGCCGCCGGGCGGCCCGGCCAGTTTCGCTCTAAGCGTTGCCTGCGCCTCGGGCGTGGCCAGCACCTGGGCCGAGAGTTCGGCCCCGCGGCGGACCAGTGCCGCGTCATTCGAGCCGTCGAGTTCGTTGAGCAGGGCCTTGGTCGCCCGCAGCGCGGCGGGGCCGCCCTGGGCCAGGCGTGTGGCGATTGCGGCCGCAGCGGCATCGAGTTCGTCGCGTGTGGGGACGCACTCGTTCACGATTCCGCACGCCAGGGCGTGTTGGCCGGACATGAGGCCGCCGCGGAGCAGGATGGCACGGGCGCGGCCGCCACCGACCTTGCGCACCAGCCACGGGGCCACCACGGCGGGGCAGACGCCCAGATCAACCTCCGGGAACCCCATCTTGCTGTCGGCGTGGGTGATGGCGAGGTCGCAAACGGTGGCGAGGCCGCAGCCCCCGCCGATCGCCGCGCCGTTGACCTTGGCGAGGGTGACGCAGGGCAGGGCCCGGAGGCGGAGCGTGAAATCCGCGAGGGACATGAGCAGGCGCTGGGCGGTGGCGTTGTCGCCGAGCACGGCCTTGAGGTCCATGCCGGCGCAGAAGGACTTGCCGGTGCCGGTGACCGTGAGGACTGTGGGGGGAATGGGTGCGCGGGCCAGGTCGTCCAGCCGCGCGTGGAGGGCGGCGAGCAGGTCGAGCGAGAGCGCGTTGCGTGCGTCGGGCCGGTTCAGCGAGAGCGTGGCGACGGAGCCATCGAGTGTGAGGGTGGCAAGGTCGGTCACGGGCGTGTACTCCAGACTTGGGGGAGCAGGCGGCGTTCTTCTTCGCCGCCGGTGAGGGCGAGCGACGCGGCGAGGCCGCGCTTGGCATCGGTGAGGGCGAGTTCATCCAGCCAGAGGCGGGTTGCGGTCAGCCCGAGGCGAGGCTTGGCGGCCAACAGGGCCGCAATGGCTTGGGCCGCGGGGAGCACTTGATCGGGCGTGCTCACAAGGTCGGAGACCAGGCCCAGTGCGTGCGCGGCGGCCCCGTCCATCAGGGCCGTGTCGAGCGTGCGTGCGCGGGCCGGGCCGTCGCCGATGGCGTGGCGGAGAAACGGAATGGAGACCGCGGGGGAGACACCGAGCCTGACCACGGGATAACCGAACTTGGCATTCGTGTCGGCCACGACAAAGTCTGCGCCGCCGAGCAGGGCACACCCGCCGGCAATCGCGGCTCCCTGCGCGGCTACGACGACGGGCACATCACACGAACGCAGGGAGGCGACCGCGGCCGCGAGGCCGCTGAGCAGGGCCCGCATGACCGAGCCGCCGGGATGGTCGCGGCAGAGGTCAAGATCGAAGCCGGAGCAGAAGACCTTGCCCGAGCCGCGCAGCAGCAGTACGCGGCATTCGTCGTCGCCAGGCCCGGCCAGCGTGCGCACGTGGCCGATCTCGCGGCATAGGGCGACGAGGATGTCGGGGGTGAGCGCGTTGCGCCGCTCGGGCCGGTCGAGCGTGATGGTGGCGATGCCGCCCGCCATGATCATGCGGGACCTCCGGTAGCAGGCCCGGGCCGAGCGGCGGCGCGGGCCGTGGCCACGATCTGGCGTGCGAATGCGGCGGCCTCGTCGAGCGCGGCGAGGTCCACGCCGGTGGTGTAGCCGGCGGAGTGAATGGTGCGCACGAGCAACTCGGTGCTGATGTTGCCGGGGGCGCGCTGCACCGTGCCGTCGGGCTTCGTGGTGCTGGCGTAGGGGCACCCGCCGAGGCCCGCAGCGGAGCCGTCGAAGGAACGCACGCCCATATCGAGCGCGGCAAGCACGCACGCCGCGGCTTGGCCGAACGTGTCGTGCAGGTGCAGCGTGAGGGGCACGCGCGAGCCGTTGAGCGGGCAGACGCGGCTCACCGCGTCGAGCATCACCCGCACGGTTTCGGGTGTGCCCGCGCCGATGGTGTCGCCCAGGTCGAGTTCATCCACGCCCAGTTCGAGGAGGCGGCCGCTGCACTCGGCGACCGCGCCGGGGGCGATGTCGCCCTCGAAGGGGCAGCGGATGATGCAGGAGAGGTAGCCGCGCACGAGCAGGGCGGCTTCGTGGGCGCGGCTGATGACGGGCTTGAAACGCTCGATGGTCTCAGCGATGGATGCGTTGGTGTTCTTGCGGGAGAAAGTCTCGGACGCGGCGGTGAAGACGGAGACTTTGCCGAGGAGCGGGCCGCCAGCCGCGGCGTTGGCGGCGAGGCAGGTGTCCAGGCCTCGCTCGTTGGGGACGAGGGCGGAGAGGAGGGGGATTGGAGGGCCATGCAGATGGGCTGATGGATCGAAGCCCCCTCCCAGAGGGAGGGGGTGGGGGGTGGGCGGCAGGGGCTTGGTGGTACCCAGCGAGGGTCGCACGCGCAGGACATCGCGGATTCTGGCCGCTACGCCGCTGGGCGAACCCAGGACATCGTTGTTCGTGAACCGCAAAACCTCGACGCCCCATGACCGGATGAACAGGTCGCGCTGCGCATCTTCACTCTTTCGGATGGCACCTCGATGTGTCTGGCCGTCAACCTCCACGGCAAGGAGTTTGTCCTGGCAGAAAAAATCGAGGATGAAAGGGCCAAATGGATGCTGTCGTCTGAACTTTGCGCCCATCCACTCGCGTTGCCGGAGCACCTCCCAGAGCGCCTTCTCGGGGCCTGTCGCGGCGCGGCGGAGCGCCTTGGCTTGCCCAAGCGTGGTCTGCTTCTTGAGTGGAGGTTGCCAGCGTGGTGGGGGATCGAGCGAGGCAGGTGCCTGACCCCCAGAGGGTTCCTGATGCCTGTCTGCCCACCCCCCTGCCCCCTCCCTCTGGGAGGGGGAGTAAGGGCCGCCGCGTACAAGTGCCGCCAGCCCCCTCACCACCTCAGCCGCGTCCGCCAGTTGCGGCACCCACTTGGGGCTGACGAAACTGGTCGCTTCGATTTCATCCACACCCGTCCGTGCGAGCAGTTCGATCAGGCGGACCTTGTCCGCCGTGGCGATCACGCCGGCCTCGTTCTGCAGGCCGTCTCGCGGCGAGACGTCGGTGATGCGGACACGGTCGGGCATTCTCGGGATCGTAGAACCAGCGGGCGGCAGCGCCATTCTCCGGGCCCCTGTGCCTTCGTCCCTTCGTGCCTTCACTACGTCGTGTAGTCCGCGTTGATGCTCACGTACTGGGCGCTCAGGTCGCAGCCGATCATCCATGCGCGGCCGGGGCCGGTGCCGACACGCAGCACGCAGTCCACACGCTTGCTGGCCATGGCCACAGGCAGGCGCGGATCAACGAGGGCCTCGGGCAGTGGCACCCCTGAGCGATAGACGACGACGGGGCCGATGGCGAGCGATGCCTGCAAGGGATCGAATCGCACGCCGGCGTTGCCCGCGGCCGTGACGATGCGGCCCCAGTTGGGGTCTCGGCCATGGATGGCGCACTTGACCAACGGCGAGTTCACGACTTCGCGGGCCATGCGCTCGGCATCGGCATCGGTGGCCGCGCCCTCGACCACCACGCGGAACGTGCGGGTCGCGCCTTCTCCGTCGGTCACGATCTGCTCGGCGAGGTCTTCGCACAGGGCCTGCAACGCAGCGGCGAAGGCCGCAAACTCTCGCGTGCTGGCGCGGATAGGTGGACCGACAAGGCCGCTGGACAAGATGGCGGCGGTGTCGCTGCACGAGGGGTGGTTGTCCACACTGATGCGGTTGAAACTGGCGCCGCAAGCCGCGTCGAGCGCGGTCTGGAGCGTGGGCGAATCAATCGCGGCATCGGTGGTGATGAACGCGAGCATGGTGGCGCTTGGGGGCGGCGGGCCGCTGGCGGAATCCAGGCGTGGGGCGATCATGCCGCTGCCCTTGGCGATTGCGCCGATGCTCACCTTGGCGCCGCCGATCACGACCTCTGCGAACGCGGCCTTGGGAACGAGGTCGGTGGTCATGATGGCGGCCGCGGCGCTGGCATCGGCCTGCGGCCCGCTCGCCAAAGCCTGCACGAGCGCCGGGACCGCGTCCACGATTTTCGCGGTGGGGAGCAGGCGGCCGATGACGCCCGTGGAACTGGGCATCACGCGGTCGCGTTCGCAGTTGAGGGCTGTGGCCAGAGCGGCCATGCACTCGTGGGCATCACGCACGCCCTGCTGGCCCGTGGCCGAGTTGGAGTTGCCCGCGTTGATGAGGAAGGCCTTCACCGCGTGCACTGCGCCGCTGGCATTCACGCGGGCCGCAAGGGCCGCGGCCCGTTGGCCGAGGGCGATCTCGATGGGTGCCCCGACGATCACGTTGGTGGTGAAGGTTGCGGCGAAGGCCGCGCCGGGCCCGTCGGGGGCGGTGCGCACGATGAGGGCAAGGTCGGGCTTGCCGCTGGGCTTGATGCCGGCCTTCACGCCCGCCGCGACGAATCCCTTCGGGCGTGTGATGCTCATGGGAAGAAGCCCCCGTCGGCTCCTCCGGAGCCCGAGCCATCGGCGGGCGTGTCGCTGATCTGGTCGCGTCCGAGGCGGCGGAGTTGGTCGCGGCGTGTGTCTCGGACCTGAGGGGAGAGGATGAAGCCCAGGCTGACCTCGTCGGTGAGGCTGTTGTAGCGGAGTTTGACGGCAACGACGAACGAGGGGAACTCACGGGTGAGGCGCGTGGAGAGTTCCTGGAAGTCCGTCGCGTCCACGTCGTAGGTTGCGCCCACCTCCACCGTGTACTTCCGCGTCAGTCGGTACTGACCGCCGAAGGAGACGAAGGTGGACTCGCGCGGGTGCAGATAGTGCATCTCCACGAAACTGCGGAAGTCGGCGGAATGATCGAAGACCAGGCCGGTGCTGGTGCGCTGCGCTTGGTGGACATCGAGGTCGTAGATCTGGCTGAACGTGATCGCCGCGGCGTCGGTGGTCTGCCAGGCCACGTCGAGGTTGAAGGCGTCGCCGAGTTGCGAGTATTCCGGGCGGTAGTCGAAGAAGCGTTTGAGGGGCGACTCGCGGTCGGTGTCGCTGGTGGCGAACTGGAGCGAGGGGTCGATCCTGAGGAAATCGACGGTGCGCCAGCGGCCCTCGCCGCCGCGCTGCGTCTGGAAGGTGTTGGCGAAACTGAAGCGGGCGGCGGAACCTTCGGCGAGGCTCTCGACGGCCTCGTCGTAGACGGGGAGCAGGCTCTGCTTGATGTTGGTGCCCGCGGACCAGGCGGTGATCGAGGGCTCGAAGATGTGGCGCGCGCGGTGGAGGTCGAAGAATCGGTTCTCCACGTTGTTGTCCACGTGCTGGATGCTCGTGGAGGCGGTGACGCCGCCCGCATACCAGAGGCGGAGTTGGTCGTCGTTGGCGGGGTCGGTGGCGGCCCGGAACTGCTGGAAGTCGTTGTCGTAGGCCGTGGCTCGCGCGACGACAAACGGCGTGATGGTGACGGGACCCAGGGTGAAGGTGCTGGAGAGTTCCTGACGCGTGTCGAAGCGGTGAACGCTCTCGTCGACGTAGCCATCGTTGAGCAACTCACGGCCGATGTTGTCGCCCGCGTTGAGGCCGAAGACGCTCTGGGCCAGGGCGTTGCTCTCCAGGCCCACGTCGAAGGGTGTGCGGTCTTCGAGGCTGAACTCCATGCGGCTGAGGCGATACTCGCTGCTCCAACTCACGAGCCCGGGTGCCCAGCCGGCAAAGAGATCATCGGCGATGCTGATGAAACTCACCTCGGGCATTTTGTCAACGGTGTAGCCCTGGCTCTGCAGGAGGTACTCGTTGGGTGTGAACTCGTTCAGCGACCCCTTGGCGAGCACGCCGAAGGCCTGGTTGCCGGAGCGGTAGCGCAGGTCCGCGGCGTTGGTGAACTCCCGGCGTGTCTCGGCCAGCGGTTCGTAGTACGCGTCGATGAAGTTCGTGTCGGAGATGTAGGAGCCTTCGAGGAAGAGCATCCAGTGATCACTGAGGCTCAGCACGCCGTCGGCCACGAATGCCCCGCGGGTCTCGCCGAACTTCTCGCGTTCGACGCCGGTGGTGAGTTGGTCGGTGCCCTTGTCGTCGGGGACGATGTAGGCCAGAAAATCGCCGCGCAGGTCCGGCAGGGCGTAGGTGCCGACGGTGCCGATGCCGATGCCGCGCTTGGTGTAGCCGTCGATGAGCAGGTCGGCGCGGGTGTTGGCGGGCGGCGTGATCCCCAGGAGGCCGAAGACGTCGAAACTGGTCTTGATGGCCGCGCCCGAGGTGGAGGAGTTCTCCACGCGCAGGTCTCGCAGCGGGAAGTTCTCGAGGTTGCCCTCGAAACTGGGGAAGTAGAAGAAGGGGAGCGTTCCGGCGCGGAGCGTAAGGTCCTCGCCCTGGACGTAGGTGCTGCTCACGGCTCCTCCGCCGTCGGCGCTCTGCTGGCGAGTCACCGTCAGCGTTTTGGCGCCCAGCGAGAGGTGGGGCGTGAAGAAACTGGAGTTGGCGAGCGTGACCCCCTCGCCGCGCACCTGGTTGGCCGCGGTCTGCATGAGGGTCTTGGCGCGCACGTAGAGCGGCATGCTCTTGCGCTGGTCGTAGGTCCAGAAGACCGCGTCCACCACGATGGCGCGGTTGGCCTGCAGGTCGTAGTACACCTGGGGCCCGCGGAGCGTGTAGGTGCCGTCGGTGGCGACGACCTCGCCCTCGAGATAGATGCCGCGCACCTTGTCGGCCGGTGCGCGCAGCAGATCGGCGATGGGTCCGCCCTCAAGAAAGGCCACGGCCCGCTCGGCGGAAATCTGGAGGGTGCGGTCGCGGCGGGCATCGGTGTATTGCACGATCACGCCGCCGGTGATGAGAATGGCGTTCTCGCCGCCCTGCTCCCCGCCAGCGACGAGCGTGGGTTCGCCCGCGGCGAACGTGACGAGCCCCTCGCGGGTGAACAACGGGTCGGTGCGCGTGGGCGAGAGTTCTACGCGGGGCTGTCGCTCCTGCGTGCGGCCTCGCGCGGCTTCCTGCCCAAGCAGCGAGTTGGGCTCGAAGGGGCGGCTCTGGCCCGGGAGCACGGGGCCCGTGCCCGGTGCGGGCACGATCACGCCCGAACCCGGCGTGAGGGGCGGGGGCCCGCTCGGAGGTTCCGCGGCGGCCCCCTCCGGTGCGAGCAGGTCTTCCACCAATCTGGCGAGCCGTCGCTCGCCTTCATTCAGGAATGCGGATTCGGCATCGGCCGCGGGCGTGCCGCCTGTGGGCCTGCCGCGTGCGAGTGTGTCGGCGGTGAGTTTCACGTCACCCAGCACGAGGCCCGTGACGAGGAGACGATCGCCCGACTGGCCCGACCCGGGCGCACCCGTTGGATCGCCGACGCGATCAAAGTAGACGGCGACCTGGTGCAGGAACACCTTCGGGTCCGCGGGGCTCGGCTCCAGCCGCTCGATCCACACGACCGCTCGCGCGGCGCTGAACTCGTAGACCCCGAGCGTGGCCCGCACATCGCCCCGCAGCACCAGGCGTTGCACCGGGCCGCCGATCGTGGTGCCCACCTCGGGCCCCATCGGGGGCTCCTCCGTCCACACGGCTGCACGAGACGCGGCGAACAGGATCGGGCCCGTCTGCTCCGTCGCGCCGATGCGGATGCCGCCGAAGTCTCGCCCGGAGACTCGGGCCCCGGCATCCGCGGGCGTGCGTGCCGAGGTGGAGGCCTGCTGCTGCGCAAGGGCAGGCCATGTGGCGACCAAGCCGCCGGCGGCGACGGCGAGCACGAGGGTTGGCGATATTCGGGGGCGTGGGCGTGGCAACCGTCCTCCGCGGGCAGAGCGTGCGAACAGCGGCCATGCTAACGCGTTGCGCCCGAGGAAACAAACGCGGCACCGTGTGTGCGAACGCGCACGCCGCACGCTGTCCTTGTGCAAAAACAAGCAGAGCCGGCGGGAAGGCCCGCCGGCTCACTCAAAGCGGGCGAAGGGACTTGAACCCTCGACCCTCACGTTGGCAACGTGATGCTCTACCACTGAGCTACGCCCGCAACTTGTCACCCCGGAGGGCGTGGGCCGCCAACGGGGCCAAAAACCTAGACCTCCAAGGGGGAACAGTCAACCGCCGCGTGGTTTGGCGCGTGCTTTCTCGACAGCATCTTTCACCACTTGCACGGTGTAGGTGTCCAGTTTGATCGGTTCGCTCAGGCCCGGCCCGTAGATGGCCAGCAGCGGGATTCCGACCCATTGGAGTTCTCGGAGCAGGGCGTTTCCCGGCTCGTTGTCGGCCGTGAGGTCCACTTTCACGGGCACGACGCCGTCGGAGGCCAAGAGGGCCACAATCTCCGCCCGGTGCAGCACGGCGGCCTCCAGGGCCTTGCAGTTCAGGCACCAGTCGGCGGTGAAGTCCATGACCACGACCTTCTTCTCTTGCAGCGCCTGTGCGTGCAGTTCGGGCGTGTAGTACACCCAGTTGATCGGCCCCCGGCTCGAGAGCCCCGCTGCGGCCCCGAGAGCGGCCACCGCGAACCCAACGCCGAGCACCGCAAAGGTCAGCCGCCGCAGGGCGGACCGGGTGATGGCCCACGTTCGCCACGCAAGCCACAGGCCACCCGCGGCGGCGATGATGCCCACCGCCCACCAGTACACCAGCGTGGGCGGCTGGGGGGGACGAGTAGCAACCGATGAGATGCCCAGCCCAAGGAAGAACGCCGCCACGGCCAGGATCAGGATGCCCATCACCTGTTTGAGCAGTTCGCTGGCCGGACCTGTGCGCGGCAGTTTTTTCACCCACGCGGGGTTGGCCGAGAGCAGCAGGTACGGCAGGGCCATGCCGATGCCGATCGAGGTGAACGTGGCCAGCGTGATTGCCGGGGGCTGCGTTGCGGCCCACGCGGCCGCGGCGCCCATGAAGGGGGCGGTGCACGGGGTGCTGAGCACCGCTGTCATGATGCCAAAGCCCACGGAGCCGGGCACGCTCTCGCGGCTGGGGTCGATCATGTAGACGATGTTGGGCAGGCGGAAGTTGAAGGCGCCCAGCATGCCCGAGCCCATGACGAGCATGAAGGCCCCGACGAAGATCGGAAAGGCGGGGTTCTGGAAGAGGGTGTTGATGGTCTTGAAGCCGGAGATGAAGGCGATTGCGGCGCCGATGCACAGCCAGAAGAGGACGACACCAAGCGACATCATGCTGCCCAGGAGCAGGCAGCGGCGAGGGTCGCCCGCGGCCTGACTCAGGCCCAGAATCTTGATGGGGATGATGGGTAGAACGCAGGGTGTGAAGTTCAGCAGCAACCCACCCAGGGCCGCGAGCAGGAGGAGGCCCGCAGTCCCGCCCGTGCCGCTTGCGTTGATGGAGAATGACCACCCGAAGACCTCAAACTTTACAGGTTTGGCAAGGCCCGAGGCCCCGCCCGCGGCGGCTCGGGCAAAGGCGGATTGATCGAAGGCCGCGAACAACTCCGGCTCGTTGGGCGTGCGTGGCGTGGCCGATGCGCCCGCCGCGGGAAGGGGCACGACGTCGATGGGCACATCGAAGACGATGGTCTGCGGCTGGAGGCAGAACCGGTCTGTGCAGGCCTGCAACCTGACCGTGAGTTTCAGGGTTCCGCTGGCCGCGTCGGGCGCGAGGGTGATCGGTACAAATGCCACGGCGATGTTGGAGTAACTGGGGACCTGGATCGTGCCTTCGCCGGTCGGGCTGGCGACGGGGGCGGGGTGGGGCTGTGGGTACTGCACTTGGTGCACCGTGGCTTTGAGCGTCGGGCTCGGTGTGGCCGTGATCGTGGTGCGGATGGCGAACTCGGCAACATCCGGGGGCAGCACGTCCTGCTGCGGCCAGGTGTGGAAGCCGTCGGCGTGGTCGATGACGACGGCGACGGGTAGTTGCTCGCCCGCGTATGCCGGTGAACGCGGCACGACCGCCCGGACGCGCACCTCTTCGCCCTGCGGGCGTCGTGCGCGTGCGGGCGTGATGGCGGGTGCGCTCAGGGTGGGCAGCCCGGCGGCGGTGTCGGCGGGGGTAGCCGCTGCCGGAGGCCCACCCAACGCGGGCCCGACCGACGCGAGCGGGGCGACGAGCAGGAGAAAGAGGGTTCGGGCAAAGGGCATGAAAGAGGATACTCCGCGTGGTTCAAGGTCAGGCATCTGTACGTCCGATACCAGCAGAGGTTCGGCGCGGCTGCGGGCGTTGGGTGCGCCGGGTCCGCAGCGTGTTTTCCGTGAGCCCAGACCATGGCCGACGTGCTCGACCAATCCGAGATCGATGCGCTGCTCTCGGCGGTGGAGACGGGGGAGGCCCCGGTTGCGGGGCAGGATTCCGGGACGGAGATCTTCAGCCGCAACCGGCGTGACCTTGCGACGGTGGAGATCCGTCCGTATGACTTCAAGCGGCCCGAGCGCGTGAGCAAGGACCAGATGCGTGCGCTCCAGACGCTGCACGAGAGTTTCGCGCGCAACTTCGGTGCGGCTCTCTCGGGCTTCCTGCGCACGATCGTGGAGGTGAAGGTCTCCAGTTGCGAGCAGATGACCTACGGCGAGTTCATCGCGGCGCTGCCCAACCCGACGAGTTTCAATCTCATCAGCAACCGGCCGTTGGATGGGCAGATGTGCCTGGAGATCAGCCCGCTGATCATCTACCCGATCATCGACCGCCTGCTGGGGGGCACGAACCAGGACCTGTTCATCCCGCAGAGGCCGATGACGCTGATCGAAAGCCGCCTGATCTCGAACGTGACGAGCCGCGGGCTTGCGGCCCTGAGCGAGGCGTGGGAGAGCGTGAAGCAGATCACGTTCGAGATCAACGCCACTGAGAGCAACCCGCAACTGGTGCAGATCGTGCCCCCCAACGAGGTGGTGGTGGTCATCGGCTTTGAACTGAAGATGGCGAGCCGGGCCGGCACGATGAACCTGTGCATTCCCTACAACGTGATCGAACCGATCATGGAGGACCTCGCGAGCCAGTCGTGGTTCAGCGTGGCCAAGGCGGGCCGGGCCGACGACACGCCGCGACGTATCGCCCGGTCGCTCAACCGTGCGCCGCTGACCATCACGGGGCTGCTGGCGGAGACGACCATGACGATCAGTGATCTGCGCGGCCTGGCCGTGGGCGACATCGTGGCGACCGACAAGCCGCTGGCGAAGCCGGTGGTGCTGTGCGTGGAGGGTGAGAAGAAGTTTCTGGCCCACATCGGGCAGTTCAAGGGTGCGCGGGCGCTGCGTGTGGACCGGGCCGTGACACCCAACGACCGGGTCTAGCGCGTGGCCTGACTCTCGATCGAGTCCACCGCGGTGTCGATGTCCTTGATGACCGTGAACCGTCGGTCCAGTTTCAACTGGCGGAAGAACTGGGCGATGGCCGCCGGCACTTGACACATGAGCATGGTCGCCTTCTGGCGTCGGCAGTCCTCCTCAAGTTGGAGGAGACAGGTGATGCCGATGGAGTTGATGAGTTCGACGGCGGAAAAGTCCATCACCAGGCCCGCCCCCGACAGGCGCGGCATGCGTGAGAGGAACTCTTCGCGGATGATCGAGACCTGCTCATCGGTGACCATCGAGGGCAACCGCAAGACCAGCACGGTCTTGTCGCGTCCACGCAGATCGGAGGCCAGTGGCACCATGAGGCCCCGAGCATAGCGACCCGGGCCTGCGGAGGCCCCCGTGGAACATCGCCCTCGACCCTTCTAAACTCCTGCCGGACATCTTGTCGCGTTTGTGGTCTTTTTCAAGGAACTCCCGCATGCATCTCAGCCGCTGAACATGGTTGCTGACGCTCCAGCGTGTCGCTTGGCGTCGCGGCCCCGGCGCTTCCGGCCCGGCCGGGCTCTCCGAAGGGAGATGCTCATGGCCTGACCGGAGGGTGGAGGTTGTTCCTTTCCGTGTGCCTGCGGGCACGCGGTTCCGGCGGCTGTACCGTCGGAGAGTGGGCCACGGGCACGAGCAGATGTGCCGGTGGCCTTGTTCGTTTTGGGCAGGCAAGTCCGCTGTTTTACGGCCCTTGATTCTTCAACTCGTCAACTCGAAATCCTGACATCTCGAACGACCGGAGCACCCGCCATGAGCATGAACACCGCCGAAATGATGCGCATCCTCGATTCGATCGCACGCGATCGCAAGATCGAGAAAGGTTCGCTGATCAAGGACCTTGAGCAGGCCATGATCTCCGCCGCGCGCAAGCACTTCAACACACTTGATACGGAAGAGTTCCGCTGCGAGTTCGACCAGGTGAGCGGCAGCATGACGCTCTTCCGTCACGGCGAGCCCCTGGAACTGGCCCCGGCCACGCTCGGCCGCATCGCCGCGCAGACGTTCAAGCAGGTGATGATCCAGCGTTTCCGTGACGACGAGCGGAGCAGCCTGCTTGGCGAGTTCTCGAAGCGCGTGGGCGACATCGTGACGGGCGTGGTGCAGCGGTATGAGGGCGGGGCGCTGGTCATCAACATCGACCGGGCGGAGGCCTTCATGCCGCGGTCTGAGCAGATTCCCGGTGAGCAGTTCCAGCCGGGCGACCGAGTTCGGTGTTTCGTGCTGGACGTGCGCGACGTGGGGAACGCGGTGAAGATCGTGCTGAGCCGCGCCCACCCGGACTTCATCAAGCGTCTCTTCGATGTTGAAGTGCCCGAGGTGGCCGAGAAGATCATCGAGATCAAGGCCATGGCACGCGAGGCCGGCTACCGCACGAAGGTGGCCGTCGCCAGCGTGGATTCCAAGGTTGATCCGGTGGGTGCGTGCGTGGGCGTGCGTGGCAGTCGGATCAAGAACATCGTTGACGAACTCAACGGCGAGAAGATCGACATCGTGCGCTGGAACGAGTCCAGCCAGATCCTCATCGGCAACGCGCTCAAGCCTGCGGAGGTGGCCGAGATCAGCCTGTGCTTTGAACTGGGCCGGGCGACGGTGGTGGTGCGCGACGATCAACTCTCGCTGGCCATCGGCAAGCGCGGGCAGAACGTGCGTTTGGCCGCCCGCCTGACCGGGTGGGACGTGGACATCCTGACTCCCGCCGAGTTCAACAAGGGCCTGGAAATCATGGCCGAGACCATCAAGGCCGTGCCGGGTGTGAAGGACGAGCAACTGGACAAACTTGCCGCGCTGGGCATGGTGAGCGTGTTCGATGTGGAAGAGGTGGGCCTCGACATTCTCATCAACGAGGTGGGGATGGAAGAGTCGATCGCCAAGGCGGCCGTGGAGGCCGCGGGCATCAAGGCCCGCGAGGTGGCGGAGACGCAGCAGCGCGAGAAGGAAGCGGCGGAACTCAAGCGTCGCGAGGACGAGGCCGCCGGCGTGGGTGTGGGCAGCATTCTGTCGGGAGAGGCCCCCGTCGTGGCGGTTGTGGCCGACGAGGCCCGTGCCGCGGACATTCTCGGTGGTGGGGGTGGTGCCAGCGCGGCCCCTGTGGGCGGCCCGGCCTGAGCCGGGCATCGTGGTGTTTCCGCCCGCCCCGGCCGAGCCCGGGATGTGGCCGCGGGTTGGTCGGAGCGTCGGACCGGTGTGTGGATCAGTCGCAGGATCGAGAACGGAGCAAGCCTTGGCCAAGGGCAAGAGAATCAGTGAAATCGCCAAAGACCTTGGCATTCCTTCCAAGGACATCATCGCCAAGTGCAAGGCGGAGGGGATCTCCGACGACATGGTGAAGAGCCACGCGTCGGTCGTGTCCGCCGGCCTCGAGGCCAGCATCCGCGAGTGGTTCAGCACGGATGGCGCCACGACCGCCATCGAGACCTCCCAGCACGTGGACGTGCAAAAGATCAAGGCGAAGCCCGCGACCGCGCGCAGACGCTTGGGTGGCGACGATGCGGGCGGGTCAGACGACTCTGACCATGGTGGCACGGCCACCGCGGCACCGCCTGCGGAGCACCCTTCGGCCCCTGCGCACCGCCCCGCGCCGTCGCGTCCGCAGCCGTTGGATGACCGCCCGGCCGCCGCGCCGCTTCGTCCGCGGCCGGTCACGCTCGCGCCCGTCGCGCCCACCGCCGTCCCGGCACCCGCTGCGAAGCCGGCCGCGCCCGCGCGCCCACATTCTCCGTCGGGCGAACCCGTGCCCAGTGGTCTGTCCGGGCCAACGCAAACCATGCCGCCGGTTCCCGGCGCGGCGGAGGGCCGTCCGGTCAGTGCGCCAGCGGTGCCACCGGGAGGTCCACGTGCGTTTGTGACGCCCGCCCCGATGAACGTTCCCCAGCGGCCCACGAACGTGGTGCCCGCGGGCAAGAAACTCGAGATCAAGTCTGCCGTGAAACTCAGCGGCCCCAAGGTGGTCCGTGTCGAGGCGCCCGAGCAGATCGACGTGCGTTCGCCACGCCGCCCCAGCACCGGCACGGGCGGCCCGATGCGCGGCGGTCGGGGCGTGACCACCGGCACGACCACGGCGGGTGATGATGACAAGGGCGCGCGCCGCAACAAGCGTCGCAGCGCGGGCGATAGCGGCCTCTCCACCGCGGCCAAGCGTCGCCCGGCGGGCGGTGCGGAAGAGGTGCCCGTTGGCACCGGGTTCTCCGAGGCCGATCTGGCCGAGCGTGAGGCTCGACTGGCCCGAGCGGGCGGGTATCTCAAGCAGCGCCGGCGCGAGATGCGGGCCCGCGAGACGGCCTCGGGCGAACGGGCCCACACCGCCGCGGAACTGGGCGGCAAGGTGGAGATCACCGCGCCGTTCACGATCAAGGAACTGGCGGCGGCCACGGGCATCAAGAGTTCGGACATCATGAAGAAACTCTTCATGCAGGGCATCATGGCGACTGCGAACTCGGGGATCGATGCCGAGCGTGCGCAGGAGATCATGATCGACTTTGACATCGAACTGGATGTGAAGACGGCCAAGACCGCGGAAGAGACCGTGGCGGGCGTCTTCACGGATCGCAAGCGCATCGATGAGCAGCCGCGGCCGCCCATCGTCACGATCATGGGCCACGTCGACCACGGCAAGACCAGTTTGCTCGACAAGATCCGCAACGCCAAGGTGGCCGAGGGCGAGGCCGGCGGCATCACGCAGAAGACGTCGGCGTTCCGGACCGAGGTGGAGGTGGGCGGGGAGAAGAAGCACATTGTCTTCCTCGATACGCCGGGCCACGAGGCCTTTACGGAGATGCGTTCGCGCGGCGCCAACCTCACCGACATCATCGTGCTGGTGGTGGGCGCGCCCGAGGGCGTGATGCCGCAGACGGTGGAGAGCATCAACCACGCCAAGGCCGCCAAGGTGCCCATCGTGGTGGCGCTCAACAAGATCGACTCCCCGCAGGCGACGGAGGGCCAGATTCAGAAGATCTTCGGCCAACTCGCCGAGAACGGCCTCAACCCCATCGCGTGGGGCGGGCAGACGGAGGTCGTCAAGACCAGTGCGCTCAAGGGCACGGGCATCCAGGAACTGCTGGAGACCATCGACCTCACCAGCCAGGTTCTGGAACTCAAGGCCGACTTTGCGGGGCTTGCGCGCGGGCGCGTGGTGGAGGCCCAACTCGACGAGGGGCGCGGCCCGGTGGCCACCGTCATGATCCTCGAGGGCGAACTCAAGATCGGCGACTTCATCGTTGCCGGACGGGCCTTCGGGCGTGTGCGCGACATCACCAACGACCGCGGCATCCGCATCAAGCAGGCCGGGCCCGCCATGCCGGTGCAGGTCTCGGGCATCGACGAGGTGCCGGCCGCGGGCGACCCGTTCTTTGTGGCCGAGTCTTCGCGCAACGCCGAAGAGGCGGCCCAGCAGCGCCGCGACCGCGACCGGCTCGCGAACCTGCACCAGCCCAAGGTCACGCTCGACTCGCTCTTCAGCCAGATGAAGGACGCGAGCGTGAAGGAGATCCTCATCGTGCTCAAGGCCGATGTGCAGGGTTCGGTGGATGTGATCAAGTCGCAGATCGAGAAACTCTCAACCGCGGAAGTCAAGGTCCGTGTGCTGCACGCCGCCGTGGGCGGGATCGTCGAGAGCGACATCCTTCTCGCCGACGCGAGCAAGGCCGTCATCGTCGGCTTCAACGTCATCCCCACCGGCAAGGCCCGGTCCATGGCCGAGATCAAGGGTGTCGAGGTCCGGACCTACCAGGTCATCTACGACATCGTGGAGGACGTGAAGAAGGCGGCCAGCGGCCTGCTCGAGCCGGAGATCCGGCAGGAGATCCTCGGGCACGCCGATGTTCGCAAGGTCTTCAAGGTCACGCGCGTCGGCACGGTCGCCGGTTGCTACGTCACCGACGGCATGGTGCTGCGCGATGCCCTCATCCGCGTGACGCGGGGCGGCGTGGTTGTCGAGAACGACCGCGTGCTCGAACAACTCAAACGCTTCAAGGACGACGCCCGCGACGCCCGCGCCGGCATGGAGTGCGGCATGAAGATCGTCGGCTACGACGACATCAAGGAGGGCGACGTGCTGGAGTGCTACAAGAAGGTTGAAGTGAAGCGGACGCTCTAGGAGAAGGCACTGGGCATCAGGCACTGGGCACTGGTGTCGCGTTGCCGAAGGCGCGCGTGGATTCCGATCACCAGTTCCCGATGCCCAGTGCCCAGTGCCTTGCCCATGAAACTCGCCCTCCTCCAGTTCGAACTCCTGATCGCCCACGCCCAGTCGCTCAAGGACAAGCGCCGGGTGGTGAAGAGCCTCAAAGACCGTCTCCATCGCGAGCACATGGTGGCCGTGGCCGAGGTGGGCAGGCTCGATGACCACCGCACGGCGCTCCTCGCCGTGGCCGCTGTGGGCAGCGACGTGGCGCACCTTCAGCGTGTGCTGTCGATCATCGTCGAGAAACTTCGCTCCGCCGGCGATGCACAACTCGGCACCGTCAGCGGTCGCGTGATCGACGCACCGGACGTTGATGAGGACGGCATCGACTTCGACACCCTCCTGTCCGGCCCCGAGGTGAACGAACTCCGTTCAGCGGGCGAGCGGGCCCTGCTCGAGGAGCGCGCATGAGCGGCCGCTCTCCACACGCCGCGCACGAGCGCAAGCGGGGTCAACTGGCCTCTTCGCTGCAGCGTGCGGTTCAGGAACTGCTCATCCGCGGCATCAACGATCCTCGCCTCGTGGGGATCATCACGGTGACGGGCGTGGAGGTTGCCAGCGACCTTGCCACGGCGACGGTGTTGGTGTCGGTCATGCCCGAGAAGAGCGAGGCGAAGGTGCTCGGCGGGTTGAAGCACTCCGCGGGGTTCATCCGTCGTGAGGTCGGCAACCGCATCGACACGGCGCGCCTGCCCACACTCTCCTTCCGGATCGACCGGAGCCTCAAGCGGCAGGCGGGCATTATCGAGGCCCTCTCCAAGGTTGCCGCGGAGCGGGAGGCCAAGGGGCTTGCTGCCGTGGAACCGGGCGAGGGCGAATCGGCCGATGCGGGGCTCGACGGGCCCGATCCGGCAGAGAACAATGGCTGACCGAACGCACCGAGGGCCATTCTCGGCGACCGCATGGAGAAGAGGATGTCGCAGGAACGGACCAAGAAACTCGGCGCGCTCCTCGCACGGCTGCGAGCCAGGCCTCCGGAACCTGTGACCACGCTCACGCAGGGACCGGCCGATCAGGACCCGGTCCTGCGTGAGTTTCTACGGTCGTTTCTCGCGTGGGAGTGCCCCGGCTCCAAGGCGGAGGCCGCGCTGCGGCGCGTGGATGATGCCGCGGTGGACCTCAACGAGTTCCGTGTTTTCCTTCCCGAGGAGATGGTGGCGGTTTTGGGCGCGTCGTTCCCGCGTGCCGCCGACCGCGCGGTCCGCATCAAGCACGCCCTCCACGGGCTGTACCGCCACGAGCATTGTCTGCGTCTGGCGCATCTTTCCGCACGCGGCAAGCGCGAAGCGCGGAGTTTCCTTGAATCACTCGGTCGGCAGCCACCGGTGAACGGGGCCGGGCAGGCGGCCGACTATCAGGTTGTGCCGCCGTATGTCAGCGCCCGCGTCATGCTCCTTGCGCTTGGCGGCCACGCCTTCCCGCTCGACGACCGGCTGCGTGTGCTGCTGGTTCACGCGGGCGTGCTGGAGGAGGGGGCTTCGCTCGAGGAGTCCGCCGCGTGGCTGGAACGGACCCTGCGGGCCAGCGAACTGCCGGAGGCCTACCGCTTGATCCAGGCCTGGGCCGACCAGAGTGGCACGCCCGTGGTCAAGGCTCGCAAGCCGCCAACGCCACGGGCTGCCCGAGCGCCCCGCGTGCCCGCGCCGGCAAAACGGCTTCCCAAGGCCCGCCGTGGCAAGGCCACGCCCGTCAAACGCACGCCCCGGCTTCGCCCGCGGCACGCCCGCAACTGAGAACGGAGCACCCCGCCGTGGCCGGACACAGTCGCTGGCACAACATCAAGCACAAAAAGGCCATCTCCGACGCCAAACGCGGCAAGGCGTGGTCCAAGTGCGTGAAGGCCATCATGGTGGCCGCCCGCAACGGCGGCGCGGACGCATCGACGAATCTCACCCTGCGCTACGCCATCGATGAGGCACGCTACGAGAACGTGCCGCGAGACACGATCGAACGGGCCATCAAGAAGGGCTCGGGTGAGATCGGCGATGAGACGTGGGAGAACGTGCGCTACGAGGGTTACGGCCCGGGTGGCGTGGCGATCATCTGCGATGCCCTCACGAACAACCGCACGCGCACCGCGGCCGACCTGCGCCTCATCTTCGGCGACCACGACGGCAAACTCGGCACCAGCGGCTGCGTGGCCCACCAGTTCGACACCAAGGGGCGCGTCGTTGTTGAGGCACCAGCCCCGCCTCACCCCGCGGGCGATGCGCTCTTTGAGGCCGCCGCGGCGGCCGGCGCAGACGATGTTGTGCCCGACGCCGAGCAGCCGGGCCGCTGGATCGTGCTCACCCAGCCCGGTGACCTGCACGCGGTGCGCACGGCCCTGGAGGGGGGCGCGTTCGTCGTGAAAGAGGCACGCATCGAACTCATCCCCACGAGCGTCGTGCAGGTGAGCGGGGCCGCGGCCAAGCGCGTGCTGGAACTCATGGACGCCATCGACGACAACGACGACGTGCAGAAGGCCTTCGCCAACTTTGATATCCCCGACGCCGAACTCGCCAAACTCTGAGCACGCGGCTGTCGCTCGCGTGCCCCCCGCGACCGCGCGGGTCCACGGCGGTATACCTTTGCGCCTGCCCATGGCCACCGCCCTTGGGCCGCCCGGAGTTTCGCACATGAGCCTCATCCGCAACACCGTCTGTCGCCTGGCCGCGTTCGTGGTTGCCCTTGTCGCGTCCGGCCAGCCGGCCTTCGCGGCTCCGGACAGGGCCGTCATCGGCGTGATCGAGATCGAGGGGAGCGTGCCCGCGCGGCGTGCGGCGGCAGGCCTGGGCGGCATGGGCAAGGGCGGCAACACGCTGCGCGAATACACGACTGCGCTGGATCAGGCCGCGGGCGATGCCGACCTGGCGGGGGTGCTCATCAAACTGAAGGATGCCGAACTCAAGACCTCGCAGGTGGAGGAACTGGGCGCCGCGATCCAGCGCGTGCGTGCCGCGGGCAAGAAGGTGCACCTGTATTCCTACTTCTACCGGACCCCCGAACTCATGCTGGGTTCGTACACCGACGACGTCATCGCTCAGGCGGGCAGCGCGGTCTCTCTGCCGGGCATCTACATGGAGGAGATGTACCTCGCCGACACGCTGGCGTGGGCCGGCGTGAAGGCCGACTTCGTGCAGGTCGGCGATTACAAGGGCGCCGCCGAGACGATGATGAACGCCCGGCCGAGTCCTGAGTGGAATCAGAACATCGACCAACTGCTCGACGGCATGTACGGCGTGATCCGCGCGCGCCTGAAGGCGGGCCGGAAGATGGACGACGCCAGACTCGACAGCGCGATGGAGGTGGCGTGGGAGGCTCTGGCCGAGGACGCACGCAAGGCCGGCCTCATCGACACCGTCCTCGACCTGCCCGACCTGGACGCGCATCTTGGCACGCTCTACGGAAAGAAGGTTGAGTGGCGCGACGACCTGATGGACGCGGGCGCCGGTCCGTCGATCGACACCTCCAACCCGTTTGCACTCTTCTCCATGCTCATGAACAAGGAGGAGCGCAAGCCCAAGCGTTCCACCATCGCGGTGGTGCACATCGACGGCCCGATCGTCGATGGCGATTCCGAGAGCGGCGGGTTCCTGGGCGGGGGCGCTTCGGTGGGCAGCCTCACCATCCGCCGCGCCCTCAGCGAGATCGAAGAGAACGCCCTCATCAAGGGGCTGGTGATCCGCATCGACTCGCCCGGTGGTTCCGCCGTGGCCAGCGAGGTGATCTGGAAGGGCGTGCGCCGCGTGGCCGCGGCGGGCAAGCCCGTGTGGGTCAGCGTCGGCTCCATGGCCGCCAGCGGCGGTTACTACATCGCGGTGGCCGGCGACAAGGTGTACGTCACACCTTCGAGCATCGTGGGCTCGATCGGCGTCGTGGGCGGCAAGATGTCGCTGGGGGGCCTGTACGAGAAGTTCAACGTCAACACCGTCGGTCGCGGGCGCGGCCCGCGTGCGGCCATGGCCGCCTCGGCCACGGGCTGGAGCGCGGCCGAGAAGGCGCTCGTGCGGGAGAAGATGGTGCAGGTCTACGACCTGTTTGCGGGGCGAGTCACCGCCGGGCGCAAGGGGATTGACCTGAAGCAGACGGCGGAGGGGCGGCTCTTCGTCGGTGAGAAGGCCATCGCGCTCAAGATGGCCGATAACCTCGGCGGCCTGGACACGGCCCTCTCCGACATGGCCGCGGGGCTCAACCTTGCTGAGGGGTCATTCGACGTGTTCGATTACCCGGCCCCAAAGGGGTTCGAGGAGATGCTGGAAGACATGCTCGGGGGCTTTGGCATGAGCGCCGCGGCACCGGCTTTGACCCGGGACGGTGCGGGCGCAGCCGGGCCCTTTGCCGCCATGCTGGGCGAAGCGGTCGGACCGGGCCCGTCGGCAACGATCCTGAGTTCGGCGCGGTCACTCCTGCAAATGCACAAGGAGCCGGTGCTGCTGGTTTCGCCGCGGGTGCTCATCTTCCGGTGAGGGGCCGGCTGTTGGGCACCCCTGCGGGGACGCGGGAAGATGGGGCGCGCGTGGGGACCGCCGAAACCGGGGATTTCCGCCGAATCTTGGCGGAAAATGAGACTCTGGGCAACATTGACGACGTATGTTCAGGCATTCGGCCCACCTTGTGGTAGGTTTGCACTATGGCCAATCAAATGAACGACCGGACCCGCCGCGCGATGGTTCTTGCTTTGTGCGGGTCCGCCCTTGCCGTGGGCGGGATGGGCGCTGGGCCGGGCGATGTGGCCGTTCACGACGACTGCCTGATCGCCTCGCAGAACGCGCTGGGCTTCCAGCGGCACGAGTGCGACATCGCCGGGTGCGGCAAGCAGGCCGCGATGCGGCTGCGGATGTCGCAGGGCGGCGAAGTGGGTGAAGACGATCCGTTTGCAGGGGTCAGCAGGCAGGAGGCCTTTCAGGCCACCGACCTGCAGAGCGTGGTTCTGGACTTGGCGTTCGATCCGACCATCAACAACCACCTCACCGGCACCTGTGCCTATACGGTGCGTGTGGTGACGCCGGGCACGAACCAGTTCACGGTCCGCTTGCGGTCGCAGTTCGTCGTGACCGGGCTCACGCTCAACGGGGCGAGTTGGCCGCTGGCGAACATCAGTGCGCCCAGCACCACCACGCGGGTGGTGACCCTTGACCGCGCCTACGCCGCGGACGAGGTGTTCACGCTCACGATCGGGTACACGGGCGAGGCCATCAGCCGCGGCTTCGGGTCTATCGAGTTCACCAGCCAGAACGGCCTTCCGCTGGTGGCCACGCTCAGCGAGCCCTACTTCGCGTACACGTGGTGGCCGGCGAAGGACGGTGATTTTGGTCAGCCCGGCGATATGTCGGACAAGTTCACGATGGAGATGAAGGTGACGGCGCCGAGCACGCTGGTGACGGCGAGCAACGGCCTGCTCCAGGGCGTGGCTGCGCTGAGTGGCGGTCGCAGCCGGTATCACTTCAAGACGAACTACCCGATCGCGACGTACCTGGTGGCCTTCGCCACCACGCCGTACAACGCGTACAGCGTGCCGTGGACGATCCCCGGGGGCGGCGGGGCCACGATGCCGGTGGACTTCTACCTGTGGCCCGCCAGCGATACCCCGGCCAATCGCGCCAACTGGGAGATCTGCCTGCCCGCGCTGGACCTGTACAGCGACCTCTTCGGCATCTATCCGTTCGTCAACGAGAAGTACGGCATGTACCAGTTCCAGTTCGGCGGCGGGATGGAACATCAAACGATGACCGGCCAGGGCGTCTTCATTGAATACGTCACCGTGCACGAACTCGCGCACCAGTGGTGGGGCGATGACGTGACGTGCAAGTTCTGGAACGACATCTGGCTCAACGAGGGCTTTGCGGATTACTCCGAGGCGCTGTGGTACGAGAAGAAGATCGGCAGCACGGGTCTGCCCGCGCTCAAGTCGGCCATGGCCGCCCGTCGGCCCGGAGCCAACTCCGGCACGGTCTACGTCTTCGACACCACCAACGCCAACCGGATCTTCCAGACCTCCACGAGTTACTACAAGGGCGGCTGGGTGCTCCACATGCTCCGGCACGCGGTGGGCGACGAGGCCTTCTTCGACGTGATCGCTGCGCACCGCGCTGCACACACGGGGTCGGCGGCCACCACCGACGATTTCCGTGCCGTCGCCGAGGGTGTGGTGGGCACCAGCCTCACCCAGTTCTTCAACCAGTGGGTCTACGGCACCGGCGAGGTGGCGTACGCCAGCGGGTTCGACAGCATCACCGTGAACGGTCGCAAGTACGCCCGCTTCCATGTACGGCAGACGCAGAACCCCGCGCACGGATCGGGAGGCAAGTTCGAGATGCCCATCGACGTGCGCCTGACGCAGGGTGGAACCTCGTCCACGGTCGTCGTCAACAACACGCAGGCCGCGTCTCAGTTTTACTGCGTTCCCGTTGCCGACACCGTCACGGCGATGGCGCTTGATCCGGACGTCTGGATTTTGGCCAGCAGCAACGTGAGCGAGCCGATGCCCGTGGGCCCGCCCAAGGTGGTGCAGGTGGTGCCCGACCCGGGGACGGCCTTGGCCTTCGAGGACGCGACGCAACAGGTTGACGTCTATTTCAGCGCGCCCGTCAACACCGCGCAGGGCCACTACACGCTCACCGGCCCGTCGGGGAGTGTGCCGGTGACTCTCACGTATTCCGCGGTCGATCAGCGAGCGCGTCTCACCACGGCCTCGGCGCTGGTTCCCGGCGAGTACACCCTCAACATCGCCGCGGCGGTGACGGCCACCACCGGCGGGCAGGCGCTCGACGGCGAGGTGCTGGTGCCCACGAGTCCTGCATCTCTCCCCTCCGGCGACGGCATCGCGGGCGGAGTGGGGGGAGCCACGGTCGCCTTCAGCGTGAGTGCGCCCGCCTGCACGGTTGAGTACAACAACGACGGCGCACTGAACCCTGACGACCTGGGCGACTTCATCACCGACTACTACACGGTTCCGCACATCCCGGGGCCCGGTGGCTACGCGATTGCCTGCCCCGGCAACGCGCCGCCGTACGACGAGGGATACCAGACGGCCTTCACGCCCGACGGCAGCGGGCAGTGCGGCGAGCCCTTCCCGGACAACCTGGGCGACTACATCACGGCGTACTACCAAGGGTGCTGAGGGCGGCATCGCGCTCGGGTGCTCATGGCTGGGCCTGCGTTCATGCCTGCGCGCATGTCCTGCGGGGCCGGGGCGGGGGCGCGGCAGAAGGAGCCGCTACTCCATGCCGACGCGCCGGAGTTGCTGAGCGCGCCGGAGAATCGCGTTTCGTTTGGGTGGCAACGTCCGAAATGCGAGGTATATTTGTCACGAGTCGGCGGGTGCGCTGCGCACGCCGCGGGTGGGTTGAAGGAAGAAGGTAGAGGAAGAGAAGGAAACCATGAATACTCGCACGTTCGTTGCCGCGTCGGCGGTTGCCGTTGTTGTGTCGCTCGCGGGCGTGGCCCGGGCCGACTTTGTGCACGTCGATCTGTCGTCACGGATCAATGCCGATGCTCGCACGTACACCGGCGGGCTGGATTATCCGGTGGGCGGGCAGACGCTCGACTTCGGCGGCGTGCCCTTCGCCTTGGGCCTGCGTTTCGACGACCCGCTTTCGCTGGGGGCGGTGCAAACCAACGGCGTCGGCGATGCCGAAGTGCACTCGTTCCCCGTGAGCATTCCCGACGCGCTGCGGCTCTACACGCTCATCAACTCCGGCTTCGGCTCCCTCGGCGCGTTCAACGGCAAGGTCGAGGTCTTCGGCACCGGCGGCGCGGCCGCGTCGTTCGACCTCGTTCAGGGCTTGAACATCCGCGACCACTTCGACAACATCTATCAGAACATCATCACCGACGACACGGTTGTCCCCACGCTCTTCGGCCGCGATCGCCTCGACCGCCAGGTGCTCCAACTCGGTCCGTCATTCGTCGGCCAGACCGTGACGGAACTCCGCTTCACCGGCGGTCCGGTTGTCTCGTTCTTCGATGGTGTGGCGTTCCTGGCTGGCGCCACCTTCGAGACCATCCCGACGCCCGGCGCGGCTGCCCTGGGCTGCCTGGGCCTGCTCGCGGCGGCGCGCCGCCGCCGCTGATTCGCGGGCGGGTGCTCAGGGCTGGATGTTGACGCTGTAGGGCAGACCCTCAAACGCCACAGGCTTGGTGTGCGCGTTCTGCGCCAACCCGACCATCGCCTCGGTCTCAAAGACGGCGAACGCCTTGCGCGTGGCCGTGTTCTCGCCGAAGACGCGCCCTTTGGGCAGGCACAGCAGCAAGCCGCGTTCGTCGCCCATGGCCCACCACGTGTCCGCGCCGGGTGGGTAGGCCCTCAGGCCCAGGCAATCGTGCAACATCCGCCCGTGCCGCGGCGGGTCTTCCACTACAAAGCCGATCTCGCTGGCGTAGAGAATGTCCGCCGCCGTGAAGGTGTCTCCGGCGGTCCACGCTGGGTCAGTCGGCAGGTCGTGGCGGGCGATGAACTCCACGATGTTGTACGCCGGATCGAAGAAGAAGAGCGAGTGCGCGTTCCACGATCGGAAGTGGCGCACGTCATCCGGGTAGTCCGGATCGCGCAACTGGGCCGGCGTGGGCACCAGGGCCGTCCGCTCGAGCAACCACGCGCGGGCCGCCCGTAGTTTTCGCGGCGGGATGTTGAACGCGAAGTGGTAGAAGGGGCCACGCTCGTGGGTAACCAGCGGGAGCGGGCTTGGTTCGTGCGGGTCGGTGTCGCTTCGCGTCTGCGAGTGGAACTCAACGAGCGACGCGCCCGCCCGCAGAACCAGCCGCGCAGGGCCGCTCTCAACCTCGGGCATTCCGAAACGGTCGCAGTAATACGCCCGCATTTCGGCCAGTGGCACGGCGGTCTGGAGCATGATCGAGCGAATGAGCGGCCCCGTGCCGGCACGCCCAACGCCTTGCGGATCGACACCCGCAGGCGGCTGGGCGCAGCGGCCGATGAGCAGGTCGTGCGCGGCAAGGAAGGCGAGCGCGCCGGCGGCCCGGCTGGTGAAGTGGCGGCGTGAGATCGCTCCATCGTGCGAAGGCATAGCCGGCGCGTCCTCGGACGAATCATCTATCGATACCGGGCCCAGCCGCTGCGGATGCACCCGGTGCCCCGCTGGCGACAGCCACGATCACCCGCGCGTCCGCACCACCCGCTTCAACAGGTTGATCTGACCAGTGTGGTACGCGTCGTGGGCCGCCATGCCCGCGAGGTAGAACGCGCGATGGAAGCGGCGGTCCGGTGTCGATCTCTTCCACATCGCCGCGCTCGACAGCCGCTCGACTTCCGCGACCAGTTCGGCGTGAACGCGCGCCAGCCGGGCGCGGTCAGCCTTCCAAAGGCGTTCCAGTTCCGCGGCTGGCACCTTCTCCGCCTTCGGCACGCGCGGCCAGTTTGGGGGGCTCAGGCCCAGTGAAGGCAGATCCACGCCGGTCACGGCGCGCAGGACGACGTGCTTCCAGAACGTGGCGTGCAGCACCTGCTCCCAGATGCACTTGCGCCCCTTGATCGGGCGGGCGAGTGCCTCGCGGGCGCTCAGGCCTCGCAGGCTGCCCGAGAGTGTGGGGCCTTGCCACCCCTTGCCGGCGAACGCGCCGCTGAGCATGAGGCGAATGAACGGCTTGACGGTGTCCTTGGATGCGGCCATGCGGGCAGGATATCGCGGAGCGGCCCGCTCCTCACGGCCACCTACACTCCGCCCCTATGCTCAGGCGAACCCACACCTGCGGTGAAATCCGCTCCTCGCACGTCGCCCAGACCGTCGCTCTCAACGGCTGGGTCAACTCCTACCGCGACCACGGCGGCCTGATCTTCATCGATCTGCGCGATCGCTGGGGCATCACCCAACTGGTGTTCGACAAGGACGACGGCTGCCCCGCCGCGCTCTGCGACGCGGCCGACAAACTCCGCAACGAGGATGTGATCGGTGTGGAGGGCAAGGTGCGCGTCCGCATCGGCGGCGAGAACCCCAAGCACGCCACCGGCAAGGTGGAACTGGTGGTGACGCGCCTGGAGGTGTTCAACAAGACGGAGAACCCGCCGTTTTTGCCGGACGATCTGGCCGCGCTGCCGAATGAGGAGTTGCGGCTGAAGCACCGGTACATTGACCTTCGCCGGCCGACGATGCAGGCGATCCTGGCCACGCGCAGCAAGGGCCTGCAGGCCACGCGCGAGTACTTTGTCGGCAAGAGCGGCTTCCTGGAGGTGGAGACGCCCGTGCTCTACAAGAGCACGCCCGAGGGCGCCCGCGAGTTTCTGGTGCCCTGCCGCAACGTGCCGGGCAGTTTTTACGCTCTTCCCCAGAGCCCGCAGTTGTTCAAGCAGATTCTCATGGTGGCGGGGGCGGATCGCTACATGCAGATCTGCCGCTGCTTCCGCGATGAAGACCCGCGGGCCGACCGCCAGCCCGAGTTCACGCAGATCGACCTGGAGATGAGTTTCGTCCGGCGCGACCACGTGATGGAGACGATGGAGGGCTTCGTCCGCCACTTCTGGAAGACGATGCTCGACTACGACGTGCCGCCGATCCAGCGGATGACGTACCGCGACGCGATGGAGAAGTACGGCATCGACCGGCCCGACACGCGCTACGACCTGTTCATCACCGACCTGAGTGAACTTGCCGCAAAGACCGACTTCAAGGTTTTCAAGGAAGCCCTGGAGAAGGGCAAGGACCGTCCACGCTTCAACTCCAAGCGCGGCGTAGTGAAAGCCCTGCGCGTGCCCGGCGGCGCGGACAAACTCACACGCAAGATCACGGATGGATACTCCGACCTCGCCAAGCCCTTCGGGGCGGGCGGCGTGGCCGTGGTCAAGTGCATCAAGGGTGAGGATGGGCAGCCGAAACTGGACACCGGCATCGCCAAGTTCCTGGAGCCGCTGAAGGCGGAGTTTCTCGCGGCGGTGGGGGCGCAGGTTGGCGACACGGTGCTGTTCGTGGCCGATGCGTACTCGATTGCGACGAAGGCCATCGGCGAACTGCGCCAGAAGGTGGCCCGCGACATGGGCCTCGTGCCAAAGGCGGGGGCGGGAGGCACGGGCCCCTGGAACTTCCTCTGGGTCATCGACTTCCCCATGTTCGAGAAGAACAAGGAGACGGGCAAGTGGGTCGCCATGCACCACCCCTTCACGGCCCCGCGAGATGACCAGCGCGACCTCTTCGTGAACGCCGATGTGAACGACGACGACGCGATCGAGAGCATCCTCTCCGCCGGCTACGACATCGTCGTCAACGGCAGCGAGATCGCCGGCGGCAGCGTGCGCATCCACGACCGCGCGGTGCAGTCCAAGGTCTTCCAACTCTTGGGCCTCTCGCCCGAGAGCGCGAAAGAGAAGTTCTCCTTTCTACTGGAGGCCCTCTCGTTCGGCGCGCCCCCGCACGCGGGCATCGCCTTCGGCTTTGACCGCCTCATCATGCACATCTGCGGCACCGACAACATCCGCGATGTGATCGCCTTCCCCAAAACCCAGATCGGGGCCGACCTCATGACCCGCGCCCCCAGCGCGGCGACCGATGCCCAACTCAAGGACCTGCACGTGAAGAGCACGTGGGAACCGGAGAAGGTGGCAGGGGACAAGGGGCAGGGGACGGCCTGAAGAAGGCACTGGGCATCGGGCACTGGGCACTGGTGATGGCACCGGGCGCGGCTGGTCACGCAACGGCCAATGAGGCCCCGGCGCGAGCCGGGGCTCTTTCACAGCCAGACGCGGTCCCGACGAGACGCTCCGTGTTTTCGGCCGCGAAGGGGCCGCGGGTTGTAGCCACTGCCTGCCCGCCGCGGTCGGTGGCGGGACGGAGGCAGGATGACCGGTGGGGGGGGCAGGCTGGCACTGACGTGATCAAGATTGCCAAGGGGAACATGGCACAGCCTCAACGGAGTGCTCCACCGCAGGCTCAGGAACCTTCGCCGCGAGAGGTTCGGTGTCGGCCGCGGATGGCTTCCAGTTCCGTGGCGACGGCAAGGTCCTTGGGACGACCCAGGGCGCGTTTGGCACGGATGAGCGCATCCAGCGTGATGACGCGGCAACGGATGCCAGCGAAGTCGCGCCATTCGGAGTTTGCCTCGACGGCCGCGGCGGCGCCGATGCCTGCAATCTCGCCGAGCACGTCAAGATCGCCCAGCGTGGTTCGGATGTAGAGGTTCTTGAAGCCGGCATAACCGGCGGGGTCCGCGGGAAGAGGAGGCAGGGCCGGATGCATGCGCCAGCGCGGGTTGAGGCCCGCCAGTGCCGCGAGCAGGCGTGCGATGTTGTCAGGGTCGAGGGGAGCGCTCACATCCAGATCGGTGGTGGTGAAGGATGAGCCGTGCGCAGCACCCGCGACACCCCCCACGATGACCATGTGAAAGCCCGAGTCGTGGAGCCGCTGCAACAGGTCAAGCGTGGTCGTCATGATCGTGAACGGACTTGAGAGGCGCGGGCCGCACTGACCAGCGCGGCGAAACGGTCATTGCGTTCTATGCGCTCCGCGGCCGACAAAGTCTGGAGGAATTCGAGCACTTCCATGTCAATGCCGAACTCTCTGGCGCTGAGGTATTCCGGCGTGGCGCGCCAGGCGGCGAGTTCTTCGGGGGAGAGCGCGGGCGTGGGGGTGGGCGTGGGGGTGGTAGGCAAAAGATCGTGGGAGGATGGCATCATCGCGGGAACTCGTGATGATGGTAGACGAAGGGGATGTGGTGGGGTCATGGGGGTGGGCTGTGATCACGGCCGGTGCGAGGCTCGCCGAAATGGTCCGCCCTCAGCCGGGCGGAAGGCGAAGGGCACCGAAGTCGGGCCCGAAACGGCCCCGACTTGCGGTGGCACGGGAAGCCAACGCGACCGTGCGGCACCGGGTTGCACCTCAGTGCCACCGGCCTCCACGCCGCCACGGACGTGGTGGCACGCAATCTATGCCAACGGCCGGAATATCATTCGCCTCTGCATCCCGCGGCCCCCAGGCGGAGTTTGCTACGGCAAACCTCTCCAGGGAGGCCGATGGAGAACTCGCTCGGGGTGAACATGTGCACCGGCCCGATACTCTACTCCCAGATTCCCGCCGATCAGCGACACGAGTGGAGCAACGGCGAACTTTCCGGCGCCATCTGGGATGAAGGCGTGCATCTGGCCGGTGGTGCCGCTTTTCGGCCTGCGGACGTAGCGAAGCTGCCCTTTGGGTTCAGGGCTGTCCTCGTCGAAGGCTGCGTTCGTGCGCACGTCGAAGGCGACGGATTGGCTTGCGCTATCTGGAATGATGATGGAGTTGAGATGTTTGCTCTTGCCGCCGATTGCCACCGAGTGTTGGGGAGCGCGAGCCTCGTCGAGTCGCTTGATCGCATCGTGGTCCGCGTGCGCGAGTGGCAGGCGGATGGCGAGCGAACGCCACGAAGTTTGCCGTACGAAGGCTTCATGGCAAGCCACCTCGGCCAATGGCTCGCGGACCAGAGCGATGCTGTTTGCACACTCATGGAACCGGCATTTGCCCGAATGATGGCGTACTTGCGCGACCGGCCTGAGCTGTTCTAGTGCGGGTCGGGCCGGGTGCTTGCATTAGCCGTACGTGCGCCCCATCATCCTCTTCCGCTCCTCCGTGAACTTCCACCACGGCGTGGGCGGTCCGCCCTCCATGAACCGCACCGCGCTGATGAAGCAGTCGAGCAGGCAGGGGTCTTGCACCATGCCGCGGGCTTTGTTGCTCTGGTGGTAGAGCGTCGTCGGGTCTTTGCCCACCAGTTGGGCGGGCGTGCGGATGCCGATCGCTGCGAGGTCGGCCGCGATGGACGGGCCGACGTTGGGGATGTGCGTGAGGAGCGTCGCGTCTGCCGCGCGTGTGGCCTTGGCCCGTGCCATCGAAGTCGGGCGGCCCTGCGGCCGACTTCGATGCTTTGGCTTGGCGGGTGTAGACATCGACGTCCGCCCGCGGCGGGCGGACTTCGATGGCACGAACCGGGATGGCACGGCCTTCGATGGCACGGGCGTGCCCTTCTTCGCGGTCTTTCGCGTGGCTGCCATAGCCCCCAGCGTACCGCCGCCTGCCCTCCTGGGTTTGCGTGTATCCTGATAGCCCTATGGCCAAGAGAGTGAAGCGTCGAACCGCGGCCCGCACCCCCACCAAAGCCCGCGGCTCGCCGAAGGGCAGAAAGCGCACGGCCGCCCCCCGTGCCGCTGCCCGTACCACCAGCAGGTCCAACGGCTCACCCGCGGCCAACGCAGGGGCAGGCTCCGCCGCGAAGCCCGTAACGCTCCCCATCTACCAGGTTGATGCCTTCACCTCACGCCGATTCCACGGCAACCCCGCGGCGGTGGTGATGCTCGAGAAGAAGTGGCTCGCCACCGAACTCATGCAGCAGATCGCCTCGGAGAACAACGTCTCCGAGACAGCCTTCCTGCTGCCCAAGGGCAAGAAGGGCAACGACCCGCGCTTCGGCCTGCGCTGGTTCACGCCCGCCGTGGAGATGGACCTGTGCGGGCACGCCACGCTCGCCGCGGCACACGTTCTGTGGAGCCACGAGGGCGTGAAGGGCGACCGCATCGTCTTCGACTCCGCCAGCGGCCCGTTGCCGGTGGAGCGGGCGGGCGACTTGCTGGTGCTGGACTTTCCGCGGCGGGCGGGCACACCCTGCGCCGTGAGCGATGAACTCTGCTTCGCGCTGGGGCAGGAGCCCGCGGAGGCGTACAAGTCTCACGGGCGGATCATGGCGGTGTTTGAGAACCGGCGCGATGTGTACGGCCTGAAGCCGGACATGGAGAAGGTGGCCGCGCTGGGAGGTGTGGGTGTGATCGTCACGGCCCCCGGATCGGGGCACGACTTTGTGAGTCGCTTCTTTGCGCCGCAGGCGGGTGTGGATGAAGACCCGGTGACGGGCTCGGCCCACAGCACGCTCACGCCCTATTGGGCACGCCGGTTGAAGAAGGATGTGCTCAGGGGCCACCAAGTCTCCAAGCGCGGCGGGGAGTTGTGGTGCGAGGATGCGGGCCAGCGCGTGCGCATCGGCGGGCACGCGGTGACATTCCTGGTGGGGCGCATCAGCGTGTGAGGGCGGCAAAGGCACGTACGCAGAGGAAGCAGAGGGGGCGGAGGAACGCAGAGGCAGAACGGACAAAGGCCGGATTGAAACACGGAGACCGCGGAGGGCCACGGAGGAAGGCGCGATCTCCGTGTGACTCGGTGTTCTCCGTGTTTCAACCGATCCAAGTACGCCCAGGCGGCGGAGAATCCCAGAGGCAGATCCGTGCGCTCTCTGTTGCAAGTGAGCGCTTGCGTTCAGTCCTTTGCCTTTGTCTCCGCGTCCCTCTGCATTCTCCGCGCCCTCTGCGTACTTTCCGTGCCTTGTTTCACGGGCTCGGTATCGCAATGGTCTTGCCGTTGTCGCTGTCGCGCTCGCCCAGCACGCATTGCACGATGACCTTCGCCACATCACTCGGGGCCAGGCATTTGGATGTCGGCAGGTTCTGCTCGGGCATGATCTTGCGGAGCATGGGCGTTTCCACCGCGCCGGGGGCCACCGTGAACGCGCGGATGTTGAAGGGCTTGCCCTCCTTGGCGCAGCTTGCGGCCATCAGGTTCACGGCCGCCTTCGCCGCGGCGTAAGCAAAGAAACCGGGGAACGGGTCGAACGTGGCCATGCTGCCGACGTTCACGATGCACCCCTTGTTCTGCTTCACGAAGATCGGCCAGGCGTGGTGGATCGCCCATGCCGGGCCCATCGCGTTCACGCGAAAGACCTTGTCGATGGTTTCGGGATCGGTCTTGTCGATGGCCAGCAGGGGCGCGAGGCCGGCGTTGTTGATGAGGGCATCCAGCCGCCCGAAGCGCTCCACCGCCCGCGCGATCATGTGCTTGCACTGGAAGGCATCGCCCACATCGCCGCCCACCACCTCCACGCGTTCGGTCACGCCCGTGAGCGCGGCGGTCTCGCTTACGGCCTCACGCGTGCGGGCCACGAGCACGAGGGCAAAGCCCGCCTGCGCGAGCATGACGGCGGTTGCCCGCCCGATGCCGCTGCCCGCGCCCGTGATGACCGCCACTGGATGACCATCCGCCATGCTTGCCGCTCCATGCACCCGCGCGGAACTATTGGCCCGCTCCCACCCGTGTGCCGCGCCCCCGCGGTTTCGCGCCTTTGTGCCTCGGTGCCTTCCCCGTGCCTTCGTGCCTTCCGTCTTCCCTGTTACACTCTGGCCGTGCGTGCCGCGCCGTGGATCATCTTCGTGCTCTTCGCCCTGATCCTCGCGACGCCGATGGTGGTGCGCTCGCGCCTGCAGGGGGGGGGAGGGGCGCACCCTGGAGGGGCCGGCGGCGCGGGCGGATCCGCCGCGCAGACGCTGATGATCGTCACGCCCCACGTGGAGCAGATCCGCTCCGAGTTCGGCGCGGCTTTCGGGCGCTGGCACCAGCGCGTGTACGGGGCGAGTGTTGCTATCGACTGGCGCACGCCCGGCGGCACCACGGAGATTGTCCGGCTCTTGCAGGCCCAGTACGGTGCCGCGGCCAGCCGCATCGTCTCCCAGATTCGCAAAGCCGACCCCGAAGCACTCCTGCGAACCGACTTCTCGCTCGACCCGCTCTTCACACCCGACACGGTCCCGATCGACATCATGTTCGGCGGCGGCTCCTTCGACCACAACCGGCTGAAGGACACCAACAACGTGTCGCTGTGGGTGGCGCTTTCAGCGGTGCCACGGAGCGAGCCCGCGACGCTCTCCCTGCCCGCGAAGGCTCCCGAACTGGCCACGCTGGACACGGCGGATCCCGTGATGGTGGACGCGACAATCGCGGGCGAGACGCTTCGTGTGCGAGTGCCCGCCGCGGGGATCGAGACCGGTGGAATCGACTGGCGCGCGGCTCTCCGCGTGGGCCAGCCCGCCAGTGTCCGCCTTGACCTGGCCCGCACCGAGCGCCTGCTGGGCGTCTCCATGTCCGCCCCCGCCGGTTTCAGCAAGGCCCAACTGGACGACTGGTTCGGCACCAACAAGATCGGCTCCGAAAAACTCTACGACCCTCAGCAGTTCTGGCTGGGCACGGCCCTGTCGGGCTTCGGCATCGTCTACAACCGCGATCTGCTGCGGGAGCACGGCCTGCCGATCCCCGACGCCTTCGAGAAACTCTGCGACCCGCGCTACCGCGGCCTGCTCGCCCTCGCCGATGCACGCCAGTCGGGCTCCGTGGCCACCAACTACGACTCGGTGCTCAACAAGGAGGGCTGGGAGAAGGGCTGGCGCATCCTGCGTGAGATGTCGGCCAACGCCCGCTACTTTGCATCCGCCTCCACGCAGCCGCCCATCGATGTGAGCCAGGGCGAGGCCATCGCGGGCGTCGCCATCGACTTCTATGGGCGTGGTCAGGCCCAATCGATCCAGCGCACCGGCCAGAGCGCGGAGGAATCTCGCGTTGGCTACATCGACCCGCCCGGATCGGTCTACATCGATGCCGACCCCGTCTCCATCCTGCGCGGCGGGCGCAACCCGGAAATCGCCCGGCACTTTGTCGAGTTCTGCCTGAGCGAAGAGGGCCAAGCCCTTTGGCAGTTTGCCGCGCGGAGTGACCCGGCAAGCAGCGGCAATCCGCGCCGGCCCGGCGCGGGGGGCGCGGAGTCGGCGGCCGGTGAGGACCGCATGGGGCCGCTCACCTCGCGGCTGCGCCGCATGCCCGTCCGCCGCGTCATGTACGAGCGATATCTCGACCACTTCGCCGACAAGACCAACCCGTTTGACCTCGCCTCCGACACGCCCGTGCGCGGCTGGCGGACGGGCCTGATCGTGATGATGGGGGCCTTCGGTGTGGATGCGGGGGAAGAACTGCGCGGCGCGTGGGATGCGCTCAACAAGGCCCGTACGGACTCGGCCTTCCCGCCCGACCGCCTGGCGGAGATGACGCGGCTGTTCTATTCCTTCCCGGAGCACGAGATGGTGGCCAAAGACGGCACGACTACACGCGTGCCGTTCACGGCCGAAACCTACAAGGCCATCTCCGACGACACGAACCGCTGGCGCGACCCGGTGAAGGGCACGCGAGCGCGCATCGCGTACACCGAGTACTTCCGCAGCACCTTTCGGAAGGTGCGAGAACTGGGACGGCGTGATGCGGTGGCCGCGGGGCGCTGACGCCCGCGCGCATGTTGATCCATGAGAAGACCCGCTCCGCCGCGGCGGACCTTCGGTCGGAGAGTGGGGGTACGCAAGGCGGAACACCCACGCGGAGCGTGGGGGTACCCAAGGGAGCGGCCTCAGCCCTTCTTGGCCTTCCACTCCTCCAGCACCTTGAGTTCGCGCTCGCGTGAGATGCCCGCGCGCAGGAGGTTCGGGTCGGGCAGGTTCGGGGGCTCCTTGCCGTCCTTCTTCGCCTGCTCAACCATCTCCGCGCCCACACGCTTGCGGCGCTCGATCTCGCCCGGCCACCACGCGAGAATGTCCTTCACGGTCTGTTCCACGGGCCGGAACGTGAGGCCCTTCGCCACCGCCCGGCCGCTCTTGGTGGTGGACATCCCCGCTGAATCCGCATCGCCCGGCGGAACCCACACGGGCATGTCGCCCCAAGGGGCCACCTGCTTTTCCGCAAGGAACTCGCTTGGCACCCAGGTGAACGTGGCGTCCGACCCGCTGGCCTTCTTGCACGCATCCAGCAGCGTGCCGATCGAGATGCCCGGCACCGGCCCGGCCGCGTTGAAGACACCACCCGTGCCGCTCTCGGCCAGACGGATGCACCACTCGCCCAAGTCGCGGCAGTCGATGTACTGGATCGGGTCCGCGGGCGTGTTGGGGGCCAGCACCTCGCCGCCCTTGGCCACACGCACCGGCCAGTAGGTGAACCGGTCCGTGTCGTCTCCGGGGCCCACGATCAGGCCCGGCCGCACGATGCACGCGTTCTTGCCGTACACCTCCTGCACCACGTTCTCGCACAGTACCTTCAGAGCGCCGTAATACTTGCCGCCCGCCATGTCCTCACTCGTGGGGTCGGGCATGGTGGCCAGCGTGGCCGTCTCGTCGCTGCCCACGGGCATGCCGTCCTTGTACACGCTGATCGTCGAGATGAAGATGTACTGCTTCGTGCGCTTGGCGAGCAGTTCCGCGCTCGCCCGCGCGATGCGCGGGTAGTAGCCCGATGTGTCGATCACCACGTCCCACGTCCGGTCGCCCTCCAGGGCCTTGAGCCCCTCACCCTTGGCCGGGTCGCGGTCTCCCAGCAACCGCTCCACATCGTCACCGACCGACCCCTTGCGCTTCTCGGTGCGGCCCCGGTTGAAGACCGTCACCTTGTGCCCGCGAGTGCGGGCATAGGCCACCATCTGCGGCCCGGTCAGGCTCGTGCCACCCAAGATCAGGATGTTCAGTTTCGGCCCGTCAGCCCGCATCAACCGGGCCAGCGCGGGCGTGGCCGCGCCCGCAGCGCCCACAAGCGCGGCGGCAGAGACGGCTGAGGCGAGAAAGTCGCGGCGGGAAACGCTCATGGCTCGGGCTCCGTTGCATCCGTGGAAACGCACGCATGTGCGACTGCACCGATACCGTATTGACCCGCGCTCGGTTGCGGGCCATTCCGCGGTGCACCCCTTGTCATGGCCACACACCCCTCAGCCCGTCGCCTCTTGGTCACCACTCCACGGCTGCCCGCGCGGCCCGCGAAGGGGCACAAGGGCACCTTCGGCACCGTGCTGGTCGTGGGGGGGTGCGCGGCGGGCACCACACGCATGATCGGCGCTCCTGCGCTGGCCGCGTTGGGGGCACTGCGCTGCGGCGTGGGCCTGTGCCGAGTAGCCGCTCCCGAGCCGATCGTGGGCCATGTGCTGAGGCTGGTGCCCTCGGCAACGGGCATAGCGCTGGCGTGCGTTGCCAGTGGCAGCGTCGATGCCCGCCGCTCCGGCAAGGCACTGGCGGAAGCCGTGCAAGGCGTGGATATCGTGGTGCTCGGGCCGGGCCTGGGGGGCGGGCCCGGTGCCGCGGGAGTGGTGCGCACCGTGCTACGAGCCTCGGCGTGCCCGGTGGTCGTGGATGCGGATGGGCTCAACGCCATCTCGGGCGACCCGTCGCTGGCACGTTCGGCGCACGGGCGGCTGGTGCTCACTCCGCACCCCGGCGAGTGGAAGCGACTGGCCGGAGCCCTGGGCATCGCGGGCAACGCGGTGGAGCCCGCCAGCCGCTCAGGCGCGGCACAGGCCTTGGCGAAGCGGTTGGGCGCGGTCGTGGTGCTCAAGGGCGCAGGCACGGTGGTGGCCGACGGCGAGCGGGTGTGGGTGAACCGCACGGGCAACGCGGCGCTCGCCACGGGCGGAACCGGCGATGTGCTGGCGGGCGTGGTCGGCGGCTTGCTCGCTCAGTTGCTCGCGGCTGGCGCGAAGGATTCGATGTTTGTGGCCGCGTGCGCGGGCGTGTGGGCCCACGGGCGTGCGGCGGATGTGTGGGCGAGAGAGCACAAGGCAAGCGGGGGGATGCTCGCGGCAGACTTGCTCAGCCGCCTCCCGGGCGCAATCCAGCGGCTGAGGGCTCGTGAGTGAGGGCGGCGCGGCTATTCCCCGTCGTTCATACGCGGCCCGGCAGAGGCCACCAGCCGAACCACCTGATCGCTCACATCCGCCTGCATCATCCGCCGCTCTGAGTACTGGCGCGTGGTCGCGTCGTACTCACCCACCTGGCTGCTGCGCGGCTGGATGGAGAGGTCGATGGTCGCCCGCAGCAGGCGCGGGCCCACGTCGTAGAGCAGGTTGAACGAGACGGCCGTCACGCCGTCGATGAGCGGGCGTTCCTGGATTGTGGTGCCCGCGGGCGTGGTCGTCTCGATCACGAGCCAGAGCGCAAAGGGGCCGCGCTGCACGGTGCTCACGTTCTCCAGGGTGAGCGTCGTGGCCTCGCGCCGCTCGATGCGGGCGAGCGTGCGTGTGCCGGCCGCGGTGTCCTGCGCGGAGACAAACTCCATGCTCGTGCTGGTCACAGGGTTCTGGTCCGTGTCCAGCACGTCGGCGGGGAAGGGGCCGAAGTCGGAGCCGGTGCGGATCATCGAGAGCATCCGGTGCATCACGGTGCGGGCGACCACGTGTGAGCCGGCCGAATCGCTGATGGCCGAGTAGCGCTTGAACATCACATCGAGTGCGACCATCGTCGCGGTCAGCAGCGTGGCGCTCACGGTGAGGGCGATGAGCAACTCCACCAGGCTGAACGCCCGCCGTGGCCGTGGTGGGGCGGACGGTGGGGCGGACGTCCCGTCCGCCGTGCCTTGGTGCCTCTGTGCCTTCGTGCCTTCACTGTTCATCGCTGGCCCTCCCGATACGTGCCCGCCAGCGCCACCGCCTGCACCGGCAGCATGATGCCGTCGGGCATCGGCAGGTTGGGGTTCCAGTTCAGCACCACGCGCCCGTAGCCGTAGAACGGCACGGCGGTGATCGCCCCGCTGGCGATCTGCCCCGCATCCGGGCGCGGCGTGTGCGGCAGGTCGGCCAGGCCGTCACCATCAGAATCCCACCCCACGATCTTGATGCCACCCTCCAGAGGGAGCGTTTCGGGGTCCAGCGATTCGCCGTCGCCGTCCTCATCGCCGAAGTAGCCCAGCGACGTGTTGAACAACGCAGGGTTGCCAACGCTCTGGCCGAAGTACTCGAGCGGCCCGACGCCCGGTGTGGGGTCGAAGGTCAGCATGAGCGACCCATCGATGGTGGTGTTGCCGCGGGCGTCGAGCACACCCGCGATCACGGTGCCCGTCAGTTGCACACTCTGGGGCGTCGGCGGGTTGGAGCCGGTGTACGAATCGGTCGGGCTGTTGAACGTGCCGATGTCCACCGAGTAGTTCGGCAGGATCATCGCGCTCTTCTTCAGTTCCGCCACGTCCGAGGAACTGAAGTTCGCGGCCGTGGCCTCGTTCGAGTCGGTCATCATCGTGCGAAAGCGCGTGGAGCCCGTGAACTGCACCTTGTTGCGCACGTGCGTGAAGGTGCTGGGCGTGGGCGCCACGATGGACCCGACAAACTCGCAGTTGTGAAAGCGCAGGTTGTTCGAGTAGAGTTTCGTGTCGCGTGCCGCGCCGGTGCGGATCTGCCCGGCGATCACCGGCGGGTCGGGGAAGTCGGCGTAGTTCGCCGGGCCATCGGTCACGATCCCGCTTGTGTACCGCAGGAAGTCCGACTTGTCCAGCGGGTCGGTGTAGGGCACCGGCTTGGCCTGGGCGATGTCCCACTTCAGGCGGCCGTACAGGTTCCAGTTGCTGTTGGTGTTGCCCGTCTCGCAGTCCACCAGCGTGACACCGATGAACTTGCAGTTCACGAACAGGCCGTTGTTGCCCTTGGGGATCGTGGCGTTCGTGAACGTCATGTTCACGTAGCGCGGGCGGATGTAGTAGTCGGTGAACGCCGGCGAGTTGAAGGGCATCTTCTCCCACAGGTCCTGCCCGGTCGCGGCCTTCACCACGGCGTTGTCGAGGCTGGCGCGCCAATACTGCGGCTGGCCCGGCTGGTTGTTGGCCGAGGGGTAGTTGGCCAGGTCGGTGGAACTCCAGCCGATCTGCGTGCCGACCTGGGCGTTGAAACCCCCCGTGGCCTTGGCGCTGAGCGTGGCCTGAGGGTTGGCGAAGGTGGAAGCATCGATCGTGGGCAACGCGCTGTCGGCCACGCCGAAACTGACGGGCGCCTGCCCGGCTTTCGCGCTGATCGGCCCGTTGATGAAGTTCTTGTAACTGCCCTGGTCGGCCAGCCACTGGGCGCTGGTCACCTTGAAGGAGAGCGACCCGCGCACCTTGGCGTACTGGTCCTTGTAGTCGATGATGCCGTCCAGATAGCCCAGCACCACGTCGTCGTCATCCAGCAGCACCTCGGTCTCTTCCCAGCGGCCGTTCGTGTTGGCATCGGTGTAGCCGAACACGCTGTTGCGGTTGCGGTCGGGCACGGCGGAATCGACCAGGTACATCAGATCGGTGTCGGGCACGGCCACGCCCGAAAGGTCCACACGCTTGCGGCCCGTGCCGTCGTCGGCTCCGTAGAAGTTCAGGAACAGATCGAAGTCATCGACGTACCCGTCGCGCGTCGCGTCGGCGAAGGGGGCCGCGCCGTCAGCGAACAGGCTTGGGTTGGTCGCGGCCGTCGGCAGACCGGCGGCCTCGCCGGCGTGGGCCGTGCGCAGGCGGTTGTCGCCGTCGATGTCGCTGGCGACCACGCCCACGTACAGGGCGTCGAGGATGTCATCGAGCGTGGCGTTCAGGCCGTAAAAATCGCTCTTCACGCGTGAGGGTTCACCGTTCTCGAAGGTGGTCTCGTCGTAGCGTGTTGCCAGGTCGCCCGTCACCTGCACGTTCTTGCCGATGAGAACGCGCGAGGGGCTCAGCACCGCGTGGCGCGGCCGCTTGACAATGCGGAAGTCCTGCGAGATCGTCCGCGTGAGCGAGCGGTCTGCCGCGGCCGCGTGGCTCCTGAACGAGAATCCCGAGCCGCTTGTGCCCAGCGAACTGAAGCCCGTGGCGATGATGCGGATGTCCGTCCCGTTGGCAAGGGGCGCATAGGTGATCTGGAACGCCGCGTTCAGAGACCCGCTCGCCGCCGCGCCCTCGATGGCCACAGGCGCAGTCACCACCCAGTTGGACGCCGCGTAGACGCTTGTGTCGGTGCCGGCCGGAGCGCTGGAGACCACTGGCGAACTGGCCAGGCCCGAAACCGTGACGGTGTTGCTGTCCGCCGCGTGGACGTTGACGACGGCCTGTGCGATGCCAGCGGGGAGCGACTGCTCGCCGAAGCCGCTGGGCGGTGCGAGCACGGTCTTCTGCCCGTCGCCACCGCTCAGCGTGCCGGACCAGAGTTTGGCCGCGTAGGTGCCGTCCATCGTGCCGCGATCCACGATGAAGCGGCCCGCGGCCTCCTGCAGGCGTGCCTTGGCGACCGCGAGGCCGGTCTCGGCCGCGCCCAGGGCCTTGTAGACGTGCAGTTGGGTGCTGGCGGTGCGCAGGTTGCCCTTGCTGGAGATGGTCATGGCCAGGCCCAGGGAGCCGAAGAGAACCAGGAACATCATCGCCAGCACCGAGACCACGGCGCGCCGGGTGGTGAGGGGCTGGCGCGGGTTGCGGCATGGTGGGCGCGACGAGCGGGTCATTGTGCGTGTCCTGTGCCTCCGAATCGGTCCTGAGTGCTTGTTGCTTGGTCCTGACTGGCGTCTGAAGTCTGGCGTCTCCTCAGGGCGGCACGATGAAGACGACCCGGGCCATCTCTTCCGCGCTCGTCGCTCCCGGGGCCGTGAAACTCACCACGAGCGTGACCCGCAGCGGGAACTGATCGACGGTGATGGCCGGCGTGCCGCCGGTCGCGGCCACGGCATAGCCGTCGCCCCGCACGGTGGCGAAGTTGCGCGGATCGACCTTCTCCACCGACACCGTCTGCGACCAGCCGCGCATGTTCACCTGCACGCCGTTGGTCATCAGGGCTTCGCCCGCGTTGTTCAGTTCAGGCAGCACGCGCCCGGTGGCGTCGATCGGTCCGGCGAAGGTGCCGCCGGTTCCGAACGTTGCGCCGTCGTAGTCGTCCAGGTCGTCGAGGTCTGCGGGAGTGGTCTCCCCGGTCTCGCGGCCCCACCCGACCAGCGTGGGCTGCCCGCCGCTGGTGCTCGAGTACAGGCCCGTCACGGCGTCGTGCCGGGGCAGCGGCCGCATCCGTTCGCGCAGTTCGCCGGCGAGATAACTGGCGGTCGCCGCGTTGCTTGAGAAATCGTTCAGGCGCGTGAACGAGCCCTGCGCCTCGATCAGCGCCAGGATGCCCACGGCCAGAATGACCGTGGCCAGCGCAGTCTCCAGCAGCGTGAACGCCGTCGCACCGGCGTACAGGCCGCGTGGAGGCGCGGGCACGCCGACCGGAGCGATCGAGCGAAGGTTGGAGGGCGCGGGTCGCATGGCTTTCCTCAAACTGCCCCGCGTCGGGGGGCCGAACCAGACCCTGCCGCCTTCACTTTACGATCTGGCTCATCTTGAAGATGGGCAGAATGATCGCCATGGCGATGAAACCGACGACCGATCCCATCATGACGATCATGATGGGCTCGATCATGCTGGTAACCGTCTTGATGTGGTCCTTTAACTGCTTGGCGTAGTACACCGAGATCTCGTCGAGCACCTCGCCCAGTTTTCCGGACTCTTCACCCGCCGAGATCATCTGCACCACACTCTGCGGCAAGAGCGGGCTCTTCTGCAGCGGCTGGGCGATCTTTTTGCCCTGCTTCACGTTCGTGTACACGCTCTTCCACAGGTTGCGGTAGAACGTGTTGCCCGAGATGTCGCCGGTGATCGCCAGCGTGTCCAGCATCGGCACGCCCGCGTTCACCAACTGGCCCATGGTCTGGAGAGACCGGCTGATGTACAGCGAGCGGAACATCGTGCGAAGGATCGGGATCGTGAGTTTCATCTTGTCGATCCAGAACGAGCCCACGGCGGTCCGGCTGAACGCGTACAGCCCGCCGATGGCGAGCATGACCGCTCCCAGGATCAGGGGCCACTGCGCCACCATGAGTTCCGACAGGCCCAGCAGGAACTTGGTTGGCCCCGGAAGCACGTCCTCCTTGCCCGCGAACACCGCCTTGAACTTGGGCAGCACGAACGTGAGCAGAAAGACCGTCACGCCCACCGCCATGGTGCCGATCACGCCGGGGTAGATCGCCGCGCCGATCACCATCTTGCGTGTCTCGATCTCCTGGCCGATGTACCCGGCGATGCGGTCGAGCATCTGGGCGAACGCGCCCGACATCTCCGACGCGCGCACCATGTGGATGTACAGCGGCCCGAACAGACGCGGGTGCCGCTGCAGCGCCGCCGAGAATTGCTTGCCCGCCTCCACGTCGCCCTTGATCGCCAGAATCACCTTCTTGAAGTTGGGGTGCTCGGTCTGCTCGGCGATCCCGTCAAGCGCGGCACGCAGATTGATGCCGGCACGCATCATCACCGCCAACTGCGTGGTGAAGTCCAGAACGTGCTTGGCCTTGGGTTTGCCGGCGTTGAGTTCCTTGATCCGCGCCGCAAGGCCTGAACTGATGAGCGCATCCTTCAGCGGCGAGATCGACAGCACGTGCGCGCCCTGGTTGCGCAGCACCGTGGCCGCCGTGGCGATGGACTCGGCCGTCACCGTGCCGGTCTGTGCCTGCCCGCCGGTGGTTCGGATTGTGTAGCGGTAAAGGGGCATGATGAAGAAGCGGAAGGCACTGGGGACTGGGCACTAGGCACTGGGGAGGATCACGAGGCGAAACGGTTAAACGAGGGGATCTGCGGCACACGCAAGGCATCAGGACCGGAACACCAGTGCCCAGTGCCCGATGCCCAGTGCCTGCCCTCAGGCGGCGAGCAGCCGCTCCAGTTTGTCGGGCATGGTGGAAGAAGCGATCGCATCGTCGCGGCTGATCATCCCGTTGAAATACAACTCCGCGATGCTCTTGTCGAGCGTTGTCATCCCCAGGGCCTTGCTCGTCTCGATCACGTTGGGAATCTCGAACGTCCGGGCCTCGCGGATCAGGTTGCGCACCGCGGGCGTGCACAGCAGCACCTCCACAGCGGGCACCATGCCCGGGGCATCGATCCTCGAGAAGAGCGTCTGGCTCACCACCGCCTGCAGCGTGTTGGCGAGCATCGAGCGGATCTGATTCTGCTGGTTGGCCGGGTACATGTCGATGATGCGCTCCACCGTCTGGCTCGCGCTCACCGTGTGCAGCGTGCTCAGCACCAGGTGGCCCGTCTCCGCCGCCGTGATGGCCAGCGCCGTCGTCTCCAGGTCGCGCATCTCACCCACCAGGATGATGTCCGGGTCCTGCCGCAGCGCGTGCTTGAGGGCCGAGGCGAAACTGGGCATGTCTTGCCCCAGTTCGCGCTGCTCGATCAGCGACGTCTGGCTCTGGAACGTGTACTCCACCGGGTCTTCCAGGGTGATGATGTGCTTGTTGTAGCGCTCGTTCATGCTCTGGATCATCGCCGCCAGCGTCGTGCTCTTGCCGCTGCCCGTGTCGCCCGTCACCAGCACCAAGCCGCGTGGCAGGTAGGTCAGCCGCGCAATCACGTCCGGCAGGTTCAGTTTCTCCAAGGGCGGCACCTTGGTCTTCACGATGCGCAGGGCCAGGGCCGCCGCGCCGCGCTGCATGTGGGCGTTCACGCGGTAGCGGGCGATGCCCTGCGCGAAGAACGAGAAGTCGGCGTCCTTGTTCTGCTCGAAGCGGGCGAAGGCTTCCTTGGGGGCCATCTCCTTCACGAACCCCATGCAGACTTCCGCCGAGAGCACGGGCATGTCCAGCGGCGACACCACCGTGTGCACCCGCATCACGGGCGCGTGCCCGGCCACCAGGTGAATGTCCGACGCGTCAGCCTCGTACGCGGCCTTGAGAATGTCGATGAGTTGCATGGCAAACCCCTCCCGGTGCAGGAAGACCCCGAACCCTGAGTTGATCGACGTGCCACACCCGCGCCGCAAGGCCAATGTGCTCGCACGTGTCCCCGCCTTCGCGGCACAGCCTCCCCGCGCCGCGGCCCTTCGCCAACCCGCACAACCGGCCGCGTCGGGACCATCGGTACCTCCCGGGGCCCACCCCTGACATGGCGCTGTCAGTCGCCACTGACAGCGTCCTGTCAGTAAGGGTTCGGTTCTCCAAACAAAGGCAGTCTTTTGACGTGCCAAACAGCCGAAATCCTCGTACAACTAAGCAGGCGAGGCGCAAGGGCGGGCTGAGGACGGCGTGGGATTCAGGGGTTGGTGGTTTGGCGTTCCAAGGAGCAAGTCATGTTGAACATCCGAAAGATCGAGCGTCTCGCGGACACCGGCCAGTGGGAGGCCCTGATCGACGCCCTCGCGGCCAACGGGCGGCCTTTGCCCTTGTCCGTTCGCCTGCGGCTCAGCGAGGCACCCTCAGCCACCGTGGCCGCGCTGGGCCTTGCCCTCCAACGCATGACCGAACTCACCTACGCGCCCACGGCCGAGGCTCTGGAGGCCGCGGCACGCCTGTGCGACCAGATTCACCTCGCCGCGCGAGCCGCGTCTTCCAACCGGCCCTGCGGCTCTGCCGTGGCGGTCGCCATGGCGGGCCTTGGCGACCTCGCCCGCCAAGCCAACGACTGCGGGCGCGGTCTGGCCGCGCCGCTTGCCGAACGCATCGAATCGTCCCTGCGCGCGAGCACCTGGCTGCTCGCCCAGTCCTTTCCCCCCCACACCGCGCAGGCCGCGGGCGCGGCAAGCGGCGGCCGCGTGTGGGGTGGGGGGAGTGGGGCCGGTGGTGCTGGGGGGAATGAGGAAGGCGGTGCCTCACCCATCGACGCGGCGGTGCTTCTCTGGCAACTCGGCGGGCGTGCCGACCTTCGCACCCGCGTGCACGAGGTCGTGCCGGTGGCCGCCATCGAGCGAGATGTCCGCCGCCTGGGCTGGTGGAAGCGGGCAGACTGTGCGGCCGTCCTCGCGCTCGCAGAAGCGATCGGGCAACCCGCACGGACCCAGACGCTCTTCTCCCGCCCCCTCGCGGCGTGACAGGGGGTGGTGGTGCGCCGCTGCCTTTACACCCCCTCCCAGAGGGAGGGGGCGGGGGGTGGGCGTGCCTTTGCCGCATGGGCTTGGTGTGAGTCTGGCGTTGCTCGCGGCCATACCCGCTGGCACATGCACCCCGTGCCTCGCTTATCCTCTGGCCAGATGCCCCCCACGCCACCGCCGGCCAAAAAAGCCGCCGACCCGCGCGACACGCCCGCGATGCGGCAGCACGCGCGCTTCAAGGAACGCCATCCGGACTGCCTCCTGCTCTTCCGCATCGGCGACTTCTACGAGATGTTCGATGACGATGCGGTCAAGGCCCACAAGGCCATCGGCCTCACGCTGACGCAGCGCACCGCGGGCGTGCCCATGGCGGGCGTGCCCTATCACCAACTCGATACATACCTCCGCCGCTTCATCGCGGCGGGCTTTCGCGTGGCCGTCTGCGAGCAGGTGCAGGACGTGGCCGATGTGAAGGCGGGCCAGATCGTTGAGCGGGCTGTGACCCGCATCCTCACGCCCGGCACGCTCATCGATCAGTCGCTCCTCAGCGACGACCGCCCAAACCACCTCGCCTGCGTCTGCTTCCCACCGGATGCGGCCACGCCCGCGGGCCGCCGCAACGGCACGCACTCGCTGCCTCCGTCAGCCCACGCCGGGCAGATCGCTGCGGTGGCGGTTGCTGAACTCTCCACCGGCGAGATCACCGTCTTTTCCTGCCCCGCCGAAGCCCTCGTAGACGAACTCTCCCGCCGCGGCATCAGCGAGGTGCTGTACGCCGAGACCGCCGACATGAAGCCCCCGCCCCGCCTCGCGGGGGTGCTCAGCGCCCTGGGCCTGCCCGGCACGCCCCGCCCGCAGTGGCAGTTTCGCTTGGGCGAATCACGCGAGGCCCTTCTCAAACAGTTTGGTGTCGCCACGCTCGCGGCGTTCGGTCTGGGCGATGAAGATGCTCTGGCCATCCCTGCCGGTGTCATTGTGCGCTATCTGCTCGCGACGCAGGTGCCGCGCGAGGAGGCGGGTGGCGGTGGGGGGGGGGGCACTGGTCCCGCGCTCTTGCACCTACGCCCACCCAAGCGAGAACAGCCCGGCGACCGGCTGCTCATCGATGCATCGAGCCTGCGCTCGCTCGAAATCGACCGCACAATCCGTTCCGGGCTGGGCGCGGCTCCGGGCATCGGCGACGGGCTGGACGGCTCTCTGCTCGGCGTGTTCCTCGGCTCGGCCTGCAAGGCCCCCTGCCGCACCGGCATGGGCAAGCGTCTCCTGCGAGACTGGCTGTTGCGGCCGTTGTGCAAGGTCGAACCCATCCGGGCACGTCACACGTGTGTCGGGGCATTGGTCTACGACCGTCGCTTCAGTGCTGAAGTCGCCCAAGCCATGGAGGGCGTGCAGGATGTGCCCCGCCTCGCGGCGCGTGTGGCGATGGCGCGTGCCTCGCCGCGAGACCTGGTTGCGCTGGGGGCCTCGGTGGGTCGCGTGGGCCTGCTGGAGGCTTCCCTCGTGAACGTGGCCGCGTTCGCCGGGCAGCGGGCGGCGCTGGGCGATGTGCGCGAGCCTCTGGAGGCCTTGTGTGGGCGCATCGCCGCAGCGTGCGTGCAAAGCCCGCCGCCGCACATGCGCGATGGGGGCCTTATCCGCGACGGTGTGGATGCCGCGCTCGACGAGGCTCGCCTCCTTCAGCGCGATGCGGGGAGTTGGCTGGTGGCCTACCAAGCCCGCCTCATCGCCGAGCACAACCTGCCCACGCTCAAGGTCGCCTTCAACAAAATCACCGGCTACTACATCGAACTCTCCAAGGGCGCGGCAGACCGCGCCCCGCCCACCTTCAACCGCCGTCAGACGCTCACGAGCGCCGAACGCTACATCACGCCCGAACTCAAGGAGTTCGAGGACAAGGTGAACACGGCTCAGGCCCGCGCCCTCGACCGTGAGCAGAAGTTGTTCATGGCCCTGTGCGATGAGGCGAGGCAGCATCTGGCCGCCGTGCAGACCTTCGCGGGCATCGTTGCGGAACTGGACGCCCTCGTCTGCCTCGCCGACAAGGCCGTTGACCGGCGCTGGGTCTGCCCGGAGATGGTCGATGAGCCCGTGCTCGACATCCGCCAGGGCCGCCACCCCGTGCTGGATGAGTTGCTGGGCTCGAACTTCGTGCCCAACGATGTGCGTCTGGGCGTGCCCGAAGGCGAAGCCGTGCCCTGCTCGCCCCGCCTGGCGCTCATCACCGGCCCCAACATGGCGGGCAAGAGCACGTTCATCCGCCAGACCGCGCTCCTGGTCATGCTCGCTCACGCGGGCAGTTTCGTCCCCGCCGAGGCCGCCACCATCGGCCTCACCGACCGCGTCTTCGCCCGCGTGGGCGCAGACGACGCCCTGCACGCGGGCCAATCGACCTTTATGGTGGAAATGACCGAGACGGCCGCGATCCTGCACCACGCCACCGACCGCTCACTCGTCGTCCTCGACGAGATCGGGCGCGGCACAAGCACGCTCGACGGCCTCTCGCTCGCGTGGGCCGTGACGGAAACGCTCGCGGCCGGAGATGACGGTGGGGGAAGGGGTGGTGTCGCGGGCCGCATCGCCAGCGGCAAGCGCAGGCCAGAGGCACCCCGCCCCCCCCAACCGCGCACGCTCTTTGCCACGCACTATCACGAACTCACACGCCTTGCCGATGATCTGCCCGAGCGGATCACCAACCTGCACGTGGCCGTGCGCGAGTGGCCCGCGGCGGAGGGAGCCGGGGCCGGGGACGACGCGGGCGGCCAGATCGTCTTCCTCCACCGCATCCTGCCCGGCCGAACCGATCGTTCCTACGGCCTGCACGTCGCCAAACTCGCGGGCATCCCTGATGAAACCATCCGCCGCGCCCGCCAAGTGCTCGAGTCGCTCTCCGTGGAGCACGACGGCGCTGCCGGGCCCAAGGGCAAGGCTGCGAAGGTGCCCGCGCGTGCCGCGCAAGCGGGTCCGCAGATGTCGCTCTTCACCGAGTTCGTGCCCCATCCTGCGGTGGATGCGCTCCGCGAGATCAAGATCGACTCGCTCACGCCCCTGCAGGCCTTCGACGAATTGCGCCGCATCAAGACCCTCTCCGACCTGCCGCGCGAGCCCTGAACGCGCCCGCGCCGTGTGCCGATGTTGCCCTGTGCTCAGCACCCTCAACGCCATTCTGTTCGCGGCGTTCTCGGCGTGGGGTTTGTGGCTGGTGTGGAGTGCGCTGATGCGGATGCGCTCGGGCCGCTTGGATCGGGTCTGCCCGCTCTGTGGGTACGACCTGGCGAAGGTGCCCGGCCGCCGCTGCATCGAGTGCGGGTTTGACGCGGGGCACGTGGATGACCTGTACCCGGGCGGACAGGGATGGAAGCGACTGGCCACGGGGATGCTGGTGCTCACACCGGGTATCGCTCTTGGCTGGACGTTGATGTGGGCCGACGCCGACGGGAAGGAACTGCTGCAGTCTTGGCGCTGGGTGTGGCGGTGCGCCGGGCTGCTCACGGCGGGCGCGGGGCTGGTGCTCATCGTGCGCACGCTGCTGCGAGACCTTGCTCTGCAGCGCCGCGCCCTGCCGCACAAGCGCGGGCGTGGGGCGCGCTTCGTCGTGGGCCTGCTGATCATCGCGCACGGCTCGCTGCTGGCTCTGTCGCCGCGCGGCGTGCAGAACGGTTGGAAGAGCCTCCCGCCCGCGCCCATCAAGCAGGCCGGCAGGTGGGTGATCGACCACCTCACGAAGCCGTAGTGTGTGATGCGGCTGGATCGGGCACGCGCCACGCCGCGCCGCACTCAGGGCAGACGCGGCAGCCGTCGGCCTCGGTCGTGAGGCCGTCCAGCAGATACCCGCACGCGCGGCAGCGGGGGGGCACAAGCATCGCGGCCTTGGCGAGTTGTGCCCGAACCCTCGGTCGGATGTGCCAGCGGATGCCGCCGTGGAACACAGCCGCGGTGCCGAGCAGGTAGAGCGTGAAACAATCAGCCCCGCGGTTCGTGAGCCAGACAAGCGAGTAGTTCGAGATGCACACGTTCACCGCAAAGGCCCACACGAGGAGCAACGTCCACCGGGAGTGCGCAATGTGATCGGCGCGCACGAGCAAGGCATAGTCGTTCTGGTTTCTGCGCTGGTCGGCCGTCAGCGTGGGGTCGCGGGCGGCCGCGGCGGGCGACCAGCGGCGGCGGTGGAGCACACCCCGGTCATCGCGCAGGTTCACCCAGGGCGGCCACATGGCCCAGCGTATCGGCCCTTCGCGTGCCGAACCCGCACCCGCGATCTCTGGTAGACTCTCTCCACGAGGAGCCGCCCGCTTTCCACCGGAGTCTTCGCATGGCACTCAACTCTTACCTCACACTCGGCCGTTCCGGTCTGCGTGTCAGCCCGCTCTGCCTGGGCGCGATGACGTTCGGGCTCGACTGGGGCTGGGGTGCCGACCCGATGACCTCGCGCCGCATCATCGATGCCTTCATCGAGAAGGGCGGCAACTTCATCGACACGGCCAACATCTACACCAAGGGCCACTCCGAGAAGATCATCGGAGACTACCTGAACGCCGCGGGCAACCGGCGGCACCGCGTGGTGCTGGCCACGAAGTTCATGGGCAACCTGCACCCCGGCGACCCCAACGGCGGCGGGGCAAGCCGCAAGGCGATTCATCAGCAGTTGGAGGAGTCGCTGCGGCGATTGAAGACCGACTACATCGACCTGTACTGGATGCACTTCGAGGACCCGTTCACGCCCATCGAAGAGACCATGCGCACGCTGGATGACCTGGTGAGCGCGGGCAAGATCCGCTACATCGGCTTCTCCGACACGCCCGCCTGGAAGTGCGTGCAGGCCCAGATGATCGCCCACTTCCGCAACTGGTCGCCGCTGATTGCTCTCCAGATCGAGTACTCGCTTTTGGAGCGCACGGTGGAGGGCGCGCTCGTTCCCATGGCGATGGAGATGAACATGGGCGTCACACCCTGGTCGCCCCTCAAGGGTGGGATTCTTTCGGGCAAGTACACCCGCGAGAACGCCGCGACCCACAAGGCCGGGCGCGGCGAGTGGGTGACCAAATCCCTCAACGACCGCTCCTACGCCGTGATCGAGGCCCTCTTGGCCATCTCCAAACAGGTGAACGCCACGCCCAGCCAGATCGCCCTGGCGTGGGTGAACTCGCGGTTGGGCGTGACGAGCACGATCATCGGCGTGCGGACGCTCGAGCAACTCAACGACAATCTCAAAGCGCTGGACGTGCACCTGCTGCCCGAGCACTTGGCGAAACTCGACGAACTCACACGCCCGGTCTTCCACTTCCCCTTCGATTTTCTCAAGAACGTGCGGCCGGTGTTTCAGGGAGGAACCACGATCAACGGTGAGACCAGCGAGCCATGGGCGCTGGGGCCCAAGAACGAGACGGACCACCATTGAACCTTGTCGGTGCAGAGGCGTCGCCGCGCCCTCGCGCCTATCCTCTGCCCCGCAGTGAAACGGGCCTTCGCCAAGTCGGGCGGCCGCTTTCGGCATGCCCCCCCGTCAGCGCGGTTTGGAGTTTGGTCTATGTACGCCATTATTGAAGAAGGCGGCGGTCAACGCGTCGTCCGCAAAGACGAGGTCATCCTCGTGGACCTGCTGGAACACGGCGAGGTCGCCCCCGGCAAGTCCATCACGTTCGACAAGGTCCTCTGCATCGGCCCCGGCGACGGCACCACCGCCGCCAAGGTCGGTGCGCCCTATGTGGCGGGTGCTTCCGTCACGTGCGAGATTCTCGACGCGGAGGTGAAGGGCGAGAAACTCTTCATCCACAAGTTCCGCCGTCGTAAGGGCTACCGCCGCAAGACCGGCCACCGCCAGCGCTACTCGCAGGTGAAGGTCACCGCGATCAAGGGCTGAGGCAGGGTTCGGTTCACAACACGCAAAAACGAGAACGCCGCGGCTTAGAGACCGCGGCGTTTTCGCTTTTCCGGCAAAGTGGAGCGGACGTGAGTCGAACACGCGACCTCGTCATTGCGAACGACGCGCTCTACCAACTGAGCTACCGCCCCGACAGGTGTACAGGGTATACGCGCGGCAGCAAGGTTTCCGCTTCCAGCGCGAGCCGCAAAGCGCCATGCTGCCGTGGCCCAGCGGCACGCGCCGAACCTGTCGTGCCCGGCCCGCGTATCTCTTCTTGCAACACGGTTGCATTTGGCCAGGCGACGTGCAAGGATTGCTCCATGCCCACGCGACGGTTCACATTCGCGGCCCTGGCACTCGCGGGCGTGTGCGCTGCATCCTCGGGGCACGCTGCGCCGGAGCCGTCCGTGCCCCAGCCGCCCAGCGTGGTCGTCAGCATCGCCCCGCTCCAGGGCCTCATCCAACCGCTCGCGACCGCTTTCAGCCGGGCAGCAGCCGTCGAAGTGCTCATCCCTCCCGGGGTGAGCGAGCACGGCTACGAACCAACGCCCCAGCAACTGGCCGCCGCGGCCCGCGCGGATCTGATTGTGCTGGTGGGTCTGGGCCTTGAAGCCCGCGTGGAGCAGTTTCTCAACGAACACCCGGTCGCGCCGTCAGGCCGGGGTGTGCGGCGGGTGCTGATCGTCGCCGATGTGCTGGGCGTTGGCGCGGCCGAATCGCCAGCGACGACCGATCACGAACACACCGACGACTGTGACCACGGCCACACCGACCCACACCTGTGGCTAGACCCCACACTCGCGGCCAAGTTGGTCGAGCGTGTCGCCGCGGAACTCGAACGGATCGCCCGGGCACGCGGCGACGGGCTGCCCGTTGTCGATGCGATCGTCACGGCCCGCGAACAACTCACAAAGAACCTCGCCGACCTTGACGCCGAATACGCTCGCCGCCTGCTGCCCCACAAGGGCAAGACCGTTCTCGTCGCCCACGATGCGTACGGCTGGCTCGCCAGGCGTTACGGGCTGACGTTTGTCGCCCTTGCAGGGTTGAACGCCGGTGAGCCCACTCCCGGTGCGCTGGCTGAGGCCGCGCAGGCCGTGAAGGGCCTCGCCCTCACCAGCGTGTATGTCGAGCCGCAACTCTCCCCCGCGGCCGTGCAGCGGATCGCCGCGGCGACGGGCACCAGCGTGCGCACGCTCGACCCTCTGGGCACAGGCGACTACGTCGCCTTCATGCGCAAGAACCTGGACGCGCTCGTGGCGGGCTTCGAGCCGCGGGCTGCGCCCGCGGGTGAGCCTGCGCCTGAGCCCGCGGGCGCACCTCGCTAACCTGCCGGCGTGAAGGACCAAGCCCCCGTGCCAACGCCCGCTGTGGAGTTCGAGAACGTCTCGTACACCTACCCCGGCGGTAGCGGTGGTGGTGGGGGCGCGGCGTACGGAGCAGAGAGCACCGGGGGAGACCGCGACTTGCCCGCGCTCGAAGATGTGTCGCTCACTGTGGCCGAGGGTGAGCGCCTGGGCGTGCTGGGCCCCAACGGCGGTGGAAAAAGCACGTTCCTCAAACTGCTCATGGGCGTGTTGGTGCCCGGCTTCGGCCGCGTGCGTGTCTTTGGCGACCCGCCGAGCGAAGCCCGCCGAAGGGGCTTGGTGGGGTATGTTGCCCAGCGGCCCGATGCCGCGCTGGCCATGCCGCTGAGCGTGCGCGAGGTGGTGCGCCTCGCGGCCACCTGGGATCGGCCGCCGTGGAGCGGCCTGACTCGTGATGAGGCGGCCTGGCTGGAGAGCCTGTTGGAACTGGTCGGGATCGCCGGTCTGGCGGAGCGGCACATCGGCTCGCTCTCGGGCGGGCAGTTGCAGCGGGCCCTCATCGCGCGGGCCCTCTTCCCCAAGCCGCGGATTCTCGTGCTGGATGAACCCACCGTGGGGATCGACACGGTGGGCCAGCGGCAGTTTGCCGACCTGCTCGATCGGGTTCACGCCCAACTGCGACCGACGATGATCGTGGTGAGCCACGACCTGCGCGCCATCACCGCTTCCAGCGACCGCGTGGCCTGCCTTGCACGCCGCCTGCACAGCCACACCGCACCGGCCGGCCTCACGCCCGAGGTGATCGCCGAGGTGTTTAGCCACGATGTCGTGGGCCTGGGTGCACGCGGCAGCGGGGGAGCGGCCCTGCACATCCACGCCCACGCCGCGGCAGACTGCCCGCAGTGCGACCACCCGCCCGCGCAGGGCACGGCGAGCGGCACGGGAGCGGCCCCGTGAAGACGCTCGAATACCTCGCCGACCCGATGCTGCGAGGCCTGTACCTGCCAGCGATCTTGGCAGGGCTGGCCGTGGCCGTCACGTGCAGCCTGGTGTCGGTGCTGGTGGTGGTCAAGCGGCTGGGCTTTGTGGGCCAAGGCATCAGCCACTCGGCCTTCGGCGGCATTGGTGTCGCGTCACTGCTCGCCGCGTACGGCGTGCTGGAGACCGGTGGCGCGGCCGAGATGCTGGTTGTTGGTCTCTTCTGCATCGGTGCCGCCGTGGGCATGGCTCTGGTGGGCCGAGACAGAAAGACCCCCGAGGACACCGCGATCGGCCTGTTCCTCGTGGCGAGCATGGCGCTGGGAGCCATCCTCGTGCAGGTGGCACGCCAGCACGCGATCGAAGCCGGTAGGCCCGCGGATGTGCGCTCGTGGGAGTCGATTCTGTTTGGTTCGGTGCTGCTGGTGAGCCGCGCGGAGGTGGTCGCGGCGTGGGTGGTGCTGGTGGGTGTGGCCGCGTCGCTCTGGGCCGCGCGGCGGCCGCTGCTCCTCTGGGCGTTCGATGAAGACGCGGCCCGCGCGGCGGGCGTGCCGACGGGCCTCGTGCGGGCGGGGCTGCTCGCCGTGCTTGCGGTGGTGGTGGTGACGACCATGAAGGTTGCGGGCGTGGTGCTTGCCTCGGCCCTCATCGTGCTTCCGGGGGCCACGGCCCTGCGCCTGTCCACACGCCTGCGGCCGGTGCTGGCCCTTTCGGTGGCCGCGGCGGTGCTGGGGTTGGTGCTGGGCCTTGTGCTGAGTTTCGAACTCTCGTGGCAGCCCGGGCCGTGCATTGCCCTGGCGCAGACGGGCCTGTTTGTGCTGGCGGCACTTGCGGGGGCCCGGCGCGCGGGCTGAGCCCTACGCTGGCCCACCATGAAAGCCGAGACGCTGCTGGCCGAGTTTGATCGCCTCCGCAAGGACTCGCCCAAAGACGAGACCGATCTGGAGCACCTCACGCTCCACCACGTGTTCTGCTTTGTTTCGTACAAGATGACCGAGTTCCGGGCCTACGTGGAGGCCGAGAACAAGAAGGGGACCTTCGCCGCGTACGACGAAAACGCCTGATGCGGCGGCCGCCGGCCGCGATCGGGCGTCCGGTGAAACTGGGCAAGGCTGCGGGCTGGAACCGGCCATGTGGGCCGCGCCGTCGGGCTGTGCCCAAGCCCGGTCCGAGATATCCACCGGGTCGGGAAACCGCTTGACGGCGGCCAGCGTATACGGCATAGTCTTTTCTTGCTGAGCGCGGCCGACGGGCGGACACACTCGAACCCGACCCGTGGGCAGAGCGAAGCGACGACCGCAGCGGGTGATCATCCGCTGCGGGCGATGTGCCGCGGGCGACGGTCTGCGGATGGAGGCTTGGCGGCCGGCGACATCACCGGTGGCGGCTGGGCAGGTGTTGGTGTTTGAAAGGAGGTGATCCAGTGTCGATTAATGGATGTACGAAGGGGCTGCGCCTGTAAACAGGCAGCTCGACGGAGCTCGCCGTCTGCCCGCGTGGCCTTGTGCCAGCGAGGGAGAGGGCGCAGCCCGCATGAACAATGCGCAACCCGCCGGGGGCAACTCCGGCGGGTTGTTTGTTTTTGGCTGGCTTGGGTACCCCCACGCTCCGCGTGGGTGGTTTTGGCGCACCACGCTCGGCATCAGACCCGTGTCGGTGCAGATTGGATCGCGATGAGCGCGCTCGTGCCCGCTCCTTCGGCAACCGCTTTGGCCGCGTCCTCAAGCGAATAGACCACCGGCAGGCCGCGATAGTTCCACTCGAAGCCGTGTGCCGCGGCACGCTCGCCGGTGTGCCACGCGGGAATGCCGCCCAAGTACGCCGCGAAGGCGTTGAACGTGCTGACCGGCCCGATGACCAGGTGCATCCGCGAGAGGCGTGCCATGTCTTCGATGAGGTTGCCGCGGGAGATCACCACGTCCAGCCCGGGAAACTCGCTCTCGCTTCTTCGCTCATCGCTGCAGACGACAAAGACCGGGCGGCGGTCGGCGAAGCGCTGGGCCGCGGCGTGCATGGTTCGGGCGTACGACTCGACGGGCTGATAGAAGGCCCCGTTTGCAAACCCGCGATAGTCGCGATGCCTGACGTGGACGCCGATGCGCATGCGGCTCTGCGGGAGCGCGGCGATGAAGTCCTCCGTGCCCGCGACGACTTCGGGCTGCGGCGTGAGCATGGCGCGGATCTGGGCGTGGTACTTGGCCAGACCCAAAGGGTTCGTGAATCGCCACGAGAAGAGCACATAGCGCTTGCGGCCGTCTTCCACGAGCGGGTCGGTGGGGGGAAGGTCGCCGCTCTTGCCGCCCAGGCGGGGGCGGTAGCGCCCGCGGATGAGGCCCAGGCGAGACCCACCGCGAAAGGCGAGCGTGAAGGCGTGCTGGAAGCGTGCCCGCGTGGCCGCGGATGCGCGGGTGGGCGAGGGGTCGGTGGGGGACGGAATCCACTGGTGCGCCAGCCGCGGGAAGAGGTCGGCGTAGCGGGTGAACGAGGGGTAGTAGAGGTCGTGCCCGCACTCCAGGCACCACGCGTAGGCCGATGAGAGCAGGATGCACCGGTTGCCCAGTTGGCCGTGCGTGCGATCAACAATCCAGACGGAGCCCATTGGCGGGATCATTCGCGTGCTGGCGGCAGCGCAGACGCCCCGCCGCCCGCCGCGCGGATGCCTACTTGCGGCGTGCGAGCCGTTCCACCATGTACGGCTGGGCGATGCACAGCGGCGACCCGGCGCGGCGGGCAGCGATGCCCGCCAGTTCAACGCACGCCGCGAGCCGCTCCGGCCGCAGAAACAGCAGCGTGTTCTGGCGGTACCACCACGAGACCCGCTCATCGGCCCAGATCACGGGCCGCACCGCATCGACGACGACGAAACCGTGCGCTGCGAAAAGGCCCGCCCAGTAGTCGGGCCAGCGTTCGTGCACATGGCCCGTGCCGCCCTGACCGGGAACGGCGGCGGAGAAAAGAATCGCGTCCGCCAGCCCCGCGAGGGAAGCGACCAGCGTTTCGCCCGCGGCGGGCGGCAGGTGCTCGGCCACTTCAAGGCACATGGCCAGGTCAAAGCGTTCGCTCATGGAGATCGGCGCGGCGACGTCGGCCGTGGTGAACTGGTTGTGCGGGATTTCGAGTTGCTCGGGCAGCACATAGTCGCCGTCGATGCCGCGCACGTTCTCCACGCCGAGTTCCAGCCACACGGCCAGCCACCCGCCCGTGCCGCAGCCGACATCTACCACGCTCGCGGGGTTGAGCCAGGAGCGAACCAGGGGCAGCACCACACGCGCGGAGGCACGCGAGGCTTCGGAGAAGCCCGCGAAGAACTCCGGCTGATACGGCTGCAGCAGGCCCACCTGCACGCCCACGCGCCGCACCTCGCGGCGGACACGGAAGAGCAGGCCTTTGCGGGCGGGCGATGCCATGAGGCAGAGCGTAGCCCCTGTCATGCATCCGCCCGCCGCGTGGAACCGTGTAGACTCCGCGTATGGATACTGCGCTCGCGGCCATCGCCCTCGCCCTGGCACTGACCGCTCTGGTCGTGGGTCAGCGGCAGCACCGGCGCGCCAAACGGCGATGGGCGACGCTCGCGGAGGCCGCGTCGGTGGCGAGCCGATCCGCCGCGCACGCGATGGGGTTCGTCGCGTCGGAGCGGCTGCGCAGCGCCGGCCGCACGCCGCGCTACCCCGTGGATTTTCGGGCCGATTGCTCGGAGGATGTGCTGCTCTTTCACCTCTTTGAGGGGCGGCTTGACGGATCGTGCCTGGAGTGTGGTGCCTTTGACGGCCTCACCGCGAGCGTGACCTACGCGCTGGATGCGATCGGGTGGAAGACGATTCTCATCGAGGCCTCACCCGGCGCGGCTGCGTTGTGCGCCAAGAACCGGCCCGCCAGCCGCGTGGTGCACGCGGCGGCTTCGGCGAGGGGTGCCTCGGGCACGCTGCGGTTTGTGGAGGTGGTGCCGGCCACGGCGAATGGTGCTGGCGCGGTGAAGCCCAACTCGTTTGTGCTTGGCGCAAAGACTCCCAAGGCGATTCCGGCTGCGCACGTGCAGACGGTGGTGGATGTGCCGCGGACGACGATGGATGAGGTGCTGGCGGGAGCGGGGACTGGGGGGTTCATTGACGCGGCCGTCATCGATGTGGAAGGTCACGAGATGGACCTGTTTGACGGGTGGGACTTTGCAAAGTGCTGCCCGCGCGTGCTGGTGGTGGAGGAGGACCCGCCGGGTGGCCGGCCGGAACTCATGCGCCTGCTGCACGGGCGCGGCATGGTGAGCGTGGGCCAGCGGGGCACGAACCAGATCATGGTGCATGAGAGTCAGGCGGACCTGCTGGCGCGGGCGCGGCTGCTGATGGAGGGCTGACGTGCGCGCGGCCCGTGCCACGCACCCTATCCTCGCCCCACCATGGGCTTGGGCCTGAGCAAACTCGCCCGCTACGCACGCATCCGGCTCGGCCCCGGCGGCGCCGTCATCACCGACCTGCACAAGCGGCTTGACGGGCAACTCAAGGTTGAGGAGTGCGCGTGGCTCTTCCGCATGGCGCGGGGCGTGCGCACCATCATCGAGATCGGCTCCTACCGCGGCAAGTCCGCCATTCTGCTCGCCAAGGGCTCGGCCGATGTGGGCGGGCGCGTCTGGGCCATCGATCCGCACCTGAACTTCGACGGCACCGACGCGATCAACTACATGATGAACGATGACGCGGCCCTGCGCAGCGCGATCGCGGAGCACGGCGTGGCTGACCGGGTTACGCCCGTCGTGGCCACATCCGCCGAGGCCCGCAAGTCTTGGCCCGGCACGCCCGTCGATCTGTTGTGGGTCGATGGCGACCATCGCTACGAGGGGTGCCTGCTGGACCTGCGCGCGTGGGGCCCGCTCGTGCGTGAGGGCGGCGTGGTGGCCTGCCATGACTACACGGACTGGGAGGGTGTGCGCCGGGCCTGGAGTGAAGCGATCGAGGCCGATGGTGCGTGGCGTGTGGAGGGGCGGGTGCGGAGCATTATCTGGGCGCGGCGTGTCAGGCCCGCATCGGCCCCGCGGTGATGCGCTGTGGCGGCCCGGCCGCGTGGCGCTCGCGGGCGAACGCCACGGCCTCGTCAAACGAGCGAGTCATGCGCAGCCCGTCGGTGTACCAGCCCATGAGATCGATGCCCTCCTGCGTGGATTGGAACTGGTAGGCCAGGCCGGGGCCGCCGTCTCCATCTCGCCCGCCTCCGGCGTACGCCGCCCACAGGTTGAAACTGCTCATGGGGCCGACGATCAGCGGGAAACGGGCCATTCGGTACAGATCGTTGATGGCGGGCGACTTGGAGATCACGACGTCGAGACCTGGGAACTCCTCCGGCCTGCGCGGCTCATCCGAGAAGACCACAAACAGCGGGTTGAGATCGGCCAGCGCGGCGTGCACACGCCGCATCTCGCGGAGCGTGTCTTCCAGCGGCACGAACAACAAGCCGCGCAGGGCAGTGCGGTGGTCGCCGTGGCGGATGTGGACCGCGAGGGCCAGCCGACCCTCGGGGAGCGATGCAGCAAAGCGGTCCGCGTCGTGCACGATTTCAGGGTTGGGCGTGAGGTGCCGCAAGATCGCGTCGCGGTGCTTCATCATGCCGAGTTGGTTCTGGATGCCCCAGCGGTTGATCGCGTAGTTGGCTGCCGCGGGTGTCGGCTCCGGCCCGGTGGGGGGGATGGGGATCGGGTCGTACTCGCCCCGCAACGGGCTGATGACGCGGCCGAGGATGCCCCGCTTGCCTAGGCCGCGTGCGACGAGCCAGGTGAGCCAGCCGAGGCGGCAGGTGTCCGCCAGAAAGGTGCCGGTGCGGAGGGCGTGGTGGGGAGAGCAGAGCAGGTTGCCGCGCAGGGAGGGATAGTGGCGTGCGTAGGGGTGCATGCAGGGGTCGATGAGCGTGTGGCCGGCCTCAAGGCACCAGGCGTAGACGCACGCGTGCATGTAGAGCTTGTTGGCGAGGCGCACGCCGTCGGTGAGGAGGATGGAGACGCGGGCCATGGGGGGCTCTGGTGCGGATCACGGATTATTCCGGACCCACGCGGAGCGTGGGGGTACCCGGAGCCAAAGCCGGGAACGAAAAGGCCCGCGGACGGCTGGTCCGCGGGCCCGGATGCTCTGTACGGAACGAAATTAGTGCTTCGCGCGGCCCTTGGTGATCTGCATGCCGTAGAACGAGCGGTACACAAAGAACGTGGAGATGATGAAGAACACGGCCGAGAGCGTGTGCGCGAAGGCGACGCCGCCCATGCCCAGGACCTGGTCCATCCCCTTGACGCTGATGGCGAGTTCGACCGCCAGCAGGCCGAAGAGCGTGCAGAACTTGATGACGGGGTTCATGGCCACCGACGACGTGTCCTTGAAGGGGTCGCCCACGGTGTCGCCCACCACGGTCGCGGCGTGCAGGTCGCTGCCCTTGCCACGCCCGGAGTTCTTGTAGACCGGGTCGGTCTCGACGATCTTCTTGGCGTTGTCCCACGCGCCGCCGGCGTTGGCCATGAAGATGGCCTGGAAGAGGCCGAAGAGGGCGGTGGAGATGAGGAAGCCGATGAAGAAGAAGGAGTCGTAGAAGGCGAAGGCCAGCGTCGAGAAGAAGACGCCCAGGAAGATGTTGAACATGCCCGCCTGCGCGTAGCGTGTGCAGATGTCCACGACCTTCTTGGAATCTTCGACGCTGGCCTTGGTCGTGCCGTCGAGTTTGATGTTGGCCTTGATGAATTCCACGGCGCGGTACGCGCCGGTGCTCACGGCCTGGGTGGAGGCCCCGGTGAACCAGTAGATGATCGCGCCGCCCGCGATCAGGCCCAGCAGGAAGGGCGGGTGCAGCAGGCTCATCTTGGCGATGGCGGCCTGGTCTGTGAGGCCGTGCGTGAGGCCGACGATGAGGGCGAAGATCATGGTCGTGGCGCCCACCACGGCGGTGCCGATGAGCACGGGCTTGGCCGTGGCCTTGAAGGTGTTGCCCGCGCCGTCGTTCTCTTCGAGGAACTCCTTGCCCTTCTCAAAGTTGGGCGTGAAGCCGAAGTCGCGCTGCACCTCTTCCTTGATGCCGGGGGTGGTCTCGATGGTCGAGAGTTCAAACACGCTCTGGGCGTTGTCCGTCACGGGGCCGTAACTATCAACGGCGATCGTGACCGGGCCCATGCCCAGGAAGCCGAAGGCCACCAGGCCGAAGGCGAACACCGCCGGGGCCACCATCAGGTTGCCCAGCGTGGCGCCCTCCGGGTTGGCGATGCCGGAGACATACGCGGCGATGCCCATGAGGAACATGATTGCCAGGCCGATCCAGTATGCGGAGAAGTTGCCCGCGACCAGGCCCGACAGGATGTTCAGCGACGCCCCGCCCTGCTCGGAACTGGTGACGACCTCACGCACGTGCCGGCTGTGGACGCTGGTGAAGACCTTCACCAGTTCGGGGATGATGGCCCCCGCGAGTGTGCCGCAGGTGATGATCGTGGAGAGTTTCCACCACAGCGTGGAGTCGCCGGCGATGTTGGGGATGAGCAGGTAACTGGCGATGTACGTGAGCACGATGGAGACGGCCGACGTGATGAACACCAGGCTCGTCAGCGGAGCCTCGAAGTTCATCTTCGTGGCGTTCTGGTAGCGGGCCTTGGCCATGAAGTGGTTGCCGAAGTACGCCGCGGCGCTCGCGCCGACCATGATGATGCGCATCATGAAGATCCAGACGAGCAATTGCACCTGCACGCTGGCGGCCAGGTTGCCGGCGGTGGCCATCTGCTCGGCGGTCGCCGCGGCGGCGGTCACGCCCGAGGGCAGGTAGAGGCTGTTGGGAATCGCCAGCATGATGAAGGAGATCAGGGCCACGCCGGTGACGCCGTAGGTCTCGAAGCCGTCGGCCGAGGGGCCGACCGAATCGCCCGCGTTGTCGCCCACGCAGTCGGCGATCACACCGGGGTTGCGGGCATCGTCTTCCTTGATCTTGAAGACGATCTTCATGAGATCGGACCCGATGTCGGCGATCTTCGTGAAGATGCCGCCGGCGATACGCAGGGCCGCGGCACCCAGCGACTCGCCGATGGCGAAGCCGATGAAGCACTTGCCCGCCAGTTCGCTGGGCAGGAAGAGCAGGATGATGAGCATGATGAGCAGTTCGACGCTGATGAGCGCCATGCCGATGCTCATGCCGGCCTTGAGGGGGATGTCGTAGCAGGGCCAGGGCTTGCC
>JBJXEW010000008.1:0-47147 GCA_046156035.1 Phycisphaerales bacterium | reverse complement strand
CGGGGGCGCTGTCCTCGTCGTTGCCGCCCATCTCTTTGCGGAACTCCTCGCGTGCCTCCTTCAGGCCGTCCTTCATCTCCGCGGCGGTGTCAAAGAACCCGTCAAGGTCGAGTTTGCCGAAGTTGATCAGGATGCCCCCTTCGAGCATGGCGCCCAGCGGGGGGAAAGCCTCGCGCAGCGCATCCGCCGCGTGCTTGTCGACGCGTCCGTAGACCCACGCCGATTCGGGCGTGAACGCCGCTTCAACCTGCATGTCGATCTCGGGCACCGGACCCTGTGACGAACGCACGTGCAACTTGGCATAGGCGGCCGAGGGCACGCAGTCGAGGTGCTCGTCCTCGTCCAGGAACTGCTTCATGCTGATGGGCTTGGCGAACTTGATGTGCACCTCGCCCTCGGCAAACTCGTTGTCGATCTGCACGTTGGTGAGGCGCCAGCGGACCGAATCGAACGACGTGGACCTGAGCCGCTCGACGATGGTGTGAGCCTGAACCTCCGAACGACCGGCGAAGGGCCACATTGCCGCCGAGACGGCGACAACCGCCGCGGCGGCCGCGAACCAGTTCTTGCGTGCCATGATGAAGGCTCCGAGTGAGCCGAGCGTGGAGCGTTCGCCGGCGGCCTCCCGCGACGGTGCGGGGTTGGCGGCGGCGCGGGTCTTCCACGAAGCCATGCGTGCCGCGTCGGGCGCATCGGGCAGGCGCAGCGCGGGGGCCAGGGCGCGAAGGTTCGCGTCCAGGTGCTCGTCGTGCTGCGGGTGCTCGTGGTGCATGGTTCGTCGCTTCTGCTCGGCCCTCAGGCAATCGCGCCGGGGCCGCCGTGCCCCATGCCCAGCAGGGTGTTCTTCAGGAGATTGCGTGCCCGGTAGAGCCGGCCTTCGATGGCGCGCTCGCTGACGCCGTACCGCTGGGCGAGCGCGGCTTGCGGCACGGCGCGGCAGTAGTGCTCAATGAGCAGGTCCTGCTCGTCGGTGGCAAGGTGTGTGATGGCGAGGCGGAGTTGGTCCATCACTTCTTGTCGCGCCAGAAGGTCTGTGCCCATGGGGCCCGCGGTGAGTGTGTGGGCCAGTTCACCCGCCAATGCGGGGTCGTCGATCGGCAGGGCGGCCCTGATGCCCGAGCGTCGCCAGTGCGTGATGAGCAAGCGTTTGGCCACAGTGCGGAGCCATGTGTGGGCCTCGCCGCCGCAGAGCACATCCGCGGACTTGTCGGCCGCGAGCCAGAGTTGCTGCATCAGGTCGTCAACCAGGTGCTCGCCCGCCGCCCCCGCTCGCACCGCCAGAAAGCGGAAGACGCCCGGCGCGGCTTCCTCAAACCACTCTCGCACGGGGCGCAGAACGGGCGCAGCCTCATCATCCGCCTGCACGAGGCGCGGCAGGGCTTGCAGATGTGGCTCGGCGTGATTCAAGAACGCATCCAGCATGGACGCGGCCGATCGTTTGCCGCGCGGGGGCGCGGGTGGCCGGAGTTGGCCTGCCGAGCCCCGGCCCGGTCAGAGGTGCCATCGCGCCAAGAGCGAAGACCCCACAAGGTTGTTCCGGCCTGGCGGTCCGGGGTTGCTGAGGGCCGGGGGGCTGACGGCGGTCGGCGGCCGCGGACGGACCAGCGGCCCTTGTCCGGGCGTTTCCCTGCCAGCGGTCCCCTTCTACGCTCGTGGCATGACCGTTCGCTATCGCCACACGCTGCTGCGGGCCGGTGCGTTCAAACTTGATGCCGGATCGATGTTCGGCCTGATCCCACGCGTGGTCTGGTCGCGCACGGTGCCCACCGATGATCGCGGCCGCATCGCCGTGAACCACAACTGCCTGCTGCTGGAGCGGCTGGATGATGCACCCGCGGGCGTGGCGCTGCCCGGACCCAAACTCATCCTCCTCGAAGTTGGCACGGGCAACAAACTCGACGAGAAGAGCCGCGAGATTTTCTCGCTCGACGGCCGGTCGATCCTCGATTGCCTCGCGGAGGTGAACTGCCGCGCGGAGGATGTGCAGGCCGTCGTCTGCTCGCACCTGCACTTTGACCACGCGGGCGGGCTGACGCGCCTCTGCCGCGCCGGTGAAACGCCCGACTGGGTGGGACCGGGCTCGTCCTTCGGCGCACCGCGCGGCGACTTGGGCGTGAAGCGGACCTTTCGCGATGCGAGCGTGGTAGTACAGCGGCGAGAGTGGCACGATGCCCTGGCGAACCGCAGCGTGATGACGCGTACGTATTTTTCAGACCACCTGCTGCCGTTTGCCACGGGTGCCGCACCGGGCCCGCTCAGTCGCCTCATCGACTCGCCGCCTCCCTTCACACCCGGCCTCACGCCCGACCGCGAAGAACGGCCCCGTGCCGCGCAGGAACAACGCGAAACGCAGGTCTTCCCCGGCGTGTTCGTCTTCCAGACGCCCGGCCACACGTGGGGCCAGCAGGCCACACGCTTCACCGACGAGCGCGGCCGCGCGATCGTCTTCACGCCCGACGTGATGCCCACGGCCTGGCACGTCGGGCAGGCCTACTCGCTGGGCTACGACGTGGAGCCGTACACCAGCATGGTGACACGCGGCTGGTTTCTGGCCGAGGCCGCGGCACGAGGGTGGACGCTCTGCCTGGACCACGAACCCGGCAACCCGATGCGGACGGTGAAGACGAGCGGGAAGGGGTGGTACGAGTTGGTGGAGGCGTAGAGACGCCAGACTCCAGACTCCAGACTCCAGACACCGGACGTCAGACCCGAAGGCGCTCGCGGGCAGAGGATGTTTCCCGGCTCTTGGCGGGCCAATGGCGGGGCATGACCGGGCCAAGCGGCCCCCACTACACTTGCGTTCTTACCCGAACCGGAGGTGCCGCGCGTTGTCGTCTCCCGTGGTCAGTTCGCCCCCCGACACACACTCGGCCACCCACGGTGCCGCCGGTGCTTCCGTGGTGGTGGCACCAAACGGCACGGCCGCGTCGTGCGCGGTTCCGGGTGATGCGGGCTCGCTGTCCGGCGCGGCAGAACTCGCGGGCCCGGCGACGGGCGTTGCCCCCTTGGCCCCCCGCAAACGCTCCATGTACGACCGCATCGAGGCGTACATCAGCGGCCTCACCAGCCGCAGCCCCTTCTGGCACCGCGTGGCGAGCATGATCTGGCTGCCCTATGCCTTCCGCTCGGGCATCCGCATCAAGCGCGAGAGCGACAACACCTTTTCGGCGGTGCTCCCCTTCCGCAAGTTCAACCGCAACTGGTACAACGCCATGGCGGGGGCCAGTCTGCTCGCCAACAGCGAGATCGCCGGGGGCATGTACCTCTACGGCCGCTGCGGGGGCGATTACACCGTGGTGTGCAAGCGCCTCGAGTACAAGTTCCTGCGTCCCTGCTTCGGCCCGGCGATCTACCGAGTGCTGCCGCGGCATGACCTGGACGCGATGCTCGCCACCGGCGGCGAGTTCAACTTTGACATGGACCTGGACGTGGTGCAGTCCATCCCCACGCGCGGCCTGGGGCGCGAGGTGCGTGTGGGCAAGTGCATGGCCACATTCCACGTCACGCCCAAGGCCCTGCACGAGGCCCGCGCGGCACGCCGCGCCGCGGGGAAGACCGTGAGCGTGCCCGACGGAGCGGATACGGCCACTGGCGTCGTGCCCGCCGTGGTTCCCACCCCCCCGGGCACCCACCCCGTGCCGTCGGTGCCCGTGTGAGCGACGTGCAATCGCACCAACACATGGCCGCGCCACCTGCATTCCACCCGTCCGCCGCACCGCTCATAGGCGAGGGCGCAAGGTCCCCTCCCTCCGGCCCTTGGGCGGTGCTGGGCTGGGCCGCGTATTTGGCCTGCTCGTGGACGTGGTGCATCGGCATGTTCCTGCCGGTGCTGCTGGTGCGAGACTTCGGCCTGTGGGGCTTCGTGGTCTTCGCGGTGCCCAACGTGATCGGTGCCGCGGCGATGGGTTGGGTGCTCTCGCGGAGCGGTGCCGAGGCGATCCGCCTTCACCATGCCGCGGCGGTGCGGGCGTTCTCGGTGGTGACGGCGATGTTCCAGGCCTTCTTCTTCGCGTGGATATTCGCGCGGGTCGGAGTGGAACAGCGGGCCGCCGTGCCAACGTCGCCGCTCGTGCCGGCCATCGCGTTCATCCCGTTGTGCATCATTCCCGTGCTGCTCATCTCCGGCCCGGACATCCGCCCCCGGCGTGCTGCCGCGGCCGTGCTGCTCGTGATCTCTGCCATCGTCATCTTCGGCGGCTTCTGGCCCAAGGGTGCGCTCGACCTTCCCACGCCGCTCTTGCCCCCCGAGCACATCCCCGCGCTCGCACTGGTCTGCCTCTTCGGCTTCGGCCTCTGCCCGTATCTTGATGCCACCTTCCTGCGCACGCGCACCGCCGTCGCCAACACGCCCAGCCGCGCCGCGTTCGGCATCGGCTTCCTTCTGCTCTTTGCGGCGATGATTGTCGGCACACTCCTCTACACGCCCGCGCTGCTCTCGCGCGGCCCGTGGTGGTTTGACAACGCGCTGCCCACGCAACTCGGCCTGCTCACGGCCCTGCACTTTGCGCCGCAGCTCTTTTTCACATCTCAGGCGCACGCACGCGAGAGCACCGTCCCCGGCCAGTGGTTCGCGCCGATCTGGTTCTGGCTTCCCGCCGCGCTCGCTGTCGGCGGCGGCATGCTGCTCTTCGCGCTTGAGCCCACCGGCGTGCAGGCGGGCGGCGAGTTCATCTACCGCCTCTTCATGTCCTTCTACGGCCTCGTCTTTCCCGCGTACGTCTGGGTCTGTGTGATTCCCCGGCGCAGCCGCGGCAGCGGTGATCGCCCTGCCGCGCGTGCGGCCATCGCTCCACCCACGCGCGGGTCGCTGGTGGTGTGCGCCCTCGCGGTCGCGCTGGCCTCGCCGTGCTACTGGTTGGGCTTCATCGAGCGGCAGACGTGGTGGCTCGTGCCCGGAGTGGCGATCGTGCTGCTGGCGCGGCTGTGTGCACCCCGCCCGGTTCGAGCGTTCGAGCGAAGCCCCTCTCTGGGCGACTCCTGAAGTGGAAACTCTTCCCCCGTGCGACGACGGACCAACATCTCGGGCCGCACAACGCAAAGGAGGGCGGTCGGCCCTGATCGGGCCCCACGGGGCGGGCAAGGCCACGCTGATCCGGCCGCGTCAGTTCGCGACCGGCACCGGTGAGCGGGCGGCGCTGGCCTTGTTCATCCACGCGGCGCAGGTCGCCACCAGCCGGGCCTTGTCGATGGGCTTGGTGGCGTAGTCGTCGCACCCCGCCGCGAGGCAGCGGTCGCGGTCCTGGGCCATGGCGTGGGCGGTGAGGGCGACGATGGCCAGCGTGCTGCCGCCCTCGCGCAGGGTGCGGGCGAGCGTGTAGCCGTCCATCTCCGGCATCTGCATGTCCGAGACCAGCAGGGCGTACGGCCGCCTCGCCGCGGCGGCCGCGGTGATCTTGTCGAGGGCGATCCGGCCGTTGTCGGCCACGTCCACCTCGGCCCCCGCCTTCTTGAGTTGGAACGCGATCAGCCGCTGGTTGTCGAGGCCGTCTTCGGCCAGCAGGATGCGGCCCACGAGCGCCACCGTGGCGGCCCGCGCAACCGGGGCCGCGGCCGGGGTGACCGCGTCCATGCTGGTGGCCACGCCGCTCCCCGCGATCGTCTCCAGCGGAAGCACCAGGCGGAAGCACGAGCCCTTGCCCGGCTCGGTGCGCAGCAGCGTCACGTCGCCCCCCATGAGCGCGGCCAGGCGGCGGCTGATGGTCAGCCCCAGGCCGGTGCCCCCGTGCCTGCGGGTGACGGTGGTGTCAGCCTGCCCGAATGCGGAAAAAAGGCGGCCGGCCTGCTCAGGGCTCATGCCCGGCCCCGTGTCCTCGATGTCGAACGCCAGAAACGACCGGCCGTCGGTAGCCTCGACCTGGGCCGTCACGCTGACAGTTCCCGCCTCGGTGAACTTGACGGCGTTGCCGGTCAGGTTCATGAGGATCTGGCGCAGACGGGTGGGGTCGGTGAGCACGTGCTCGGGCACGGCCGTGCCCAGGGCGGCCGTGAACGCCACGCCCTTGCCGATGGCCCGCGGCCGCATCAGGCTCGCGACCTCGTGCAGCAGTTCCACCACCGGGGTGCTGACCTTCTCCATGGTCATCTTGTCGGCCTCGATCTTGGAGATGTCCAAGAGGTCGTTGATGACCGTGAGCAGGTGCTGGCCGGCGTTGCGGATCGTCTCGATGGCCTGCAGGCGTCCCTCGGGGGCCGCGGCCAGGTCGCCGTCCTCGCGCAAGAGGTCGGTGAACCCGAGGATGGCCGTCAAGGGGGTGCGGATCTCGTGGCTCATGTTGGCCAGGAACTCGCTCTTGGCGCGGCTGGCCGACTCGGCCTTGAACCGTGCCTCGCGGAGCTCGGTGATGTCCACCAGCACACCCCGCTCAAGCCGCCGCGCCGGGCCGTCGGGTCCGTCCGCCGGGCGTATCCCTTCCACGTTGACGAAGTCATCGATCCAGACCGAGCGCCCGTCGGCCGCCACCATGCGATACTGGAACCGGTGGTTACGACCGACGGCGAACTCGCCGCGGCAGAATGGCACCGCCCGCTCGCGGTCTTCGGGGTGCACGTGGCGGGCCCAGAAATCGGGCGTGTACCACTCCTCGATCGGGTACCCCAGGCCCGCGGCCTGGGGCGAGACATAGGTGAAGGTGTGGGTGTCGGGGTCAGACTCCCACACGACCATGTCCGTCCCTTCGACGAGGGTGCGGAAGCGCTGCTCGCTCTGGGCCATGGCCAGTTCGGCCTGCCGTTGGGCAGTGATGTCGCGGGTGACGGCCAGCACGGCGTCAATGTGACCGGCGGCGTTGCACAGGGGCACGGCGTGGGCGTCCAGCCAGCGGCGTGTGCCCTTGAGGCCACGAACCTCGAAGGCCAGCCGCCCGGATTCGCCCCGGAAGACGGCCGCGTGCATGTCGGCAAAGGCCGCGTGGTACTCCGGGACCACGAAGTGAAGCAGGCCGAGCGCGCGGACCTCTTCGACCGACTCGGCCTCGAGCATGGCCAGCCCGGCGGCGTTCATCTCCAGCAGGTGGCCGTCGGGGCCGACGATCTTGACGCACTCGGGCTCGGCGTCGACGATGGTGCGGATGCGGCGTTCGCTCTCGCGCAGGGCCAGCTCGGCCCGCTTGCGTTCGGTGATGTCGGTGCGGATCGAGACATACTTCTCGATCTTCCCGTCGGGGCCGCGGAAGGGCGAGATGATGGTGTCCACCCAGTAGAGCGAGCCGTCTTTGGCGCGGTTGCACACCTCGCCGCGCCAGGCCGTCCCGCCCGCGATGGCCTTCCACGCCTCCACCCAGAAGGCCTTGGGGTGGGTGCCGGAGTTGAGCATGCGGTGGTCCTGCCCGAGCAGCTCGGCCCGCGTGTAGCCGCTGATGCGGCAGAAGGTGTCGTTGACTTCGACGATGCGGCCTGTGGCGTCGGCCACCGAGACGATCGACTGGCGGTCCACGGTCTCGCGCAGGGCCGCCGTCTCGCGCAGGGCACACTCGGTGGTCAGGGCCGAGGCCCGGGCCGCGGCCGCTGTCTGCCTGAGGCGGCGTGCAACGCTCCAACCCATCGCCCCCATCGCCACCATCAGCGGGATCGCGCCGATGGCCACACGCTGCTGCCACTGCTCCAGCCGCTCGGCGGCCACCAGCGACGCCTCGCCCGAGGCCGTCTGCGCGGCCCGCACCTTGGTGGTCACCACCGTGATGGCGGCGTTGATGTCCTTGGCCTGCTTGTCCAGCGCGCTCGCGGAGGCGGCGCCGGCCGCGTCGGCGGTGTAACTGCGCACGGCCACGGCGACCTTCTCCACCAGCGGCAGCAGCTCGCCGGCGAACGATCCACGATCGCCCTTCAGGTCGGCGATCAAGGGGGGAGGTTTGGCCTCGAGATCGGCGATGGCCTTGGTGACCTGGGCCTCGGTGGCCGCGGGGTCCTTGGCGTTGTGCCGCGCGTCGGCCGCGGTGTGCACGTCCGCCGTCAAGGCCCGCAGGGCCACGTAGTCGGTGGTGCGCTGCCTCCAGGCCTTGGCGTCGCGGAGTTGGTCGGCGTGGATGGAGGCGAGGCGTTGCGACAGCGCGACGCACACGGCCACGGTGGCCACGGCGAGGGCCACCAGCGGCACATAGGCGTTGTTGAGGATTTCGGAGAAGGAGCCTTTGCTGCGGTGCGGACGCCACATGGCGGGCCCCAAAGCGGAGGGAACCGGGCGAGACAACGGCGAGAAGGGCTATCGGCCCATGGGCCGGGCGCGCTGAGCCGTTCCGACGCCGCACGTGGGGAAATTTCCCTGAATTTGGCGGATTGCTCCCCTATCGGGCTGCGAACACCCCGCAGCGTGGGACGGCGACGCTGCGCCACCGCCGGCGTAGAACGGTGGGGAGGTCCGGGTTCGAGCGAGGGGTGCCGGCGGGCCGCCGGACTGGGCGGTGAAGAGGCTGGCTCGCGCTGACAAAGTTTGCCCTTGCGCTGACAAAGTTCCCCCTTGCGCTGACGAAACTTGCCCTTGCGCTGACAGAACTCGCCCTTGCGCTGACAGAACTCGCCCTTGCGCTGACAAAGTTCCCCCTTGCGCTGACAAAACTTGCCGTTGCGCTGACAAAACTCGCCGTTGCGCTGACAAAGTTTGCCCTCGCGCGCTCTGGCCCAAGAAAAACACGCGCCCAGCGCTGCAACCACGCCTCGCTGCCCCGGGGCCACGCGAGGGCGGTCGTGCCCGCAGCGGGCGTCCGGAAACGCGCCCCGGGTGCAGACCCACTCGCCCCCGACACGGCGGACCTGCGGCACGCTCGGGGCTCGTTGGCCAACGGCTCGCGGCTTTCGCCAGTGCCTTCCTTCCTGCTGTCACCTGTCCCCTGTCACCTCTGCCCTCGCCCGCTCACTTCGCCGCCAGCGCCTTGTGAACCTCTTCGATCAGACGCTCGGCCTGAAACGGCTTGAAGAGCACGCAGGAGAGACCCTCCTGGCTGGCGCGCACGATCGAGTGGTGCGGGTCGTAGCCGAAGCCCGTCATGAGGATCACCGGCAGGCGGTCGTTCTGCTTGCGGGCCGCGGCGAAGATCTCGTAGCCCGTCTTGTCCGGCAGTTTGATGTCGCTGATGAGCAGGTCGAAGGGCCGGTTGCTCGCATCGGCTGCGCCGCCCCCACCACCGCCGCCGCCCGAGCCGACGGAACGCTCCGAACCCGGGCCGCTGCGCGAGCCGCCTCCCCCACCACCACCCGCGCCCCCACCGCCGTGCGGCACAATCACACCCGCCAGCACCGCGATCGCCTCCGCGCCGTTCTCGCAGATCACCACGTCCGCCCCGCGCTTGCGCAGCACATCGCGGATCACCTGCCGGATGCGCGGCTCATCGTCCGCCACCAGCACACGCTTGCCCGCCAGCAACGGGTCCAGCGCGGCATCACTGAGAGCCTTCTCCGCGCCCAGAATGTTGCGGTGGCCGCCCGCCACGTCCTTCATGCGGCGGCGGATCGACTCCACATCGGCGATCACCCGCTCGATGTGCCGGAGCGCACCGGGGTCGGTGATGCCCGCCTGCTTGAGGAGCGCGACCGCCGCGGAGATGTCGTCGAGCGGCTCGGCGAGTTCACCCTCCACCGTGCCCCCCACGGCCTCGCCCACCGCCGCGCGTTCAACCACGAGTAGGTTCAAGAGGTGCAGGGCGAGGGCGACGTGGTTGGCAAAGGCCTCCGCAAACTGGCGGTCTTCCTCGCCGAAGGCCCCCGTGCGGGTGGACTCGATGTTCATGATGCCGATCACCTTGTCCGCAAGTCGCAGCGGCACGGTGAGGCTGGAGCGGGCCTGGTCGATGCCCAGCACGTAGCGCGGGTCGATGGTGGTGTCGGGGCAGATGTAACTGCGGCCGGTGGCCGCGACGTAGCCGGAGATGCCGTTGCCGTCGCGGTTGGCGTACAACTCGACCTCCATCGCCGCGGCGGGCAGGCCGCGGCTCATCACCAGTTCGAGTTTGCCGGTGGGCTCATCAATGAGGCGGATGGCGAACTGGTCAAAGTGCAGCAGGTCGTGCGCGAAGCGGATGATCTTCTCTTCGAGGATGCGCAGGCGATCACCCGTGTGCAGGCGGCGCACCACCTCGGCATCCAGTTTCACCAGTTCGGCGCCTGCCTTGTCAATTGCCTCGCGCTGCTGCTGCTGGCGGCGGGCGATGGAGACATCCCACACCACCGCGGCCACGTGCCGCACGGCAGGCGCGGCACCTTCCACTACTGCCTCGGGTACAGCCGAAATGAGCACCTCGTAGAAGCGGCCGTCGTCGCCCGCCACGTCGTAGCGGCGTGGCTCGGGCCAGCCAACCCCCGCCCCACCGCCACCACCACCCGCCGCGGCGGTCGCCGCCACCACCATCTGCTCGCTCATGCCCTTGGCGGCCTGCCGACAGACCTGCGCGATGCGGTTGCGGGTCACCTGGTCGTACGCGTCGAACCGGCCGTTGGCCCAGACGCGGCGGCCCTCGCTGTCGGCCAGGCACACACCCTCGCCGAGTGCGTGCAGCAGCGCGGTGCTCTGCCGCTCGACCAGTTCACGCTCCAGCGCGAGAAAGTCGCCCGTCTCGGCGATCATGGCTCCGCCCAAGCCGCCGCCCCCCACCCCGCTCTTGACGGCCTCGAGCGCCTGGGCCGCGTCCACGATGCGCACGTCGAACCGATCGCGCAACGCGCCAAGGTCCTCGGCGCTGGCGAGTGTGAGCCCTTTGACAACAAGCAATGGCGGTCGGCCTTCGCCCATCAAGCCTCACGAATCACGGGCCTCCGGCCCGCGTGCTTCACGGCCGCGCGGCTGGCCGCATCGGCGTGAACTCCGGTCCTTGGAACATCGCGGAGAGAGGGTACTCACGCTTCGCCAAGCGGGGTTGGGGGGAGCGAGGGGGTGAGGGATTGGTGGAGTGGTGGGATGGTGGGATCGTGGGGTCGAGGCCGGCCGGTCGGCGGGGTTGCCGCGGGCGCGACCGGACGACGGCCGTGACTTGGGCCTTCCAGCCCTGTGTGAACCTGCAAATGCCGGCTGGCACGGCCCGCAGAACCGATGTACACTCACACAGGTTGGATTTCGAGGCCATACGACGGAGGCTGCCATGCAGGAGATGGTTGCTCAATCGGGCGTTCTCGCAGCGCACTGGCGCGGCGGGGTTTTCGTTCGCGCGTTGGTGTGTCTGGCCGCGCTGGTGGGCGCGGCGCTCGTGCCGCACGCGGCACGAGCGGACACACCGGAGCCCGTGTGGGTGGCTGGCCCGGATGTCGTGATCGCGGCGAGATACAGCCACGCCATGGCGTATGACGCGGCCCGTGGCGTGACGGTCCTCTTCGGCGGGTACAACGGCTCCGTCGCCAACGGCGAGACCTGGGAGTGGGACGGCGCGGCTTGGACACAGCGTGCCGTGCCCGGCCCTTCGCCGCGATCCGGCCACGCCATGGCCTACGACTCCGCCCGCGGCGTAACCGTCCTCTTCGGCGGGGACACGGGCGCCGCCAACGGCGAGACTTGGGAGTGGAACGGCGCGGCTTGGACACAGCGTGTCGTGAGTGGACCGTCGCCGCGATACTGGCACCGCATGACGCACGACACAGCCCGTGGCGTGACCGTCCTCTTCGGCGGGTACAACGGCACTGTGGGCAACAGCCAAACCTGGGAATGGAACGGCACGGCTTGGACTCAGCGTACCGTCAGCGGCCCCACGCAGCGAGAACGCCGCGCTATGGCGTACGACCCCGCGCGAGGAGTCACCGTCCTCTTCGGCGGGAATAACGGCTCCGTGCGCAACAGCGAGACATGGGAGTGGGACGGCGCGGCGTGGACCCAGCGTGTCTTGAGCGGGCCGTCGCCGCGGTACAACCACGCCATGGCGTATGACACGGCCCGCGGCGTAACGATCCTCTTCGGCGGGTCCACATCCCCAGGGTCCTACAACGGCGAGACTTGGGAGTGGGACGGCACGGCCTGGACCCAGCGTGTCGTGAGCGGCCCGTCGCCGCGGTCCATGGCCGCCATGGCGTATGACTCGGCACGGGGTGTGACAATCCTCTTCGGCGGGAACACGAGTGTTGGGGTCTACAGCGACGAGACCTGGGAATGGAACGGCACCGATTGGACTGAACGTGTCGTGATCGGTCCGACACCGCGTTATCGCCATGCAATGGCCTATGACTCCGCCCGTGGCGTAACCGTCCTGTTTGGTGGGTTCACGAGTGGGGGTGCCTACAGCAACGAAACCTGGGAGTGGAACGGCGCGGCGTGGACTCAATGTGTCGTGAGCGGCCCTGCGCCGCGGTACGGCCACGCGATGGCGTATGACTCGGCCCGCGGCGTAACCGTCCTCTTCGGTGGTTCCACGGGCACCTCATCGTACAGCGGCGAGACTTGGGAGTGGAATGGCGCGGCCTGGACACAACGCGCCCTGAGCGGTCCTTCGCCGCGAGACCGCCACGCCATGGCATACGACTCGGCCCGAGGCGTAACTGTCCTCTTCGGCGGGTTTACGGGCTCAGCAGTGAGCGGCCAGACTTGGGAGTGGAACGGCGCGGCTTGGACACAACGGGGCGTGAGCGGCCCGTCGCCGCGACTCTCCCCTGCGATGGCGTACGACCCGACCCGCGGTGTGACCGTCCTCTTCGGCGGGTCCATGGGCCTCTTCTACTACGGCGATAGTTGGGAGTGGAATGGCACGGCCTGGACCCAGCGTGCAGCGACCGGCCCATCGCCGCGTTCCTCCCACGCCATGGCGTACGACGCGGCCCGCGGCGTCACGGTCCTCTTCGGCGGGCTTGCGAGTGGGGCAGCCAACGGTGAGACTTGGGAATGGAACGGCACAGGTTGGACTCAGCATATCGTCAGCGGTCCCACTCCGCGCTACGACCAAGCCATGGCCTACGACTCGGCGCGGGGCGTGTGTGTCCTCTTCGGCGGGTACACTGGCTCCTTCAACGACGAAACCTGGGAGTGGACCGGCGCGGCCTGGACCCGGCGTGTCGCGAGCAGCCCTTCGCCGCGGAACGCCCACGCCATGGCGTACGACTCCGCCCGTGGCGTAACTGTCCTCTTCGGCGGGTACACAGGCTCCTACAACGGCGAGACCTGGGAATGGAACGGCGCGGCTTGGACACAGCGTGTCGTGAGCGGCCCTACGCCGCGATACGGCCACGCCATGGCCTACGACTCGGCACGCGGCGTAACCGTTCTCTTCGGCGGGTACACAGGCTCCACCATCGGCCAGACTTGGGAGTGGGACGGCACCGCCTGGACCCAGCGCGTTGTGAGCGGCCCTTCGCCGCGATACAACCACGCCATGGCCTATGACTCCGCCCGCGGCGTAACGGTCCTGTTCGGCGGGTACACGGGCACCAACAACGGCGAAACCTGGGAGTGGAATGGAACGGTCTGGACACGGCGCGTTGTGAGCGGACCCGCACCACGAACCAACCACGCCATGGCGTACGACTCTGCCCGGGGCGTGGCCGTCCTCTTCGGCGGCTCCAACGGCGTTGCATTCAACGGCGAAACGTGGGAGTGGAACGGCACGGCGTGGACCCAGCGCGTCGTGAGCGGCCCGTCGGCTCGAACCGATCACGCGCTGGCGTACGACTCGGCCCGGAGCGTGACCGTCCTCTTCGGAGGGGGCTCGGGTGGGGGCGAGACCTGGGAGTGGAACGGCACGTCTTGGATACAACGTGTTGTGAGCGGCCCCTCGTCGCGGTACGCCCACGCCATGGCCTACGACGCCCACAGAGGCGTGGTTGGGGTCCACGGCGGCGCGACCGGTTCGGGCGTTGTTCAGGGAATCTGGCTCCTCGGCGTTCCCCCCACGCTCACGCCCTCGGATTCTCCCCTCCTCCTTTGCCCCAGCCAACCGTTGATGCTAAACGGTGGCGCATCGGGCTCCGGCCCGCTCTCCTACCAGTGGCGCACCGGCAGCCCGGCAACCCCGATCGCAAGCGCGACAGGCGCGACCTACGCAGCCCCATGGAACACCGCCGCGGGCGTGTACGACTGCGTGGTCTCCAGCCCCTTCGGCGCGGCCACCATGGCACCGGTGGAGGTGTCGCTGAACATGCTGGATTACAACTGCGACACCGTCGCGAACCCTGACGACCTGGGCGACTTCATCACCGACTACTTCACCGATCCGGCGATCCCAGGCCCCGGCGGATACGCGCAGGCCTGCCCGGAGGCCGCGCCGCCGTACGACGTGGGATACAAAGCCGCGTTCACGCTCGATGCTTCGCCCCAGTGCTCCGAGCCGTATCCGGACAACATCGGCGACTTCATCACCGCGTACTTCGCGGGCGCGTGAAGCCGCGGCGTGAATGAGCCGCCCAGTGAGGCTCGGGCGCAAGCCCCGGCTTTTTCGGTGCCCGCGCACTGCATCGGCGCATACACGCGCCACCAACGTTGCCGCGGGAAAGCCCCGGCTCGCGCCGCGGCCTCATTGGGCCGTTGCGGTAACGCCGCCCCCCGCCACCAGCAGGGCCCCGGCTTTGCGCCGCGTCCTCATTGGGCCGTTGCTCCAGCGCCTATTGCACCAAGCCCTTCGTGAGACGCATGAACGCCGTCTCCAGGTTCACCGCCTCTTCGGCGAACTTGGTGAGGCGGAAGCCGTTGTTGATGAGGACGTTGGGCACATCACTCACATCCAGGCGGGCCCCGGGCTCGATCACTACGCTGATGAGCGATGCAGGCCGCCCCCCCGCCCCCCCACTTCCCCCGCCGCCGCCGCTCCCACCGCGAGAACCCACGCCGTTGCCCGCACCGCCCGCCCCACCCCCCGCCGCTCCGTCCAGCGTTGAGGGGTCGTCGCTGATCGTCACCTTGGCCACGCCCGGCAGTTTGGCCAAGAGGGCCGCGGCCTCGCGTGTGCGGTCTGCCACCACCACCAGCAGCACCTGCCCCACCTTGGCCCTGCGCACGGCCTCCTGCACGGTGCCGGAGAAGAGCAGTTTGCCGCGCTCGATGATGCCCACCACGTTGCAGAGTTCGGCCAGTTCCGGCAGGATGTGCGAACTGATGATGATGGTCTTGCCCATGCGCTTGAGTTCTTTGAGCAACTCGCGCATCTCGATGCGTGCCCGCGGGTCCAGGCCGCTGGCGGGCTCGTCCATCAGCAGCACCTTGGGGTCGTGCAGCAGCACGCGGGCCACGCTGAGGCGTTGCTGCATGCCGCGTGAGAGGCCGTTCACGTCGGCGTCGGCCTTGTAGCGCAGGTCGGTGAGTTCCAGCACGTCGCTCACCACCTTCTCGCGCTGCTTGCCGTGGATGCCGTAACACGCGGCGAAGAACTCGAGGTACTCCGTCACCACCATGTCCTGATACGCGCCCAGAAAATCGGGCACGTAGCCGATGATGGGGCGGATGAGGCGGTTCTGGTGGCCCACGGTGAGGCCGTCGATCATCGCCATGCCGCTCGAGGGCTTGAGGAGCGTGGCCAGCACCTTGATGGTCGTGGTCTTGCCCGCCCCGTTGGGGCCGATGAACCCGAAGCAGTCGCCCGACTCAATGGCGAGGTTGAGATTGTCGAGCGCGACCGTGTCGGCGTAGCGCTTGGTCAGGTTGACGGTTTCGATCATGGGCATGGGAGAGCCGAGAGCGGTGAGCGGTTGGCGGCGAGCCGGGAGCGGGTCAGGGGCGCACGTTCATTGGGGCTGGTCGATTCCGGCTATCTGCTCGCGGCTGCCTGCGTTATTCCCGCACCACCGGCGGATTGTCGGGCAGAGGATAGACCCACCGCACGACCGTCCTACCGCTCAGCGGCACATCCACACCATCCACCAGCAGGGGCACAGGGCAGGCCGCAGGCTCCTCCTGCGTGCCGACGATGCCCACGATGATGAGGCACGGCTGCGTGAACCAGCGGGCCAGGTCGTAGTTGTGAGCCGCGCGGCGACGGGCGAGCGACACCGTTTCAATCGCCTGCGCGCCCACCGCGGGCTCGGGCGGTGCCAGAAGCGGAAAGAGCGCCAGGCCCAGCATCCGCGCGGCAAACTGGTTCTCCACCTCGTTCGCATCGGTTCGGTCGGGACCAAAGGCCAGGATCCCTGCGGATCCCGGCACCAGTTGCCGCAGGAGTTCCTCCACCATCTCCGGGCGTGGCCCCGTGGCCAGCCCGGCCACCGCGTCGTTCCCCGGCCCCCGCCCCGTCAGCGTCGTTTCGGCAACGTCCAGCACGGCCCCCGCTGCCCACTTGCCCGTCAATCGCCACGCCACCGCGTTCGACAGCAATCCGCCCGCAGCGGTGCTCGCTCGCAGGTTCTGTGCGGGCACATAGATGAGCGTGATGTCGGTGAGGGGCGCGGGCAGGTCGTGAACAAGCAGGCCCTCCAGCCGCGAGAGCGCGTTGTCGGCCAGCACGGGCCGGATCGCATCAGGCTCGGTGCTGGGCGCAGCCACGCCGGCCGCATCTCGCCGCGCTGGAAGGGGCATCTTCCAGCGCGGGCCGCCGGCCCAATCCACCTGCACCTGCTTCACTGTTGAGCGCGTGGGGACGGTCATCGCCGAGGGGTTGCGCGCGTTGACGCCGTACGTGCGCGCATCAGGGAAACTCACACCCGAGCCGCCCTGGCTGTCGGTCGGCGGGTCCCAACTCGCCACCGTCGCACGCAGGCGTTCGTTGGCATCGGTCGCGACCTCGATTTTCATCTGGCCGTACGCGGGCAAGAGCAGCCCCACCCACGAACGGGCCCGCTCCAGCGGTTGGCCGTACACGTGGTCAATGAAGGTGAGGTGCGTGCCCTCAAGTTTGCCCGGCCGCAGGGCCGTGGCCCCGCCCCACGCTACGGCTGTGAACGCGCCTGCTGCGAGCACGAAACTCAGCCACGCGTGCTGCACCCACTTGAACCGCTTGAGCAGCGAGAAGCCCAGCGGCCCCGCCGCGAGCCAGTAGGCCACGAACACAAAGAACCCCAGCAACACGCCCGCCGCGGCACGCCCGGTCTTAGCGATCTGCCCGGCGACGGCGCGATCAAACACGCGCTCTGCGCGGCTGGCCATGTAGCCGGGCAGGTTCGCCACGCCCGTTCTGTTGGCCACCATGAGCGCGACATCTTCGTTGCTCGGCAGGCGGCCGCGCCGCCCAAGCACCCGATGCCAGAAGACTTCGGCGGGCGGCAGCGCCAGGGCCACGAGCGGCCGGGCCGTCAGATCGATGCCCACGAGCGTCATCGCCCCCAGCCCCACGGTGCGACGCGCGACAAAGCAGGTGCCGTCGGAGCCGATCAGCACCCGGTCCGCCTCGCCGCGCTGCGCGTCCGCCGCGGGCACCAGCACGTTGACACCCACGCCGCGCGGCATCTCCAGCGGCTTGGTGTCGGCACGCGCCAGGGGGCGCAGCAGAAACGCGCGGTAAGGTTCCAGCGACGCGTTCTCCAGACGCTTCATCTGCACGCGCGGCATGATGGCCGTGAGCGGGTTGCTGGTCGCGTTCGTCCAACTGGTGCCCGCGGGCGGAAGCACCACCACCAAGTGCCCGCCGCGCTGCACCCACTCGCGGATCGCCTCGGCCTGCGACTCCGTGAGGTCGCCCGGTTCACCGTCGGTGCCCGCGGCCGTCCACACGAGCGCGGAGAACTGGCTCAGTCCCAGCCAGCGGTCGGGCAGGTCGGCCACGCGCAGTTGCGCGGGCCGCTCGGTCAGTTCGTGGCCCATCGGCGCCCAAGAGTCGTTGCCGCTGCGGATGGAATACTGATCGAGCCCCACCAGTGCGCGGCCCACCACGGCGATGAGGCCCGACGTGACGGGCACGGGGTTCTGGAGCGAGAAGCCCTTTGCCCCCAGCAGCCGCCCCACGCTCACGGATTCCGCCCCGCCGCCGCCCGCGCCTCCGCGTGCCGCACCGGCGGCGGCATCATCGGCCTCGTAGACCTGCAACTGGAAGGGCGTGTTGGGCCCAGCATTGAAAGGGATGCGGGCATACATCCACGTGCGCTGCTTGGCGCCGGGGTTGGCCGCGAGCAGCCCCTGATACGCCGCGGTGTCGCCGTCGGCATCAAGCACGTTCAGCCGAAGGACCAGCGAGCGAACGGTGGCCGAGCGATCGGTGAGACCCACCTGCACGCCAACCCACTCACCCGGCCGGGCCAGGTTGCCCACGCCGAACTGAAGCACTTCAAGGTCGATCTCCTGCACGGTCGTGGCCCCACCGGCCACGCTCGCGGGCGCAGCGGCCTGCATGGCGTGCGCCGGGTTCAGGAGCATCAGGACGCACAGAATGGCGAGAATCCGTGTGGGCAGCACGAAGCGATTGTACCGAACTCAAGCCGCACGCAGAAACCGACGAAGAGACAGCCCATGGGCCTGAGCGCCGGACTCATCGCGGTGGTGCTGCTGATCGCGTGCGCGGCAACGCTGGGCGTGCTGCACGCGCTGGCCGCGAAACTCCGCGACTGCGCCGCCGTCGATCAACTCATGGCCGATGTCGCGCGTCTGCGTGCCGCGTACACGCAGCACCTGGCCGACGCGGCGGCTCGTGCGGGGGGCGCGCCATCGCCTCCGGCATGCCCCGGTGAGTTTGACATTGTCCCCGACAGCCCCCCGACGATTCAGACCTGATGATGGCGCGAGCGTCGGTGAAGCGGGCGTCCCGGTGGGGCGGACGTCCCGTCCGCCTTGTACAGGCTCACATGCTCACCAGTTCGTGAATGAACGCCGCGTGGCTGCGGGCGCCGATGCGGAAGCACTCCGTCTCGAACTTCTCGTTGGGTGAGTGCACGCGGTCGTCATCAAGCCCGAAGCCCATGAAGATCGTGTCGAGGCCGAGTTGGTCTTTGAGCAGGCCGGCGACGGGGATCGAACCGCCGCTCTTGATGAGCGAAGGGGCCTTGCCCGCGCCTGTCTTGAGAGCCCGGACCGCGGCCTGCATGGCCGGCGAATCAATCGGTGTCGTGACACCGAACCCGCCGTGGTGGTCCGAAAGTTCCCATCGGCAGCCGGGCGGTGTGCGGTCCTTGCACCACTTGAAGAACGCCTTGGTGATCTTCCTGGGGTCTTGGTTGGCAACGAGCCGGAAACTCACCTTTGCGCTCGCATGGCTGGGGATCACCGTCTTGGCACCCGCGCCGGTGTAACCACCCCAGATGCCGTTGATCTCGGCGGTGGGCCGCCCCCACTCACGCTCCATGGCCGTGTACCCGGCCTCGCCGATGTCGGCCCCGGGGGGAAGGCCGATCTGTTTCAGCGCCGCCTTCGAGTTGAACTTCAGGGCCTTCCAGTTCGCCCGCTCGGCTTTCGTCAGCGGCACCACGTCGTTGTAAAATCCCGGGATCGTGATGCGCCGCTTCTTGTCGTGCAACTGGCTCAGCACGCGGCAGAGTTCCGTGATCGGGTTCGGACACCGCCCGCCCCACAACCCCGAGTGCAGGTCCTGGTTCGATGCGTGCAGCACCACTTGCGTGTAAGAGAGGCCGCGCACGCCGTAGGTGATCGCCGGCTTGCCCCGCCCGAGCATGCCCGTGTCGGAGATCAGGCACACATCGCACGCCTTGAGCGCGGCGGCGTGGTCCTTCACGAACCCCGCGAGTGAGACCGACCCCGACTCCTCCTCACCCTCGACGATGACCGTGAACTTCGCACCTCCCGCCACCTTCCCGCTCACGGCCTTCCAGGCACGCAGCGCTTCGATGAACGTGGCCACCTGCCCCTTGTCATCCACGGCGCCGCGGGCCACGATGCGCCGGCCGCCTGCTTCGCCGCTGCGAGCCTCACGCGTGACCGGCTCAAAGGGCTTGCTCTCCCAGAGGTCCAGAGGGTCCACCGGCTGCACGTCGTAGTGACCGTAGAAGAGCACGTGCGGGCCCGTGTACCCCGCATCACTGGGTGAGTGGGCCATGACCATCGGGTGGCCGCTGCCGGGCTGGCCACCGGGCACGCTCGTGGGGATCACGCTTGCGCTCAGGCCCACATCGCGCAACTGCGCCGCACACCACTCGGCGGCCTCGGCCACATCGCCCTTGTACGCCGGATCGGTGCTGATGCTGGGGATGCGGAGCCAGTCGCACAGGCGAGCCAACTGCTCTTCGTGAGTCTGGTCGAGGCGCGACAGCACGGCTGCAAGGTGGCTCATGCCGCGAGTCTACGACCCCAGCACGGACCTTGGCTGAAGCAGGCCCAACGTGTCCTTCACGCCCAGGTTGAGGAAGATCTCTCGCGTGGCCGTTGAGCGGTTGAGCGTGTAAAAGTGGATGCCGCGCACGTCCTCGTCCAGCAACTCGCGGCACTGCTGCGTGGCCCACTGAATGCCCACGCGGCGCACGCTCTCGGCATCGCCGCCGGTGCGGTTGATGGCGCGGATCAATGGCGCAGGAAAGTGGCACCCCGCGGCCATGTCCGCCATCGCCGTCATGCCCTTCACGCTCGTCACCGGCATCACGCCCGCGATAATGGGCACCTTGATGCCGGAGAGTTCGCAGCGGTCACGGAAGTCGAGAAAGTCGTGGTTGTCGAAGAAGAGTTGCGTGCAGATCCAGTCCGCACCCGCATCCACCTTGGCCTTCAGGTTGTCCATCTCGGCGACGCGGTTGGGCGTGCCGGGGTGGCCCTCCGGGTAGCCGGCCACGCAGATGCCAAAGCCGCGCGGGTCAGCGTGCTTGCGCTGGCCGTTGTGGGCCTTGATGAACCGGACGAGGTCCGACGAGTAACGGAAGGCGTCCTTGCTGCGGTCCCACGCGCCCAAACTCTTGGGCACATCGCCGCCGAGGGCGAGAATGTTGCCGATGCCTGCCTCGGCGTAGCGGTCCAGGATCGCGCGGATTTCATCCTCGCTGTGGCAGACGCACGTCAGGTGCGGGACGGGGTCAAGGTTCGTCTGCGTCTTGAGGCGGACCACCACATCGCGTGTGAGTTCGCGCGTGCTACCGCCCGCCCCGTACGTCACCGAGACAAAACTCGGCTTGAGCGTCTGCAACTCCGCCATGTTCGTGTAGAGGCCCTCGGCCGCCTCGGGGTTCTTGGGCGGAAAGAACTCGAAGGAGAAGGTCGTCGCGTGCTGGGCAAAGATGTCGTGGATGTGCATACGACGCAACCGTTCTCGGACGTGAGGCCTTCTGGCACGGACCGACCGCCGCGTTCTGTATCGGCAGGTGGCGTGGGTGTCGCCACGCCCGACCATTTTAGCCATTTATCCGGATGAACGGATGATGAAGTCCCGCACGGCCCGGATGCACGCCGCGCGGGGCTGCGGGGCCATCCACAGGTCGAGGTGTGCCGCATCGGAAAGGGCCACGAAGCGACCGTCCTTGGCCCCACCCGCGATGGCCCGGCCGTCATCGGGCGGGCAGATCTGATCCGCCTGGCCGTGCAGCACCAGCAAGGGGACTTTGAGCCGCGCCGCCCATGCGCCCCGGTCAAACCTTGGTGCCCGCGCGGCCGTGGCCCACCACAAGCCCTCACCCCACACCAAGCCCAGCAGGCCCTGCGCCGCCGCGCGGGCCAGAGGCAGGCCCAGCCCCGCGTGGTGCATCACCGCACGTGCCGGTGTCTGCGGCACCCCATACGGGGCTTCGGCCACGACCGCCGCGACGCGCTCTGGCCCGGCCACAGCCGCGGCGACGATGCTCACGCCCGCACCGAGAGAGAACCCGTGCAGGATGATGGGCGGCGGGTTCGTGATCCCCGGCCCGTCGCGACCCTCGTCGCCAAGCACGCGGTCGACCAACGCCAACAGGTCGAGGTGCTCGTCGCTGCCGAGGCGGCAGGTGCCCGGCGCCTCGCCGTGGCCGGGCAGGTCCCACAACACAATCCGCGACGCGGCGGGCAACCACGCCTCGAGGCGCCACAGGCCGTGCAGGCGTGACTCTGCCCAGCCGTGCGTGAAGATGACGATGGGCGCACCCGGCCCGCCGTCGCCGGGGATATCCCACACGGGCAGGTCGCGCCCGCGCAAACGCAGCAGCCATTCCTCGAACCCACGGGGCCCTCCAAGGGTTGCGGGCACATCCTGTGGCGACGGTGCCCAGCCCCTTGACACGGCGAACGCCAATGTTCGGCGCGGCGGCCGCGTGAGCACCCACGCGATCCGCGCAGCGGTCATCGCCCAGACGAGCGCCAGGCCCAGCGCGAGAACTTGTGCAAGGCCGATCCAATCCACACGCCAGCATAGCGTCAAGAGCAGGTGCCGAGGCACACACGCACGATCACCGCCACAGCAGACGGGCCAGGTCGTTGTACGTCACCACGAGGAAGCACGTGCCGATCAGCGCCAGGCCCGCGATCGTGGCCACGTTCTGCACCACCACGCTCACGCGCTTGCCCGTGAACTGCTCGTAGAGCAGATAGACCATGTGCCCGCCGTCCACGATCGGCATGGGAAGGAAGTTGATCACCGCCAGGTTCACGCTCACCACCGCCATGAAGAACAGGAGCCAGATCAGGCCGCGATCGGCGAGAATGGTGCCAACGTGCGCGATGCCGACGGGGCCGTTGAGGTGCTCCACCTTCACACTCCCCTGCACCAGCCGTGCGAGCGTGAGGTACGTGGAGAGCATCGCGTACTTGGTCTCGTCGATGCCGATGGCAATGGAATCCAACGCCCCCTCGCCGCGCTGCAGTTTCTGGTCGGGTTCGAAGAACGACGCGTTGAGAGGGCTGAGCCAACGCAGCGCGGCCAGGCGGGACTGCGCCGCCGTATCGACCTTCCACGGCACCACGATGGTCGCGGGGCTTTCGCCGGCGCTCGCGGGCAGTTCCACACCCAGCGAAACGATGCGTGCTCCGTCGCTCTCCGGCACCGCGCGACCGAGGGCTGCCCGCAGAGCCTCCCGCGCATCTCCGAGCGTGCGGACGGCTTGCTCCCCCACGGCCAACAGGCGTGTGCCGGGCGGGAAGGCCGGGGCGTTGGTCAGGGCGACGTTGGTTTGGCCGGTCAGCCCGGCCAGGTTCGCCCGTGCGAGTTGCGGCCACCGGCCCAGCACGTTGCTCTCGAAGGTTGAGTGCGACGCGATGAAACCGATGCGTCCCTTCACGACCTTCACTTCGCCCAGGTCCGCCAGCGTCGCCGTGTCACCACCAGTGTCGAGCCGCGAAACTACGACGGGGATGCTGGTGCGCTCGCCACGCCGGATTTCGGCGATGCCCTCCGCGGGGTTGGGCCAGGCCAGATCGCCCAAACGAGCGAAGATGTCGCCGGGTTTCAGGCCCGTCGCCTCACCCTCGGGTGTGACCTGCTCAACGCGCATCACCGGCGTGAGGCCCAGTAGGTGCGGTGTGGTGAGCACCTGGCCCTCCTTCGCACCCGGAGGTGTGAAAGCCGCCACCTCCACTTCAGGCCGCGGCACGAGTTCCCCCCCGACCCGATCGCCCGAGGCGGTGGCAAATTCGACACGCACGGGCGTGCCGCCACCCCGGTTCGCCGCCCGATCCATCGCGTATACCGACACGGCCGCGTCGCCGGGATTCTCGGAAGAGCCCGCCGATCCGCTCACGGCCACCAGCCGCATGCCGGGCCGTACGCCGGGAAGGCCCATCGCCGTCAGCCGGCGCGTCATCTCCGCAGCCGCGCTTTGCGAAAGGCTGTCCGCCGCGCCGCCCCGCAAAACCGGCGAGACCGCGGGTGCTATGCCCAAATCCAACCGGCGCGTGCCTGCATCCTCCTTGGGCTCGATCGCAAATCGCAGCGTGCCGTTCACCCCGTCGCGGCGCACGTCGAGGTCAATCTTCCCGCCCTTCTGCGCCAGCGCCGCCTCCACCACCAGCCTGTGGAACGAAGGCACGGCCCGCCCGTTCACCGCAAGAACCTCGTCGCCGCCCTGCAAGCCCGCCTCCGCAACGCCCAGGTCCGCGGCGTTGGTCGCCATGACCGTGGCCGCGGGGCCGCCGGGGAGCACATCGCCCACAACGGGCCGCTCCACGAGCAAACCGCGGCTGAAAACGACCACAAACAGCAGGGCGGCGAGAATGACATTGAAGATGACACCCGCCGAGATCACAACCATGCGCTTCCAGACCGGCGCGCTCTGGAACGAATCGGGCTCGTTGCTCACGGCGCCAGGGTCGGCATCGTCCTGGCCGAGCATCTTCACGTAACCGCCCAGGGGCAGCAGGTTCCAGCGATACTCGGTGGCGCTCAGCCCGCGCGCCTTCACACCCTGCGGGTCCGCCTTCAGCACGCGCAGGTACTCGGCCTCTGTCGAGCCGCCCCGCACGCCCATGCCCTTTCGATAACTGACGAGCGCCGGCCCGAAGCCCATCGCGAAGGCCATCACGCGAATGCCCGCCCATCGCGCGGCGAGAAAGTGCCCGAGTTCGTGGATCAGGATGATCGACGAGAACCCGGCCAGCACCAGCGCGAGATCAAAGAGCGTTCCGAGCATGGTCAATCCTACGGGAGTCGCGCGCACCACCCTCAGTCTCTTCTATCGACCGGGCGGCAAGCACTGTTGACCCCGGTTCGTCGATCGCTCCTGGCGGGATCGCCAATGCTCCGCCCACACGCCACCGGTTGCCACAATGAAAAAGCCCACCGACGGGCGTCGGTGGGCTTGTGAATCAGCGTTCAGCACGGCGCCGCGCCATCCGGGGCACGACGTAGGCGGCCTCAGCTGGCCTTGCCGTACTTGACCGAGCAGCCGTAGGGCTTGGTTTCCTTGGTCGTCACGGCCTTGCCCGCGAGGACCTCGTCGAGCGCGTTCTTCACGTAGTTGATGTCGCCGGCCTTGCCCGCGTCGGTGTTGTTGTCGATCGCGCCGGCGTAGGCGATGGTGCCGTCCTTGGCGATGACGAACATGTGCGGCGTGGTCTTGGCGCCGTAGGTGCGGCCCACATCACCGGCCTCGTCGAGCAGGACGGGGTACTGGATGCCGAACTCCTTCTTGCCTTCCTTGCTCTTGTCAAGGCCCGCGCCCTCTTTGCCGGCCGCGCCGGAGTTGATGGCGAGGAAGACCACGCCCTTGGGCGAGAACTCCTTGTAAAGGTTGGCGAACGTGGGGTTCTTCTTGTGGTGCTTGACCACGAAGGGGCACTCGGGGTTGAACCACTCGAGAACCACAACCTTGTCCTTGCCGATCTCGGCGAGGTTCACGTCCTTGCCGTCCAAGTCCTTGAGCGTGAAGTTCGGGGCCGTCTCGCCCACGACCGCCTTGGACGCGACCTTCTTGTCGGCCTGCTTGGCCGCCTGCTTGGCGTCCTTCTCAGGGTTCAGGTTCATGGCCGCCATGGCCACACCCGACACAGCCAAACCGGCAGCCAGGAACGCGGCAACAGAAGAGAAACGTTTCATCGAGAACTCCTTAGGGGTATCCACACAACCGGCAACCAATCCTTAATTCGCCCACCGAACGCTCGGCAGGCCCGAAAAACTCGGTTCCCAACAGGCCCCCCGATGAACAAGTTTAGGGGTGGGGGCCCTCATGGTTTCGCCATGTCCACGCTGTAGAAGATCGGCGCGTGGCCCTTGGCCGGGCGAACTTCCAGTACGCCCCGCAACGCCTTTCGTTCGGGGTCCGTCGTGTCCACCGGCAAGTTCAGAGTGCCTCCCGTAGCCGCGCCGTGCTTGAACGCCTGGGGCACCAAGGCCGATCCGGCCCCGACGCTGAACGCGAGCGAGGCCGCGTCGGTGGCGGAAAAGATGACCGAATCCCCGCTCCACGCGGCTTTGACGCGGTCTGTTGCTGCGGCGAGCGGCTGAGGGACCCGCGAACGCGCCGCCGCGAACACTGTGGAGTTCTGAGTTTGTACGGGCTCTGCGGGCCCGGTGGCGAGGACCACGCTCAGTTGCGCACTGCCGGGGATGCACGCCGACTTGCACACCAGCCAGCGGATATCGAGGCTGAGGGTCGCCTTCTCGCCGTCTTTCGCACCTGCGGGTGCCTTCAAGGGTACGAGCAGCCCGCGCTGGCCCTCCAACACATAGTCGAGCAGGTCGCCATCACCCACGTACCGGTCCGGAGCGGGCCAGAGCACGTCGCCCACGCTCCAGCCTGCGGGCAGGGTCCAGTGCAGTTTGATCGGGGCGCCGGTGTCATTCTCGCCGGGCCAGTAGGTATGCCAGCCCGGCTCCATCTCCAGCACCACGGCGAGCCAAACGGTGCCACCGGGTTGCACCGTGGCGGACTCGGCGACCAGCGATGCCCTGAGCGGGTGAGGTTGCTTTTCAGCCGACGGCGATGTGGGCGGCTTGGGCGCACCCGGAGATGCCGGCGGTGTGCCCGGCGTGCTTCCCGCAGGACCGACCGACAGCATCGACAACAGCGCGGCAATCTGGTGGATCAAGCACAACTCCATCGGCCGGGGGGCGGACGCCCGGCCCGCCTGCTCAGGGTTAGGACGCTCGAGCCAGCGTCCCGGTTCCATCCATTCGCGAATCTACCAGAGGGGATTCAGCCGTATGCTAAGCCATGCTCACATGTACAGGCCGTTTTCGGGGCGCGTGTCTGGTCTTTGTTGTCGGGATGGCCACCCTCGTGGGTGGCTGCGGCAGCGAAATCACGGATGCCGACATCGTGGACATCTCCATCACCAAGGTGAAGAGTCTGGTGGATGACCCCAAGGGCGGCCTGGTGCTGATCGATGCCCGCGCCCCGCAAGACTTTGCCACCGGCCACATTCCCGGTGCCCGCAACATGCCCCTCAGTTCCTTCACGGGCCGCCCCGGCGACCTGGACCCTTCAATCGCCAACGGCAAGACGATCGTCGTCTACGGCGAGAACCCGGGCAGCCCCGTGGCCCGCGGCACCACCAAGCGCATGCTTGCCAGCGGATACGAAGACGTCTTCTTCTTCGGCGGCGGCATCAGCGAATGGAAACGCGGCGGGTACGAGGTGCGAACGAAGTAGCACGGGCGGTCCGTCGGTCCCCGCCGGTCCGCTTGCCCGGTGCCTGGCAACCCAATGAGGCCGCGGCGCAAGCCGTGGCTTTTTCCTGCGAGCACCCGATTCAACACGGCGGCCTCACGCCCTCCGCCGCGCGACCATCACGCGGTCCAGCGCGTCGCCGTCCTTCAGCACCCGCGCCCCTTCCAGCAACGCGTGCCCCCTGGCGGCTTCCAGCACCGCCGCGCTCGTGCACGCGGCGATCTCCACGAGCAGCCACCCGCCAGGCCGCAGGAGCCCCGGCGCGTGCTGCACCAGCGGCGCCACGAAGGCCATGCCGTCTCTCCCCGCTCGCAGCGCGCTGTGCGGCTCGTGGTCCTTCACGTTGGGCTCAATGGCTTCCCACTCGTGATCGGGGATGTACGGCGGGTTGGCGACGAGGGCATCCAGGCCCTCGGGCGCGAACCCGGGCAGGCGCTCGCCGATTGGCGCGAGCAGGTCGCCGGGAAGCAGTTCGATGCGCTCGTGAACGTTGTGGCGTGCGGCGTTGGCCGCGGCCACTTCGAGGGCATCGATGGAGATGTCACTCATGAGCACCCTTGCGCCGTGAAGGTGCTTGGCGAGGGCGATGCCCAGGCACCCGGAGCCGGTGCAGACATCGGCGAGGAACACGGGCGTGGCATCGACGCGGCGTTTGGGGATGGGGCGGATCGGCGCCGGCACTGGCGTGCCGCCCGGCTCGGCGGTGCCAGCATCCGCCGTCGCCGCGGCCACCGGTTGAGTATCAAACCCGGACCCCTCGCTCACGCTCGGGGCTCGTTGCCTTCGCAGTTCCTGGAGCAGCGTCTCCACGATCGTCTCGCTGCTGGGGCGCGGAATGAGCACACGCGGATCGACGAAAAAGGGCAACCCGAAGAACCACGCCTGGCCCGTCAGGTACTGGACCGGCTCGTGCTTGAGCGCCCGCCCGACGAGGCCGCGCAGTTTCGCCAGTTCTTCCGGCGCGGCCTCCCGATCCGGCTCGGTGTACAGCCGCAGCCGCACGCTGTTGTCCGGGGCATCGTGATGGATCACGTGTGCCAGCAGAATCTCGGCGCACAGGCGCGGCGAGTCCAAGCCCTTGGCCGTGAACGCCGTCGTCATCCACGCGAGGAGTGAGCGGGTGGTCCAAACCTGCGGCGATGGTGCTGCCTGTGCCACGCCACGAGTGTAGAGGCGGTCACTTGCCGTCAAACCAGTTGGCCGCGATGCTCGAATCTGCCTTCAGGGGCACACTGAGCGTCATCGCCTTCTCCATCCGGTCAACGATCACGTTGCGTGCCGCCTCGGCCGTCGCTGCCGGCGCCTCGAACACGAGTTCGTCGTGAATCTGAAGGAGCATGCGAACGCTGGCCAGCGGCGGCTCCGGCGCGTCAAGGCGTGCCTGCAGGTCAATCATCGCCAGTTTGATGAGGTCCGCCGCGCTCCCCTGCACCACCGAGTTGATCGCCACGCGCTCGGCGAGTGCCCTGTGCGAAGGGTTCGCCGCGTCGATCCCCGTGATCGGCCGCCGCCGCCCGAGCATGGTCGTCACGTGCCCCACCCGCTGGGCCTGCTCCACGCACTCCTGCAGGAAGGTCGTGATCCCCGCGAAGCGCTTCTTGTACGCGTTGATGATCTCCGCGGCGTGCTCGTTGGGGCACCCCAGCCTTCGCGCCAGGCCGAAGGCCGTGATGCCGTAGACGATCCCGAAGTTCACCATCTTGGCCCCGGCCCGCTGGTCTTTGCTCACCTTCTCCAGCGGCACGCCGTTGATCTGCGCGGCAACCGCCGTGTGAATGTCCTGATCCTCCGCAAACGCCTGCAACAACGCCGGATCGCGCGAGAGGTGCGCCAGAATCCGCAACTCGATCTGCGAGTAGTCCGCTGACACCAGCACACGGCCCGGCGGCGCCACAAACGCCCGCCTGATCTCCCGCCCCACGTCCGTCCGAATCGGGATGTTCTGCAGGTTCGGGTCGCTCGCCGCCAGCCGCCCCGTTGCGGCCACGGTCTGGTGGAACGAGCAGTGAATCCGCCCCGTCTTCGCGTGGATCGCCTCCATGAGCGCCACCAGATACGTGCTCACGAGTTTCGTGAGTTGCCGATGCTCCACGATCAGGGCCGGAATCGGCGTGGTGATTGCCGGGTCCGCCGCGAGTTTCTCCAGAACTTCCACATCCGTCGAGTGCCCCGTCTTGGTGCGTTTGACCGACGCGATGCCCAGGCCCGGCTCCGCATCGGTCTTCTTGTTGAAGAGGGCCACCGCCAGTTGCTTGGGCGAATCCGGGTTGAACGTGCGGCCCAGTGATTCGTGTGCCGCGTCGTCGATCTTTTCGCGGATCACCTTGATCTGCTTGGCCAGGCGCTCGCGCTGCTTGTCCAGTTCCACCGCGTCAACGCTGATGCCGTTGTACTCCAGTTCCGCCAGCACCTGCACCAGCGGCATCTCCACGCGCGTAAAGAGGTCGTGCAGGCCCTTCGCCTTCAACTCCGGCAGCATCACCTCGCGCAGCCGCAGCGCCACATCCGCATCCTCCGCGGCGTACTGGGTCGCGAGGTCCAAGGGCACCGTGTCGAACGTCCGCTGCACCGGCCCGCTCCCGATCAACTCCTTGATCGAGATGTTCGTGTGGTTCAGGAGCGCCAGCGCGAGCGAATCCAGCCCGTGGCTCGACCGCCCCGAGTCGATCAGGAAGGAGGCCACCATCGAGTCGAAGCACGATGACTCCCGCGCGGCGTTCGTGCCCGAATAGGGCGCAATGCCCCCCTCGCTGCCGTCCCCCGCGGGGCACACGCGAAACTCCAGGCCGGCGGCCCGCAGAATCAGCAGGTCAAACTTCAGGTTGTGCCCGCACACGCTGCGGCTCGTGTCCTCCAGCAGCGGCCGCAGCGCACCCAGCACCGTCTTCTCGTCCAGGTGCTCGCCCGGTGTGGGCGACCGCACCGGCACGTACCACCCCGTGTGGCCCTTGGTCGAGAACGACAGGCCGCAGAGTTTCGCATCGTTGAACGACAGGCCCGTCGTCTCCGTGTCCAGCGCGAAGCACTCAGCACCCTTCAACTCCGCCACGAGCGCATCCAGGTCCTTTGTTGTCCGCACGCACCGGTAGTTCGGGTTCGCCTCGCGCGCGAGCGTGGCCGTCCCCCCCCCACCCCCCTCAGCGGGCGAGAGGCCATCAAACAGGCTTGGTGCAGAGCCGAAGGGGCCGCCGCCGGGCGCGTCGCGCGCAGCCGGGCGATGGTCAACCAAGGCATTGGGTTCGCCCGCGCGAAAGCCCCGGCTTGCGCCGGGGCCTCCTGGATGTGCCCCGGCGGTCGCGGCCGCGTTCCCGCCTCCCGCGGGCAAACCCAGCAGCGCCTTCACCTCATCCTGATACCGGTTGAATCCGAGTTCCCTCAGAATCGGCAACAGCGCTTCCAAGTTCAGTTTCTTCGTCGCCGTGCTCTCCAGGTCAAAGGCCATCGGCACGTCGTAGCGCAGCCGCACCAGGTCCAGGTTCAGCGTAAGCCGCCCCGTCGCGATGGCCGCCCGCAGGTTCTCGCCGCGCTTGCCCTTCACCTCCGCCGCGTGCGCGATGAGGTTGGCAAGCGTGCCATACTGCCCGATCAACTCGGCGCTCGTCTTGGGCCCCACCCCCTCCACGCCCTTCACGTTGTCCACGTTGTCGCCCATCAGGGCCAGCATGTCCACCACCTGCGCGGGCATCAGCCCCGTCTCTTCCTTCAACTTCGCGGCGTCGAGCACCTCGTCGGTGTGCACGTCGTACAACTCGACGACGCCACCCGGCTCCGCGCCGGCGTGCCTCCGTGCCTTCGTGCCTTCCTCCCTGCCCTCCCCCAGCAACTGCTTCAGGTCCTTGTCTTTGCTCACGATCCGCACGCCCGCCTCAGGCCGCTCCTGCCGTAGGCGTGCCACGATGGTCGCGATGCAGTCATCAGCCTCGAACCCCTCCGCACCGATCAGCGGCACGCCGATGGCGCGCAGCAAACCCAGGCATCGCTCCACCTGCCGCGGCAGGTCTTCCGGCGGCGCCGGGCGCGTGGCCTTGTAGGCCGGGTCCAGTTGCGACCTGAATGTGCCCGTGTCGCCCGACACATCCAGGGCCACGGCCAGGTACTCCGCCGGCCCGCCCATCTTGCCAGCGCCCTTGAGCAGTTTGAGCAGCATCCCCACGAAGCCGAACGTCAGGTTCGTGGGCTCCTTGGTCACCGGCGAACTCATCGGCGTGCGGATGGCGTGGTACGCCCGGAAGAACTGCGCGTAGCCGTCGATGAGATAGAGCGTGGGCATGAGGAGCGTCCGTTCCGCGGCACAATCATCCGGGCTTGTCCGATGGCGTGTAAGGCTGGTGCAACTGCACGGGCGGCGTCTTGGACCGCCGCAGCCGCTGGTTGAGCAACTCAACCATCACCGAGAACGCCATGGCGAAGTAGATGTACCCCTTGGGAATGTGCTGGTCCAGCCCGTCGGCGATCAGGGCCACGCCGATGAGCAGCAGAAAGCTCAGGGCCAGTACCTTCACCGTCGGGTGCCGCTCCACAAACTTACCGATCGCGCCCGCGAAGAACATCATGAACCCGACGGCAATCACAACCGCGATGACCATCACCGCGAGTTGCTCGGCCATGCCCACCGCGGTGATGACCGAGTCGAGCGAGAAGACCAGGTCCAGCAGCACGATCTGCACCAGCACGCTGCCGAACGAGGCGTGCACGCGGCTCGACGAGGAGCCGTGCTCTCCCTCCAGACTCGCGTGGATCTCGTGCGTGCTCTTGGCCAGCAGGAACAGGCCGCCGGCGATGAGGATGAGGTCTCGCCCGGAGATCTCTTGCTGGAGCACGGTGAACAACGGCTGCGTGAGCCGCACAATCCACGCGAGCGCAAACAGGAGCGCGATGCGCATCACCATCGCCAGCGCCAGCCCGATGCGACGGGCCTTGGCCTGCTGAGCGGGCGGGAGTTTGCCCGCGAGAATCGTCAGAAAGACGACGTTGTCGATGCCCAGCACAACCTCGAGCACCGAGAGTGTGCCCAGCGCGATCCATGCCTGCGGGTCTGTGATCCACTCGAACATGCTTACCACCTCGGCGCAAGCGTAACCGGGCGCACCCAAGCCGTATCATGCCCCCATCGTGACAAAGACGGACGCCCCCCTCGCCCACATTCCCGTCCTGCTCACGCAGGTGCTCGGCATCCTCGCGCCAAAGCCCGGCCAAACAGTCGTCGATTGCACCGTCGGCCGCGCCGGCCACGCCGCGGCCATCCTGCCGCGCCTCGGACCGCCCGAGCAAGGCGGCCGCCTCATCGGCCTCGACCTCGACCCTGCCAACCTTGCCGCCGCGCGCGAGCGCCTCATCCGTCTCCCCGGCCGCTTCGATCTCTTCCACACCAACTTCGCCGGCCTCCCCGCCGTACTGGCGGAGGCCGGCGTTGCTGACGGCCGCGTGGATGCCGTCCTCGCCGATGTCGGCATCGCCAGCACACAGATCGACGACCCGTCGCGCGGCTTCTCCTACCGCCGCCCCGGCCCTCTCGACATGCGCATGGACCCCACCCGCGGCCAGCCCGCCGCCGCGCTCCTCGCCCGCATGAGCGAGGCCGAACTGGCCGCCGCGTTCCTCGAACTCGGCGACGAGACCGATGCGCCCGCCATCGCACATCTCATCGTCGAGCGTCGCGCCGCCAACCCCATCACCACGACGCAAGACCTCATGGCCATCGTCTGCGAGGCGCGGGACTTCACCATCCAGCGTGCGGCAGGAGCGAAACTGCACCCCGCGGCACGCACGTTCCAGGCCCTGCGCATCCTCGTCAACCGCGAACTGGCGAACCTTGATCGCCTCCTCACCATCCTCCCCGACGTGCTCAAACCCGGCGGCATCGCGGCCATCATCAGTTTCCACTCCGGCGAAGACCGGCGCGTGAAGAACGCCTTCCGCGACGGCCTGCGGGCCGGCACCTACTCCGCCGAGAACCGCGACCCCATCATCGCCGACGCGGGCGAGCAGCAGGACAACCCGCGCTCACGCTCCGCCAAACTGCGGTGGGCGCGCCGGGCGGCTTGACATATGCCATTATGGGCATATATTCAGGCATGGCTCCGGGCCCTGCCAACACCGATGCGTTCACCGCGATTGCCGAGCCGCGCCGCCGCGCCGTGCTCGCGGTGCTCGCGGGCGGTGAGCGTGATGTGACGGGGCTGGTGGAGGAACTCGGGTGGCCGCAGCCGCAGGTGTCCAAGCACCTGGGGGTGCTGCGCCGGGCTGCGCTGGTGCACGTGGCGCGGCAGGGGCGGCGGCGTGTGTACCGCGTGAACGGCGCGAACCTGCGCCATGTGTACGAGTGGGTGAAGAACTACGAGCGCTTCTGGGATCACCAGTTGCAGCGCATCAAGGAACGGGCGGAGCAGGCCACACCCGGCGCCGGGCCCCGACGGGCACCGGGCCCGAACTGAAAAGGAGCGTTCATGTCCACTGCCACCCAGAGCGAGACGATTCACACCCTCGACATCCGCAAGGAACTCCTCATCGCCGCCCCACCCGACATGGTGTTCGCGGCGGTGCTTGAGGAACTCGGCCCGGGCAGCCAGATGCCGGACGGCACACCCTTTCCGATGAAGATCGAGCCGTGGCCGGGCGGTCGCTGGTACCGCGATCGGGGCGAGGCCGGCGGGCACGCATTCGGGCACCTGTGGGGGCACGTGCAGGTCATCAAGGCACCCACGCTGCTCGAACTCGTCGGGCCGATGCCCATGTCGTTTCCGGCAGTGAACCACGTGCAGTACAGGCTGACGGCCGAGGGCCAGGGCACGCGGCTCGCGTTCGTGCACCGGGCCCTGGGCCTGATCCCGCAGGACTTTCGCGACGGCATGCCCGAGGGCTGGGCGCACGCCCTGGCGCGGACCAAGGACTTGGCGGAACGCCGCGCGGCGGGCGGGATGCAGCGGTAGGGCGGGCGGTGCTCGCACGGTCGCGCCGAACCCAACGCGCCACGGCTCGCCGAGGCTATCGGACGTGGCGTGCCCATCATTGCCCTCACCGCCCACGCCATGACCAGCGACCGCGCCCGCTGCATCGCGGCAGGGTGCGACGACTTTGCCACCAAGCCCATCAATGCTGCCACGCTCCTGGCGGTTTGCCAGCGCTGGCTGGGGGCACGGCCCGCCGTGGCCGCGTGAGTAAACGCCCGCGCCGAACCGCGCCGGGTCAACCGCCCGCTCAATCGCGCGGCCGTGCTGGGCCGCTCCACGTCAACACCACTTCGCCACGCGCGGCGGGCAGCGAGACCACCGTGTCCGGCCCATCAAACCGCGTGGCCGCCCGCTCGCCGCCCGTGCCTTCGATCCGCACGTCCACATGCACAAACCGAAGCCGCACGTCCACGGGGCGTACCTCATCCGAGGTCAGCGTTAGCCGCTGCTCGCCACCCTGGGGTGCCACGATCACCGCCAGGCCGTCGTGCGTGTTCACTCCTCCGCGCTCGCCCGGCCAGACCTCGATCACGCGCCGGTCGTCCAGCGCGACGACAGAAGAATCCATCTCGGCCGTCCGCTTCAGCAGCGTGTCAACATCATCCGGCAGCATCGGGATCACCGCACCATCACGCACATAGAGCGGCATCCGCTCCAGCGGCGCAGCCGCCTCGATCGTGGCCGGCCCTGTGAGACGCTCGCCCGTCCAATAGTCCGTCCACGTTCCCTTGGGCAGGTACACCGAGCGGTGCGTGCCGCTCTGGTACATCGGCGCAACCAGCAGGTCCGGGCCCAGCATGTACTGGTACCGCTCCTCCGCCGCCCGGGCATCATCCGCAAACGCCAGCACCATGGGCCGGATGAGGGGCATGCCGCTCTGTGCGGCCTCGTGGGCCGCGTTGTCCAGGTACGGGTACAGGCGCGTGTGCAGCCGCGCGTACGTGCGGTAGATGTCAAGCGCCCGCGGCCCGTAGTCCCACGGCCCCTTGTTGCTCTGCATGTGCACCATCATCAGCGGCGTGAACGCCGCGAACTGCGTCCAGCGGATGAACACCTCCGGCGTCGCGCTGCCCATGTACCCGGCGATGTCGCACCCCCACAGCGGCAGCCCAGAGAGCGATGCCGTCTGCGCGGCCACGATCACTCCCGGCAGGCCGTTCTCGAACGAGAACGTGGCCTCGTTGTCGCCGGCCCATCCGAACGGAAAGCGCCCGGTGCCCGTGAAGCCGCAGCGAGCGATCAGCGTGTGGTCGCCCGGCCGGTGCCGCTCCAGAAAGTCATGGGCCGCCTTCAGATACAACTCGGCGTAGCGCCCCTTCATGGCCGCGGCACGCGAGCCGTCAAAGAACCGTGCCTCGCGCACAAAGTTGCTCTCGCCATCGTCGCACTTAATCGCGGCCACACCCCACCGCGCCGTGGGGGCGAGTTGCCCCTGCCACCAGCCCACGGCCTCAGGGTTCGTAAAGTCCACCAGCCCGCCCGTCCCCTTCCACCAGGGCACGATGAGCGGCGAACCATCGGCCTGCTTGACCAGGTAGCCCCGCTCGACCGCCTCCTGAAAATTGCTCGACGGGCCCGGGTCGATCCCCTTCATGTCCGTCACGCTGGTGTTGTTGATGAAAGGCGTGAGCCACAGGCAAGGCACAAACCCAAGTTGCCGGATGCGGCCGAACATCTCATCCGGCCGCGGGAACTGCTGCTCGTTGAGGATGAAGTTGTTGTAACCCGTCTCCCACGGGCTGTCCAGCACGATGACGGACGCGGGCAGGTCGTGCTGTCGGCTCAACTCCACATCCGCGAGCACCTCGTCGCGGTTCGCGTGCACATCCCGGCTCTTCCACGGCGCAAAGGCCCACGCCGGCGGCACCGGCGGCCTGCCCGTGAGCCGTGTGAACTCCGCCAGAATCTCGGCGGGCGTCGGCCCCGCGATGAGCACGAGCCGCAGGCAGTCGCCGCGATCCTGAATCTTGATCTCCTCCCGCTTGGTGGCGTTGAGGTCAAACGTGCTGGGAGAGGTGCTGTCAAGCCACAGGCCATACCCGCGGCTGCTGATGATGAACGGCACGGGCTTGTACGAGCAGACACCCTTGTCCTCCGGCCGATCAAGGCTGCCCATCGGCAGCACCACGCCCTTCTGGTTGATCGCGTTGAAACGCTCGCCGCCGCCGTAGTAGCGGCTGTTGTCCTGCACGAGCGCCTCAAGGTCATGCACGCCCGGCTGTGTGCAGCGCCAGCGCACCGCCACGGCGCGCGGGCTGATCGGCTCGATCGTGAGTTCCGCCTTGATGCCGCGGAAGCCCGCTCGGGCCTCGCCCCCTTCCGCGTTCTGCACCAACGACCCCATCAACCCATCCTGCCGCGTGCCATCAACCGCGAAGCCGGGCAGGACCACGGCATCATGAAACACGCCGCGCACATCACGCAAGACCGCAACAACGCGGCCCTCACGCGGCACAACGCGCACATCCACCATGGACGACCCGTCGGCGGCTGCCGCCCCCCGCACCGGCCGCGCCCCGCCGATCAACACCGAGTTCCCATCGCGGTCGCGCTCCGCCACGCCCGGGTCGGCCCGCCACTCAAAGCGGCCCGCATCGTCCTCCACCACAAACTTGTACCGCGCGATGTCGGGCACATCCTGCACGGCCATGGCCCACGTGCCGTCGGCCTCTCGCGTCATGATCGCGCCCGGGTCCTTGGGCGTGCCCCCGACATTGCTCGCCCACGCGTTGAAGTTGCCCGCGAGGTACACCCGCCGCGCGGCTGGCGCGACGCAGACAAACCGCACGGCCTCCTGAGACGCGCCCTGTACCATTGCGCCCTGATCGCACGACGCACGAGCACCGGCATCCGGCGCGCCCACACACCCGGCAACGAGGCCCGCCGCACTCAGCACGAGACGCCCGACCAGTTGTTGCGGCAAGCGGAGCATCTCGGCCAGTGTACCCGCACCGCGACGCTGGGCGTCAGTACACCTTGGCGATGAACTTGCGATTCTTGATGGCGGCCCGGTCGTCGTACGCGCCCTTCATGGCCCGCTTGGGCAGTTTCACCTTCTCGCGCGGCGCCTTCTTGTGAGGGATCATGCCGAGAATGTGCCGGATGCAGTTGAGGCGTGCGCGCTTCTTGTCGTCAGAGTCCAGGATGTACCACGGCGCGTGCTTGGTGTCGGTCGCCTCCAGCATCAGGTCGCGGGCCCGCGAGTACTTGAACCAGAGGCTGCGCGAGGGCAGGTCCATCGGGCTGAGTTTCCACTGCCTCAGCGGGTCGTCGATCCGGGCCTCGAATCGCCGCTTCTGCTCCTTGTCGCTCACCTCCAGCCAGACCTTGATGAGCCGGATGCCCCCCTCGACGATGTACCTCTCAATCTGGGGGCACAACTCCAGAAACCTCGCGTGCTGCTCCTTCGTGCAGAAGCCCATCACGTGCTCCACGCCGGCACGGTTGTACCAGGAGCGATCGAACATCACGATCTCACCCGCTGCCGGGAAGTGCTGCATGTACCGCTGCATGTACATCTGCGACGTCTCTCGCTGCGACGGCGCTGGCAGGGCCACCAGCCGGAAGACTCGCGGGCTCACCCGCTCGGTGATCGCCTTGATGACCCCGCCCTTGCCCGCGGCATCTCGCCCCTCGAAGATGATGATGACCCGCATCCCCTTGTGCTTCACCCAGGCCTGAAGGTGGCACAGTTCGGTCTGCAGTTTGCGCAGTTCCTTGGCGTACTCCTTGCGCGTCAGGGGTTCCTTGTCGCTGCGGTCCGGCTGTTTCGACATCGGCAACTCCTTGGTGACCTGCACCTCGCGCGGACGCTGGTACCTAAGAGTAGGAAGCACCCCTCCCCGGTGTCGCAAACCCCTCTCCACCGAGCCTCGCGGCCGCACGACACACATTCGATGCATGGAGCGTGCCCACAGCCACGCCGCCACTCATTTGTCGCCGATGCCAGCGTCTGGGACCCAGCCCGTGGGCCAGCAGTGCGGCCGCGTGGCGGATGCACCCCCCGCCCGCCTTCTGCCGCCCATGTCACTTGACGTGCCATCGCCTACAAGGGGGCCGCGGCGACGGGGCAACTCATGCTCTTGCTGTACATACCTGACCGATCAAAGCAGCAGGGGCGTCGCTTGCCTTTGGCGAGCATGTCGCAGGTCGTCGCGATGCGCTTGACGCGCGTCTCTGCCTTCTTACCCGAGGTCATCCAATGTATGAAGTCCCGCCGCGCGGCTGGTGTGATGTCCGCCCACACCTCCCGTGCCTTCGCTGTGGCGGCCGCCAGAGCCTTCCGCAGGTCCGGCGGCACGCCGGGTTCCGGTTCCTGGCTCGGTGCCAGCGGTGCGATTTCCAACGTGACGGTGTCGCCCGCTGCGGTGCCAGCCGCTTCGCGCATCTTGCGGTCCACTTTGAGCCAGTGTCCTCCGCGGCCATCGGGCTCGAGCGTGGCGCGAAAGGGGCGGCCATTGAACGCGCCTTCGACGCTCACCTGCCCGCGCGAGGGCAGTTTGCCGCTCGCTTCCTTGGGAAGGATCAGAAAGGTCCAAGTGGCGGCCCGCGCGCACGGTCGCCCGGCCTCGCAACGGCGAGTCTTCGGCACGTCGGACGGGCGCGGCGACAAGAGTGTCGCGCTGAAGCGGACTTTGCAAGCAGCCCTGGAATCGCCGGGCTCGCGGCTGCGCTGGTCAATCGCTCGCGAGGCGGGGCTCGTCATTCCTGCCCGCTTCTTGGATATCCGTTTGGCCATGACGCTCACTCCAACTGATGGACTGATATAGGAACCGGACACGCGAGCGTCAAATGGCGGGCCGACGGTCTCCGCCCCTCAGGTGGGAGACGCTTTGGCACGCGGCACGGCACCTCGTACGATTCTCCCATGCCCCAGATCAACACCTTCCTGACCTTCCACACGCAGGCCGAGGACGCGGCTCGCTTCTACACGTCGATCTTCCCCAACTCAAAGATCACCCGCATCACGCGCTACCCCGACCTCGGGCCGCAGTTCCCCTTCAAGGCGGGTCATGTGATGACCGTGGAGTTCACGCTCGACGGCCGCGCGTTCACCGCGCTCAATGGTGGGCCACAGTTCACGTTCACTCAGGGCATCTCCATCGCCGTGCTCTGCGACACGCAGCAGCAGGTGGACGAATACTGGGACAAGTTCGTCGCGGCGGGCGGCACGCCCGTCGCCTGCGGCTGGATCACCGACCACTTCGGCGTGTCGTGGCAGATCGATCCCAAACTGCTGATCGACATGATCACCGATCCTGACCCGGCCAAGGCTGGCCAAGCCATGCAGGCGATGATGACCATGGTCAAAATCGACAGCGAGCAACTCCGTCGGGCGATGGCGAAGTGAGATCGTTGCACACGGCGCCCGCGCTGCGGGGCCGGTGTCCAATCAAAAAAGGAAAAGGGTGGACCGCATCGGGCCACCCTTGTTCGAAAAATCGGGGCGAGAGGATTTGAACCTCCGACCTTCTGGTCCCGAACCAGACGCGCTACCAAGCTGCGCTACGCCCCGGAATCAAACCGTATCCACCCGAAGTGTATCGGCTCGCGGCACGCCCGGCGAGCGGGCCACGTGCACGACAGGCAAGTTCTTTTTGCGGGGCATGGCGCGGATCGCGTGGGGCCCGGCTCAGTCCGCCGCGAAACGGGCGGTTTCCGCCGGGAACTCGGGGCGAGCACCGTCAAGGTAGACGTTTGTCCGCCGGGCCCCCGGGTTGCCCTCGGGTCCGGCCGAGTAAAAGTACGCGCGGCCGGAGGGCAGGCGGCCCTCATCGCCATCGCCTGTGGGGTTCGCGGCCCCAATCGGACGGCCGGACCAATCCGTCGCGGGCGAGACAGCGAGGTTGTACGGCTGGTAGGAACGATCGATCATCACTTCCTGAGCCCCAACGGGCCCACGCACGGTGAGGCGGGTGCGTGCCACAAACGCTGCCGCGGTCGTGTCGAAGTAGTCTCCGCTGCCGCCCTGAAACGCCGGGTGCGCGAAGCGGATGGGCCTGCCCCACGCATCACGCACAGTGGTGAGGTAGACGGGCCGCCTGCCGCCCCCATCGTTCGTGGGTTCCACGTCAAACTGCGTGATGTTCGCGTTGGCATCCGTCCACCCCCAGGCCGAGTGCGCGCTCTTGTCCACGTACGTCGTGCCCATGCTCTTGAGGAGGGCATCCACGGCCGTGTAGCGGCTCGCTTCAAGCAAAAACAGCGCGGCGGCGGGCTGAGGCGGATCAAGGTCGCGGTCGTAGCGTTGCACGTCGTCGCTCGTGGTGCTGTCCACATGCCCGATCGGGAACTCCCGACCCTCGTCGTCAACCTCGCGCATGCGCCCGTCAACGAGCGGGAACGTGATGGGCACTGCCGCCTCAATCGGGCTGAGCGCCGCGGTCGTGAACGCAGGAAGCCCATCGCGCTGCACCCGCTGGTCCAGCACTTCGCCCGCCGTCGTCGTGACAAACGCGGGAACGGCGCCCTTCTGAATCTGGTATTCCGCCAGCACCTGGTCCAGGCCGCGGATGATGTTCTCCGTGGCGCGGCTCTTCGCGCTGGCGTTGATGCGCCCCGCGAGCGCGAACGTGATGCCCGCGAGGATGAGGATGACACCCGTGACCACGAGGAGTTCGATGAGCGTGAAGGCCCGTGCCCGTCCCCCTGCCGCGTGCCTGTGCTGATGGAAAGACCGCTTCATCGTTAAGCCCCACGAGGTCGGGTATTCAAGACGTAGCGAGTGTAGAGCGACACCCCGGCGGGCAGGCCACCGCACCCCGTGCCCATACGCGGCCCGCGCGGGTTCGGTTCCGGTGCGGCCACGTGGGCGGCGATTCGTCCCCGTGTCAAGCCGACCCGATGCCATACACCGCCATCGAATCCTGTCCGACGCGGCGGAGCATCTGCAGGTTCAGCCGCGTGGCGGCGTCGATCGTCGGCGTCTCCAAGCCCCGCGCCGGGCCGGGTGCCTGCTGGTCGCCCAGAATCATGGGGCCGGTGAAGACCGCGGCCTGATCGACCAGCCCGCCCGCGAGCAGCCGCCCCAGCAGGCCCGCCCCGGCCTCCACCAGCACTGTGCTCACGCCGTGCGCGGCACGCAAATGCCGGAGCGTGGCGCGCAGGCCGAGCAGGCCTGCCTCCTGGGGCGCGACAAAGAAATGGACACCCGCATCCGCGAGCGTCGCCAGCCGCGCGGCGACTTCCGGCCGCTTGTGCAGCCCCGCCACAACCTGCCCCGCGCAATGAACGGCCAGCACCGGCGACTCGCGCGCCGTTCTCGCCAACTTGCAGTCTGCGGGCATGGCCATGTCGGGGTCGATCACGACGCGGAGCGGGGTTCGGCGCGCGGGCACGCCGCGCGGGGTGAGAAGCGGATCGTCCGCGAGCACGGTGCCGATGCCGGTGAGCATGGCATCCACGCGCCCACGCAGAGCATGCACGAGGTGGCGCGAGCGCTCGTTGCTGATCCACTGGCTGTGGCCGGTGCGCGTGGCCGTGCGGCCGTCGATGGTCTGGGCCCACTTGGCGATGACCCACGGCAGGTCGGTGCGGAGGCGCTTGATGAACGGGTCGCTGAGGGCCACCGCCGCGGGAGAGCCGGAGAACTCGTGGCACTCGATTCCCGCGGCACGAAGGCGGTTGGCGCCCCCCGCAGCGAGCGGGTTGGGGTCGGCTCGCGCAAACACCACGCGGGCGAGACGCTCGCGGATGAGCGCTTCCGTGCAGGGGGGCTGCTTGCCGTGGTGGTTGCAGGGTTCGAGCGTGACATAGGCGGTTGCGCCCGCGAGCAGGCCAGAGTGCCCCTGCCGCTTGGCGGATGCGATGGCGTCCACCTCGGCGTGCGGGCCGCCGAAGGCGCGGTGGTGGCCGATACCGATGATGCGCTCGCGGGCGGGGCGATGCTCCTCGCTCGCCCCGCTGCGGGCGGCGCGCACGATGACGCACCCCACCATGGGGTTGGGCTCCACGCGGCCCATGCCGCGCACACCCGCGCGGGCCGCGAGGGCGAGCATGGCCTTGGCATCGGGGTCGTCGCGATGGGGCGGGGGCGGTGCGGGGTGCACGAAGGGATTATCCCCCGGCCCCGCAGCGTGCGCCCCGGCAAGCCGGGCCCGCGCGCTGGAATCTGGCGTGATTCCACCTATTGTTCGTGCGAGCGGCCGAAACACTGAGCCGCGCAGCACCCCATAGCGGCCAACACACCGTGCCGCGAAAGAAGAGGAATGTCATGGCTATCCGCGTCGGCATCAACGGTTTTGGTCGCATCGGTCGGCTGGTCTACCGCTTCGGCATGGCCCAGGGCATCGAGTTTGTGGCTGTGAACGACCTGGTGCCGGCCGACAATCTGGCGTATCTGCTGAAGTACGACACCACGCACGGTCGCTTCATGCTGGGCGGCAAGCCCGCCGAGGTCGCCGCGACCGAAACTTCGTTCACCGTGAACGGTTTCACGACGAAAACGATGGCCGAGAAGGATCCCGCCAAACTCGGCTGGGGCTCGCTGGGTGTGAACTATGTGCTCGAGAGCACCGGCCTCTTCACCGACTTCGAGAAGGCCAGCCTCCACGTGCAGGCCGGGGCCAAGCGTGTGATCATCTCCGCCCCCACCAAGAGCGAGCCCGCCCAGGTGCCCACGCTGGTGCTGGGCGTGAACCACGAGAGTTACGACCCGGCCAAGCACACCGTGGTGAGCAACGCCAGTTGCACCACCAACTGCCTCGCCCCCATCGCCAAGGTCATCAACGACAACTTCGGCCTGGAAGAGGGCCTCATGACCACGGTTCACGCGGCGACCGCCACCCAGCCCACACAGGACGGTCCCAGCAAGAAGGACTGGCGCGGCGGGCGCAACGCCTACCAGAACATCATCCCTTCAAGCACGGGCGCGGCCAAGGCCGTGACGCTCGCCATCCCCGCACTCAAGGGCAAACTCACCGGTATGTCCTTCCGCGTGCCGGTCGTGGATGTGAGCGTGGTGGACCTGACCTTCCGCAGCGCCAAAGACACCAGCCTCGCCGACATCAACGCGGCCATGAAGACCGCCAGCGAGGGGAGCATGAAGGGCATCCTCGGCTATACGGACGAAGAGGTGGTGAGCAGCGACTTCATCGGCGACCCGCGCTCCAGCATCTACGACGTGAAGGCCGGCCTCGAACTGAACAAGCGGTTCTTCAAGGTGGTGTCGTGGTACGACAACGAGGCCGGATACGCCCATCGCTGCGTGGACATGATCAAACTCATGGCGGCGAAGGACGGGATCAAGTAGCCACCGTGCCGAGGGCACACGAGGCAGCGCGGCTCGTTGTGTCCACGCGTCCCTGACCTGCTCCCTCATCAACTCGTCAACACATACTCCGCGATCTCCCTCGCCAGGAAGCGGTCGGTCTCCTCCCCCATGCGCAGGCCCATGAACCGGAAGCCGCGCTTCGCCAGGATGTGCCGCGACGTGGCGTTGCCGCTGTCGGTCGTGGCGTGCAGCGGGCGGCGCGGCTCCTCTTGAAGGAACATCGCCAAGGCCCGGGAGGCGATGCCCTTGCCCCAGTGCTGCCGCGCGATCCAGTACCCCACGCAGTTGGCCCCATCGGCCTGGAAGCACGCGATTCTGCCGACGATCTGGGGCCCACCCTCACCGTCGGTCTCGATCACACGCCCGTTGATGTTCGGGTTGCCAAAGAAACCCTCCCACGCGGCAAAGAACGCCTCGCGTGTACGCGGCTTGGTTCCCGCCATCGCGTTGCACTCCGGGTCGCACTGCAACTCGAAGAGCGCCGGCAAGTCTCCCGGCCGCGTGGGGCGCAGGCGAATGGGAAGCCCGTCGGCGCGATCATGGTGCCCGGTGGCCGCGGCGGCAGGGTTGCAGGGCTGCATCGGGCATCGTAGTGGTTGGAGCAAGGCGGTGGCTTGCTCGTACGCGGGCTGTACCGGGCACGCTGCGCGATCTACACTAGGGCCAACGTTCCGGGGTGTAGCGCATCTTTGGTAGCGCGGTCGCCTGGGCGACAGGTCGGGAGTTCGGCAGTTCGGCAGTTCGGCAGTTCGGCAGTTCGGTTTGGGTTTCGACAACTGAGTTTTTCCGGGGTGTAGCGCAGCTTGGTAGCGCGGTCGCCAAGGCGACAGGTCGGGAGTTCCGTTGGTGGTTTGAAAACTCGATGTTTCCGGGGTGTAGCGCAGCTTGGTAGCGCGTTTGACTGGGGGTCAAAAGGTCGGGAGTTCAAATCTCCCCACCCCGATTTCGATGTTCTGGGTCTACGTCCTACGCAGCGAGAAGACGGGCCGCCACTACACCGGCTCGTGCCAGGACGTGGCCGAGCGACTCCGCCGCCACAACGCCGGCCACAGCCCCGCAACGCGTACCGGGGTGCCGTGGCTGCTGATCCACGCTGAACCGCACCCGACCAAGGCCGCGGCGTGCGCGCGTGAGCGCCACCTGAAAACCGGGCACGGTCGTGCCGAACTCGACGGGTTGCTCACGACGCTCCGCAGCCGGTAGCGCGGTCGCCTGGGCGACAGGTCGGGAGTTCAAATCTCCCCACCCCGACTTTGCCGCGGCCGCAGCCTCGACATCGAGTGTGCGGCCGCGGGCGTTTTTGGGATTGGCTTCTTGGGTCGTGTCGTGGCATGGGGTGGCCGTCCACGGCCTCCCCGTGCCGGTGCGTGCGGCTGGTTGCCGTCTACCAGTTTCGTCGCGGTCACCTCGAACAGGATTGATCCGGTGTAGACTCTCCACGATGAGCGCAGCCCGTCCCGCTCAACCCGCGCCGACCCTCCGCAAGACCGGCTGTCGCTTCCGGCCCGACGTGGCATCCATTTCCTCACGTTCTCCTGCTATCGTCGCTTGCCTGATGCTCGACAGAGGAACAGTGCGTGGGGCAGGGCATTCGGGCAGAGGCTCCAACGCGAAAGGCCGGGTGCTTATGCGCGGCAGTCTCGTGCGTTGCGTGTGTGGGCTCACGGCATGGGTAGTGACAGCCGGCATGCCGGCGGGCTGCGCGATGGGCCCTGACCGTGCCGTGATCGGGCCGATCGCACCCATCCCCGACCCCGCCGGTGCCGGTGCCTGGCAACATGTGGCGTGGTCGCCCGACAGCCGCCTGCTCGCGGTGTACGGCTTCTACGGCTTCGAGGGCGACCGTCCGACCGTTCGCAGGACGATGATCGTCAGCGCCGACACCGGCGCTCTTCACGCCACGGTCGAAAACGCGATGTGGCCATCATTCTCCCCGGACGGCACGCGGATCGTCTTCGCGGTGCTGGAGGGAAACGACCGTGAGTTGTACTCGTCATCGCTCGACGGGGCGGATCGCCTGCGTCTTACCACCAGCCCTGCCGACGAGCTCACGCCCGCATGGTCGCCGCGGCGCTCCGCTGGCGAACTGATCACGTTCTGTTCCAACCGCGACGGGAAGCGCCGCGTGTACGTGATGGCATCGGATGGGTCCAACGTGCGCCGGGTGACGCACGGAGACGACGCGGAGTACAACCCGGAGTGGAGTTTCGACGGATCGCAAGTCACGTTCTATCGGGAGAAGGGAGACGGTTTGGATCAGGTGTACACCGTCCGTCCCGATGGCACCGACCTCACGTGCGTTACAGGCGGCGTGCAGCACAACATCTACCCGGCATTCACACGCGACGGGAGGCTGCTCTTCCATCGATCGGAAAAAGGGGCGGACGCTGGCGAACTGGTCGTGTTCGATCCGGCGAGCGGGGGCGCCATCGTGCTCTCCACCCGGTGCCACTTCGCGCGCCAGTCGCCGGACGGACGTCGCATCGCGTACATCGCCAAGGGGCACCGCAAGAACGCGGTCTTCGTCGCCAACAGCGACGGCAGCAATCTTCGAAAGCTCATCGAGTAAGCCGGGTGCCTCTGGCAAGCGACATCTCGCGTGCGGCGCCTCGGATGGGATTGGGTTCGATCATGAATGCGCGAAGGCGGCGTGGTGCATGAGCCGACAGTGCAGGGCCCGAGGGGTCATGATGTCTTCCGAGGCCCTTCGGAGGCTATCAAGCGCCGGTTCGACTGTCCCCAGAGCCTAACGCCTTCCAAGAAGAGTTCTATTGGTGTACTGTCACCCCGATTCGATGTTCTGGGTCTACGTTCTGTGCAGCGAGAAAACCGGCCGTCGCTACACCGGCTCGTGCCTCGACGTGGCCGAGCGGCTCCGGCGGCACACCACCGGCCGGAGCCCGGGCGCGAGCGCCAGCGGCCATGGCCCCTGATGGCACCAGCACCGCATCCCACGGGGCCGCGGTGCGAACTCCGAGGGGTGGATGCCTTCGCCCCGCGACAGCACGCTTGAGGCCTTCGCTGTCGATTTTGACCATCGTCATCATCGCCCGCATCGCCTTGCCGGCCCTGACGGGGTCGGGATCGGCGATCATCTCAATCAGCGCTTTCGGGTCGATCTGCCACGACACACCGAAGTGGTCGGGGATCCAGCCGCAGGCGACGGGCGTGAGGCAGCGCTGACGGCCCGGGGTGTGTCGTGCGCGATCGCGATCAAGCGGCAGAAGGGTCAGAGGCACCTGCCGCCGCTCTTGAAGAAACTCAACGGGATGATCGCCTCGGTGCGGGCCCCGGTGGAGCACGCCTTCGCGTGGATGAAGAATGCGGGGTACCGGCGTGTGCGATTCCGCGGCCGACGACGCAACGAACTGGACTTTGCGCTGAACCTGATCGCGTACAACTGGAAGCGGAGCCTGAGCCTGACCCGGGCCATGTAGCCCGCCGCCCGCGTGGACCGGGAGCGGCCCGAACGCGACCCCGCATCGCACGCTCACCACGCCACGCTCAATCATCCATCGCGTCGGCTCGGTTGTTCAGGAGCCCCAGTTGTAGATCAACACTCACGGAACCGCATCCTTTGGGCATTACCGCCACGGACCGTCCTTCGTGACTCGGACAAACGAGTCGCGGTCATGTCGAAAGAGGCCGTGCGGTCCGCTCAGCCACAGCCGTCCGCTGTTGTCTTCCAGGATGGTGAACGCGAGCGACGTGATGCCGTCCTGCTCAGTCAATTTAGCGAATGCGTTGCCGTCGAATCGATACATGGGAGAGTTCTTGCCGGAGAACCACACGTTCCCGGATCGCCCTTCGTGCATGCACCAGACTTCCTTGCCTTCAACGACTCCCTGCTGCGTGAAGTTGGTGAAGTCCTTTCCATCAAACCGACTGATTCCCCCGTGAACCGTCCCGAACCAGATGTTTCCCGACCTGTCCTCAAGAATGCCGCCGACGGCGTTGTTCGGCAGGCCGTCGCGTTCGGAGATGTTTGTCAAGGTCTTGCCATCGTAGATGTACGCTCCTCCGTTGGTGCCGAACCACACCCGCCCTTTGCGGTCCACCGTGATGCAATGCACGATCTTGCCACTTGTCACGCCTCTGGTCGGATCGGGCTGGGCTTCTGGAAGTGCGAAGGGGGAAAACGTTGTTCCGTCGAATCGGCAGACGCCCTCGAT
>JBJXEW010000059.1:0-2606 GCA_046156035.1 Phycisphaerales bacterium | reverse complement strand
GCCGATGGGCGGAGCCAAGCTCATCAAGATCGACCGCGTCCGGCTGGGCGAACTGGTCCGTGCCCAGCCCGACGCGACGCTGGAAGAACTGCGGGTGCGGCTGGGCGGGGTGCGGTCGATCTCCGCGTTCAGGCGGCATCGCCTTCCCGCGTCTGGCTTGGCCAGACCTGCACGAGGATACCCGTTTGGTCGGTGGCACAAGACCAGCGCCCAGCGCCTTCCGCTTCCCCTCAATCCACAATAAACAACACCGCCCCGTCCTTCGCCGTCGAGCGATGCTCCCCATCCCCATCGCTCACCATCCAACACTCGCCCGCACGCGTCACAAACTCGCGCCCGTCCTTGAGCCGCGTGAACAGTTCACCCTTCAGCACCAGCACCACGTGCCCGCGGCCACACCAGTGGTCCGCCGCGTAGCCGGGGGAGTACTCCACCATCCGCACGCGGATGTTGCCCGCCTCCACCGTTCGCCACCACGCACGCCCGGTCTGGGCCGTCTGCTCCACGCGCGGCGCGGTGCCCCACTCGATCGCCGTAAACGGCACGTGCTCGATCTTCATGCGGGGATTGTTGGGGCGACTCGCGTGCGGCGGCCCAAGGTCAAAGAGGCCACGGCGCCAGCCGGGGCTTTTTCGAAACCGGCAACCGGGTCAGCGCGATCTTGGGACGGCACACGCGAAAGCCCCTGCTCGCGCAGGGGCCTCATTGAACACCCACTACCAGCCCCACGGCCCTCGCTCACGCCCGGGCTTCCGCTGGATGCACGGCCCGCCCTACGCCGCCTTGTTCAGGTTCGCCAGCGCCGCCAGGCACTCGTACACAACCACGCTTGCAGCCACGCTCCCGGCCTTGATCGCGTTGCACGTGCGCAGCATCCGCAGTTCGAACATCATCTTGTCGCCGGGGTAATCGGCCGCGGCGGCACGCTCGATCACGGCCAGTTGGTCCGGCAGAATCCCTGCCTCAGCCGCGACGGCGGGGTAGTCGAAGTACTCGGGCTTGGCGGGGTTCAGCGTGGTCATAACTCTGGCGGGGGAATGATATCCAGAGCGCCAAACCCCGCACGGACGTTCTCGGCATTCACCGCCAGGCGCCGACTGCGGTTCACCAGGTGGCGGAAGTTCCACGACAGCAACGCATCGCACGCAAGGACCGTGGCCGCGGCCACGTGCAGCGCATCCGCCTCCATAGTGGTCGTAAAAATTGCCCGATCGACGTACCGCTTGGCCAGATGCCGCATCTCATCCGTCAACGGCACCACTTCCACCTCACCAAAGTGCCGGAGCATTTCGCTCCTGATCGCGGCATCAGGCGTCCGACGGATTTCGGCCGAAGCCACATCGGAGGTGATGAGAGCAAAGGTCGTTCGCCGCACCCAGAAGGCCGTGGTCAATGCACACCGCTCCGGCGCACGCGTGTCAACCAAGGCGCTCAAGACCGACGTGTCCAAGTACAGCCGCTGCATGGGGTATCTCTAAAGTGAGGGCTCTCGCCGTCCGTCCGGCTCAGAACGGAAACACCACCCCCGCGTAGACCATCACGCTGTCGCGCCCGGGGTTGCGGTCATCCCCCTCGATCCGCGCGTTGGAGATGTGCGCGTAGCGCACGCCGATCACCAGCCGCGTGTCGTCATCGCCGATGCGCGTGGTGTACCCCACGCCTGCACGCGGCGTGAAGTTGAAACTCGTGCCGCCGTCGGGCACATCGTCAAACGAGAACAAGAGGCCGATCCCCACTTCGCCAAAGACCGTCCAGTCAAAGTTCTGGGCGTGCCAGAAGTGCCAGCGAAAAACCATCGCGGGGTCGATGCCCCCCGTGTCTTCGCCCTCCTGCGCGAAGTAGTGCGCGGCCAGTTCCACCGAAAACTCCAGTTCCTTCGCCCAGAACGTGCTGAAGGCGACGTAGCCGTTGAAATCCTGGCTGCCATCAAAGTCGTTGGCGTAGCCGCCGCCGAAGGTGATCCACCAGCCGCCGCTGGAAAGGCCGAAGGCACGCTCAGTCTCGCTTTCCTTCAGCGCCGGTTCGGTCGCCGCGCTCGGGGCGGTGCCGGCCGCGGGTGGGTCATCTCTCAGGCCCCGCGCACCCGCATAGGCACCCGCCGTGTCGATCACCAAGGGCGCGGCCACAAGCGGCGAAGAAAGCGGGCTCTCAGCATCCCCCGTACGCGCGAGCGCATCAGCCGCCGCGCCAACAAGGCCACCCAAGATCAGCACGGCCGAACGTACACTCTGGCTCTTCATGCCCCCAGCCTAGCCGAGCAGGCCCAACCCGTCATGTCTTCAGACCAGCACCCACACCCCGCGCCGCACCCGCACGCCCCGGGGCCCCACGCGCGCGAGCCGCTCGCACCCGCCGCGGCGCTCGAAACGCGCCTCTCCCGCCTGGAGGAGAGCGCCCTCTTCAGCGAACGCATGAACGATGAACTCAGCGGCCAACTGCGAGCCCTCTTTGATGCGGTGAACTCCGTCTCTCGTCGAATGGACCTGCTCGACCGCCGCCTTGGACAGGTGCAGAGCCAACTGGAAGCCGACGACCCCGGCCCCGAGAAGCCGCCGCATAGTGCGTGAGGAATGAGGCGTGAGGCGTCAGGCTTGGGGCGCCACGCC
>JBJXEW010000057.1:0-25960 GCA_046156035.1 Phycisphaerales bacterium | reverse complement strand
GTTTGGCACCTCGATGTCGGCCCATCACATCCTGGGGCTGTAGGCGGTCCCAAGGGTTCGGCTGTTCGCCGATTAAAGTGGTACGCGAGCTGGGTTCAGACCGGCGTGAGCCAGGTCGGTCCCTATCTGTTGTGGGTGTTGCAAGTTTGAGAGGAGTCAACTTTAGTACGAGAGGATTGGGTTGGACGTACCCCTGGTGATCCAGTTGCAACGCTCGTTGCACCGCTGGGTAGCTACGTACGGCAGGGATAACCGCTGAAAGCATCTAAGCGGGAAGCCCCCCTCAAAACCAGACTTGCTTGTCGAAAGACGTGAGACCCCCGGTAGACCACCGGGTTGATCGGCCGCAAATGCACGGGCTGAAAGGCCCTCAGTTGAGCGGTACGAACGGTCAAAGGGTCGCGTCAACCCCGCGCCGACTTCCAGTCGGACCGGGTTGACAGCAACCTTTCAAGAGCAATCAGTGTCGCGTCAGGCCCCTCGGCCTGGCGCGGCCAAGATCAGTGCCGATTCACCGGCAAGAATCATTCAGACACACATCCATCCGTCCGTTTGTCAATCACCCCGGGCGAGGTCACAGCCTCTCCCGGGTCTTCACCCTCGGGGCCGTCGAAAGGCGGTCCTCAGGTTTTCGAGGTCTGCGAGTTGGCGTCAAACACCCTCTCGTAGGCCCGCAAGTTTCCGCTTCCGCGAAGGCTCGCCGCAAGGTGAGCGAGGTCGAAGGGCCCCGTGCCGAAAGGCATCGCGTAGGTTTGTTGGTGACCACAGGCTTCGGGCAACACCTGTTCCCATCCCGAACACAGCAGTTAAGCCGAAGCCGCCGATGATACTGCCTAGCGGGAAAGTAGGTCGTCGCCAGCTATTGGCCCTGTCAAGGTAAACCTTGACGGGGCCTTTTCTGTTTTTGCACTACCCTGACTGCCGCATGGTCTCGTGGCTTCACTCCAAGCACCCCCTCCGCCTCGCCCTCATCCTGTGGGCCGTCTACGCGCTGGCCGTGTGCGTCATCGTCGCCCGCGACCCGCTCACGCGCGAGGTAACGTCCGCATACCGCTTCGGCAGCCGCGCGTTCTTCACCTCGCAAGACATGTACCCGCGCGGCTTGCACGGCTGGCTCTATCCGCCCCACTCCGCCGTCGCCCTTTGGCCGTTCGCACTCAGCGACGGCTCGCCCATCATCCCCATCGAACTTGGGTGGCGCTTGCTTGGCATCGGGGCGCTCTGCCTGGCCACGTGGCAACTCTGGAGGCGGCTGGTTGCGGCACCCGCGCCGCGCGAGCCGCCCGTCTGGCGCGGCTTGCCGCAGTCCGCGCTCCACGCCGCGCCGCTGTTCCTGTTCATGTCGGCCGTGGCCATGATCACTGCCGCGGGCTCGAGCCGCACGGGCCAGGTCAACTCGCTGCTGGGCGCGTCGTTCGTGCTCTGTGCCCTCGCGCTCGCCGATCGCCTCTGGTGGCGTGCCGCGGCATTCCTGGGCGTCGCCTTCGCCATCAAGCCGCAGGCCCTGCCGCTCATGCTCGTTGCCGGTGTGCTCTACCCGCCCTTCGCGTGGCGCATGGCCGTCGTGTCGCTGGCCCTGCTCGCGCTGCCGTGGCTGCGGGGTGATTGGTCGTACGTCTGGCAGCAGCACATCGGCTGGTTCGTCAAGATGCGCGATGATGCCACGCCCGAGCCGGGCACCTGGGCCGACATCTGCGGCCTGCTCGTGCCCGCCCTCAAGTGGCTCGGCATTGATGTGCCCACGCGCGGCTGGACGATGCTCCGCGCCCTTATGGCTCCGATCACGCTTGGTGCGTGCTGGTGGCTGACACGTGCGGCGGGGGCGCAGAGCGAAGGCGGGCTCGCCGCGCAAACCCCCTCCCAGAGGGAGGGGGCAGGGGGTGGGCGGGTTCTGCATGATGACGTGACTGCCGGGCCCTCCACGCTTGAAGCCGGACACGGCGCGCCGTCGGCCGCTTCCGCCGCGGGGGTTGCCGGCGCCGTGTTGCCGAGTTTGCCCACCCCCCAACCCCCTCCCTCTGGGAGGGGGCTGCAGCCGCCATCCACCTCTTTGGAACGCGTCCGTGCCGCGTTCATGGTGCTCACGCTCTGCACCACCTACATCATGCTCTTCAACCCGCGCACGGAGGGCAACACGTACGCGGTCTTCGGCCCCGTTGCGGGCACGGTGGCGGCCATCGCCCTGCGCGAGCGGCGGTGGTCGCTGTCGGCGGTGTGCGTGCTGGCGTGCGTGGGGCTGATGTTCAGCCGCGAACTGACGCTCAACGTGACGAACTTCTGGGTGCGTCCCCTCGCGGCCATCGTCATCTGCGGCGGGGCCGTGATTCTCGCCCGCGGCTGGGCGAAGGCAGCACGCGGCCCAGCCGGTGCATGGGTAAACTGACCGAACTGCTCCGTGTTACGACTCAGCACTCAGGGCCCCCACCATGGCAAAAACCCCCGACGCATCCGTTCGCCTCTACGACGGCGAGACCGACCACCTGGTTTCGGCGGAACTCTCGCCCGACCGCGTGAGTTTGCTGCCCGGCTCGGAGGGCGTGCCGCGTGCGGACGAGGTGGCCGCGAGCGAGCGGATCCGCATTCTGTGGGGGCAGGACATGCTCCGCGACGTGGTGGACGGGCGGTACCGGGCGATCGTGGTGGGCGTGAACGACACGGACAACAGCCGCGGCATCGTGGCCAAACTGGTGGAACTCATTCAGACGAGCCAGTGGACGGCCCGCAGCGTGACGAGTTACGCGAAGATGTTCCAGGACTCGGTGGCGATCCACGCGGCCCGAGACCGCGAGCCCTTCGTGCTCAAGTACGACCTTGACAGCCTGATGATTCTGGGCCTGCTTCGGCCGAAGGGGCGAGACCACTTCACGCTCGAGGATTTGAGCCGCGGGTTCGCGACGGTGGCCAAGATGCTCAAGGACCGGAGGGATCGGTTGCCCGTGGCGAGCGTGAGTTTCTTGAACGCGCGGGCCAACCGCCTGGCCGGGCCCGACGGGCGCGAGCCGAGTTTCGAGAGCGTGCTGCGCACGATGTACGAAACCGGCTTCCGCGGCGACGTGTACACGGCCCCGGCGATGTGGAAGACCGGGCACGTGGGCGTCTTCCCGAGTTACCCTTTTCCTGCGGGCGTGGGGCGGATGCGGGAAGGGAGTTCGTGAACGGAGGGGACACGGCGCGCGATGTTGCGGGCACCGCCGCGACGAACCCCGACCGTGAGGGAGGGGCGGGAGACGAGGGCGGGATACACCGGGTTTCTCGCTCGGTTTTCATCCCGAAGGGCTGCAGAAGGGACCGCTTCGGTTTTCCCTCTGCCGTCACGCCGCCCTGACGGTCCGCGCGGTGTTCACGGATGCAGAGGGTGAAACCTCTTCGGTTCCCTCTGCAACTCCCTCCCGCCTGTGCCCGTCCGCCCAAGCCCGCAGGGCTTGGATGCGACAGCCGGGGGCAGAGCGAGGTCGCAGCCGCGACCGAGCGCCGCCCCCGGGGAGACCACCCATCCCCGTACGACCCCGACGGGGTCGTACATGGAACGAATCACCGTGTCCGGGGGCGTTGCCCCCGGCTGTCTCATTGGAGGCCTTCGGCCTCCTCCTCCCGGCGCGGCATGCGTGCAACTCCCTCCCGCGTTGACGGTTGCCTTTGGAGCGGGGGGTGCCGGGGTAGGGGGGGCGGCAGCCCTCCCGGCCTCCGCATCATCCGAGGCCCTTCCCTTATTCGGCCTCCGCCTCTCGACCGGGCATCCGCCGTCTCATCCAACGCCCCGCCATCGCCGCCCCACGAGTAGTTGTTCAGCAGCCCCAGCTGCGCAGGTCGCTCCGCATCGGATATGCTGACGAGCATGACCCAGTTGTCACGTCGTTCGCTCACGCTGCTCTTTGCTAGCGGAACGCTGTTTGGAACTGTCGCTTGTGGCCTATTACTGCTCGGGCATCTAGTGGGTCACAATGGGCAGTTCGCACCACCTGCCGCACGTCTGAGCGAATCGAGAACCCCGGTGGGACTGGCGTGGATTCGTTCCGAGTCGAGCGGTACAACGCGTCGCTGGCTTCGCTTGAGGGTCAACGCACCCAAGCGCGTGCTTCTCGGCGTGATCGTGTACACCGACGGAGGAATCGGTGCTAGCCCATTCATCGAGGACTTTGCGTTCTTGAGAGATGATCCGCGACGTCGGGAAGCCTATGAGCGTACGCGCAACGCGTGGTCCTCCACGTGGCATGTCCAGAACGAAGGCTTGATCGGGCGCGTGGCGCATGGTCAGCGCCTCGATGTTTTGCTAGCTCAATCAACTCTCCGAACGAGAGAGGTAGGCGAACGACGCGCAACTGAAGAAGAGCTGGATGCCACGATTGACCTGCCAGAGGGTTCGCCCGCCAAGGCACAAGTTTACAACCAAACCACGATGAGAGCTCGAGACGACTTCGTGTTTCAACCCTATCCCATCGAAACACCAAAGTTGCTCAAGTCCATCCGGTTGATAGAGGTTCGCTTGGATGGCGACGAGGTGCTGTACTTCTACCCGGACGAACTGGACACCGTGAAGGCGTCATAACGGCGGGTGGAACAACCTGCGTCCGCCCCTGCCCGAAGCGCCACGAGCCGGTGGTCCTCCGCTTGCCTGTGCCTCTTCCGGCGGCATCCCACGCCCGCCGGACGGCCCAGCCGCTCCGCTTCCGTGCCCGACCGTTCCCGCTCACGTTCCCAGAGTCCTTGCGCAGGGTTCCCCCGCGACGTTTCAGGGTCCGACCGTGGCTCTTGAGGGTTCCGAAGGCGCGGTGCAAGGTTCCAGCGTTCCTCTCGAAGGTTCGAAAGCGACTCTCCAAGGTTCCAATGCGCCTCTCCAAGGTTCCAAAGTCGCTTTTGAGGGTTCCAAAGCCGCGCTTCAAGGTTCCAGCGCGGCTTTGCAAGGCTCGTTTCGCGCAAAGCGTGCCTGAAAAGACCCTCCGCACACCCAACAACATGCGGACAGAGGCCCGAATCGTGGTTTTTCGGTCTGGGCCCACGCCCCGCACTCAACAGCCGCGCGGGCCGGGCCGAGAACCAGAGGACCGCCGGGGTTTGTCGTTGTTGGCTCTCCCCTGCCGGTCGTGAATCAGGGCCGCGCACCCGCACCGTTCTCGTCCTCTCTCCGCCGCGCGGCTCCACATTTGGCCATTTGGTCATTTGGCCCTTTGGAGTCCTCCCGTGTCCACCTATCCAACGTCTCCGCGTGCGGACTTTCTTGCATGGGCTCGCACGCACGCGGGTGTGTTCGTGGGCAGCCACACGCAGATCGGGCTCACGGAGGCGCAGGCCCTTGCGTTCCAGGCGGCCGTGGATGAGGCGCAGGCTGCGGTGGCGGAGCGCGCGGCCGCGATCCAGGCCGCGATGGCCGCGACGAACAACGCCAACCTCAAGGTGGCCCTCCTGCAACGCGCGGCGAGCATCACCGTCGAGATGATCCGCACGTTTGCCCAGAGTTCGGAGAACCCCGCGGTCTATCCGCTGGCGCAGATCCCCGCGCCGGCCACGCGCAGCGCTGCGCCGCCCCCCGCCAAGCCGCGGGCGCTGGCCGTGGAACTCAACAACGCATCGGGCACGCTCACGCTGAAGTGGAAGGCGACGAACCCGGCCAGCGCGCAGGGCACGAGTTACATCATCCGCCGCAAACTGCCCGGCCAGAGCGCGTTTGTGATCCTGGGCGTCTCGGGCGTGAAGCGCTTCGTGGACGAGTCGCTCCCCGCGGGCCTCACGAGCGTGCAGTACGTGGTGCAGGGGCAGCGGGCCGACCTCTCAGGGCCGGAGAGCAACCCGCTGGTGGTGAACTTCGGCACGAGCGCGGGCGCGTTGGTGGCCAGCGGCGAGCAGGCGATGAAACTCGCGGCGTGAGCGGAGGGCTTACCGCGAAGGACGCGAAGAACACGAAGGAAACGATTGAGAGGCCAAGGGGTCCGCACGGTTCCCCCTTGTCCTTGCCGCCTGACAAACTTCGAGACCTTCGGGTCCTTCGCGGTGAGTCTTCGCCGCTCCGGGGCTTCTCGTTGCGCGGGTCTGGTCGTACGCCGAGCAGTGCCTTGATCTGAACTCTGAACTGTGTGCTCTGAACGTTGGCCGTGGCCTTCCTCCGTGTCCCTCTGTGTTCTCCGTGGTGAAAGGTCTTCACCCCGCACCGACTTGCTCGCCGAGCCTCGCAAGTCGGTGGCACAACACCAGTGCCCAGTGTCCAGTGCCCGATGCCCAGTGCCTTCCTCTCCGTCTCCTGTCACCTCTGCGGCTTCGCCGCGTGATCGCGCAGCGCCCCGAGCACGTTTGGCCACGCCTTGGCGAAGTACGCGCGGGTCTTGGCCCAGTCGGCGACAAGCGCCTTGTCCGTCTCTTTCGCAGCGTTGTCGGAGAAGCCCTGATGCGTGAGGCGGACACGCGTGAGCGCGGGGCCGACGGCGTCGAAGCGGACCACGACCCACGTGTGGATGTTGCGGCAGTGGGGGATGGTGGGCGGGACGTTCCACGTGTACGAGAACATTTCGCTCGGGATGAAGGAGAGGACGGTGCACCCTTCAGAGCCGCGCTGCCCGACCGGGTTTTCTTTGCCGAAGATGATCTCGAACGGCCCGCCGACACGCAGGTCGATGGTGGAATCGACGCCCACAAAAACCTTCCACCCGGCGCTGGTGGTGTACCACGAGTAGACCTGCTCGCGCGGCGCGGCCACGAGCGTTTCAACCTCGATGGGTGAGAGCGGGTCGACGGCGGCGGACGGGACGTCCGCCCCACCAGAGGCATCGCCAGCGGGAGCCGGGTGCGCGGGGCCGGTGGGCGCGGGTGAGGCCGTGTCGTACCTGGATTGCAGCACCTTGATCGTGTAGCCGTTGCCGTCCTTGAAGAAGTTTCTCATCTTCTGCGACTCTTCGCTCGCGTCGTAGCCGATGCCCGTGATGCGCACGTGCGTGCGGCCATCGCCAAGGTCGGTGAGCGTGATGACCGACCACGTGCCCTTGTACGCCTCCATGAACGGGAAGCCCTTGGGGGGTTGGTGGATGCGGATGGCGAGCATGCGCTCGGGCTCGAAGGCCATGATCTGGTTGACGATCGTGCCCTCATCGCCAAGCACGCCGGATGGGCTGTAGTGCGAGCGGATGAGGCCGCCGATGCGCAGGTCGACATCGGCGTGGGCCACGCCGAGTTGCTTGAAGCCGTCAGACGTGGTGAAGACACGCCACACCTCGGCGGGGGGCGCGTGGATGATCCCCTCGGAGACGAGGGGCGCCATGTTCGCCGCTTGCGGCGTGGGGCGGGCGGCGGACGGGACGTCCGCCCCACCGGATGCACCACCAGAGCCAGCGACGGGCGCGGCAGGAGTGGGGGGCGTGTCGAGGGACCAAAGGGCGAGCGACGCGGCGAGAAGGAGCGTGGTCATGGTGGTGCCTCGTGGGGGGTGGTGATGGTGTGTGCGTGCGGGCTCAGCGCGATGGGGTGCCGCGCGTGCGTGCGGATGCGGGCGTGGTCTCGAGGATGGCGAACGTGCCGTCGGTGGAGGCGACGGCCAGGCGCGAGCCATCCGGCGAGAAGTCAAGGTGAAAGAGCGTGTCGCAGGGCGGGCGGAGCGTGGTGATGAGCGTGCCCGTGGCCGCGTCAATGAGCGGGCAGGCCTGCGAGGCCGCGGCGAGGCGGGTGCCGTCGGGTGAGAAGGCGAGGCGGTAGATGCCGCTCTCGGAGACGCGGCGGCTCCAGCGCTTGTCGCCCCCCGCACCGTCGACGCGCCAGAGCGTGATGGTGCCCGCGCTGTCGCCCGCGGCGATGTGCGTGCCGTCGGGTGTGAAGGCGCAGCAGTTGAGGGCGCCGGCGTCGGCGGTGAACGCGGCGACCTGGGTTCCCGCGCGGGCATCCCACACGCGCAGAAAGCCGTCGGCACCGGCGGAGGCGACGAGGCGGGAGTCGGGGGAGAAGGCGAGCATCTGCACGCCCTTGGTGTGGCCGGTGAGCGTGTGGAGTTTGGACTTGGTCTGCGTGTCCCAGAGCACGATGGTCTTGTCGGTGGGTGCCGCGGCGGCGAGGAGGCCGTCGGGCGAGAGGGCACCGTGATACACGCCCTTTTCGTGCTCGAACGTGGCGAGGTGCTCGCCGGTGTCGGTCCAGAGTTTGAGGGTCTTGTCCCACGACGCGGTGAGGATGCGCTTGCCGTCGGCGCTGCGTGCCACGCTGTTGGCGGAGTGGCCCTCGTGGGCGGTCCAGCGTTTGGTGAGGTCGCCGGTGCGCGCGTTCCAGATGGAGACCGAGCCGTTGTGTGCGCAGGTGAGCAGTCGTTCGCCGCCGGGGAAGAACGATGAGGTGTAGCACCCGGCCGAGTCGCGCCGGTGCAGAGAGGCGAGGTCCGGGTTGGAGAGGGTCCACGAGCGCACGGCGCGGTCGATGCCGCCGGAGACGGCGAGGGAGCCATCGGCGGAGACGGCGAGCGCGTTGGGGCCGGCGGTGTGCCCGTGCAGAACAGAAGTGGGCTCGGGCAATTCGGACTTGGCGGAGAGGTCCCAGAGGCGCAGGGCGCTGTCGTGGGCGACAGTGGCGAGGCGGCCATCCGGGAGGAAGGCGACGCCCGTGACCCAGCCATCGTGCGGGAGTGTGAAGAGCAACGCGCCGCTCGTGGTGTCCCATACGCGGGCGGTGTGGTCTTTGGAGCCCACGGCGATGCGCGTGCCGTCGGCGTTCACGGCCAGGGCGTTGATGGCGGTGTAGCGCGAGCCTTGGGGAATGGTGAGGCGGTCCAGAGCGCTGCCGTCGGCCACGCGGTAGCGCTCCACGTAGCCGTCCCACGAGCCGGCGTAGAGGATCGCGCCGTCGGGGGAGAAGGTGAAGCCCGTGTAGGGCTTGGGGCCGCCCTGGATGGTGGAGCGTTCGGCGCCGGTGCCAGCATCCCACAACTTGATGACCGTGTTGCCCGGTGATCCGTCGGGCTTGCGGTGATAGGCCGAACTCGCGAGCGTCGCGCCGTCCGGGCTGAAAGCGACACCAGAGATCGTCCCCTCGTGCCCCTTGCACGCGGCGATGAGTTTGCCGGTGGCGGGTTCGTAGATCCGCGGCGTCTTGTCGGCGCCGCCCACGGCGAGGCGTGAACCGTCGCTGCTGACGGCCGCGCGGTAGAGGGCCCCCTCGTGGCCGGTGAGCGCGGCGATCTCACGTCCGTCGGTGGCGGCGATGATCTTCGCCTCGCCCTTGACGGTGACCAGCACGAGCCACGCGCCGTCGGGGCTGAGGGCCACGTCGTGGATCGTGCCCTCGGTTGTCGCGAGCACACCCGCCGACTGGTCGGTGAGCGCGCTGAGGTATCGCCACTCCCAGCCGCGGTGTTCGGGCGGCGCGGCATCGAGCCAGCGGCGCGCGGCGCCGGTGTCGTGCAGGCGCAGGGAGGCGTCTGCCGCGCCGATGTGGGCGAGGTAGGACGGCAGGGCGGGCGGGACGTCCGCCCCACCAGAAGGGCCAGCAGTGCCAGCGGCGGGTTCGTGCAGCGAGCAAAGTGTGAGCGACGCGGCAAGCAGGAGTGTGGTCATGGTGGTGCCTCTTGGTGGTGTGGACGTGTGCGGGACGTGCCGCGTGTCGGGGGTGGTGCGCAAGCGCACGGTCTGCCCACCCCCCGGCCCCCTCCCTCTGGGAGGGGGGTCAACGCCACGCGGCCAGGATCATCGCGGTCATGGGGAAGTAGATGGCCTGGTAGCCTGCATCGACGAGCCACGCCTTGATGGGCTTGTCGCTGGCGATCTGGTACGAGACGTTCACCGTCTGGGCGATGCTCCAGACCACAAGGCCGAGCACCGCGCCCGTGCACCAGTTCTCACTGCCCGTGCCGCGCACGAGAATGGCCATGAAGAGGCTCATGAGGGTGTAGCAGACCAGGAGCGTGCCGAAGAAGACGGGGGGCGGGCGCAGCGCGTGCGTGGCCTTGAGTTTGTCGTCGGTGTAGTTGTTGAGGCGGGCCCAGAGTTTGCCGAAGAGCGCGGTGTACCAGAGGCCGCCGAGCATGAAGGTTGCGAACGCCGCGGCGGCGATGGCGAGCCAGTTGAACGTGGAGAAGTCGATGGTCATGGGCGTGTTCCTTTGGTGGAGGAGGGGGTGGGGCGGAGGCGTGCGCGGGCGCGACGGGCGCCGCGGGCCGGAGGGTTGGAGCGGGCGAGGGCTTGCAGGGCGTCGATGTACTCGCGCAGTTGGGCGACGGATTCGTCGAAGAGGGCGAGGTTCTTGGCGGCGCGGGCCTGCATGAGGCCGCCCTCCATGATGGTGAGGATGAAGCGGGCGAGTTTCATGCGGTCGCAGGAGGCGGGCAGGCTCTCGCCCGCGGCGTCGAGCCAGACCTTGACGAGCGTGGCCCAGTTCTCGAAGTTGGCGTGGATGAGGGCGCGGGCTTGGGCGTTATCGTCGGCGACTTCGAGGGCGAGGTTGCCGATGGGGCAGCCCATGCGGCAGTCGAACATCGCCATGCCGCGACGGTAGTTGGCGAGCATAGCGAAGACGCGCCCGATGGGGTCGGTGGTCTGGGCTTCGGCGGGGGCCATGACGGCCTCGTGGCAGGCGACCAGCGCGTATTCGAGCACGCCGATGAGGACGGCCTCTTTGGAGGGGAAAAAGTGGTACATGCTGCCGGCGTTGACATCGGCCTGGCGGAGGATGGTGGAGACGCTGGTTGCGTGATAGCCCTGCTCGTGGAAGAGTTGGAAGGCGGCCTGCAGGATGCGCTGGCGTGTGTCGTTGGCGGTCATGGCAGGGTTCGGCGGCACGGCTTGAACGTTTGCTCAACTATCTTGAACGATCATTCAATTGGTGTCAAGCCGGGGTTGCATGGGCAAGACGAGATTGCCGCGATTGGGGGGTGTGCCCCGCCGCGCGGGCGCGTAGAAAACCGCCCGCCCTCCTATGATGGCGGGCCTCGGCAGTGCAGGTGGCCGCGGCTTCAAGGCGGCAGGGAGGGTTGTGTTCGGAGTCGGTCAGCGAAACCCGAACGGCCTGAATCCCTATCAGAGGCGCTGGGGTTTGCGGAGAGTGGGGGGGCGAGGCTGGTGTCCTTGCGAGGGGGCCTCGGGTGGCAGTGGTTTGATCTCGTGGAGGCCTGAACCGTGTGGAAATGGCTGATTGCGATCTCGCTGGCGATTGTCGGTGGCCTGAGCATCGGCGGCTACTTCATCTCCAAAACCGAGGGCTTTGCCGACCTGGTGGCATCCTTTGGCGGTGGTGAGAAGCCGCAGGAGGTGCGGCTGGGCAAGGTGGAGAAGGGGTCGGTGATCCGGACGGTGAACGCGCCGGGATCGATCGAGCCCAAGACCAAGGTGCAGATCTCGGCGCAGGTGGCGGCGCGGGTGACGGCCCTGCCCTTCCGCGAGGGCGAGCGGGTGAAGAGCGGCGACGTGGTGGTGCGGCTGGACAGCCGCGATTTGGTGGCCGCGCTCGAGAGCACGCAGGCGAGCAAGAAGGCGGAGGAGGCGCGGCTGGAGGGTGCCAAGGCGAGCATGACGCGCGCGGATGCGGAACTGGCGCGGCAGCGAAAGCTGATGGAGTCCGGCGACGCGAGCAAGAGTGCGCTGGAGACGGCGGAGAACGAGTATCTGCGTGCCAAGAGCCAGGTGGATTCGAGCACGCAGAACATCGAGATCGCGCGGGCGAACATCGCGCGGGCCCAGAAGGACCTCGAGAACACCGAGATCGTGGCGCCCTTTGACGGCGTGATCACCAAGTTGAGCGTGGAGGTGGGCGAACTGGTGCTGGTGGGCACGTTCAACAACGCCGGCAGCGTGATCATGGAGATCGCCGACCTTGACGTGATGCTGCTCAAGGCCCGCGTGGACGAGGCCAACATCGCGCCGGTGAAGGCGGGGCAGAAGTCCAAGGTCTTCATCAACGCCTTCCGCGGGCGGACGTTCGAGGGCAACATCGACAGGGTGGGCCTGAAGCGCATCATCGATCGCGACGGGACGGGCTATTACGAGGTGGAGATCCTCGTGCAGAAGCCGTCGGACACGCTGCTGTACTCGGGCCTCACGGCCAACACCGATATTGAGGTGGAGACCTTCGCCGATGTGCTCAAGGTGCCCAGTCAGGCGGTGGTTGATCGCAAGCTCGACGACCTGCCCAAGAGCGCGGCGGAGAGCCCGTTCGTGGACAAGACCAAGTCGTTTGCACGCGTCATCTTCACGTTCACGGACGGTAAGGTGACACCGGTGCCCGTCTCGGTGGGCCCCAGCGACCTCACGCACACCGTGCTGCTGGGGGGCATTGAAGAGGGCACACAGATCATTACGGGGCCGTTCAAGGTGCTGGCCGATCTGAAGGAAGGTAAGAAGGTGGCGGAAGAGGGCACGCTGAAGAAGAAGAAAGACGCGGCGCACGCCAAGGAGGAAGAGGGCGGCTCCGCGACACCCCGTCGCAAGGATGGTCAGGACGACAAGAACCAGCCCGCCGAGACCAAGGCGAAGAACTGAGGCCGGGAACGATTCACGGAGTGTTTGAGCACCACATGGTCACGATCAGGCTTCGCGGCATCACGAAGGTTTACAAGATGGGCGTGGAGAAGGTCCACGCCCTGCGGGGTGTCGATCTGGACATCCACAAGAACGAGTTTGTGGCCATCATGGGCGCTTCGGGCTCGGGCAAGAGCACCATGATGAACATTCTGGGGTGCCTGGACCAGCCCAGCGCGGGGCACTATGAACTCAACGGGCGCAAGGTGGAGCGGCTGTCTGCCGCGGCGCTGGCGAAGGTGCGCAACGAGGAGATCGGGTTTGTGTTCCAGAGTTTCGAGTTGCTGCCCAAGCACACGGCGCTGCGGAACGTGATGCTGCCGCTGCTCTATTCCACCCGCTACTGGTGGGGGGCCAAGAAGCGCGCGAAGGAAGTGTTGGACCTGGTGGGCCTGTCGAAGCGCATGACCCACCGGCCGAGCCAACTCTCGGGCGGCCAGCGGCAGCGCGTGGCGGTGGCCCGCGCCCTGGTGAACAAGCCGAGCATTCTGCTGGCCGACGAGCCGACGGGCAACCTGGACAGCAAGACGAGCGAGGAGATCATCGGGCTGTTCAAGCAACTGCACGCCCAGGGGCAGACGATCATCATCGTTACGCACGAGGAGGACGTGGCCCGGCACGCCGAGCGGATCGTGCGTCTGCGTGACGGCAAGGTGTTCAGCGACTTCTCGACCCGCGAGGACCCCGTGCACGGCGAGTACTTGCAGCGGATGGCGCAGGAGGCGTTGTTTGCTGCGCAGACGGCGCCGGCGGCGGCGGCCGTGGCGCACCATTCCAACGGCACGGCGCCCGTGGTGACGACCGCGGGCGAGGTTCGCGCCCCGGTCGGGGCGGGCAACAGTGGTGAAGGGAGCGCGGCCCAGTGATCATCTTCCGGCTGATCTTTCAGACCGTGTTTCTGGCGTTGGGGCAGATCTGGTCCAACAAGGTGCGCGCCCTGCTCACCACGCTGGGCATCGTGATCGGCGTGTCGGCGGTGATCGGGACGGTGGCGGCGACGCAGGGCCTGAAGCAGTTTGTGCTGGACCAGTTCGAGAGCGTGGGGGCGAACCGCGTGTGGATTTTTCCGCGCATGCCGCGCGAGCAGCCGGGGCGGTTCAGTTGGCGGCAGATCCGGATGAACAACAAGGAGATTCTGGGGATCATGCGGGCGGCGCCGTCGCTGAAGCGGATGACGCCCAACTCGATGTTCACGGCGAGCGTGGCCAACGGCGACCGGATCGAGCCGACGGTGCAGATCACGGGCATCTGGCCGGAGTGGCACGACATCGAGGGTCGCAGCGTGGTGCAGGGCCGGCCGTTTTTCCGTATCGACGAGGAGGAGCGCCGCCAGGTCTGCATGATCAACGACAAGGCGATCGAGGAGTTGTCGCTGGACACGAACTGCGTGGGCATGTCGCTGCTGATCGACGGGCGCAAGTTCCTGATCGTGGGCGTGGTGGAGACCAAGACGCCCAGCCCGATGTTCGGCGGGGGCGAGGCCCGCACGGAGGTGTACATTCCCTGGGGCACATCGGACATGATGAAGCCCGAACCGTTCTCGCGGCAGTATGTGAGCGCGCAGACCTTCACGCCCGATCAGTTCGAGGACGTGAAGGCGGAGATCACGGCGTACATGCGCAAGAGCCGCAACCTGATTCCCGGCGACCCGGACACCTTCGGCATCGAGGCCATCGAGCAGGCCAAGGAGCAGTTCAACAAGGTGGCGGTGGGCATCACCGTGGCGGCGTCGGGCATCGTGGCGATCTCGCTGGTGGTGGGCGGCGTGGGCATCATGAACATCATGCTTGTGAGCGTGAGCGAACGGACGCGCGAGATCGGGCTGCGCAAGGCGATGGGCGCCCGCCCGGGCGTGATCCTGATCCAGTTCCTGATCGAGGCGATCGTGCTCTGCCTGGTGGGCGCGGCGGTGGGGCTGGCCATCGGTTACGGGGGCGTGATGGCTTTGGCGGGCGCGGGCGGCAAGGAGGGCCTGATGGCCAAGGCCAGCGTGCCGCTGTGGGCGGTGTGGCTGTCGGCGGGCTTCAGCGCCTTCACGGGGATCGTGTTCGGGATGTTCCCGGCGATCAAGGCGGCGCGCCTGGACCCGATCGATGCGTTGCGGCACGAGTGAGGGCTTGACCACAAAGACACAGAGGGCACAAAGGAAAGCCTTGGCGGGGGTGTGGCCGCGAGCAACTCAGATGTGAGATCGCGGTGTGCGGGATCGATGTTCCCCGTCGAGCATGGCGCTGCGTTGGTCCGCTCGTGTTTCTTGGTGGCCTTTGTGCCTTTGTGGTGAATCCTGTTTTCCCGAATCTCGGCTCGGAAAGGACGCACTGATGCGAACGGCCGTCGGCATGAAGCGAATGACGTTGACCACCACCGCCCTCGCGCTCGCGGCGGGGTGCGCGGGGTGCGCAGGGCCACTGGGGACACGAGAAGAAGATCTGGGCGAGCGCGTGAGCCTCTCGCGTCTGCGCGATGTGCAGCCGCTGGGCATTGAGCAGTTCCGCAGCGCCTCCGTCTCGGTGCCCCCGATGCTGGCCGACGGCGCGGCAGGTCGGGCGGGCGGGCCCGGTGGGGGGGGTGGGGGCCCGATTTCCAGCGACGCGATGCTGCGTCCCAAGAGCCGATTCGAGGGGATGGAGGTGGTGGACCTGTCGCTCGACCAAGTGCGCATGGAGACGCTTCGGCGCAACCTGAACCTGCAGGTGGCCTTGGTGGATCCGGCCATTGCCGGGGCGACGCTCGAGGCGGAACGGGCGAAATTCAACGCGGTTTTCAGGCCGCGCCTGAGTTACAGCGACAACGACAACGCCACGTTCGATGCGACGCAGACCTCGGCCTCGAAGAACTGGTCGGGCGGCGCGGCGGTGGACATCCCGCTGCGCACGGGCGGGCGGGCGAGCGTCAACCTCACCGGCGGGAAGTTCGATCAGGCGACGACGCTGGGCAACCCGTTCTCGCAGTTCTACACCACGGACCTGACGTTCTCGCTCAGCCAACCCCTGCTGCGGAACGCGGGCGAGGACGTGACGACGGCATCGATCCAGATCGCCTCGTACAACGAGCAGATCGCGCAGGCGAACACGAAACTGAGCGTGATCGCGCAGTTGGCCGCGGCGGACCGCGCGTACTGGCGGCTTTACGCGGTGCGGCGGGCCCTGGACGTGGCGCAGCAGCAGTACGAACTGGCCCGGACCCAGTTGGAAGTGGCCGAGCGCCGCGTGCGTGCGGGCGATTCGGCCGAGATCGAGGTGACGCGTGCCCAGAGCGGCCTGGCGAGCCGGCTCGAAGCGATCATTGTCGCGGAGAACGCGGTGCTGCAGGCGCAGCGGGAACTCAAGAAGATCTCGAACATGGCGGACCTGGACGTGGAGAGCACGCAGACCATCAAGCCGATGACCCCTCCGGAACTGGTGGCCTACGACTTGGACGAGGGTGGGTTGATCGCGCTGGCGCTCGTCTCGCGGATGGAACTGCTCGAGGCCGAACTGCAGATCCTCTCGGACGCGACCAACGAGCGCTTCGCCCGCAACCAGATCCTGCCGATCCTCAACTTGGACGCCTCGTACTCGTACGACGCGATCGGCACGAACTTCGGGAGGGCGACGCAGCAACTCCGCGATCGCCAGTTTCAGAGTTTCTTCGTCGGTGGCAGCGGCGAGATTCCTCTGGGCAACGAGGCCGCGGAGAACCGGCTCAACCGCGCGGTGCTCACGCGGGTGCAGCGCATCGGCAACAAGCAGGCCCGCGAGCAGACCGTCAAGCAGGAAGTGCTCGACGCGGTGGACCGCGTGCGTGCCGGGTGGCAGCGCATCCTTGCGGCGCGGCAGGCGGCCATCCTCGCGGGCCGCACGCTCATGGGCGAGCAGAGGCAGTTCGAGGTGGGCAACCGCACCAGCACCGACGTGCTCGACGCGGCGGCGAGGCTCGCGGACGCGCAGGCGGCCGAGATCAGGGCGTTCACCGACTACGAGATTTCGCAGGTGGACCTGGCCGTGGCCACGGGCACTGTGCTCGGGCAGGGGAACGTGTCGTGGTCGCCGCGCGGGCCGGAGATTCTCGATGCCGACGCCAAGGCACGCAAGATCGCCGACGACAACGCCCACCCGTGGGTGAAGCCGGACTACAAGCCCTGAGCCGCGTGCGTGGGCGCCCACTCGGATGTTCGCTCAACCTCGCGGCAGCACGCGCACGCCCGTGGCCTGCCGCATAAGGAACTGTGCTTCCACGCGCTCGCCCTGCTCGGGCGGGTGGCCACCATCGAATGCATGGCGCGGCACACGCACGCTGAGGGCCGCCACCTTGCCGGCCTCGGGGGCGGGCGCGCCGGGAACGGCGCCCGCATCGGGCTCGATGAGCAGGTCGAAGTAGATGTCGCCGTGGATGGAGACACCGGAGACACGCAGCACGCGGCCGGTGATGGAACCGGCGAGGGGGAGCATGGGGGATTCTTGGCACCGCGCTCCGCGGGTGTGTGAACAACCGTTGGTTGCGTCGATTGCGCTCCGATCTCGCGGCGTACTGCGGTAAGATCGGGTTGTGCGACCGCGAAGTCTCTTGGCACGAATCCAGTTCAACCGCCATAACGTGCGGTTCCGCGACCTTGTGCGGCTTGCCGAGGCTCTGGGCTTTGTACACGCACGCACGGCCGGCAGCCACCGGATTTACATCCATCCCGTTCACACAGGCGCGGAACTCAATCTCCAGCCACACGGCCTCGATGCCAAGCCCTATCAGGTGAAGCAACTGCTCGATCTTGTCGAGGAATACAATCTCCTGCTCGACAAGGCCGACTGATGCCCACGCCCAAGTACCACATCAACGTGTTCTACAGCAAGGATGACAAGGCCTTCATCGCCGACGTGCCGGACTTGAAGCACTGCTCGGCTCACGGCCCCACGCCCGAGAAGGCCGTGCGGGAAGTGCAGGTCGCGATGCGAGCGTGGATTGCTGTGGCCAAGGCGCACGGCAAGCGCGTGCCTGTGCCGCGGTATCGGCCCGCGATGTATCAGATCGCGTAGCGGTCCGCCCCTTACCATCACTCATGATTGTCGGCGCAGCCGGGCGCGGGCCGGCCACCATCGCGGAACTGCTCGACCCTGCCCTGGCCGCGCGGCTGGACGGGTTGGACGTGCTGTCGCGCAAGGTGTTTGCGGGCAAACTGCAGGGCGAGCGCCGCTCCAAGCGGCGCGGGCGTAGCGTCGAGTTCGACGACTACCGCGAGTACGTGCCCGGAGACGACCTGAGGCACATCGATTGGAACGTGTTCGCGCGCCTCGACCGGTTCTTCATCAAGGTGTTTCAGGAGGAGGAAGACCTTTCCCTGCACCTGGTGATCGACGCGTCGGCGTCGATGCTCGCGGGCGTGCCCACGAAACTGCTGTGCGCGGCCCGGATCGCCGTCGCGCTGGGCTACATCGGCCTCGTGAAGAACAACCGGGTGATGGTCTCGCTCATCGGGTCATCGGTGGGGCCCGCGCGCGTGTTGCGGCAACTCGCGCCCTTGCGGGGGCGGTCTGGCACGCAGCGGCTCGCCACCTACCTCGTCGAAGAACTGTTCAACCAACCCGCGGACGAGGCAGGCGCGGGCGGCGCTGTGCCCGGCAACGCGTTCAGCGCGGCGTGCCGGACCATTGCCGCGGGCAACGCGGGCGGCAAGGGGGTGCTTGTGCTGCTCTCCGACCTGCTTGTGCCGGGCCCGGGTGGTTACCAGGAAGGGCTGAAGTTGCTCACGGCCGGTGGGGACGGGTTTGATGTGGCCGTGTTGCAGGTGCTCTCGCCGGGGGAGATCGACCCTTCGATGGAACGCCGCGGCGGTGGGGGGGTGGCCGCGACGGGGGCGGGTGAGGCTGGCGGCCGGTCGCCGATCACGGGCGACCTGCGCCTGACCGATGCGGAGACGGGGCGCGAGGCCGAGATCACGGCGACACCGGAACTGATCGAGCGCTACCGACGGAGCGTGCGCAAGTACGTGGACGACGCGGCGACGTTCTGCGTGCTGCGCGGGTGCACGCACGCCCTTGTGCCCAGCGACACGGACGCGGGCGAGTTGGTGCTGGGGACGCTGCGAAGGCGCGGGATCGTGGGGTAGCCGCCGGCTTGGCGCTGTGTGTGCCACAATCGGCCACAGAACGCCACAGGGCGTATACTGGGGCATGGCCAAGCGCACCACCATGAACATCTCCCTGCCCCCGGCCCTGAAGAAGTGGATTGACCGGCGTGTTGACGAAGACGGGTTCGGCACATCAAGCGAGTTTGTGCGGCACATCCTGCGGGAGACGTGGGAGCGTGAGGGTGCGGCCGACCTGGATCGTCGCCTCGCGCACGCGGAGCGCGAAGGGCCCCTCAGCGAGGTGAACGCGGCGTTCTGGAGCCGTGTTCGCCGGTCGGCCACGGGCAAGGCCGCGCGGCGTTCGGCGCAGAGGCGCTCCGCGTGAGCCGCCGCGTGCTGAGCAGGCCCGGCGCGGAACGGCAGATCGGCGAGCAGTACGCCTGGATTGCCGCTGACAGCCCGGTGGCGGCGGAGGCCTTCCTTCGCCGCGTGCGCGAAACCCTCGACCTCATCGCAGAGTATCCGCTGATCGGCAAGCCGTGGCCGTTTCGCGGAACGGTGCGGCCCGGCCTGCGCTACACCCACGTTCGTGAGGATGCGAACCGGTTGATCGTGTACCGGTCGTCAAAGTCGACGCTGGCGGTGGTGGCACTCCTCCATGCGGCCCGCGACCTCCACGGCTCGGGGCTTCTCGACGATCTCGGCCCTGAAATCTTGAGGCGCCCGCGGACGGGTTAGGTTCTCGATATCGGCAGCGGATCGTCGGCGCGGCCCTCGGCCCAGGCCTTGAACTGGGGCCACACCACCTCGCGCATGAGGATTCTCACGCACGCCGCGACGGGGATCGCCACCAGCAGGCCGTAGACCCCGGCGAGCAGGCCGCCCGCGAGCGACGCGAACAGGATCGTGGGCGTGTCCATGCCGGTGGTCTCGCCCTGGATGCGTGGCGTGAGGAAGTAGTCGTCGAGCATCTGCTGACCGACGGCCACGCCCAAGGGTGCGAGGGTCATCCACATCCACGTCGCCTGCCACGCGGCATCCGGCGGCTCAAGCCACATCAGGCCGACCACGAGTGGCGCAGCCAAGCCCGCGGCGTAGGGGATGAGCGTGAGCGCGCCGACGAGGGGCCCGAGGATGAGCGGGACGGGAGCCCCGATGAACCAGTAACCGATCGTGTAGTAGGCGGCAAGGATGGCGCAGATGGTGAGGCGGCCGCGGATGAAGCCGCTGATCACCAGGTCCATCTTGTGGGCGAGGTCAACGATCCGGCCGCGCCGCCGCTCGGGGATGAGGCCCTCCCAGAACGCGAGCACGCGGCCGTAACCGGTGCAGAAGAAGTAGAAGAAGAAGGCGGTCAGAAACCCTGCGAAAATGACCGCAACGAGCGAGAAGAGCCAGCGGAAGCCGAACTCGACGGCGTTGGCCCCTGTTGCGAATGCCTGGCGTGAGATCGCGGCGGCGTTGGCCCGCACCCAGGCGATGACCGCCTCGATGGTGCGGTAGAGTTGGGCCGCTTCCACGTCCTCGCGTGAGGCAGGGCGGACATCGGGCAGCGGCTCAAAGGTTCCGGTCGGTAGTGGTGCCCGGACCGCGGGCGTCGTGTCGGGTGGCGGCGCGTCGGGCTGCTGATCGTGGGCGCGCAGCGCCCGCACGCGATCAGCGCGCTGGCGCAACTCGACGAGGCGGTCGGCGGCTCGCTGCCACGTGGCCGGCAGCGCGGCACGCCGCGCCTGGTCGGTCGGGTTGCTCACCACGTCGATGAGTTGCTCGGCGTTGATGGCGATGCGCTGGGTGTAGGTGGCGCCTTGAAGCACCGCGAAGCCCAGCCCGAGCGTGATCGGCAGCACGCCCAGACCCGCGGCGAGCACGATGATGCCCAGGGCCGCGCCGGGGCGGCTGATGATCCGGCCGCGTGTGATGCGCTTCACCAGCGGCTCGAAGAGGTAGGCCAGGAGCAGGGCGAGCAGCATGGGCACGGTGACAAGACTGAGCACCTTGCCGAGATAGAGCAGGCCGAGCAGGGCGAGGATGATGAGGGCATCTCTCACCGGCTGGATGTGCCAGAGATGGAGCGTGCGCCAGTCTCGGCCGGCGGGGGGGGCTGTGGGGCCGACGGCCGCGCTGAGGGGGGCTGGCTGCGCCTCGGGCACATGTGGTGGCGGGGCGGGCACGGGGGCGCGTTGATCGCCTAGGTCGCTCATCGGGCAAGCGTATCGCGGCGCGCGGCAGCGCGGTGGAATGGACTCTACTGACTCACGGAACCGTCGGCCATCAGCGCGTTGATCCGTTGGTCGTGCCAAGGGCGAAAGTCGTGGAGGATCATGGTCTTTGGATCGTCAGATTGGCGGCGTGCGAACTGGATTTGTGCGTAGGCGGCATCCACCTCAGCGGCCCAAGCCGCCATCGCGAGTGAGGGCTGGTAGTAGTAACTGAAGCCGGTGTCGAAGGCATCTGCGCGGTCCATCGGGCAGCGGTAGGGTGCGCCGACTTGCACCCGACTTTCGACGAGCGTGGGGAACGGCGCATCGATGTATGGCTGTAACTTGTCGAAGGGGGCCGCTCTGCCCACGCGGAGGTCTGCGCGCGAATCGGCGAAGGGCATGATGTCTTTGGAGGCGCCACGGTACACGGCGAACGCCTGCCCGAAACTGCGGAGGTTGGCCGCGCACGCGACCCTGCGTGCGGAGCGGAGCGAGCCGGCCAGGGCCGGGAGCGTGAGCGCCACCAGCACTCCCACTACGGCGATGACCACGATCATCTCGATGAGCGTCCAGGCGCCGCGGGATGCCCCCGGGCCGCGGGGTGGGGCCGTGTCGCCGCATAAGCATGTGCCATAGCCCGCGTCCTGTGTGGGCATATTGGTCATGGCCGCCCTTCTCCTACCAGCCCTTGGGCAACTTTCCGCGGACGCGGTCGGACTCGATGTAGTCCATGAGTTGGCCGTACTTCAGGCGTGCCATGGCGGCGACTTTCGGGTCCGGGTCGTCCTGCATGTTGAGGATATGGCTGCGGACGTCCGGGGGTTCCGCAAGACCGGACTCGACGAGTACGACGATGCTGTCGCTGCGGTGGCTGGGCAACGGGTGCTCAAGCCCTTCCAGGATCACGCCTCTGATTCGCTGGACTGCCGCAGGCACGATGGGGGCACCCCATGCGAGGCGGGCCTCGACGACGGCACCCACCTTGCGGCTTAGGTGCAACTTGTACCCGTCTTCTGTGCGCGGCTGGGCGTAGTCCGGCTCGACGGTCACCGTGCGGCCGAGCATGACCATCGCGATCAGCTCTTCGGCATCTGCAACGGTCCATTCGGCTGGCCCACGGTAGAGCGCGCTCAACCGCGCCAGCGAAGTGATGTACCACTCCGGCGCATCCGGCAAGGGCAGCAGGGGGCGCGTCTGGGCGAGTTGCCGTTGCCAACGGGGTGTGCCGACCTTCGACCGCAGGCCCCATAGCGTCAAGCCGACCGCGCCCGCAAGCACCACGACTCCGGCGGTGTATACGAGTGGTACACGCACCGGTGGCTCACTGGGTGTCCGGGTCTTCGATCAACCAGTATTGCCAGCCGACTTGGTTGCAGAAGTCCCAGCAATCGCGGTTTGTCTGATTGCCGGTTTGCCCATTGTCGCAACACTGACCGCACTCAGCGCGGCTCCTCGACGGCGGCTGCGACCACGGCGCACAGTTCTCGCGGCCCCAGCGCCAGCCCGGCGATGTGGCATCGGCGAGGGCCACACCAGCCGCCAAGCCCAGCGCAGAGCCTGCCGCGACAAGTGCCAACCCGGTCTTCCAATCGTGCTTCTTCATGTGTAAACCTCCAGTGAAACGGTGAGTACGCACCACACACAAAAAGACTACCCCCCCCCCTGCAACATAGTCCATGAAAATCTCAAAGATAGTTCAAAATAGCCGCAAGGTATCCAGTCACGGCCCGGCCGCACTCGTTGCGGCCGGGTGTCCATGGCTGGCCTCGGGTGCCGCGCTGGCCGCGACCCTCAGCCGCGCGGCTCGATGATGTCGGGCGAGAGCGACTCGTCCAGATCGCATACATCGCGGAAGTCGTCGAGGCGGTCGTCATCGGCGCATTTCATCTCTTCGCGGTCGATCATCGCGTAGACGATCACGCCCAGGTCGAACGTGCTGTGCACGCCCCAGCGGCCGAGCACAAAGCGGGCCATGCGGCCATAGCGTTTGCGGGCCAGGTCAACCAGCCCCAGGCACAACTGCTGGCCGGTCACGTGGCGCGACGGCGAAACAAGCACGTCCAACTCGCCCTCAGCCTCGCCGGCCTCGTCGTCGCCGTGAATCACATCCGACGTGTGGGCAAGGCCCTCGCGCACGAACTGGAAGGCGGGTTCAGGGAACGCCGCGGCACGGGAGCGGATCATCTCCCAGTCGGGCGGGTTGGAGGGCGTGTTGGCCTTCATCGTGCTCGATCCGAGGCAACAAGGGGGCGTGACACGGCGGAGTGTCGGCCGATCGTATCCACGCGTGCGGCGGGCGGGTGGCTGCGGGAAGCCAGTGGTTCCCGCCCGCAACGTCCGCCGTACGCTGCGGCCAATGGACATCGACCCCGCCTCGCTTGCGCCCGCGGACCGCTACAAACTCCTGATCGGGGGCGTGGTGCCGCGCCCGATCGCGTGGGTCTCAACGATTTCGCCTGACGGGCGGCTGAACCTGGCACCCTTCTCGTTCTTCAACGCCGTCTCGGCCTCGCCGCCGGTACTCATGTTCGCACCCGCGAACAAGCCCGATGGCAGCGAGAAGGACACGCTCCGCAACGCCAAGCCCGCCGGCGAAGGGGGCACGGGTGAGTTTGTGGTGAACATCGTCCCCTTTGGTGTTGCACGTCAGATGGCCGCGTGTGCGGAAGAACTGGCGTACGGCGAGAGCGAGTTTGAGTTGGCAGGGCTGATGAGCGTGCCCAGCATGGTGGTGCGGCCGCCGCGCGTGGCGGAATCGCCGCTGAGTTTCGAGTGCCGCACGCTCAGGGTGATTCGCTTTGGTGAAAACCGGCCGGGTGCGGGGAACATGGTGCTGGGGGAAGTGGTGCGGGTGCACGCCGCGCCGGGCGTGGTGAACGAGCGCTGGCACGTGGACCCCGATGCGCTGGACGCGATTGCGCGCATGGGCGGCACGGGCTACTGCCGGACGACGGAGCGGTTTGAGATGCCGATGGGTAGACGGGCGCTGGAGGGTGGGGCGGGGTAAAGACCGTTTGTGAATGTGCGACGCGCTGCCCACCCCCCCGCCCCCTCCCTCTGGGAGGGGGTGCTGTGAGAGAGACACTTATCGCGGCGCGCCGGTGCCGCGAATCTCGGCGAGCAGGGCATCGTCGATGCCCAGGTACTCGCGCATGTGCTGGTCGTAGGCCTCGTTGTCCTTGTCGCGCGAGAGGTCCAGCCGCATCTCGTTGATGACCTTGGTGCCCTGGCGGATCCACGCGTCGAAGGTTTCCTTCGAGATGTTCGCGGCGATCCACGCCCCGACAGGCCCCTTGAACGGCGGCCGCGGCATGCGTGTGCCGGGTATGCCGGACTGGCGGCAGATGATGGCGTTCTCGCCCACGGCCGCGGCTGTGGCCGCGCCGGGCACCCGCACCTCCGAGACTTCCGGCAGCGGCGCACCGATGGTTTTGAGGAGTGTGCCGATGGCGGTTTTGGGCATCAGGTCGCCGCGCTGCGAAGCGATGATGTAGCCCTGGCTGAGCACGGCCTCGGCGCGTGTGCGGTCGCCGGCGTTCACGAGGGCCTCGCCCGCGAGTTGATAGGCCTTGGACATGCCGTTGTTGAGGCCCACGGCCTTGAGGTAACTCTCGGCCGAGTCGTTGAAGCGACCCGCCTCCGTGTAGGCCTTGCCGAGCGAAAAGTGTGCCATTTCGTTGGTCGGGTCGGCCGCGGCCATGTTCTCAAACTGGGCGATACGCGCTTCGATGTCCATGGCGCAATCGTAGGGTTGGAGGCCGTGACGAGCCGCTATGCTGCGACCCGTGCCCGACACACTCGCCACCAACCTCTGCGGCATTCCGCTCCGGAACCCCGTGATTCTCGCTGCGGGCTGCGCGGGCGTGCTGGACGAGATGGCGGGCGTGCTGGACCTGTCGAGGGTTGGCGCGGTGACGACCAAGTCCATCACGCGCGAGGCACGCGAGGGCAACGCCACTTGGCGCATCCTCGAGGCGGGCGATGCGGGCATGCTCAACGCCATCGGCCTGGCCAACCCGGGGCTGGACGCGTTTCTTGAGCACCACGCCCCGCGGGCCGCCGCGCTTGCGTGCCCGGTCATTGCGAGCGCGGCGGGCTTCTCGATCGACGACTATGTCGCCATCACCGGCAACCTGGACGAGTGGGCGGACCGCAACATCGTGGCCGTGGAACTCAATGTGAGTTGCCCCAACGTGAAGACGGGCACGGAGTTTGGCATGAACGCGGGGACGCTGGGCGAAGTGGTGCGTGCGTGCCGCGCCGTGGCCAAGCGCACGAAACTGTTCGTGAAACTCTCGCCGATGGCGCCCGAGATCACGCTGGTGGCCCGCGCGGCGATCGCTGCCGGGGCCGATGCACTGACGCTGACCAACACGATTCCGGCGATGGCGATTGACGTGGAAGCGCGCCGGCCGCGGTTGGCCAACGGCACGGGAGGCCTCTCGGGCCCGGCCCTGCACCCGATCGTGACGCGGCTTATTCACGAGGTGTACACGAAGGTGTGCCGCGAGACTCTCACGCCGATCATCGGCCTAGGCGGTGTGCTCCGCTGGGAGCACGCGGCGGAGTTTGTGCTGGCCGGGGCCACGTGCGTGGGCATGGGCACGGGCCTGTTTGTGGACCCGCGCTCGCCGCTGGGCGTGGTGCGGGGTCTGGAGAAGTGGGTGGGCCGGCAGGGGAAGCAGGCTGCGGGGGAGTTGATCGGGGCAATCACCTAGCGCAGGCGAACGGACGGCGCGGACACGCAGCACGGCGGAGGCGTCAGTTCAACGTCGCGGGCGATTGCTCGCCAATCGCGTCTCGCATCCCAGCCAAGCCCTTGCGATATGGCCCATCGGTGGTGGCGGGGAGGCCGGTCGTTGCGGGCCCTTCGCTCACGCTCGGGGTTCGTGAAGACCCGCTCGGGGTTCTTTGCGTTCCGTCACCGCTCTCCCTGATCTTCCCGTCCGGGCCAACCTGGTCGATCTTCACGCTCACGCGACGGCTCACGCCGCGTTCCTGCATGGTCACGCCGTACAACTGGTGGGCCGCGTGCATGGTGCGCTTGTGGTGCGTGATGACGATGAAGTGGCTGCGATCAAGGAATTGCTTGAGCGCCGCGCAGAATCGCTCGACGTTCGACTCGTCGAGCGCCGCGTCGACCTCGTCGAGGACGCAGAAGGGGCTTGGTTTTGACTGGAAGATCGCCATGAGGAGCGCGACCGCCGTCATCGTCTTCTCGCCGCCCGAGAGCTGGTTGATGACACGCG
>JBJXEW010000045.1:0-40559 GCA_046156035.1 Phycisphaerales bacterium | reverse complement strand
TGATCGCTCGAAAAACCTCGTGATCCATGGTGCCTCCTGAATCTTGGTCGATCCAGGATCATCATGCCACGAGGTTTTTATTCGCGCCAGTCAAATACCGAAAAGCGCATAAAGCTCTCCGCGTGGGGTGTGGAACGGGGCGGGTTCGGCACTTGGGCTTCGCGGCGTAGCCGCGGGGGTGAATAGCCGTGGGCAGCGGCGCAGCCGCGCCCACGGAACCGGTTATCGCGCGTCGCGTATCTGCCGCGAAGCGGCAGTGGTGCTGCTGATACTCTCCGCGCATGGCCGCGACACTCACGAGCATCCTCGTTCACATCACGCTCTCGACCAAGGATCGACAACCCACGATTCCTGCCGACATCTTGACGGAACTCTTCGCGTACGCCGGCGGTGTCTGCCGCGACATGCGTTCGGCGCTGCTGCACGCAGGCGGTGTAGAGGATCACGTTCACCTGCTGGTGAGCTTGGGGAAAACCACGGCGGTGGCCGATCTGATGATGCACGTGAAGCGAGCGACCTCCATGTGGATGAAGAACCAGCGGGCCGGCTTGCACACGTTCGCCTGGCAAGGCGGGTACTTTGCGTTCTCGATCGGGCACGACGCGATGGACGCGGTGAAGGCGTATCTCGACGGGCAGCGTGAGCACCACGCCCGCACCGACTTCAAGAGCGAGGTGCTGGCGTTTCTGGCGAAGTACAAGGTGGAGTACGACCCGGAGCACCTGTGGGATTAGCCACGCCCCTGCCGCTGCGCGGCAGACACGGGAACAGCCAGAACGCGTTCCGTGGGCGGGGCTGCGCCGCTGCCCACGGCTATTGACCCCCGCGGCTGCGCCGCGAAAGCACCTGCACTGCACATCAGATCGCGCGTAGGCCCGACGCGAGGCGGATCAGTTGGCGACGAGTTTGTCGCTCTGCTCCACGAACTTGTCGCCGCTCCACTGCGTGTCTTTGGTCACCACGCCCGCCGCGGCGGCCTTGTCAATCGCCTTGGCCTTGGCCTGACGGGCGACGAGGTCCATGTGCGTTGTGAAATAGGGCAGAGACTGGCCGCGGAACTGCTCGATGGTGGCGAAGTTGTGCGCGTCCATGAACTTGGCGAGGCCCGCGCACAGGGTCTTGGCCATCTCGTACCCGTGGATCATGACGCCCGTGCACACCTGGCAGGTGCTGGCGCCGAGCAGGATGAACTGGGCGGCGTCTTCGCCGGTTTCGATGCCTCCGATGCCGGAGAGCGAGCGCCCGGGGAACTCATCGCGGATGAGGCGGGCGCACTGCATCACCATGCGCAGAGCGATGGGCCGCACGGCCTTGCAGGAGTAGCCGCCGGGCGTGGTGTAACCCTCCACCGTGGGCTCGGGGCGCAGGGTCTTGAGGTCCACGCCCATCACCGAGAGGATGGTGTTGATGGCGCTCACGCCCTCGCAGCCTGCAGCGAGCGCGGCACGCGCGGGGTCTTCGATGTTGGTGATGTTGGGCGTCATCTTCGCCCACACCGGAATCTTGCTCGCGGCGTTCACCCAGCCGCACACCTCGGTCAGGATGTCGCAGTCCTGGCCCATCGCCGCGCCCATCTTGCGCTCCGGCAGGCCGTGCGGGCAGGAGAAGTTCAACTCGAAGGCGTCCACGCCCGCGGCCTGGCAACGCTCGACGATCTCCACCCACGCGTCCTTGCGGTACTCCTCCATGATGGAGGCGATGAGGATGCCCTTGGGGTACTTGTCCTTGACGCGCTTGAACTCGTCGATCCACGTGTCGAAGGGCCGGTCGGAGATGAGTTCGATGTTCTGCCAGCCCACGATGGTTTGCTGGCCCGGCGCGCCCACGCGCATGCGCGCGTAGCGGGGGGCGACGTTGATGACCTTGCTCGCGTCAAGGCTGATGGTCTTGGCGATCACTGCGCCCCAGCCCTCGTCAAAGGCCTTGCAGATGACGTTGGCGTTGGTGCCGGGCGGGCCTGAGCCGATCACAAAGGGGTTGGGGAGTTTCAGGCCATCGACGGTGACGCTCAGATCGGCCATGGGAAGCACCTCAAGAACGCTGGCGGCGCGGGCTGGAGCCGGACCGCTTATGAAAGCGGGGGGGTGAGCATACCAGAACGCGCACCGAGCGCCGCGCAAAGGTCTGTCCACGCCGCGCCGTGGTCAACGCTGCACCTATTATCGCGGCACACACGCGGCCCGCTTGTCCGGCGTTCGTTCGGCGGCCTCGGTGATGACCCCGCCCCCCTGTGGCCGTGCGAAAGGACCCGTGGATGCGTCGAGCGAAAGTGAGCGTGATTGGTGCCGGCAACATCGGCGGCGAGTGCGCCCGTTCCATCGCCATGAAGGAACTGGCGGATGTCGTGCTGGTGGATATTGCCAACAAGGACAAGCCCGAACTTCACATGCCCAAGGGCAAGGCCCTTGACATCGCGTGCTGCGGGCCGATCGAGCGGTTTGATCGCTCGCTCACGGGCACGTTCGACTACAAGGACATCGAGGGTTCGGACGTGGTGGTGGTGACGGCGGGTGTGCCGCGCAAGCCCGGCCAGAGCCGGGATGATCTGGTGAGCATCAACGCGGGGATCGTCAAGGGTGTGGGCGAGAACATCAAGAAGTATGCTCCGAACGCGATCGTGATCGTGGTGAGCAACCCGCTGGACGCGATGGTGTACGTGATGTGGAAGGCGACAGGCTTTCACCACAGCCGGATTCTCGGTCAGGCGGGGGCCCTGGATGTGGCCCGGTTCCGCGCGTTCCTGGCGATGAAGATCGGCTGCTCGGTTGAGGACATCACGGCCCTGCTGCTCGGCGGCCACGGCGACGACATGGTGCCGCTGCCGCGGTTCACGAGTGTGCACGGAATTCCCATCCAGATGCTGCTGCCCAACGAGGTGATCGACGAGTGCGTGCAGCGGGCGAAGGGCGGCGGCGGCGAGGTGGTGAAACTCATGGGCACCAGCGCGTGGTACGCCCCCAGCGCGGGCACTGTGCAGATGGTCGAGGCCATCGTCAAAGACAAGAAGCGGATCATCCCGTGCGCGGCGTACTGCGAGGACGAGTTTGGTGTGGCCCCCGGCCAGAAGGGCAAGGGTCTGTTCGTGGGTGTGCCCGTCGTGCTGGGCGATAAGGGGGTGGAACGGGTTATCCCCCTCCAGTTCACGTCCGATGAAAAGAACCTGATGGACGAGTCAATCTCGCACGTGCGGGATCTGGTTGGTGTCGTCCAGCGTATGTTCCCAGAGATGGCCTGAGTCTTGGCCCGATTGCTTCTGACGACCGCAAGGACATTCCGCATGTTTCACCGCTGCTCTGCCCTGCTCGCCCTTCCCGTTCTGGTGCTCGCTACGCACGCGCCCCTGGCGTGGTGTCAGGAGACGGCCCCGGCCGGGGGCGGCGACAAGCCTGTGCCGACCAAGGACGCGGTGCTGCCCGACGGGACGAAGTCGACCTCCTGGAACGGCTTGGACCTGACCACCAAGCCGGTGCGCAAGCCGATGCCCGACATTGCCGACGGCGAGATCGCGGGCATGGTGGCCATGTTGCAGGGCTCGTTCGCCTCAACACCGGAGGGTCAGGACGCGGCACTGCACATCCACGCCGCCCGCGTGGATGTGGAGGGCTCGGACAACGCCGTGTACTTCGAACTGGCGCGAGCCGATACGCCGCAGGCGCCGTTCCGTCAGGGCGTGTTTGTCTTCTGGAAGCGCGACGGCGCGGTGCGCCTTCGTGTGCTCGACCTGCCCACGAAGAACTTTGCCGATGCGGTGGTGGGCCTGTGGACCAGCCCATCGCTCTTTCCCGAACTCAAGGTGGAGCAACTCATCCCGAACTTGGACCTGCAACTGAAGAGGCAGGGCGACGGCTGGGTGAGCGAGCCCTCCGGCCGCGTGCCGACGGTCCGCCTGGGCGCGTGGGAGATCGAGTCGGCGGTGGGGTTCTCGTCCACGTCCATTTCGTTCAACGACCGCGGCTTTGATCGTGCTGGCAAGCAGATTTTCGGCACGGCCGACGGCAAGCCGCTTGTTTTCAAGCCGTTTGAGTCCACCATCAGGGCGGTGGAGTTGGAGGGCGGTCTGGTCCTGATTGATATGGTGCCGCCCAACCCCTCGCTGCCCAAAGCCCAGGACAACACGCTGATGGCCATCCACTACTCGGGCTGGCTTCTCGACGGCCACAGTTTCGGCACGTCGCGCGGCAAGGAGGCGCAGCAGTTGCAACTCCCCGCGAACTTCATCGCGGGGTTCAACCGCGGCCTGCCCGGCATCACCAAGGGCTCTGTCCGCCGTCTGTGGGTGCCCAGCGGCATGGCCTTCGGCCCCTTCGGCAACCTCGGTTTCGGGATTCCCAAGAACGCCCACGTGATCTTCGAGGTGGAGTGCATCTTCCTCGAGCAGATGCCGCCCCCGGAGGTGGAGCCCGTGCCCCCCGTGCAGGGTGGCGAGGGCGCCCAGCCCGCACCCGCCCCGCAGCCCGCGGGCTCGGCACCCAAGGAGTGAGGCGCGCGGATGCCGGTCAACCCCTACGCCACACTCGGCCTGGCTGAATCGGCCAGCAGCGACGACGTACGCCGCGCATATCGCGAGCGTGCCAAGGCCCTGCACCCGGACGTGAACACTGGCCCGGATGCCGCCGCGCAGTTCGCGGCGATTCAGGATGCGTACGAGACGCTCGCCGACCCGCGGCGGAGACAGGCGTTTGACGAATCTGCTCGGGGCGAGGTGCGTGCGCCCGCTTCCGCGGCACGCCGGCGCGCCAACGGCCACACGAACTTCAGCAACATCGCCGCACCACCGACGGCGAAAAGCCGGGTCGGCACGAACGGCCAGCACGCCAACGGCACGCACGCGTCGCGTGCGGGTGCCGCGGCGGATGCGGGGGACCCGACCGGGTTCGATGAAATCTACGAGGCGTTCTTCGCGCCCCGCGCGGCGGCGGAGGAAGCCCGCGCCAAGCGCCGTTCCCGTGCCTGAACGCGCGGGTGGGCACGGTGTGCGAGGCGCGAGAATACCATCGTGCGTGCAGCGTTCTTTCGAGTTAATCGTGATCGGCGGCGGGCACGCGGGCGTTGAGGCCGCGTGGGCGGCGGCCAACGTGCTGGGGCGAGAGGGTTCCGTCGCGCTGGTCACGCTTGACGCGTCGAAGATCGGCGTGATGAGTTGCAACCCGGCCATCGGCGGTCTGGCCAAGGGCCAACTGGTGCGCGAGGTCGATGCCCTCAATGGCCTCATGGGCCTCGCGACGGATGCCACGGGCATCCAGTTCAAGGTGCTCAACACCAGCAAGGGCCCGGCCGTGCACGGCCCGCGGGCCCAGTGCGACAAGCACGCGTACGCGGCCGAGGTCCAGCGGCTCGTCGCGTCGCGCCCGGAGATCGTGGTCGTTGAGGGGAGCGTTGAGAGGCTCGTGGTGGAGCGTGGGCGGGTGAGCGGCGTGGTGGTGGCCGCAAATGGCCAAATGGCCAAATCGCCAAATGGCCAAATGAGCGAATCGGCAGCCGATGGTGTGCAACGGACCCATCGCAACGGTGCTGTTTCCGATTTGAACATTTGGCAATTTGGCAATTTGGAAATTTCCGCCCCGGCGGTCGTCCTGACCACCGGCACGTTCATGCGCGGGCTCATGCACACGGGCGAATCGCAGACACCCGGCGGGCGATTCGGCGAAGCCGCGGCCACGGGCATCTCGGGCGCGCTGCGCGACCTGGGCTTTGAACTCGGCCGCCTCAAGACCGGCACGCCGCCGCGCCTGCGCAGGAGCACGATCGACTGGGAGGCCCTGGAAGAGCAGCGCGGCGACGAACGGCCCGTGCCTTTCAGCGATCTCACCGACCGCGCCGCCTTTCCCGTGCAGCCGCAGGTGAGTTGCCGCATCACCGCCACCACGCGCGCGATCCACGACACCATCCGGGCCAACCTGTACCGCGCGCCGATGTACTCGGGGCAGATCGAGTCGGCCGGGCCGCGCTACTGCCCGAGCATCGAGGACAAGGTGGTGCGTTTCGGCGAGCGAGACACGCACCAGGTGTTTCTCGAGCCCGAGAGCCTGCACCCCGACCACAGCGAGTGGGTCTACTGCAACGGCATCTCCACCAGCCTGCCGGCGGACGTGCAAGACACGCTCGTGCGCGGCATGCGCGGCTGCGGGCGGGCCGAAATTCTGCGCTACGGCTACGCGGTGGAGTACGACATGGTGAAGCCGCACCAGATCGATTCCACATGCATGACCAAGTCAGTGGATGGGCTGTTTCTGGCGGGGCAGATCAACGGCACCAGCGGCTACGAAGAGGCGGCGGCACAGGGCCTGCTCGCGGGCCTGAACGCGGCGCGCTTTTCGCGGGGCCAAGCCGCGATCACGATCGGGCGCGATCAGGCGTACATCGGCGTGATGATGGACGACCTGGCCACCAAGACGCCCACCGAGCCGTACCGCATGTTCACAAGCCGCGCCGAGCATCGGCTGGTGCTGCGGGCCGACAACGCGATGGACCGCCTCACGCCGTGCGCGGAAGAGTGGGGGCTGCTTGGCGGCGAGCGTGGCAGTGCGCGGCGGGCCGGGCTGGGGGTGCGAACACGTGAACTGGCCGAGATCAACGCGGCCATGGACGCGTGCCGCGTGGATGGGCGGTCTGTGCGCGAGGCCCACCGCAACCCGGACTTTTCTCCGGCCCACCTGCGTGCCGCGCTGGATGCGGACAGCAGGTGGTCGGAAGGGGCGATCTTCACGGCGCACAGCGATGCCTTCTACGCGGTGTTCGTGGAGCGTTCGCGGCGTGAGGGCCTGCGCATGGCGGAGATGGAGCGCAGCCCGATCCCGCGCGACTTTGACTTCGCGGGTGCCGGCAACATGCGCACGGAGGCCCGCACGGCGCTGGCACGCTTCCGCCCTGCCACGCTCGGGCAGGCCGGCCGCTTGGAGGGGTTGACTCCCGCGGATGTCACACTGCTGGCGGTGCTGCTGAAGAGGCACAGGGAGCGAGCGGTGAGCCGCGAGCGGTGAGCCGGTAGCCGCGAGCAAAGCTCAAAGCAGCAAAGCAGCAAAGCTCAAATCAAGACCAGTCTCAGGGAGCGTGCGCCTTCATTTTCGCTTTGTCCATTTGAGATTTGAGTTTTGGCTCCCTCACATCTTCAGTTTGCCCACCATCGTGCTGGCCTTCACCTGCATGCCCTTGAGGATGCTGTCAAGGGCCTCGCGGTTGGGGGCGTATTCCATGGCCACGCGCTTGCTCACCCAGTCTTTGTTCACCAGTTCCGCCAAAGACGTGGTGAAACTCCGCATCCCTTCGTTGGTCGAACCCGCGATCACGCTTGGCAGCGCGCCGTCGTCGCCCTCAAGAATCTTGGCGCGGCAGATGGCGTTGTTCAGCAGCACCTCGGTGGCCGGCACCACGCTCACCTCGAAGTTCTCCACCGCCGGCAGCAGCCGCTGGGCCATGATGGCCTTGAGGCTCGTGCCCAGCGCGCTGCGCACAAACGCCCGCTCGCTCTGCGGGAAGAACTCCAGCATGCGCCCGAAACTCTGCATGGTGTCGGCCGTGTGCATGGTGGCAAACACCAGGTGCCCCGTCTCCGCGGCCTGAATCGCGGCCATCACCGTGTCCAGGTCGCGCAACTCGCCGATGAAGACGATGTCTGGGTCCTGCCGCACGATGTAGCGCAGGGCCGTGCGATAGTCGGGCACATCGATCCCGAGTTCGCGCTGGCTGATGATCGCCTTGTCGGGGATAAACCGGTACTCCACCGGGTCTTCCACCGTGATGATGTGCACCGCCTGCGTGTGGTTGATGTGGTTGATCATCGCCGCGAGCGTGCTGCTCTTGCCGCAGCCCGTCACGCCCACCACCAGGATCAGCCCCTCGTTGGTCTTCTCCACCAGGTCCGCGTAGATCGGCGGCAGGTGGAGTTGCTTGAAATCGGGGATGTCGGCCTTCACGCGCCGGATGGCCGCGGCGACGTGGGCCCCGGCCCGGAACATGTTCACGCGGAAGCGGTCGCCCTCGGCGTTGTAGCAGGCAAAGTCCAGGTCGCCAGAGGTGGCGAAGCGTGCCGCGAGGGCCTCGGGCACGATCGGGTCGAGCAGGTGGTCGGCCTCGTCGGGGCCGAGCGGGTCCATCGGCAGCACCTTGAGCAGGCCGCCCACGCGATAGATCGGCGGCATGCCCACCTTGATGTGCAGGTCCGAGGCGTTCACCTTGCGCATGCCCAGCAGCAACTTGTGGATACTCACGTGCCCGCTCACCAGTTGGTGCGCGGCGTGCACACCACTACCGCCTGCACCGCCCGGAGCCGGTCCCGGCCCACCGGTGCCGAGCGGCGGCAGGGCTGGTGGTGGGGGAGTGGGCGCGCCATGCGGATCGGTGTGCGATGACATATGGGTGGAGCGTACCAGAAGGAAGGGGACAGGTGGGAGGGGACGGGGGACAGAGGGAAGTGGCGAGCCGCGAGCCGTCAGCCACGAGCGGACGCGCGCAATGAAAAAGGGGAGCCAACCCCCGCGGGCGGCTCCCCTGTGTTCCCTGCCTTCGTGACTCCTTACCTTCGGCTCTTCGTGACTTCGTCGCCGTGCCTCCGCTGCTGCATGCCTTTGCCGTCATTTGTCCATTTGCCGTTTGGCCAATTTCGCCGCCTCTCGGGCGGCGAGCCGCACGGCAACGCTCTCCCGCTCGTCGGACGGGGATACAGTTGCGCCCGCAGATGTCCGCTCCGACGTGAAACCTGAATGCTCCGAGGCCGATTTCATCCCGTGTTTGCCTGGCTCTGCCTGTTCTTCTTCGGGCTGGACATGGCCGTCCACGCGCTCGGACCGATCGTATGTGCCGCTGAGGGCGACCGCCGCGTGGAGTGGGCGTGTGAGAAGGATGAACGCGGTGCCTGCTTGGCAACAACGCTCGCGGCTGACGCGACGAGCGAGCATTCCCGCGGGGGCCGGGCCTTTGGCCACGATCAACCCGCGCCATGCCGGGACGAACCGGTGGATGACGACCACGATCAAGCCCACCACCTCCTTGTCCAGACCAAGCAGAGCGGCCACGCGAAGTTCACGCTCCCGCCGTTGACGATGGCGGTGCTGCCGCCGCTGCTGTTCAATCCGCCGGCGCGGCTCGTGCGCGCCGCGCCGGATGCGATCGCCCGCCCGCCGGATGTGCTGGGTCGGCTGGCCACCATCGTGATGATCGTCTAGCACCAGCGCCGCACGCTGCGCGGACCTTTTTCGAGGCCCGCGCGGCGGCCTCGTGTTCGCGCCCGACCGATTGCCGGTTGGGCGCGTGGCCTTCGCGTGCTCAGGGTTTCTCCCTTTCTCTCATCCGAGGACCTGCATGGACACTCGTACGCCCCCCGGCGGCGCGCGTCGCGGCCCGATCGTCGGCCCGCTCGCGCTCTCGCTCGCTCTGACCGCCTGCCAGACCAACCGACCCGACCCCGATGCCGAGGGTGCCATTGCCCGGTCGCTGCTGATGGGCGAGCCGGTGACGTTCCGCGTCGAGGGCGGCCCGCTCGATGAACCCTCGCCTGAAGGCGCGGGCGGCACGCTCACGTTCGCCGAGGCGACGCGCCGAGCGGTGACGACCCACCCGGAACTGCAGGCCGGGCTGGCCCGCGTGCGGATCGCCATGGCCGATGCCGACCAGTCGCGTCTGCTGCCAAACCCGGTGCTGAACTTCGTGCTCCGCTGGGGGCCGGACAAACCGCAGATCGAAGTGTCTCTGGCGCAGGACCTCATTCAGGCGTTCCAGATTCCCCGGCGGTCCAGCGCGGCGGACAACCGCTTGCGCCAAGCCGCGGCGGACGCCGTCACGGTGGCCCTCGACGTGACCGCGGAAGTGCAGGAGCGATACACGGCCGTGCAGGCCACGGACCGCCTGATTCCCGTGCTGGAGAGTCGGCTCGAACTGCTGCGCCGGCTCGCCACGGTCGCCAGGAAGCGACTGGAGGGCGGTGAAGGAACTCGGGGAGACGTGACCACGCTCGACGCCCAACGCGTCGAGTTGGAAGTGGAGATCGCCGATGCCAGGCTCCGCCAACGTGAGGAGAGGCTGCGGTTGGCACGCTTGCTCGGCGAGCCATCGGGAACCGCCGCGTGGACGCTGGATGCCTGGGCTCCCCCCACTGGAACCGCGTCGGATGAATCGTACTGGATTGAGGCCGCGCTCGCCCACCGCCCGGAGGTGCAATCGGTCGCGTGGCAACTCGCGGCGCTCGGAGACGACTACGCGCTGGCGCGGTTGCTCCCGTGGGAGGGCCTGGCGGTCGGCGTCGATGCCCAGAAAGACTCCGATTGGTTTGCAGGTCCTTCGGTCTCCACCCCCATCCCCATCTTTGATATGGGTCAGGCCCGCCAGGCGCGCGTCACCGCCGAGCAGGTCGAGGCTCGGCACGCCCTGACGCTCTCCAAGCGCAAGATCGTGGAAGAAGTCCGGGTCGCGCACCAGGGGCTCGCCGGGAACCTCGCCAACCTCCACCGTGTCCGGCAGGAACTGATCCCGCTTCAGGAGAAGCGACGCGACCAGGCCGAGCGCGCATACCGGGCTGGGCAGACGGACGTGACCGCCCTGTTCCTTGCCGAGCAGGACCTGCGGTCGACGCAGGCCAAGGCCATCGACAGCGAGCGTCAAAGCAGCATCGCGATGATTCGCTTGCAGCGAGCCGTGGGTGGGCCCGGCGTGGCCGCGCAGATCGCGTCGGGCCCCGCACAGAACGCGGGGTCGATGCCCCAACCGGCGACAGCACGGGCAGCGTTGATAGATCCAGAAGCAACCGCGGCACCTCGCCGCTGAAACGGAGATTCACCCATGAAGGCCATCACTGATTTCCATTTCCACAGCCCCGCGCGGTCGCCCCGCCGAATGCTTCCGCTTGTCTCCATCGCTGCGCTCGGGCTGGCGCTCTCCGCGAATCTCGCCGCGGCCCAGCACGACGGGCACGATCACGCTCCGGCGAAGACAACCCCTCCTCCCCCCCCCGCCCCCGCCCCCGCCTCGGCCCCGGACACGCACGAGGACCACGATGACCACGATGACCATGGCCCGAAGTCTTCGTTCGAGTGGGGCGGCGTGTACGAACTTCCTGCGGGCGTGTGCGAACTCGTGATCCAACCCGGGCCGGACGCGAGCATCGACCTCGCGCTGGTGCCCTTGGCGGATGGTTCCGATGCTGCGTTCGCAGCGGCGGCCACCGAAGCCGAGCGAATTTTCGCAGGCGTAGCGAGGCTCGTGCGGCCCGGCGAAGAGCTCTCACCGGGCTCGCAGTTCTACCAACTCCGTGTCGAGGCGGCGGGTGAGATGCGCTTCAAGGTGCGGGTCGCCAAAGGGGAGGGGGGGGCGGGCCGCTACGCCCTCTTCACGCAGCATTTCGCCGATGAGTTCCAGACGACCTTTGTGGCTGGGGGGGGTGCGGGCGGCCAGAAGGTCTTCCCGCAGACCACGCGGAACTTCGTGGACCGCTTCGGCCAGATCGTGATCCTGCCGACCGCCGTGAAGGCTTTCGGGGTCAAGGTGGAGCAGGCCACGGTCCACACGCTCGTGCCCTCGTTCACCGCCCCTGCCCGGGTTGCGTACAACGCCGAGCGGGTGGCCCACATCGGGTCGGCGGTGGTCGGGCGTGCGAAGTCCCTTCCCGTTCGTCAGGGCGACGCGGTCAAGGAAGGCGACACGCTGCTGGTGGTGGACAGTCCCGAGTTGGGCGAAGCCCAGAGCGACTACGTGCAGAAGCGCACGATGGCGCAGGCCACCGCGCCGATCGTCGAACTGGCCAAGAGCGCCGCGGAGCGGGCCAAGAAACTCTACGATGAGTCCGAGGGCATCTCGCTCACGGAGGTCCAGAAGCGGCTGGCCGAGCAGCAGACCGCCGAATCGGCCCTGCTCAACGCGCGGGCCGCCCTGTCCGGCGCTGCCAATCGGCTGCAACTGCTGGGCATGACCGAGGCCGAGATCAGGGCCCTGGCGGAAACGGGCACGATCACGCCCACGTACACCGTGCGTGCGCCCATCGCCGGCCGGGTCATCCGGCGCGATGTCACGCTGGGTGAACTGGTCCGCCCCGACCGCGACTCGCTCCTGATCGTCGCCGACACGAGCACGCTCTGGGTGCTCGTCGATGTGCCGGAGATGCGACTCAAAGACGTGGCCGTGCACGCGACCGCCCGCATCACGCTGGCCGCGTTCCCGGGCGACGCCTTCGAGGGCACGGTGTCGTTCATCAGCGCCGACCTCAACGAGGCAACCCGCACCGCCCAGATCCGCGTCGAGGTGGACAACGCCAAGGGGCTTCTGCGTCCGGGCATGTTCGCTCAGGCGGAGATCATCGGCGCTGACACCAACGCGGAGGGCGGCAAGCACGCGGCGGTGCTCGCCGTCCCCGAAGCGGCGATCCAGATGATCGAAGGCAAGCCCGTGGTGTTCGTGCCCTTCACCGAGAAGCCCGACACGTTCCTCAAGCGGCCCGTCACCGTGGGCGCAGCGGTCGGGGGGATGCTGCCGGTCATCTACGGCCTGCGCGAGGGCGAGACCATCGTCGTTGCCGCCTCGTTCATCCTCAAGGCCCAGCTCGGCAAGTCTTCGGCAAAGCACGAGCACTGAGCGCTTGCCACGCGCGTGCCGCGCATCCAACCACCACGTCTCCGTCGCGACATAACGACCTGCTTGCGCGTCGCATGAGCAAAGGACCGTTTCCCCATGCTTGAATCCATCCTGCACTTTTCCATCAAGAACCGCTGGCTGGTCGTGCTCGCCACGGTCGTGGTCGCCGCCGTCGGCGCGTGGTCGCTCACGAGGCTGCCCATCGACGCCGTGCCCGACATCACCAACAACCAGGTCCAGATCAACACGATGTTCACGGCGCTCTCGCCGGGGGAGATCGAGACCCAGGTCACCTTCCCCATCGAGACTTCGCTGGCGGGCATCCCGGGCCTCGAGTACACGCGCTCGCTCTCGCGCAACGGGTTCTCGCAGGTGACGGCGGTCTTTGACGACGCCGTGGACATCTACTTCGCCCGCCAGCAGGTGCTCGAACGCCTCGGCGATGCGCGCGAGAAACTGCCCGATGGGGCCGAGCCCAAGATGGGCGCGATCTCGACCGGGCTGGGCGAGATCTACATGTACACGGTCGAGTACGAGCACCCCGGGGGCGACGGCGCGCCTCTCCCCGCGGCGGGCGGGGAGGGAGGCACGCCGGGTTGGCAGCGCGACGGGACGTATCTGACGCCCGAGGGGCAGGTGCTGGCCAGTGACTTCGAGCGGGCCGCGTACCTGCGCACGGTGCAGGACTGGATCATCTCGCCGCAGTTGCGGGGCGTGAAGGGCGTGGCCGCGGTCGATTCCATCGGCGGGTACGTCAAGCAGTTCCACGTCCAGCCCGACCCGATGAAACTCGTGAGTTACGGTCTGACGTTCGCGGATGTGATCGAGGCGCTGGAGGCCAACAACGCCAGCACCGGCGCGGGCTACATCGAGCACAAGGGCGAGGCGTACACGGTGCGGGCCACGGGGCGCCTCGCCACCATCGAGCAGATCGGCGCGGTCGTCGTCGGTGTGTGGGGGGGCGAGCAGGGCGGCACGCCCATCTTCATGCGCGACATCGCGGCCGTGGGGCTGGGCAAGGAACTCCGCACGGGCACGGGCAGCGAGAACGGCGGCGAGGTGGTCGTCGGGACGGCGATGATGCTCATCGGCTCCAACAGCCGCATCGTGTCTTCGGATGTGGACGCCAAGATCAACGCCATCAACAAGAACCTGCCCCCGGACATCCGCGCCAAGGTGGTGCTCAACCGCACCAAACTGGTGGACGCGACCATCGCCACGGTCTCCAAGAACCTGGCCGAGGGTGCAATCCTCGTCGTCGTCGTGCTCTTCCTGCTGCTGGGCAACATCCGTGCGGCGCTCATCTGCGCACTGGCCATCCCGCTGTCGATGCTCATGACCGCCACGGGCATGGTGCAGGGGAAGGTGACCGGCAACCTGATGAGCCTGGGCGCGATCGACTTCGGCCTGATCGTGGACGGCGCGGTCATCATCGTGGAGAATTGTCTGCGGCGGCTCGCCGAGAAGCAGCAGCACGAAAAGCGGTTGCTCACACTGCAGGAGCGCCTGCACGAGGTGATGGTCGCCGCCAAGGAGATGATCCAGCCCTCGGTCTACGGCCAGGCGATCATCATCATCGTCTACTTCCCGATCCTCTCGCTGAGCGGCGTCGAGGGCAAGATGTTCGTCCCCATGGCCATCACCGTGATCCTTGCTCTGGTCGCGGCCTTCATCCTCTCCATGACGCTGGTGCCCGCCTTGGTGGCCATCCTGATCCGCGGTCGGGTCAGCGAGGACGACAACCTCATCATCCGTGGCGCGAAGGCCGTGTACGCCCCCGTCCTCCGCTGGGCTATCCGCATGCGTTGGGCCGTGGTCGGTGCGGCGGTGCTCGCCTTCGCAGGGTCGGTGGTCCTGTTCACGCGCCTGGGACAGGAGTTCATCCCCGTTCTGGACGAGAAGGACATCGCCATGCACGGCCTGCGCATCCCCAGCACGGGGCTCACGCAGTCGATGGAGATCCAGTTCGAGGTCGAACGCGCCGTCCGCACGGTGCCCGAGGTTGCCTTCGTCTATTCAAAGACGGGCACGGCCGAGATGGCCTCTGACCCCATGCCCCCGAGCACGTCGGACACGTTCATCATCCTCAAGCCCAAGGACCAGTGGCCCGACCCCAACGTCGCCAAGGCCGACATCATCGCCCGCATCGAGGCGGCCGTCGAGCAGGTGCCCGGCAGCCGCTACGAGTTCCTTCAGCCGATCCAGATGCGCTTTAACGAACTCATCGCGGGCGTGCGCAGCGACGTGGCCGTCAAGGTCTTCGGGGACGACTTCGAGCAGATGGGAGCGACGGCCACCGAGATCGCCGGGATCGTCGAGACCATCGACGGTGCCCAGGACGTGCAGGTCGAGATCACCGAGGGCCTCCCCGTGATGACCATCGACATCGACAGGGACGCGATCGCCCGTTACGGCATCACCGTCAGGGACGTGCAGGACATCGTCTCGGCCGCGATCGGCGGCCGCGAGGCGGGTCAGGTCTTCGAGGGCGACCGCCGCTTTGATCTGGTGGTCCGCCTGCCCGACGACATCCGCCGCGACATCAACGCGCTGGGCACGCTCCCCATCCCGCTCCCCCCGTACCAGGGCATGGCCCAGAGCGCCGGCACGCTCAGGTCGTTCGGTCCCGGCGAAGGGGGCCAAACGAACGGGTTGACCACGGGGACGGATCGACCGGCGTACATCCCGCTCGCGGCCCTGGCGAAGATCGAGGTTGCCGAAGGCCCCAACCAGATCAGCCGCGAGAACGGCAAGCGCCGCATCGTGGTGCAAGCCAACGTGCGCGGCCGCGATCTCGGCTCGTTCGTTGCTGAGGCCCAGCAGAAGGTGCAGGCCGTCGCGCTCCCGCCCGGCGGGTACCTGGTCTGGGGCGGGCAGTTCGAGAACCTCATCGCCGCGCGCGAGCGGTTGATGGTGGTCGTGCCGGCCTGCTTCCTGCTGATCTTCCTGCTGCTCTTGGGCACGTTCAACTCCGTCAAGTACGCGCTGCTGGTCTTCAGCGGCATCCCGCTGGGCCTCACCGGCGGCGTGCTCGCCCTGTGGCTGCGCGGCATGCCCTTTTCCATCTCGGCGGCGGTCGGCTTCATCGCGCTCTCGGGCGTGGCCGTGCTCAACGGCCTGGTCATGATCGTCTTCATCAACCAGTTGCGCGAGAAGGGCGAGAAACTGGAGGACGCGATCATCCACGGATCGATCACTCGCCTCCGCCCGGTCCTCATGACCGCGCTGGTCGCCTCTCTGGGCTTCGTGCCGATGGCGCTCGCACGCGGCACGGGCGCCGAGGTGCAGCGGCCCCTCGCCACCGTCGTCATCGGCGGGCTGATCTCCAGCACGCTCCTGACACTCGTGGTCCTCCCCGCCCTCTACCGCATCTTCACGGGCAGGAGCAAGGACGGCATGCCCGGCCCGAGGCCCGAAGTGTGGGAGAAGGACGAACCCACCGCCGCGTTCGCGGACGGGTCGCCGAAGCAGATCGCTGCACCCGCCCCGCCGGCTTCGCCACCCGCATGAACGATCCGGCCCCTGCCCCCGCCGCCCCGCGCGCGTGCGCTCGTAATCCGACCGGATCGGAGCCCTCCATCGCGCGCGGGCTGCATGCGGGCCGTGTGTCGGGCGTGCCCGTGATGGCGGCGCATCCACAAGCCACCACGGGCAGGCGGAGGCCCGCCAGCCTGTGGCACAGTGGGGTAGGGCCGCGGCCCCAAGTGCCCTGTCGCTCACGCGCCGGGCTCGTTGGCGTGCATCGACCGGTCTGTTTCGTGTCCACCGCGGCGGGTTCCGTGCCCGCGGCGCTCCGCCAGCGCGGGCGGAGGGTCCGCTTGCGGTTGCAAACGCACTGCTTGTGGCACGCGGCGCTCCGCTCGGGGCACGCGGCGGTCCGCTCCGGGCACGCGCCGCTCCGCTCGGGGCACGCGGCGCTCCGCTCGGGGCACGCGGCGCTCTGCGCGGGGCACGCGCGAGCGTGCCGAAGATCCGCCGCGGCGGATGAAGGCAAAGGCAGGAAGCCAGGAAGGCACGGAGTGACGGAGTGACGGAGCCCTCGGCCCTGCTGGCTCACGGCCAACGGCTCGCGGCTTCGCCAGTGCCTTCCTCCGGCTGTCCCCTGTCCCCTCCCACCTATCCCCTTCCTCAGTACACCACCGCCACGGCGATGTCGTTCACGTTCGTCCCCGTCGGTCCGGTGCGGTAGAGCGTCACGGGGTGCCCCCCCGCCTCAAGGCGGGCGAAGAACGTGTGCGAGTCGTTGTCTGCAAGAGCGGCCCGCGCATCCAGCCCCAGCATGTGCGTGTGCGTGAGCGTGGTGCCCGAGATGAGCACACCCGCCGCGTCCGACGGCGGCGGGCCGTCGAGGCCGTCGGTGCTGAACGTGAGGATCGCGATGTCCGGGTGGCCGTCGAGTTCGATGGCCGCGGCGAGCGCGAGTTCCTGATTGCGCCCGCCCACACCCTTGCCCTTGACGGCGACGGTGGTCTCGCCGCCGAGGATGATGGCCGCCGGCAGTGGCAGGTCATGCTCGCCGCCCTTCTTCAGTTCCATCGCCTGCCGCGCCAGGGCCTTGCCCACGTCGCGGGCCTCGCCCTGCACACCCTCGCGCACCAGCACGGTGGCAAAGCCCATGGTGCGGAAGGCCTCTTCCGCGGCCTTGACCGCCTGCTTGTTGCTCGCGACGACGCGCGTGAGGACGCCCGCGAGGCGCACGTCGCCCTTCTTGATCGTCTCGGCCGCGTCGGGCACGTCGCCGCCACGATGATCTTCGATGTACGCGGCCACGCGCGGCACCAGGTTCCGCAGTTTGTACTTGTCCAGCACCAGCAGGGCGTCGGTGAAGGTGCTCGCGTCGGGGCTGACCGGGCCGCTGGCGATGCTCGCGGGCTCGTCGCCAACCACGTCTGAAAGCATGAGGCCGATGACCGGGGCAGGGTGTGCGAGCGCGGCGAGCATGCCCCCCTTGAGCGTCTCGCAGTGCCGCCGCACCGTGTTGAGTTCGGCGATGGTCGCGCCGGCGGTGCTCATGTGGCCGGTGAGGCGGCGCAGGTCCTCAATGGTGACGTCTCCGGCCGGAAGTGCCAGGTGGGCCGAGCCCCCGCCGGAGATGAGAACGAGCAGCGTTTCGGGCGAGCCGGCCCGGGCGGAGGCGGCGCAGTCGCGCACGACATACTCGATGGCGCGGGCCGCTTCCAGGTTGCGCTCGGTGGGGAGCGGATGGTCTGCCGGCATCAGCCCCACGGAGCCGGGCCAGAAATCCGGCCGGAAGGCCAGGCTCGCTGGCGCGGCGGCGATGCCGAAGCGGATCCGGTCGCCCAGAATGTCTGCCGCGCCCTGCACCATGCCCACGCTCCCCTTGCCGAAGGCCACCAAGCGCACGCTCTCGGGCAGGGGCTTGATGTCGCGCAGCGCGGCGGCGACGTGCTTGCGCGGGTTGGCCGCGGCGAGCACGGTCGCGACAACCGTGTCGACATGCGTGCGATGGTCGTCAAAGGACAGGCCGGGCATGAGGCAGGGTAGTAGCGGCTAGCGGCCGCCCGCTCGCAGGCGCGCAATGGCCGCGACGATCGTGTCGGGCCGCTTGCAGAAGGCGAAACGCACGAGGCTTGTGCCAAGTTCGGCGTGCTCGTAGAAGACACTTGGCGGGATCGCCGCGATGCCGACCTTTTCGATGAGGTGCGTGCAGAAGGCCAGGTCGCTGGCGAAACCGAACTTCGAGTGGTTGGCGAGGATGAAGTACGTGCCGTAGGGCTCGTGCACGCCGTAGCCCAGTTCGCGCAGGGCCGCGCAGAGGGCCTGCCTGTTGGCCGCGAGGAGGGCCACAAGCGTGGGGACGTACTCCTGCTCGCGCTCCAGAGCCACGGCCGCGGCGTGCTGCATGGGCGTGTTGACGGCGAACGTGAGGAACTGGTGGGCCGCCCGCACCGCCGCGCTCAGAGGCGGCGCGGCCACCGCCCAGCCGATCTTCCACCCCGTCAGGCTGAACGTCTTGCCGAGACTGGAGAGCACCACGGTGCGGTCGGCCATGCCCGACAGCGTGGCGATGCTCACGTGCGGCGTGCGAGCGGTGTCGAAGATGAGTCGCTCGTAGACCTCGTCCGCCACGGCGATGCAGTTGTGCTTCACGCACAACGCGGCGATGGAGGCCAGTTCCTCACGCGAAAACACCTTGCCCGTAGGGTTGTGGGGCGTGTTGATGATCACGGCGCGGGTGCGCGGGCAGAAGGTGGCGGCCAGTTCATCGGGGTCGAACACGAAACGGCCCTGCGCATCGGGCCGCAGCGCGACAAAGCGGGGCACGCACCCCGCCATGGCCACGCAGGCGCGGTAGGAGTCGTAGAACGGTTCGAAGAGGACGACCTCGTCGCCCGGGTTGCAGATGCCCAGGATGGTTGCGGCGATGGCCTCGGTGCAACCCGCGGTCACGGTGACGTGCGTGTCGGGGTCGGCGGGGAGGCCGGTGTCGCGCGTGAAGCGGCGGGCGATGGCCTGCCGCAGGACGGGGACGCCGGGCATGGGGGCGTATTGGTTGGATTGCGAGCGGATGGCCGCGATCGCGGCCTCCTTCACAAAGGCCGGGCCCTCAAAGTCGGGGAAGCCCTGGGAGAGGTTCACCGCCCCGTGCTCAAGGGCGAGGCGGGACATCGTGGTGAAGATGGTGGTCCCGAAGGGTGCGAGCGCGGCGGCAACGGGGCTCATGAGGCGAGCGTAGCGGGGGGGTGGGGAGTGGGGGGGAACGCACGCGCAAGACCTCGCGGCAACCTATCATGCTTCGCTGCTGGCGCGCGGGCGACGGGGCATATTCTGCGGGCATCGCCAACCGGATTTCGGCTATGAAATGGCTCTGGGCAATCGTTGGACTCTGTGTCATCGGCGCGGCGGTGGTGCTGGGCAGTGCGCGCAAGGGAAGCGACGCAAGCAAGGCACAAGCGGAGCCGGCCGCAGCCCCTGTGCCCGCCAGCGCGGCGGTTCCCGCAGGTGCCCCTGTCGTGCCGTCCGCCTCGTCCATACCGGCGACCCCGGCCGAGCCGGTGGCACCTGGAGCGTCGGTCGCAGAGGTGTCGGTGCCCTTGCCAGCGCCCGCCACCGTGCGTGGGCCGCTCCCCGTTGAGCCTGCCGCGGAGGCCGCGACCGCCGTGCCCACCCCCCCAGCCAGCATCACGCCGCCCCCCGCGCCCGCCCCCACGCCGGCCACCACCCCGCCCCCCCCGGTCGATGACGCGGCCAAGGTGGCCGCGGCGGAGAAGATCGCTGCGGACGTGGTCGAGGCGCTCGCCTCGCCGGGCGGAGGTTCGCAGGCAGCCGCAGCGCCGGAGGCCGCGGCCGCGTGGCCCGAAGGGTTTGTGATCGAGCCCAACCCCAAGTTCCCGGCGGAGAAGATGGTGCCGGTGAAGGTGGAACGCAAGGAGCCCGGCGTGCTGGTGCTGGACGGGCGCTTCCCCGTGCGTGGCACGGGGACCAAGGCCGACCCGTACCGCTTCTCGTGGGACTTGCTCGTGTCGGCGCAGGAGACGTACAAGCCGCGCATGGGCCAGATGAAACTGCCGCAGCGCGTGGCGATGCTCGACGGCAAGCACGTGCGGATCGCGGGGTACGTGGCGTTCCCGATCACCTCCGCCAACCCCAAGGAGATGCTGAGCATGCTCAACCAGTGGGACGGCTGCTGCATCGGCGTGCCCCCGACGGCCTACGACGCGGTGGAGGTGAAACTCGCGGCCGCCGCCAACGCCAAACAGCGCATGGCGGTGCACGGCACGGTGGAGGGCAAACTCAAGGTCGACCCGTATCTGGACGGCGGCTGGCTGCTGGGCCTGTACCTGATCGACGATGCCACGCTGACGATCGATGATTGATGGGCGGTGTGTTCGATGGGTGTGTGTGCACGGCCCGCTCCGGCGGTGAACAAGGTGCGGGCCAGAAAGGGAAAGAGAAACGATGTCGAAACGAGTCTTGTTGTTGCTCTCGCAGTTGCCGCTTGATCCTTCCAGCGGCGCGGCACGGACGATGATGTCGATCGCGGGGGCCTTGGCCAAGCGCGGGTTTGATGTCCGCTCGCTGAGTTCCAGCGCCATGGAGGCGGCCAACCCGCCCAAGGCACTGCCCATGCTCCGCGAGTTGGGCATCGACGTGGACGTGGACCGGCGGCCCGCGGCGGGGCAGGGCTGTGCCGCGTGGCGGTTCCTGCACAAGGGTGTGAAGTGCGAGGTGATGGACACCGGCCGCCTGAGCGTGCGAGAGTTTGATTTTCCGCACGGACAGCAGTTCTCGCGCATGCTCTCACAGGCCCTCGAGGAGTTCAAGCCCGAGGTGGTGTTCACGTTCGGGGGCACTCCCACCGAGCAGGGCCGGCGTGAACTGGCCCGCCAAAGCGGCGCGGCCGTGGTGTTCGTGCTCCAGAACCTCGCATACCAGCACCCGCTGGCCTTCGATCAGGTGGACGCGGTGATCTCGCCCAGCGCCTTTCTGCGGGGCAAGTACGTGCAGAGCATCGGCCTGGAGAGCACGGTCATCCCGCCCATGATCGACCCGGAGGAGGCCGTCGCCGCGACGCACGACCCGAGGGTGTTCACGTTTGTGAACCCCACGCCCAACGAGGGTGTCTACTTCTTTGTGCGTCTGGCTGAGCAACTGGCGCTCAAGCGTCCCGACATCGGCCTGCGCGTGATCGAGGCCCGCGGCAGCGGCGACCACGCGCGGCTTGCCGCCTCGCACGGTGCGCTGGAGATCAAGGCCAAGGGCACGCTCCGGATCGATTCGGTGCGCTACCGCCCCAGCCGCATTTACGAGACGGCCCGGGCCATCCTCATGCCCGTGGCATGGCAGGAGCCTTGGGGGCGCGTGGGTGTGGAGGCGCAACTCAACGGCGTGCCCGTGCTCACGTGCGACCGGGGCGGCGTGCGCGAGGCCCTGGGCGACGGCGCGATCTATCTGCCGCTGCCCGAGGGCTTCTCGCCCGAGACCGTGCTGCCGGTGGATGCCGAGGCCGTGGCGCCATGGATCGAGGTGATCGAACGCCTGGCCGACGACGAGGCGTATCGCAACGAGGCCAACGCGCGCTCCGCCGAGGCCGGCAAACGCTACGACGCGCTGGCCGTGGGGGACCGTTACGCCGAGTTCTTCGCCGGCGTGACGCGGCAGGAGCGGCCGCTGGTCTCCATGGCCTCCGAGTGAGGGGCGGGCAAGCAGGCACAAACAGAAAGGCCCCGGATCGGCATCCGGGGCCTTTTTCGTGGCATGTTGTGTGGGGTATGGGTGGTGGCGGAGGGCCGGATGGGGAACTCAGCCGCCGACGCCCGTCCGCATCGAATCCAGAAGGCCGGGGAACTGGCGTTCCTCCTCCTCGGAACTGATCAGGATCGTGGGCTTGATCAGGATGAGCAGCGTGGACTCGGTCTTGGCGGAAACCCGGTTGGTGAAGAAGCGGTTGATGATGGGCAGTTTGCTCAGCACGGGCACGCCCGTCTCCACCTCCACCTCAGCAATGATGCGCTGGCCACCCAGAAGCACCGTGCCCTCGTCGGGAACGGTGACGGTGGTCTGCACGCGGGTCGTGTTGATGGTCGGCAGTTCGATGAACGACCCGGTGGCCGCCGAACCGACGATGGCGCCGCCGGCGACCGCTGACACGCCGATGGTGCGGAGGTTGGGATCGGCCTGGCTCACCGACGTGTCGACGTTGATCGTCACGTAGCGGCGGTCGGCCGAGATCACGGGCTCGACCGCCAGCACCACGCCCGTGGTGAGCACGCCGGGGACAGGGTCAAAGCCCACGGCCGACTCGCCGACGATGGGCGTGAGATCGGAGACGAAGGACGCCTGGCGGGCGATGAAGATGTTGGAGATCTGCCCGTTCGTGAGCGTGAGGCGCGGCGCAGTGAGCGTGCTGGACCGCTGATCCGCCTGGGTGGCCTTGATGAGGAAGTCGACCTGGATGTCGTCCATAAACTGGCCGGCGATGCCCAGCGCGGGCGCGGCCGCGAGGATGCTGGAAGCGAAGGGGCTGACACCGCCCGCAAGAGCCTCGGTGAGCCCCAGGGAGTTTTGCGCGGCGCTGACGGGCGTCCAACTGTCGGGCCGCACGAGCCCTTGGCTCGTGGCGGGGCCAGCACCGCCGGTCTGCGGGATGGTGGAAGGGCCGCCGGTCACGGCGCGCTGGGGGCGGCCGGTCGTGGGGTCGAAGAAGTCCGAGAGCAGCAGCGTGTCGTCGTTGAGGGCCGCGGTCTCGAACTGGTTCGATCCGGCGTTGAAGTACACGTCGAGGTCGAAGCCGATCTGCTCGAAGAAGTCCTGGTTGACCAGCAGGAAGCGTGACTCGCAGTTGACCTGCAGCGACCGGACGTCGCGGAGTTGGCTCAGGAGGCTGGCGATCTCGCGGTGGTTTGAGGGCGTGGTGGTGATGATCAGGCTGCCGTTGAGTTCCTGCATGGAGCCGGTCTCGCCCCCGCGGTCCCGCCAACTGTCGGTGGCCACCGTCGTCTGGATGAGGCTCACGAGTTTGCGCACCCGCTCATCGCGGGCCGCCACCGTGTCGCGTCCGTACTTCTTGGTGAAGGGGCCGTCGGTGATCTCCGGATTCGCGGCCCGCGCGATGGCGCGGCCGAGGTCCATGTCGGGCACGTCTGTGTAGTTGGGCGCGTCCAGCAGGAGGTCGGTGATGTTGTACGGCTGGCTCACGACGTGCTTCTTGAGCGAGTCTTCCGACGCGATCGTCACGATGCCGTCCTGCACGGCGTAGTCGGCCTTGGCGAACTGGTCCTTGCTGACCTTCGCCAGCGTGCGCTGCAGCACGACGCTCACGGGCTTGTCGGTCAGCGAGAGTTCCACGGGCGATTCGGCATCGATGCCGATGTTGCGCAAACTCTCCCAGTCCACGTCCACGTCCACACCGGCAACCTGGCGCACGTACTGGAGGACGTCGGCGAGTTTGTTGCCGGCGAACTCCGCGGGCACGCGACGCTCGAGCGCGGCCATGGCACGCCGGTTCTCGGGCGCCTCCGCGAACGCCGCGCCGTCGCCGCGGCTGAAACTCTTGTTGGGCCAGTCGGGCGGGAAGTTCATCATGCCCACCGGGGGGACCGCGGACGCAGCCGCATCCAGGCGGATGGCCTGGAAGCCTCGCTGGCGGAGGCGGTAGATCTCGTCGGCCTTGCGGTAGGCGATGATGTCGGAGAGCACGTCTCTGAGCAGCAGGCCCGTGGGGTTGTTGGGTTCGAGGAACAGCACCTGGTCGATCACCTGGAGCGCCTCGCCGTACTTCTGCTCTGCCTGCAGGGCCCGCGCCCGGATCACGGCCTCGCGCACCTTCCGGTCTTTTTCGGTGGCGAGGCTGCGCTGGGCCTCATCGGCCTTGCGGCGCAGCATGACCTCGCGTTCACTCAACTCTTTGGCGCGGATCGTCTCGCCGGTTGCCGCCGCCTGCTGGCGCGCGGTGTCAAGCCTCTGCACGTAGCCGTCGTACTCCGCCTGTGAGAAGTACTGGCGTGCCTGCGACATCGTCAGCCCCGCCCTCGCCAGCAGGTCGCTGGCCTGGGTGGTGTCGCCCGCGGCCACGGCCTTGCTCGCACGCTCGAGTTCGTTCTCAAATTCTGCCACCGCGCGCTCGCGGATGAGCGCGATGTTCTGCACCGTGCGGTCGGCCAGCGCACCGCCACCCACGCCGGAGCGAAGGCGAGCCCGGGCCTCGTCCAACTTTGTCTGGGCGCTGCGGAGTTCGTCCGCGCTCAGGTACGCCTTGCCCGAGATCGTGGCGAGTTCCAGTTTGCGGGCTGCCTCGCTGTAGCGGCCCTCGGCAAACGCGGCCTCACCCTCGGCCACGAGACGCTGTGCCTCCACACGCATGGCCACCGTCACCAAGTCCTCGCCGGGCGCCGGCGCGGCTGCCGCGGGCTCCGGGGTGGGGGCCGCGGCTGGCATCTGCTCCGTCGCGGGCTGCTCGCCGCGGGCCGGGGAGGCGGGTTGCCCCTCCGGCGCGGGCTCGGGGGTGGGGGAGGTGGCTGGGGAGGTGGCGGGGGCGGGCGGCGGCTCGGCTGGCGGGTTGCGCCGAACTGTGCCCGGCTGCATCATGGCCAATGACACGTCTGCCGCGCCGAACGACTTGCCCTGATTCTGTTCGATCTCCACCAGGCGAAGTTGGAGCCGTTCCAGCGTTGCGCGCTCGTCATCGTCCAGGGCGACACCGGACCGCTGGATCGTGCTCAGGCCGGTGCGTGCTTCGGCGAATCGCTGGGCCCCGAAGTCGGTCACAGCGCGGCTGAGCATGCCGGCCACGATGGGCGTCAGTTCCATACGCCTCTGCTCGATGGTGGTCTGCAAGGCCACGGCGCGTTCGCGCTGACCCTGGGCCAGCGTGCCGCGGGCCAGCACGGCCTTCACGTGGCGCTCTGCCACGCGAAGGTCCGCCTGGTCAACGGCCCACGCCGCTCGCTGGAGGCTCATCTCGACGACGTCGGCCTGACTGATGCGCTTGTCGGTGCGTTGGAGCAACTCCAACGCAAGGGACTGCTGGCTGGCACCCAGTGCGGATCCGGCACCGCCCTTCACCAACTCTCGCAGGAGCGACTGCGCCTCGATGAGGCGGTCTGCCGCGAGAGCCGCCTGCGCTCGCGCAAGGGTGTGGTCGCTCGTGGGCAGGCCCGCGGGCAGGGGCACCGGCGTGCCGGCGCTCTGCGCTAGAGCCCGCGTGGCTTCAAGGCCCTGCGCGCACGCGAGCGCGAACGCGGTGACCACGAGCCGGCGTGCCGAACGTTGCGTCTGAACCGTCATGCAAAGCCTCCGGAGCGCGGCCGACGAAGTCGGACCGCGCGTCCCCGCGAGAACACTGGATCGCCAAGGTGCCGCCACCGGCACCTCGGGGGGCAAAAGGTACCCATCCCGAACGACAAACGCAAACCGGCGCGCGCAGTCATTCTGTTCACAACTCTCGGCCAATGGAGAACTTGGGAGCGTTTATGGTTGTTCGGTAAATGATTGGTTTTCACACGCGACGGCCGTACTGGCTCGGCGCGATTACTCCACCCACACCGCAGAACAGACGCGGTTGAGCGAAAAATCGGCCGGTGTGCCGCCCGCACCAAACTCGGCCAAGGCCTTGGGAAAATCGTCCGGCCGGATGCGGTCAGCGCCGAGCACATCGATTTCGACGCTCGGCTCGATTTCTGCAAGATTCTCGTCGTCATCCTCCTCGCTCGGGTCGTTTGCGTCCGCTGGCACCAGTTCGCCTTCGCTGCCCGGCGTCGCGGCAGAGGGCGGTGTGTCGGGCCCCGGGAGGCGCGCCGGACCGCCCGTGCCGGTGCTCCGCGCGCCCTTGGGGGGGTCCTCGTCAAGGGCCGCTTCGACGAGGTGCTGGGCGGCATCCACGGCCAACTCGTGAGCGGTGGCCAGATTCTCTGCCGTCAAAAGCACTTCCACATAGCGGATCACCTCGCCCGGCAGCACCGCACGCACGACCACACGCCATCCCACGATGCTCAGGGACGAACCATCTTCATCCACGTTCGTGTCCGGGTCAATGTTCAACGACAGACCCCACAGGTCGCGAAGGTCCTCGACGATCTCGTCGGGCGTGAGCAGGTCGGGTCGGTCGCTGGGTGCTTCGAGTACGCTGCGGTGCTCGTGCAGCGCGGCATCCGCAGCGGCGATGTGCTCAAGAGGCTCAAGATCAAACGCGGCCAGCACCTTCTCCACCCGGTCCTTCAGGTCCGTGGCCGCGCGGACGGTGAGCACCTTGTGCTCGTCAACAAAGACATAGAAGAACGGGTCCTCGGACATGGCACCGAAGCCCACCAGGCCATCTTCGAAGAAGTACCCGCGGTACTGTCGGATCGCGTCAAGGAAGCGCTCCAGGCCCACCAACTCGTAGGCCACGAATGGGTCGATCTCGCGATAGGCGTCCTGGCCCAGCACGTCGAGGATGGGGAAGACACGACCCGGCATCAGCGCCACCAGGGCCCGGAAGAGCGCCTCCACGCGCGGGGCCGTGATGCAGATGTCCCACACGTACCGGTCCGGCCACTCTTCCCAGTCTTCGCCGGGGTGGGGCGGCCCGTCGCGCTCGTCCCCGCCGCCGTCGGCCGATTCGAAACTCACGGTGTAGCCCGGACGCGGCGTCATCTGCTCCACGGGGTAGACACCCAGCGGGAATGTGAAGCCGTCCACGACGAGACGCTCGATCGACTTATCCACGCGGCAGCGGGCCATGAGTTGCCGGGCAACTCTACGATGGCCGCATGGTCAAGGTCTTGCCGGTCGAACAACTCCTGCTCCTCTCCGTGGGCAACACCCGCACGCGCCTGGCGCGGGTGGTTGAAGGCAAACTTCAGCCCGCCGCCGTTTTGGAGAACGCAGACCTGGCCACACTCGATGCCGGCGTGGCGGCCGCCGCCGCGGACCTGCCCTCGGGCGAGAGCGCGGTGCTCATCGCCTCCGTGAACGACGCCGTGGCCGACAGGCTCGGGGCGATGCTCACGGGCAAGGGTCCGCGCGTCTACCGCTTCGGCCCTGCCCTGCCCGTGCCGATGATCGCGAATGTGCCCGAGCCCGAGTCGACCGGGGTTGACCGCCTGTTGGCCGCCGTGGGCGCGTTCGCGCGCTCCGCTCAGGCCTGCGTCATCATCGATGCCGGCACGGCCATCACCGTGGACTTTGTGGACCAGTGGGGTGCATTCCAAGGGGGCTGCATTGCGCCGGGCCTGAAGATGATGCTGCGAAGTCTGCACGAGGGCACGGCGAGACTGCCGCTGGTCGAAACACCCCGTGAGCCACCCGCCGAACCGCTCGGTCGCACGACGACTCAGGCCATGCAGCGCGGGTGCGTCGCGGCTCTTGTGGGCATGGCCCGCCTGCTCATCGATCAATACGCCGAGATGAACAAGGGCTACCCCCGCATCGTGGCCACGGGTGGCGATGCGCCGCTGCTCTTTGAGGGCGATGACGTGATCGAGCACGTCGTGCCAGACCTCGTGCTTCTGGGCATGCTCGAATCGTGGAACCGCCTGTGCGTGAGCGAGGAATGACCGTGGCTGGTGCACCGGCATCGTTCACTCTGGCCACGCCGGCGCCCGGAAGCGGCGATGGGGCCATCGCCGCGTTCATGGTGCAAGGTGATGCGGGCGAATTGGACAGAGCCTTGGCGGCACTCTGCGGGCGGGCTGTGCCGGTGGGGGCTTGGGGCCTGCGAGACCTGGGCGGTATTGATCGCGGCGTGGTTGCGAGGTGGAGCCGCACACACGCGTCGATCATGCCGCACGCGGGCCCGGAGATCGTCCGCCAACTCGCCGCCAAACTCGCAGCGCTGGGCTTGACATCACCCGCCGCGGCCAGTGTGGCGTTCCCTGAAGCGGGCACCGACATCGAATCGCACATGCTCAGCGCGCTCGCCTGCGCTGCCAGCCCGCTGGCGGTGGACCTGCTCCTGGATCAGCCCCGCCGGTGGCGGCAGGAGGTCATGGGTGCAACGTCGGCGGCGCTGAGCGAAGGAGACGCTCAGCGCTCGTGCGCCCTCAACCGGTTGATCCACCCGCCGCTGGTCGTCGCCATCGGACCCCCCAACGTCGGCAAGAGCACGCTCATGAACGCTCTTGCCGACCGCGAACTCGCGGCCACCGCCGACGAGCCCGGCACCACGCGCGACCACGTCGGTGCGAGCATCGACCTTGCCGGACTGGTGGTGTGCTGGATGGATGCACCCGGGCTCAACCCTCGGGCCACGGACATCGACCTTGCCGCCCAGCACGCGGCGCTCGCGGCCGCGGCCAGCGCGGACCTGATCCTTCTGTGCGGTGATGCGGGCGCTGGGTTTGTGCCCAACCCGCACCCGAGCGTGCCCGCCATAAAGGTTGGGCTCCGCATGGACCGCGGCCCCGCTCCGGGTGCCGCAGTTGCCGTTGCCGCCCTCCGTGGCGACGGCCTGGCCGACCTGGTTTCGGCCGTGCGTGAGGCCCTTGTGCCCGCCGCGGCCATGAACCACCCCGGCCCTTGGCGATTCTGGTAGGCGGCCGTTCTGCACCCCCCTGCATCGCGCCGGATTCGCCCTTCCATGTATACTTCCCTGTCCCCTGTCCCCTGTCCCCTGTCCCCTGAGCCCACCATGCCACTCTCGCACGTAGACCAGTTCATTGCCGGCAAGCGGACATCCGAGGCCGCGCTGGGGGGCAAGGCTGGCGCAACGCACACCGTCATCAACCCGGCGACGGGCGAGCCGCTGGCGCACGCCGACCTTGAGTCTCGCCGCTCGGCCGAAGCGGCAGTTGAGGCCGCGCGTGCAGCGTTTCCCGCGTGGAGCGCGATGCCCGTGGGCGATCGCTGCCAGTTCTTGTTCCGCTACAAGCAGGTGCTGGAAGACCACTTCGAGGAACTCGCGCTCATGATCGTCCGCGAGCACGGCAAGACGCTCGCGGAAGGACGGGGCGATGTCCGGCGCGGCATCGACTGTGTCGAGTTCGCCTGCGCCGCCCCCACGCTGATGATGGGCCGCACGCTCCCGCAGATCGCCGTCTCGTCGTCGTTCTGCCGCACCGAAGACAAGAGCGGCGTGGGGATCGATTCGTCGGTCGATCGCGTGCCGCTGGGCGTCTGCGTGGGCATCACGCCGTTCAATTTTCCCGTCATGGTGCCGCTGTGGATGTGGCCGATGGCGGTGGCCTGCGGCAACACGTTCATCCTCAAGCCCAGCGAGAAGGTGCCGCTCTCGGCCGTGCGTGAGGTGGAACTGGCCCACGAGGCGGGCCTGCCGCCGGGCGTGCTGAACCTGGTCACCGGCGGCCCCAGCGTGGTGGATTATCTCATCACGCATGAAGACGTGCGGGCGGTTTCGTTCGTCGGCTCCACGCGCGTGGCCGAGCACGTCTACCAGACCGCGACCAAGGCCGGCAAGCGGGCCCAGTGCATGGGCGGCGCGAAGAACTACATGGTCATTATGCCCGATGCCAACCCCGACGCGGCCGTCGAGGGCATCATCGGCTCGGCCTTCGGCAACAGCGGCCAGCGCTGCCTCGCCGGCTCCGCCTGCATCGCCGTGGGCGACGCGGCCACGTGGCTCCTTCCCAAACTCAAGGCCGCGGCGGAGAAGATCAAGGTCGGCCCCGGCGAGACTCCCGGCTGCGGCATGGGCCCCGTGATCGACGACGCGAGCAAGCAGCGCATCTTGGGCTTCATCGAGTCGGGGATCAAAGACGGCGCCACGCTTGTGCTCGACGGACGGTCCGTGTCTTCCCCAGTGCCCAGTGCCCAGTCCCCAGTGCCCTCCGCTCGCGGCTGCTTCGTCGGTCCCACCATCTTCGACAACGTCCGCCCCGGCATGAAGATCGTTGACGAGGAGATCTTCGGCCCCGTCCTCTCCATCGTGCGCGAGGCCACGCTCGACGCGGCGATCTCCACGCTCAACAAATCGCCCTACGGCAACATGGGTGTCATCTTCACCAGCAGCGGCCACGCGGCCCGCCGCTTCAAGACGCACGCGCAGGTCGGTATGGTCGGCATCAACGTGGGCGTGCCCGCCCCCATGGCCGTCTTCCCGTTTGCGGGCTGGAAGCGTTCCTTCTTCGGCGACCTGCACGCCAACGGCGAGGACGCGACCAGGTTCTACACCGAGAGCAAGATCGTCGTGGCCCGCTGGCTGTAACCGGCACGCGGCGCTCGCACACGGAGAGACGCCATGCACACACGAGCCCAAGCGCCCCGCACCGTGCTGATCGGACTCGTCGCCGCCTCACTCGCCGCGGCGGCAACCTCCTCACCCCCGTCCGCGGCGGCCCGCTCAGAGCCCGCCGCGGGCGCACCCGCGCCGCCGCCTCCAGCGACCTCGGCCCCCGCGCCCGTCGTGATCGCCAGGTGGGATTTCAACGGCGGCGTGCTGAATCCGCCGGCCACAGGGCCGGGCACGGGCACCGCCGCGTACATCGGCGGCACGGGCGGCGGCTCCACGCCGTTCCCGGCAGGCTCTTCGGGTGACACCGTGAGCGGGGGGATCAGCGGTGGCGGAGGCAGCGCGGCCAACGCCGGCGCGAACGCGACGAACTTCCCCGCGCAGGGCATGGCGGGCGGGACGGCGGGCATGGCCTTCGGTGTGAGCACGTTGAACCGCACGAACATCCGCGTGAGCATGGACCTGCGCTGGTCGAACACGGCCAGCAAATACCTGCGGGCTCAGTACACCACCGATGGGTCCACGTTCAGCGACATGCCCACGCACTCGATCATCACCGGGCCGGGCACGGGCTTCTTTGTGCCGGGCCTCACGTGGGACCTCTCCGGCGTGAACGGTGTGGATGACAACCCCGCCTTCGCGGTGCGCATCGTCGCCATCTTCGACCCCGCCAACAACACGACGTACGTGGCCAACTCTCCCGGCACCAAGTACACGACTTCCGGCACCCTGCGCTTTGACCTGGTGACGATCTCCGGCACGCCGATCAAGCCCGAGGTGGTGAAGTGAACCGGCTCGCTGCGTGGCGGCCGTTTCTTTCAGCGAGTTGTTCGTAGGTTGACGTGCTGTTTTTTTCGCCCCGCGCTTCATATGCTCTTGGACCGTGGCCACGCTCAGGCGACGCCGCGTCTGAGTGCGGAGTCGTACACGCACCGTCCGTCAGGGGGCGGCGGTGGCGTCGCACGCAAATCCGCATGACCGCATCAGCCCGCCCTGCGTTGTGCGCGCGCGGCGGTCTTCTTGCCCTCGGCCCGTGCCTGCCGAGCCACATGCGAGGGCTCGACGCGGCTTCCCATGTGCGGTTTGCTGGCCTGCGTCGGGCGCTTCTCGCCGCCGCCGCGCACCGGAATGCCATCCTTGCCCGACGGCTTGCCATTCTTTGCCATGTGCGCCCACCCCTTCAGCAACCGGAAGCGATCCTGACGCCGCGTCTGGCAACACCTCCGCGGCAGGCGAGAGCCTATGCGAGCGGGGGGCGAGCAACGCGGCCCTCACCGGAATGGGAGAATGTTCCGCAGCCGCGGCTCACGTAGGAACAGGCCCAGCCACACCAAAATGCCCAGCCCGGCCTGCACAAACCACGGCTCGTGCAGGCGCACGTGCGTGGCGATCGCCCCGCCCATGTAGCCCGTGACCAGGATCGCTCCCAGCACCGCCGTCTGCGGGACCAGATACAGCAGCGCGCAGACGATCTCCACGATGCCGATGGGGCGGGCGAGGTCCACGGGCCACCCGAGTTTGGGGAAGCCCTCCAGCACCGGTTGCACCAGCGCGATCTTCATCGCGCCGCTGAAGAGGAGCATCGCCGCGGGCAGGGCGCTCAGCACACGCCCGGTCCAGAGCATGGCCTTTGACGTGGAAGGGGATGGAGGGGTCGTGACAGCCGACATCGGTTGGCTCCTGCCGGGGCCCGGCCCGTGCGGGGTTCTGGAAAGACGCGAACATCGCCGGGCCTTCCTTGGTGCCCTTTGTGCCTTGGTGGTGAACTACTTGGGCGGCGATGCGCTCGACGGGGGCTCAGCCGCGGCGGCGGGTGAGGAGGAAGGAGCGGGCGGCAACACCACCCGCCCGCCACGGCGCATCTGGTCGATGGTCATGCGCCCCTGCACGCTCTGGGGCAGGCGCTCGTGGTAGGTGTGGCACAGCACGCAGTCGAACGGCGCCGCGTTGCCCGCCGGTGTCGCTCCCGGCGCGTGGCACTCGCGGCAACTGGCGATGCCGGGGAGCATCACGTCCTTTGTGTCGCTGCTCGTCGGGGCCTGCGTGTGGCAACTCACGCAACTCACCATCGCGTGCGCGGAATGGGCGAAGTGGCTGCGTGTGAGCCAGACTTCGGGGATGCGCTGCGTGCTGATGGTGAAGGCCTCGGGCTTGCCCTCGGGCCCCTTGGTGATGCTCTCGTGGCACTTGGCGCAGGAAGACTCGGCGAGTTTGCCGCCGATGATGTCGGTGCGCTGGGCAGCGAGGAACGCGTTGAGCGCGGCCTGATCCGCAAACGACGGGAGCGTGGCCTTCGCGACCGCTGCCGCGGGCTTGGCACCTTCGCTGCCGCTTGCCGCCGCACCGCCCCGACGGCGTCCGCTACCGGTGGGTTGCTCGGCCGGCGCGGACTCTGCGGGCTTGGCCTCTTCGGGCTTCGTTCCCGCTTCCGCACCACCCGCGGGCCTGCGCCGGCGGCCGCCGCCCGCATCTTCGGCGGGTTTGGCCTCGTCGGCCTTCTTCTCGGCTTCACCGGCGGCGGCATCGCCAGCGGGAGTGGGGGCCTTGACGGGAAACTGCGGGGGCTGCTCGGCCAGCCAAGCGCCGAGCGCGAGGTCCACCGCATCCGCCGCGTCTTTGGCCGTGCCGTGCGGGATCGCCGTCGGGCGCACGAGTTCGTTGGCCTTGGGCTTGCCCAACACGGTGGAAACCCACTTCAGGCTCTCGCCCGATGCACCCACCACACCCAGCGAGTTGGTGTGGCAGTCAACACAGTGCGTGTCGTACGCAATGGGCTTCATGTACGCGCCCGCAGCGTCGGCCTCGTGGCAGAACGTGCAACTCATGCCCAGCACGTCTTTGCCGTCCTTTTTCTGCACCTCCACATGGATCGCGCGCCCCGTGTTCCTGCCCATCGTGTTCGCTTCGCTCTTGCCGTCCTTGATGGCCTGCAGCATCTCCTGCATGTTGTTCCACGCGTCGGGTGAGTTGTGCTTGGCGTGCCCGAATGTGTACGGCGTCGTGTCCTGCCGCTTGTCGCGCAGGACGGCCCACTCCGGGTGGCCGTCGGCGCTGGCGAAACTGAAGACGCTGTTGGCCAGTTCGCCCGGCAGCGGTGGGTTCGTCTTCGGGCCCTTGTCGGGCAGGGCCCACGACGCCACAAGCACCGGCAGCGCGAACAGCGCGGCCGCGGCAAGCGCGAGGGCTCGTGCGTGAGACCGGGCGTACGCCGCGAGGTTTGCGGAGGGCCTCTTCACTTGCCGCCCTCCTTCTTGACTGCGGGTGGCGGTGCGGTCGCCGCGAAGCCCTTGGTCTTGAGGTCCGCGTGGCAACTCACGCACACCTGGTCGTCGAGTTTGGTGAGGTCGTAATCTCGCCCGCGATGCTCGATGTGGCACGCTGCGCAATTGCCCGCCATGAGCACCGGTTCTGCGAGCCCCTCGAGTTTGCGGGTGCCGCCCTGGAAGCGGCTCTGGTGGGTGGCGTGCGTGGCCGAGACCGACTCGTGACAGGCGATGCAGGCGTCATCAAGCACGGGCAGAAAGAGGGCGGTGGCCTCGCGATCACCCACCGCGGCACGGTGGCACGCCCCGCAGTCGCTGCCGAACATGGCGTGGGCCTGGGTGAGCGTGCCGGAGGAATAGAACGCGTGGGCGTAAATCCCCTCCACGCGGGCCGTGAGTTCGCCGCCCGCCGCGGCCAGCAGCAGCACCGCCACCAGGGCGAACGTGAGCGGGTAGATGAGCGTGTGCGGCCAGCGGCGCTTGCGCACATAGGTGAGGTCGATACGTTCCGAAATGGGGCGTGTCTCGGGCATGGTCTAAACCTTGAGTCCCCAATACCTGAGCGATTGGAAGGCGTGCACCGCCACAAACACGATGAACCCCCACGAAAGGGGCACATGCACGATGAGCCAGCCGTGCAGAAGTTTCATCCAGCGGCGCTGCACCAGCAACTGGCGGCGGCGGGCCGCGAGTTCTTCCAGATCGTCAATCCCCGCGTGGATGTGAGGGGGTGTGGCCGTGCGCAGCATCGCGAAGACCGACGCCGCGGACGATTCGTTGTCGAGCGCCGTCCGCCCCTTGCCGGACCAGAATGCGCTGCCCGCATCAAGGTAAAACCGCCGCACCGGCTCCCCGCCCATGGGCGGGCCGATCTTGATGGTTAATGGCACTGCAGGCTTGGGCGCGGCTGCGGGGGGGGCGGGGGGTGTCGCAGCGGGTGCTGCGGGGGGTGCTGCCACGGCCACGGCGGCGCCGGGGACGACCGGGGTGGCCGCGGCGGCCGTCACGGCCGCGGCGCTGGGTGCGTGCGGAGAGGGAGCGGGGGCCGGCGTGGCGGGGGGGGCGGGCGCGTGTGGTGCTGCGATCGCGGTCACGATCGGCATGTCCGGGGCGGGCTTGTCGAGGCTGCCCGCGTAGTGGATGACGGTCTTTTCGGCCTCAGCCGCGCAGTCGGCGATCAGTTCCTTGATCTGCTGCGCCGGGCTCTCGGCGTTCATGCTCTGGAGCGGGTGCAGTCCGTGGTACAGAATGCGCGGCACGGTCTGCTGAATGAACAGACCCATCAGGCCGCTGGCCGTAACCAAGCCCAGCACGATCCACAGAGACCACCCCTGCGGGCCCACCGCCTGGAAGCCCGAGTGATACGCCACCAGCACCACCAGCAGCAGACCAAGCCAGATGTGCCCGCGCAGCCATGTTTGCGCGCGCCCCAGTTTCCAGTGCGGCACGCGCCGCTTCATGCCCAGGGCCGCGCAGAACCACATGATCGCGTACCCGGCGATGCCGAACGTGAGGCCCGCCGCGGTGGACCCGTACATCTGATTCATGTGCCGGGGAGCATCGATGACGTACCACGCCGTTGCTCCCGCGGCGAGCACCAGCGTTGCGATCATCCACGGCTTGTGCTTGTTGTCGATGAGCATGGCGGGGGTGCGGGGCGGGCGTGAAGGGGCGGGTTACGAGTTGGCCACGGCGTTGAGGAAGAAGTCGCGGGCGTTCACGCGGAACGCGGCGTCGTGAGGGCAGGCGTAGACGCAGGCCGGGCCTTGCGGAAGGCTGGAGCACTGGTCGCAGACCACGGCCTTTTCCTTCCGGTCCGGGGCGGCCGGCGCACCGTCGGCTTTGGGCTTGGCGGCCTCGAACTCGCTCCGGTCGTGCATCTGGATGCTGTTGTACGGGCACTGGTTGGCGCACACGCCGCAGCCGATGCACCAGTCCTCGATGAGCATGTTCAGGTCTTTGGTCCGGCGGATCGACCCCACCGGGCAGCCGATCATGCAGACAGGGTCAAGGCACATGCGGCAGCGGCTGGGCACCAGATACTTGTCGTACCGCGGCCCCTCGCGCACCAGGCGCGTCACACCATCATCGTGGCTCTCCACGCACGCCTGCACGCACTGGTCGCAGCGGGTGCACCGCTCCAGGTCAATCAGCAGCAGGCCTTGGCCCTGCAACAGGCCCAGGTCCTCCACCTGGCGGGGGGCCTTGGAGAACGCGCCCTGCTTCACGGCCGTGTCGGTCGCGGCGCTGCGCCCGGAGGCAAGCGTTTCGAGTTTCTCCTTGACGATCGGGTACTCGCGCGTGACCCAATCAAACTCTTCTCGCTTGATCTTCACGAGTTCCACGCGCGAGGGCTTGGCCTTGTAGGTGCCACGGAAGGTGCCCGTCACGCTCTTGGGGTGGTCGTAGGCGGTGCAGGTGGTGCCGCGCTTCTTGCCGCCGAGCAGCCCGATCTCACCGAAGCACTCGCTCTTGCCCAGGTACGCCAGCGTGAGTTCGCCGCCGGCGAGTTTCTTGCTCACGCGCACCTGCCCCAGGCGGATGATGTACATCGAGTCGGCGTCTTCCCCTTCGTTGATGATCGCCTTGCCCGGCTCCACGCTCAGCAGTTCGCACGAGGTTTTGAGCCGCGCGATCGCCTCGTCGGGCAGGCTTTCAAAGATGCTCACGTTGCGCAGGTGCCCGCCCAGGGCCCGGGTGCGGTAGTTCTGCTCGGCCCGGGCCTTGAACGTCTTGCCGTTCTGCAGGCGCTCGTACATGTTGCGGAGGATTTCCAGCAGCACGCAATCCGTCTTGGCGATGATGGTGGCCGAGCGCGGGGCGCGGCTCAGGCAACTCATCTCCCCAAACATCTCGCCCTTGCCCAGCGTGGCCGCCAGGCGCCCGAACCGCAGGTCCACCGACGCGTCGATGGGGATGAGCGTGTCCGCGGTGTGCGATACGAAACTCGACAGTCGCTTCTGCCCAAGCAGCGAACCGATGGCCGCGAGCACTCCGCCGCGGCGGCGGGGCGGGCCGCCCTGCTCGGCCCCACGAATCGAGACCAGCACCTCGCCCTCCACCACGTAGAACGCGGTGGTGCCGCCGTCGCCCTCGCGGCAGATCACGTCCCCCGGCTTGTACTTGCGCCGGGCCACCGTGCCCGGGTACATCTGCATCACGCTCTCGGGAATATCCGCGAAGATGTCCAGTTTGCGCAGTTCCGAAATTTCCGCCGGCGAGTCCAGCACATCGGTCGTGTCGTCGTCTGAGCCGATCGACGCGACCGTGACGATCTTGGCCGCCGCGGGTGTCGCGGGCTTGGCCGGTGGGGCAGGAGGAGCACCTGCCGCGGCGGGAGCCTTGGCCGCGCCCGCCGGAGGGGTGGTGCCCGATGAGCCGGCCGGCTGTGGGGGGGGCGGTGGGCTGGATGAGGGTGGGGGGGGCGTCGGGTCCATGGTCGAAGTCGATCCGGAGCGAGTGCCGGGCAATGCCCGGACCTCGCGAGTCCATACAGACGCTAACACAAGGCGAGTCGGCCTGCAAATATCCCCGGCGCCCGGCTCCCCCCCGCCCCCGCCCGCCTTCCTTTTCCACCCGCGAACGGACGGATACTCATTCTCAGTTGGCCCTCAGGGTGGTGCGAACTCGCCCGCCTCGCCGATTGGTACACTCGTGCGGCCCGGTCAGCATCCGCCACGCGGCGGGTGCGAAGTCTGGGCACGTGGTTTCTCCCTCTCCCCCGGCCGCCGTCGCGCGGGCAGGGGATGCGGGCATTGGCTGGGCCAAGGAGTCGTCGATGAACGTCGCGTCGCGTCGTGGATATGTGTCGGCGGTGGTGTGGCTTGCGGCAACGGCGGGTTCCGCCCTTGTCGCTGGCTTAGCGGTTCACTCGCACTCCGCCTCGGAGGGCGTGCTGAATCACGAGTTGGCCATGTCAGCCCCGCGGCTGGACCCCGCGCTCACCTACCACGGCCAGCAGTCGTGCACGGGCTCGGGGTGCCACTCGGGCGAGGCCAAGAAGCAATCCGGCCGCATGGTGGGGGATGAGAACACGATCTGGGAGGAGAAGGACCCGCACGCCAAGGCCTTCAAGACGCTGACCAACGACAAGAGCAAGAAGATCGCCGACACGATGAAACTCGGCGATGCCAGCAAGGCCGCCAAGTGCCTTGACTGCCACGCCATGGACGCGGCCAAGAAGGGCGAGAAACTCAAGGACCTGGCCAAAGAGGGCGTGAGTTGCGAGAGTTGCCACGGCGCCAGCGAGAAGTGGAAAGACCCGCACCAGAAGGCCGGCTGGACCGACGAGCAGCGCAAGGCCATCGGTGCCGCGGGCCTGAAAGACAAGTTCGGCTTGATCGACACCAACGACCTGGCCGTGCGGGCCAGCATGTGCGTGAGTTGCCACCTCAAGATCGACAAGGACATGGTGGATGCGGGCCACCCCGAACTCGACTTCGAGATGTACTCGTACAACAACTACAAGTTCCTCGAGAAGTACCAGGTGCACTGGGACGACGCCGACCACCCGGACCCGTCCAACGCCCGCGCCGCGCGCATGTGGGCCATCGGGCAGGTGGCCGCGGCGGCCTCTGCCGAGGAGAACAAGAAGGGCTGGGGCGGCGACCCGCGGGCCGAGGCCATGGCCAAACTCTTCGGCTCCGGCAAGGAGGCCGTGAAGGCCGCCTTCGGTTCAGACGACATCGCGGCCCTCAACAAGGCCGACCTGCCCAAGGCCAAAATCTCCGCCGCGGCCGATGCCGTGGTGGCGATGGCCGACGGCTACAAGAGCGGCAAAGAGTTCAAGCACCAGCGCAGCGTGATCGCCTCGGGCCTTGAGGCCCTGGCCACCGCCGCGGCGGGCGGCAAGGACCTGCCCGATGCGGTGCTGGACGCGGTGGAAGCGGCCCAGAAGGAAGAGGGCGACGCGTGGATCGCGGCCCTCAAGAAGATCGCCGCCGCGGCGAAGTGAACCGCCGGGCACAAAGACGCGATGGCGCGAAGAAAGCCAAAGAAGCCCGGGCGCGAAGCCCGGGCTTTTTCGTGCGCGAACGCGGTACGCAGAGAACGCAGTGGTGGCGGAGGAACGCGGAGGAACGAGCGAAGGGCGAACGTTACCCCGCGGTCATTCTGCCACTCTGCCACTTCGTGCCTTCGGCTGGCGTCCGCTCTACCGCCTCCGCCGCGCGGCCAGCAGGCCGCCCAGGCTCAAGAGGGCCGCCGCGCCGGGCGTGGGGATGCTGGAGGCGATCCCCTGCGTCTCGAGGATCACGCCCTCCCACGCGAGGCCCGGCGTGTCGATCGAGGCGGTGAACATCTCTGAGAACGGCCCCACGCGAAGTTCCTCGCGCAGCAGGTCGCCCCCGGGTGTCCGCCAGCGCAGCATCTGGGCCGTGCCCATGTCGCTGCCGAACCAGGAGACCATGTAATCGGCCGAGGTTGCCGACGTCGGCACGGTGACCACGTCGAGGCTGATGAACGCGAAGGGCGCCGTGGGCGTCACCAGCGGGACGAGTTCGTGCCCGTCCACCCAGTCGCCGCCGGCGGACGTGGCGTTGCCGCTGTAGCGGTTGAAGATGCCCGGCTCACCCGAGAGTCTGACCTTGGTCTGCGGGTCGCACCCCGGCAGATTCGGGCCCAGGGATGCCGTCGGGTTGTCCCCGAACGCGGTGTCCTCGTAGTCGGGCGCGGCCGGCGGTCTGTTGGGAGAGCACCACACCTTGACGGTGACAAAGCCGTTGCCGAAGCCGTTGATGGCACCGTCCCACCCTTGCGCCACGCCGCTGAGCGCGGCCATCGCAAGGATCGCGGGCGTCAACACTGTTGCAGAGGCAAATCGCGCACGTGCCATGGTCTCTCTCCTCTTTCTGCCGGGTCTCCCCGGCGACCGAATGCTGGCGGGCCCGTCCCCCGTGCCGGTCGGTGCCCATCCAGCAGACAGGTTGGTCCGCGAATACGGCCGCGTCAAGGGTGTGCCCGCCGCTTTGGCCCGATTGCGTGTGAGATTCCTACGAACAGGGGACGCACGGGCGGGCGGGTGGCGGGTCCTGTGTCCTGTGTCCTCGGTGCGCAGTCTTCGCCTTTCGCGGCTTCCCCGTGGGTTTCGCCTTGTGCGCGGCACAAACAGGGTGTAGCCTGCCTGTGCGGCACCCCGAGCGGCGCGGATAAACGACGAGCCGAGGGGATGCCCTGTTCGGGCCGTGAAGACGGTCCCCACTTGAGAGAGAGAGGCCGATCATGCCGCGCAACGCACTGGCCGTTCGTTCCATCCCCGCCCTGCTCGTGGCCGCGGGCTGCTCAGCCGTCGCGCTGGCCGACGTGACGCTCAGCGGCAGCGCCCATTCCGTGATCGCCCGGGCCATGGCCACCGACGCCACGGGCGCCACGCCGACGTTTGAGCACGAGGGCACGCCGCCCATCGTCCCCGGGGGCTCGGCCCTGGCGACGGTCTCCTCGCCCGCGGCGAAGTGGACCGCGACCGGGCGGGCCCGCGTGGGGAGCGCCAGCACGTTCGGGGGCGGGGGTGGGGGAGGCCCGCCGACGCTCCTGAGTTTTTCAGGCGACGGCTCCGCCTCGGCGCTGGTGGTCGATGAGATCGGCGCCGCCGGTTCGGGGATCACGTCGGCCAACGGCCGCTACAGCCAGACGTTCACGGCCCCCACGGGGACCAGGATCAGCATCGACGGCTTCGTGATGGCCGCGGGCATGGACCCGCTGGTGGAGTGCTTCTTCCGGTTGAGCCCGGCGGGCCCGGGGCCGGCGATCCTGACGCACACGACCACGGGCGGCACCGTCTTCTTCGGCGAGGAGGTCTCGCTGGGGCCCGGCTCGTACACGATTGTGGCCTCCGCGTTCGCGCACGGCATCGGCAGCCACGTTCCCCCGGGCGTGCCGCCCACGGGCAGCGACGCCGCGTTCGGATTCACCGTGACGTTCGTGCCGGGGCCGGGCGCTGCGGCGCTGCTGATCGCGGCGGGGGGGGGCCTCAACGCCCGACGCAGGCGGGCCTAGAGGGTGTTATGGACTTGCGTCGGGCAAGCGGGCGAGCATGAGGCAGGCGAAGACGACGAGGTGGAGGCCGGCGAGGGTGGCGGGCAGACGCTCGTAGTCCTTGGCGAGCCGTCGGAAGCGCG